>JACKBT010000069.1 GCA_020634415.1 Ardenticatenaceae bacterium
CTATACCTATAACAAGCGCAACCATCATCAAGATCGTGCCGACTCGATATACCTTTTCAAGGTTAGGTTTGGAAATAGCCCACGCCTTTAATCTGCCCATTTAGAAGTTCAACTTCTCAGAAGAAGTTCTTGCAGTTTAAGAAATAAATCGGGTAATGGGTGTGGGACGATTTTGTAAATCGTCAGAGCGATTTACAAAATCGCTCTACATTTATTACCCGATCAATTAGTTAAAGACCAACAACTTCTTCTGTAATTCAGAAGATTGGAGATTAGCCCAATCTCCCATCTCCAATCTCAGTTTTACCGGTTATTTAACCCTCATTCCTAAGGAGAAAGGGGATGCCAATGTCCTCACAATATAACACATTCAAAATGGATGGGGCAGATTTGCCAAAGCGTGTTACACTGTTGCCTGCGCGTACATGGGAGCCAAAATGCTGCAAAAGCATTCCGTATTCGGAGTAGTGAAAGTCTACATTTTCCATAGAGACTATGGAAAAGCCTTTGCTTCACAGCTCAGAGTGGATTCACTTAAACTCTCGGCAAAATGTAGAAAGGAGAAGGAAAGATGACCCGTTGGCGATCCGTAATTCTGCCATTGCTTGTCGTTTTTGCGCTTACGCTAGCAGCCTGCTCAGGCGACTCGACCCCCGAATCGTCCGAAGAAGAGGCTCCCGCAGCCACCGAAGCTCCCGCTGAGGAGCCGGGCGATGCGGAAGAGCCAGCCGACACAGCCTCGTCAGAACCCATCAAGATTGGACAACTCAGCGATCTGACCAGCACTTTCACTCCCTGGGGTGTCAATGTGCGTGATGGCATGGCTCTTGCGGCCCAGGAACTTAATGATGCGGGAGGGGTAAACGGCCGTATGATCGAAATCATCATCCAAGACTCCGAAAACGACGGCGACATCGGCGTTGACCGCTTTGAGCGTCTCGTTGAAGATGGGGTTGTGGCTGTAGGCGGTATCCTCTCCAGCGGTGTGGGCGCACCTGTTGCCGCCACCGCCGAGCAACTGCAAATGCCTGTCTTCCTCGTCAAATCCGGCACCGAAGCCGCCCTCACCCGCGACAGCCGCTTCACCTTCCGCACCTGCCTGCCCGCCGCGCCCATGGTTGCCGCCCCCGTGCTGCAATACGCCCAAGAACAAGGCTTCACCCGCGTAGGAGCCATTGTCGCCGATTACCCCTGGGGCCAGTCCTTCAAAGCCGCCATGGAAAACACATTCGAGGGTTCGGGCATTGAATACACCATCGAAGTTGCCCCCGTTCCCCCAACCACCGACTTCACCCCATTTGTGCGGGCGATGGCCGACTTCGATTCCGAAATGATCGCGGCCACTGGCCATCCTCCCGGCAACGGAGCCATCGTTACTTTATCCGCCGATCTGCACGATGTGCCTGTCACCGGTGCCTGGACACCCCCCGATCTGGTGGTGGGCGGTCTGCAAGACCTGGCCGTCGGCCGTGTTAGCGACTTCTCCTGCGCCGATTACTTTAGTGACAGCTATGCCGATCTGGCTAAGCGTTACCTGGCCTTCTCCGACAATGAGTTCATGTCCGATGATGCTGTGGCTGGTTACGCCATCGTGCAAATGGTGGCGCAGGCCGTCGGCGAAGTGGGTGATGATCCCGCAGCCATTGCCGAGTATCTGCACGCCAATGAGTTCAATATGCCGGGTTACGCTCACCCCTTAAGCTGGACTGAATGGGGTGAACTGGCCGAGGCGCAGCCGATCTTCACCATGATCAGTGCTGGCCCCGCCCCCGAAGGGTTGAATGAAGCTGGCGATTGGTGGTTTGAACTGCTGTCCCAATCGAATCCCCTTGTGCCCTACGAGCCAGGGCAATAACGTCAAGTGGCTTTACTGGAGTTAGATAAAGTCGAAAAGCATTTTGGCGGTCTGGCGGCTGTCAATAAAGTGACCATGAAGGCCGACGATGGCGAAATTCTAGCCATCGTCGGCCCCAATGGCGCGGGTAAAAGCACCTTGCTCAAACTGATTGTGGGCTTGGAAGCCCCTACGGCGGGCACAGTCAGGTTTGCTGGCGAAGACATTACCCATTATCCGCCGCATCGTGTGCGCCAATTGGGCATCGCTATGGTGCAGCAAACGCCGCGCCACTTCCCCACCATGACGGTGCTGGAGAATGTGGTGTTGGGGTCACTCTTTGGCAGGGCGGGCGCACACCGCCAGGAGGAGCAGGCCATTGAACTTGCCAGTGAGGCGCTGGCCTTTGTGGGCCTGGCTGATCGCCGCCATGATTCTGTTAGTAATCTTAACTTGCAGCAGCAGCGGTTTCTGGAGTTGGCTCGCGCCATCGCGGGCCAGCCCCGCCTTTTGGCTTTGGATGAGGTGATGGCTGGTCTGAACGATGCCGAATTAGAGGCTTCTATGAATGTCATCCGCACGATTCGGGATCAGCTGCATGTGACTATTATCTGGGTGGAGCATGTGATGAAGGCGGTGATGAGTCTGGCTGAGCGCACGGTTGTCTTGAACTTTGGCAATGTGCTGACTGAGGGGCTGCCCCAAGATGTGATGCGTCATACGGCCGTTGTCGAAGCCTATTTGGGCAAGGAACTGAACGATGCTTGAGGTCAGGGAGTTCTCCGCCGGATACCAGGGCAACGACGTGATTCACGATGTGACCTTTCAGGTGAACCCCGGTGAAGCCGTCATGATCATCGGCTCGAATGGGGCCGGCAAGACCACCCTGTTTCGGGCCATGTGCGGACTGCTCCCCCCCTCTTTGGGCCAGGTTCTCTTTGAGGGTAAAGACATTACGGGGCTGCCCGCCGAGCGCGTGGCCCGGCTGGGCCTAAGGTTTGTCTCTGCCCAACGCCACCTGTTCCCCCGCATGACGGTACACGAAAACCTGCTCCTCGGTGCCTACCCCGGCCGACCTCACCCCGAAACTATGTCTAGCGTTTTAGAATTATTCCCCCGTTTGGCGGAGCGGCTGCGGCAGCACGCCGGGACAATGAGCGGTGGTGAGCAGCAGATGCTGGCGGTGGGCCGGGCATTGATGTCCCGCCCCCGGCTGTTGGTGTTGGATGAGCCAAGCACCGGGCTGGCCCCCTTGTTGGCCCAGGCCGCTTACGAGGCCCTCAGCGCCTTGCGCCAGCAAGGGCTGACCGTACTCGTCTCCGAACAGCAAGTGCCGCTGGCGCTGGCCTTTAGTGATCGGGGCTATGTCCTCGAAAACGGTTTTATCCGGCTCCAGGGAACAACGGCCGATCTGGCGGCCAATCCTGACATTCGCAGTGCTTACTTGGGGGTGACATGATTGCCAATATTCTTGATGGCATTGTGCTTGGGCTGCAGTTTGGCCTGCTTGCGGCCGGGCTAACGCTGGTCTACGGGCTGGGTGGCGTGCTGAATATGGCCTACGGGCAAATGGCGGTCACATCGGCCATGATGATAGCCTTCGCTATGGATGCCGGCATTCCCACGTTGCCCGCCATCCTCATCGGCCTCTTAGCGGGTGGTTTGCTGGGCATCATCCTGGATCAGACGATTCTCCGCCCTGTCTACCGTTTGCATGGCGAAGGGCGGGTGCTGCTCAGTTTACTGCTCACCCTGGGTGTGTCTTTTGTGGTAGATGGCTTTTTCACCTGGCGTTACCCGCTGAAAGCCTTGACGTTGCGGGTTGCTGGCGGAGCTGTGGAAATATTGGGTGTCCCCATGCGGCGGGGCAGCCTGGTGGCCTCAGCGATCACCCTGGTTATCTTTGCCAGTCTCTTTGCCTTCTTTCGTTATACCTCCCTGGGGCGGGCAGTGCGTTCGGTGATTGAGGATGAGGAGGGGGCCAGGTTGATTGGTATTGACCCCGGCCGGATGCTGCGCCTGATCCTGATTTTGAGCGGTGTTTTAGCGGCGTTGGTGGCCGTCACCCGTTCTATGGTCACGCCGGTAGACACCTCATCGGGGCTTTCGATTACGGTTTTTGCCCTGATTGTGACGGTGGTGGGCGGATTGGGCAGTGTGGCGGGAGCCTTTTTAGCGGGCATTATTTTGGGTGTTGTCAATGTGATTGCGGCCGATCTTATCGGCTCTTATATTTCGTTGATCATTTTGCTGGTGGCTGCTGGGGTAACGATTCTTATTCGTCCGGCTGGTTTGTTGGGGGTTAAGGAATGAGCGGGCAACTGCGCAATAGCGGGACTTCCCTGATTGGTGGAACGGAGGCCCATTCTTCTCGCTCCCTGGCCGCGCTGCTTGTACCTATCGTTGTGGTGGGCCTGATTCTGGCTTTGGTTCCTCTCTGGCTGGGTGATTCGCGGGTGTTTATGGGGGTGGCGGTGCTGGGGCTGGCTTTTGTCTGTTATGCCATCGGCTTTAATGTGATTTTTGGCAGCACGGGGCAGTTGTTTTTGTGTGTGGGGGCACTGGCGGGCATTGGTGGCTTTGGGGCAGCTATTCTCGCTGATAATGTGGGGCTGTCTATTGGGGTGAGTATCCTTCTCGCCACACTGGCCGCTACTGTGGTTGGAGGTGTGCTTAGTTTTGTGGCGGTGCGACGCTCACTGGGGGTTATCTTTACGGGGATTGTGACGCTTATTTTTTCGATGTCGTTTGATGCGCTGCTATTGGGCCTGAGTGACCTGACGGGTGGGGATACGGGCCGCTCGATAGCTGCTGGTGCTGATACCTTTTTGCGGGAGCAGATCCCGCCTTACTACGTGATGCTGGCATTGGTGCTGGTTTTTCTGCTGGTGCATGGGCTGCTGCGGCGTTCTTATGTTGGTTGGGCGTTTCGGGCTTTGCGTGATGATGAGGTGGCGGCGGCGCTGGCGGGTGTGGATGTGGCGCGTTACCGGGTTTATGCGGCCCTGGTGGGGGCGGCCATGCTGGGTCTGGCTGGTTCGACGTATGCGTTTACAGAGGGGCGGATTAGTCCCACCACCTTTGGTTTTGGGCAGGTGGATGTGGTGGTGCTGGTGATGCTGGCTTTTGGCGGGATTGGCACGCTGTATGGGCCGATTGTGGGGGCGATTACGTTTACGATTGTGGATGAGATTTTGATTGAGTTCGGCCAGTTAAGGTTGGTGGCGTATGGGGCTTTGATTATGGTGCTGTTTTTGTGGATGCCGCGGGGGGTGATACCAGCGGTGACTTCTCTGTGGCCGCGTGGCGGGCGCAAGGCCGCGAAGATGGCCCCGACGAAGACGGCTCGGATGCTGAAGAATGAATAACGTTTTGGCTGGGGAGTGGAGACTGGAGACTGGAGACTGGAGACTACCCAGTCTCCAGTCCCTAGTCTCTTTAGTTGTCAGGAGCGCGAAAGGGATTTCGCGGCTACAAAGCGGGGGTCTGCAACCAACTGCTAGCTTATCACAGCTTCAAAATCTTGCGGGCGTTATCGAGCAAAATCATTTGCTGCACGTCGTCGTTGAAGCCCAATGTCTCAAAGTCTTTGAGCCAGCGTTCGGGCTGGAGGACGGGGTAGTCGGAGCCAAACAGCATTTTGTCTTTGAGGATTGAGCGGGCGTATTGCACCAAAATCGGCCGAAAATATTTGGGCGACCAGCCGGAGAGGTCAATGTAGACGTTGCCTTTGTGCAGGGCAACGGATAGCTGTTCTTCTTGCCAGGGCACGGCGGGGTGGGCCATGATGATGGTGAGGGAGGGGAAGTCGGCGGCGATGTCGTCTATGTAGGGGATGGGTTGGGAGTATTTGAGTTTGTAGCCGCCGCCGCCTGGTTCGCGGGCACCTACGCCGGTTTGCCCGGAGTGGAAGAGGACGGGGATGCCGAGGTCGGCGCATTTGGTCCAGAGGGGGTAGAAGTGGGGGTCGTTGGGGAAGAAGGCCTGGGTGTTGGGGTGGAGTTTGAGGCCGCGCAGGCCGAGTTCTTTGACGGAGCGTTCGAGTTCGAGAACGGCCGTTTTCCCCTTCCACGGATCCACTGAAGCAAACCCCATAAACTGATCGGCATATTGGTGGGCGATCTCGGCTACATAATCATTGCCTACGTAGGGCTGGCCGGTGGCACTTTCGGCATCAATGGAGAAGATAACGCCGAAGATGTCTAGGGCTTTGTATTTCTCGTACATTTCCTGCGGCGTTTGCGCCATCTGGCCTGCGCCAAAGTAACCGGCCATTTTCTCTCGTTCGGCTGTGCCGTGTGCCCCCGGTGGTTCGGGTACGTGTACGTGGATGTCTATTGCTCGCATGTTGTTTTCCTTATTTGTTATCGGATGGTTGATTGTTGATTACGGCCGTTTTCTCACTGCATGTCGTCACCAAGAGCAGGTACTTCTCGCGGTTATCATAAAACCGAAACGGCACTGTATTTGTGATCAAGTTATCAGAAGTTTCTATTACAGTCATTTTTAAGGAGATGCGGTTTTTACGGTGTGCTAACCATGTTAACCTTCAATTTTTCTCAGCCCAAGGTGCCGCAAAATTAGCAAGCCCAAATAAGTCCATTCGTAGAACATACCATTTAACGCAACTACTGTTTTGACTAAACCAAGTTCAAGAAGTCTTGAAACTGCTCGACTAAAGCCTGCTGTGTCTAGTTGGCCCACGGGTGCGCCTATAATTATTTTATTTGTGGGTGGTGGGTTAATGTGATTTGTTTCTGCGTACTGTTGCAAGAATATCAAACAGTGGATATCGAGTTTTGCAATCGTCTCTTTAGAATTTTCATGTTCGTACCAAATCAGAGACTCTATGGCGTGTTTTAATTGTTCGGCAAGTTTATCACGCACCTGTCCCCGATCCTTGCCTTCTAAAGAGTATCTAATTGGAAAGCGATGGTGGCGGATGTTGAAGATTTGTTGTTCTGGCGCACCATAATCTGTGTTCATTACACAGATTATTCTTCCCCATCCGATTGATGAGGCAGCAAAACCAAGCTCAATCAAAACGTTTGGGTTGGGTATTGGTTTTGGATTTTCCTCATTATTAGTAGTTCCTACAAAAGTTAAATCGGCGAGGAAGAAATGACAGTTTTTGATTTTTCTGAATATAGTTGCTGCTATCTCAGGTGTTCCGGGAATATTTTTGGTATCATGGTCTAATCTGGGTGAAGGATCCATCTCTGCACTAGCGGAAATTTGACGAACAGTTTCTCTCGCGGCATCTCGAATAAAATATCGGCATCGATCCACAGGGCGATCATTTTGCCATGAATAAAATAGTGAAAACTCCATTTAACACTTGACCAATTGAGCAAAGTCTATAAATCTAGCTAATCTGCCTTGTATGCCCTTCCCAGAACGGTTTGCGGAGTTCGCGTTTGAGGATTTTGCCGGCGCCGCACATACAGTTCAGAACGGCTGTTACTATTTGAGCCACCTCAGAAAGAATGAATAGCCCCAGTTCAAGCATTTCGTGATCATACTGCTGGGGCTGATGTTCCAGGAAGTGGGACAATGACGGGCTTGTTGCCAGGTGACAGCTCTGATTAGTTTGTCGGGAGTGAGCCGTTTAAGAGCCAAGCACCATGGGCCGGCTGAAGATGTTAGTCGGGGCTGCGCACCCAATTCAGCAAGAGATGAGGAAGACAAGTCAAAGCAGAACAAGTCCGATTGAAGCGAAAGCGTCGTGGTAGGAAGGGCAGACCTAAGAAAACCGTCGTGACAGGTTACTTGATGGGGGATGAGCTCGACCATAAGCAAAGAACGAGGCAAAGATGGAAGGCTTGGGACGACATCACTCTAGCACAGAGGGGCAAACGGGTTACAGGACATAGTTTGGTACAGGGATTGTACCTCTTGTTGGGACAGCGTTGTCCTTTGCTGCCTGCAGTATCGGCAAAAGCTGTCTGCAATGCAGATGAAGGCATTCCTTTGCCAGCAAGATTGACCTCATGGTAAAACATCGCCACCTTTGAGCCAGTACCCGATACAGTAACCCATGTCTTGTTGGATACCTGGTACGTGCAAACGGATTTGGCGCACGGCGCTCGGCAACGGGGTTTCTTATCACCAGCGGTCTCAAATGCAATCGTTACCTCCATATAAAGACCCCAGGCGGAGAAGGGTTGGTATTGGCAACGAGTGGATGAATATGCTCACAGTTTGTCTGAGGCCGATTGGCACTATATCCGCTGGCCAGTAAACAAGAGCGATGGGTTATATTCGTGATAACAAACCGCACCGGTTGCAGCCTGAAGGCTCAACTGGTCATCATTCGAGGTCAGATTGAAGAGGAAGACAAAAGATAAAGATTCGTTTCTGGGCCTCGTCTGATTTGACAGCCAATCGTGACCTGTTGTTGCAGCATATTGCTACTCGATGGGATATTGAGGTACTTTTTGCTGATACCAAAGAGATTCTGGGCTTGGACCAATACCAGCTGATGACCGCCAATGCCATTTGTCGCTTCTGGACTTTGGTTATGGCTGCTTACTACTTTCTTGACCAAGAGCGGTATCGACAGCAGCAGCAGACTGGCCGACACACCACTATTGGTGATGCTTGGCGTCAAGTGCAGGCGATTCATTGGTGTCATTTTATTGATTGGCTTCATCAGAAATTCAGACTTGGCTATCAGCCTGCCGATTTATATCTCGAACTTACCGGAGCAAGCCTCTGAGTGAAATCTGCAAAGTTAGTGCAAACTTTTTAACACCTGGATCAGGGGATTCATCATTTGATCAAATGTTGGGACTTTTGCCATTAATTCTAACCTTCTTTGTAATTGGCATTCCGGGCCATCTTCGGTGAGGAATCCTTTGAGATGGGGAGTTTTAGAGATTCCTCACTTCGTTCGGAATGACAATTGTTTTGTGTGTGTTTAGCTAACCTGCCGCGTATGCCCTTCCCAGAACGGTTTGCGGAGTTCGCGTTTGAGGATTTTGCCGGCGCCGCTCATGGGCAGAGGGTCGGTGCGGATGTCTACGCTGCGGGGGCATTTGTAACCAGCGATGTGGGTGCGGCAGTGTTGCAGGAGGGCAACGGCCGTTATCTCCACCCCCTCCTTGGGCACAACCACCGCATGAACCGCTTCGCCCCACTGCTCATCAGGAATGCCGATAACGGCGCACAAGGCCACGCCGGGATATTGGTAAATCACATTTTCCACCTCGGCCGAATAGACATTCTCGCCGCCGGTGATGATCATGTCCTTGACTCGATCCACGATGAACAAAAAGCCATCTTCGTCCAGGTAGCCCGCGTCACCGGTGTGCATCCAACCGCCGCGCAGGGCAACGGCCGTTTCCGCCACCTTGTGCCAGTAACCCGCCATCACATTTGGCCCCTTCACCACAATCTCGCCAATTTCACCCAGCGGCAGTTCCTTGTCCATCGCATCCACAATCTTGACCGCCATTGTCAGAATCGGCCGTCCCGCCGATTCGATTTTGCCCGCCTTTGGCCCGGTCATCACGTGATACTCATCGCCCAACATAGAGATATTGGGTGATGTTTCCGTCTGGCCGTAGCCCTGAATAAACTTGCAGTTGGGGAAAATATCCCGCGCTTTGGTGATGATGGCCGGGGGCATGGGCGAGCCGCCGTAGTTGAGTCGGCGCAGGCTGCGGGTATCGGCCTGCACGCGATGGGCCACGTTATAAATCATGTTGATCATTGTGGGCACGAGGGCGCAGTGGGTGACGTGATACTGCTCGATGGTAGTGAGCAACTGCTCTGGCACGAAGCGGGGCATGAAGACGTGGGTTGCCGCCAGCATGGTGATGCCCACGTTCCATTGGCAGTCGGCGATGTGGAACATGGGCGCGGAGTGTAGGTAGACCCAGGGCTGGGGATCGGGCATGTTGGCGATGGCGGCCAGGGCGTTGCTGATGAGGTTGCGATGGGTGAGCATGACACCTTTGGGCAGGCCGGTGGTGCCGCCGGTGTAGAGGATGGCGGCGATGTCGTCGTTGCCGCGTTCGGTGTCGGGCAGGGGAACGGCCGTTGCCAGCAAATCCTCATACCCCAACAGCCCCGCCGCTGGTTGGCTGTCGCTGGCGAGGATGAGATGGTGAACGGCCGTTTGCTCCCTTAACTCCGGCGCAATCTCCACAAAATTATCATCCACCACCAAAATCGCGGCTTCGGCATCCTGGAGCATGTAGACCAGTTCCGGCACAGCCAGCCGCGTGTTGAGGGGCAGAATAATGCCGCCTGCCCACTGCACCGCAAAAAAAAGCTCCAGGTAGCGGTCACTGTTCAAAGCCAAAACCGCCACCCGATCATCAGGTTGCAAGCCCAGCGAGCGCAGCCCTCCGGCCAGCTTCGCCACCCGCTCGGCAAACTGCGCCCAGGTGCGCTGACGTTCGCCATCTATGGTGGCTGTGCCCTTGCGGTTGACGAGGACGGCGTGGGTGAGGGTGTGGGTGATGTACATGGTGCATGGGAGACTGGAGACTATTGGTCTTTAACTAATGGATCGGGTAATAAATGTAGAGCGATTTACAAAATCGTCCCACACCCATTACCCGATTTATTTCTTAAACTGCAACAGTCTCCAGTCCCTAGTCTCTAGTCGCCCCACACCTCACGGGCAATATCAATAATGAACTCTATTTTGGCATACTGCTGATCTTCCGTCAGTTCGTTGCCGTGGACGGTGCTGGAAAAGCCGCATTGGGGGCTGAGGCACATTTGTGCCAGGGGCATGTATTGGGCGGCCTCTTTGATACGGCCGATTATGAAATCCTTCTCCTCCAATACGCCCGACTTGGAGGTGACAACGCCCAAGACAACCGTTTTGTTCTCTGGCACAAAGCGCAGCGGCGCGAAGTCGCCAGAACGCTCATCGTCATACTCAAGGAAGTAGGCATCTACGTTCAAATCGTTGAACAGCACTTCGGCCACTGGCTCGTAGCCGCCCTGGGCAAACCAGGTGCTGCGGAAGTTGCCCCGGCACAGGTGAATGCCGACGGTGAGGTCGTCGGGACGGCCGTCTATCACCGAATTGATCAGCGCGGCATAGGTGCGGGGCAGTTCGTTGGGATCGTCGCCGCGATCAATGGCCCCCTGCCGCATTTGTGGATCGCACAGGTAGGCCAGATTGGTGTCGTCGAGTTGAATATAGCGGCAGCCAGCAGCATACAAAGCCTGAATTTCGTCGCGGTATACCTGGGCTAAATCCTCAAAAAATTCGTCCATGTCGGGGTAAGCGTGGATGTCAATGCCTTTGCGTCCGCCACGAAAATGCACCATTGTGGGCGAGGGGATGCACACTTTGGGCGTGGCCGTCACCTGGGATTTGAGAAATTCAAAATCAGCAACCTGGATGTTTTTGACGTGGCGCAGCTTCCCTGTTACCTCCAGGCGCGGTGGTGTGAAGCCTTTGCTGGGGGCGTTTTCGTCGGCGGCGATGGCCCCGCTGACGGTGACACCACCCACCTGCTCCAAAAAGTCCAGGTGGAAAAAGGTGCGGCGAAATTCGCCGTCGGTAATGCTTTGCAGGCCGGTGGCTTCTTGTTTTTTCACGGCGGTGGCGATGTGTTCGTCTTCGACGGCGCGTAACTCTTCGTAGCTAACATCGCTGTTGAAGTAACGCTCACGCATTGCCAGCAGCGGCTTGGGGCGCAATAAACTGCCGACGTGATCGGCGCGGAAAGGGGGGTTGAGTTTGGACATGTTGACCTCCAGAGGATGGGGTAATTGGGTAGTTGGGTAATTAGGTAATTGGGTAATTAGGTAATTACTTGAGTACTCAATTACGGATTAAGGGCATCTGTCTACTATCATCTGCTAAATTCGTAAAATTGCCAATGAAACGGCCGTTACCGGGGCCAGTCCTCACCTAGCAGGCTGTCGGAAAAGTGGCCGTAGGCGCGGTATCCTTACCGCGTTCCCAGAGCGCGAAAGGGATTTCGCGGCTACAAATTGGAGTTCTCCAACAAATTGCTAGCAGGCTGTCGGAAAAGTGGCCGTAGGCGCGGTATCCTTACCGCGTTCCCAGAGCGCGAAAGGGATTTCGCGGCTACAAATTGGGGTTCTCCGACAAACTGCTAGAAGGTAAATAAAAAGCCCCTCACAAATCGTGAAGGGCTTTTGGCGATTGAGGGGTTGGCTGGGTTTACGGCCCGGCGAAGGTGTGGGTGGGGTCTAGCCGGTTGAAGATGGCCTCGGGATCGGATTCGTGTACCCAGACCCACAGGTCGTTGGGGGCATCTTCGCTCCATTTGAAGATCCATTCGGCGGCACGGGGGGGCAGGTTGACGCAGCCGTGACTGTGTTTGTAGCCGAAGCGGTCGTGCCAGTATGCGCCGTGCAGGGCGATGTCGTTGTCGAAGTACATGGTATGGGGGACGTCTTCGATGAAGTAGTAGTCTATTTTGCCTTCGGCACCGGACATTTTGTTGGCGAGATGGCGGTCCCACACCTGGAAGAGACCTTCGTGGGTGGGCCAGCGGTTGAGGCCGCTGGAGATGAGGCTGGTGTAGACCATGCGGTCGCCTTCGTAGGCGGCGAAGTTTTGTTCGTAGAGGTCTACTTCGACCCAATATTCATTGGGGCCGATTTCGGGGGGACGGGGTTTGGGGTCTACGACGCTGACGTAGGTTTGGCGCATCCAACGGCCGTTGCCCATGTCGTACCAAATCCAGCCCTCGTCGTCTTTGACGGCATCATGAATCTCGAAGAAGGTGTAGCGGGGCAGTTTGTAGCCGACGGGTTCACCGCCGGGTGTGTCGCTGGCCCAAAAGTCTACGATCATCCAGGCAAACGGCCGTTGCGGTTGGGCGTTGACTTGATAACCCGTAAACTGGGAATGATCAACCAGGATGAGGTCTTGCGCTTGCACGTACTCATCAAAATTGATCATGTACCAGATTTTGCCATCGTCGCCGATGACGGGTGTGCGGATGGTGACATAGAGAAAGCCATCACCTACATTGCGCACAATGGGGGCGGCCAGGCTGGGGGCGGAGTAGACGTTGATGAGATCGCGCAGACGGGCATATTGGATATCATCCAGGAAGCTGTCGGCGAAGGGTTCGGGTTCGACGAAGATGGGCTGGGGTGGCTCTGCGTCACAGACAAAGCCGACTTCTTCGGAGAAGAAATAACAGTTACCGGCTAGCGCAGGCTGAATGAGCACGGCCAGACCAACGATGAGGACACCAAGTATTGAGATTAAGCGCAGTTTTTGATTCATGAAGCGACAACCTGTTTCCCTGAATTGATATTGATGCGTGTTGAGATTTTCTACACCAACCGCTATTTTATCCAGCTTGTTGGTTGATTCAAATAATAATCATGGGATTTGGCCTGCTTTGAGCCTGATTTCATTTTTTATTTATTTTAGGGCCATACTTAGTAGGTTGAAACAGATTACGAGTGTGTTGTGGGACGATTTTGTAAATCGTCTGAGCGATTTTGCAAATCGCTCAACAAAGATTTCGATCTACTGATACTGGCAGGCTGGTCTTGGTTGGCATTGTCCGTTTAGGGTATTTACATTAAACTTGCGCTGTTATTGCCCACGTTGCACTCAAAGATTACATCTGAAGCTTGACAGGAATGGGAGAATATGGCCGTAGAGGCGAAAGCAAAGCGTATATTGGTTGTTGATGATGACCGGCTCATTGTTAGCATGTTGGAAGCTGGTTTGGAAGAGGCTAGTGGCGGTTATTCTGTCGCTACGGCTTTTAGTGCGCGTGAGGCTTTGGCGGTTTTGCAGCAAGAAAAGTTTGCATTGGTGATGACAGATTATCAGATGCCAGATATGAATGGGGTGGAGTTGATTAAACAGATTCAGGTGTTGTCGCCGAAGGTGCGGATTGTGTTGATGAGTGCCCATTCGCCGGAGATGATGGCGGAGATGGTGGGGGAGATTCGGGCTGATGGTTATTTGGAAAAGCCGATTTCGATTTACAGGATGTGGGAGCTGGTGGAAGCGGTCATTGGTGAATCGTAATTGGCTTGCTGGTGTGGTCAGGCGGGGACGATGATGCGGCCGCAGTTGTCGCAGTAGGTGATTTGGCCCTGCCGGGCCATGCGTTCGTTGACGGCGGAGACGGTGGTGCGGCAGCCGAGGCACATGTTGGCGCGGAGGGTGGCGACGGCGAGGCCATTTTTTTTGCGGCTGAGTTGTTCGTATTGTTGGAGGGAATCGGCCGTTACCATTTTTAGCTGTTCTTGGCGTTGTCCCATTAATTGGTGGAGGGCGAGGGCTAGTTCGTTTTGTTCTTGTTTGTAGTGGGCCATTGAGCGTTCCCATTTTTCGGTGATGGTGGTGAGGGTGTTGTCAGCGGCCGTTTTTTCGGCTTCGGTATCTTCGACCATGATCATTGTTTCTAGGATTTCGTCTTCTAGCGTTTCTCGGCGGCGGCCTAAGGAATCTATTTCGTTTTGTAGATCGGAGAGTTCTTTGGGGTTTTTGACGTTGCCGGAGTAGAGGCGCTGTTCGGAGCGTTTGCTTTTGCTGTTGAGGCTTTCGAGTTCCAGGTTGAGTTCGCGGCGCTGGGCTTGCCATTTTTTGAGTTCGGTGTCGGCGGCGGTGGCGCGTTGACGGGCGGCAAGTAGTTCATCCGTCTCTTTTTGGGCTTGCATGACTTCGGTCAGGCGGCTTTTCTTTTCGCGGATGGCGGTGTCAATTTGTTGTAATTGATGTAGTTGTTGTGCTTGACTCATTTGCTTAGACCCCTCTTGTGGATGTGGGGGGATTGTAGCACAGGATGGGGATTGGTAAACAGGTTGGGGTATAATCCGATTTACGATTTGCGATTTGCGATTTGCGATTTACGATTGATAGAGTGAGGTTTTTATGCGAATTTTGATTAGTGGTGGCGACGGACAGTTGGGCAAAGCTCTACAAGCTGTTTTGAGGGAGCATGAGTTGGTGGAGACCACGGAGCAGGAATTGGATGTGGTGAATAGGGAGGCGGTGTTTAAGGTTGTTGCCGCTGCCAAACCCGATGTCCTTATTCATTGTGCGGCTTATACGAATGTGGATGGCTGTGCTGCGGACCCGGCTTTGGCGTACCGCATCAATGGGCTGGGGACGCAAAATGTGGCGTTGGCTTGTCAGGAATTTGGGGTGGAGATGGTGCATGTTAGTACGAATGAGGTGTTTGATGGGCGGAATATGGCGGGGTATGAGGAGTGGATGCCGTTGTGTCCGGGGAATGGATACGGCCGTTCCAAAGCCGCTGCCGAGGTGCATGTGCAAAACATCTTGAGCCGTTTCTACATTGTGCGCACAGCCTGGTTGTATGCTCCTGGTGGGCGCAACTTTATTCACGCCATCCTCAACCGTGCGCGAACTGCTGGCAATCTGCGCGTAGTCACTGACGAAATTGGCAACCCAACTTACGCGCAAGATTTGGCGATGGCGATTGGGCAGTTGATTGAGTCGCACCAGTATGGTATTTACCATTTTGTGAATGAGGGGGCTTGTTCGCGCTGGCAGTTTGCTAATGAGATTTTGCGGCTGGCGGGGCTGGATGAGGTTGTTAATGTGCCGATTTTGAGCAAGGAGTTCAAACGGCCGTCTTCCCCGCCGCCGTATGGTGCTTTACATAACATTGCAGGGGCGGCTATTGGCATTGCCCTGCGCCCCTGGCAAGAGGCTTTGGCGGAGTATATGCGTAATTACGTCATTGGTCTTTAA
>JACKBT010000007.1 GCA_020634415.1 Ardenticatenaceae bacterium
AACGGCCACAGCCAGGCTGGTGACTTTGCCGCTGGTCTCAAAACTCAAGGCCAGGACGGGTTGGGCGGCTTTGATGACGCCATCGGCGACGATGGTGGTGTTGTTTTGCACGGGGCGGGTGGGGCGTGGGGTGGGGGTGGTGGTGGTTTCGGCCGTATCGGCCGTTTCAGCCACTGGTTGAAAATCGCCCGAACGCTGCACACAGCCAATTACCAGGAGTAAAAGAATCGGAAAGAGAAGTAGTTTTTGTTTGTTCATAGTTGGTTTGGGGAGACTAGAGATTGGAGACTGGAGACTATTTTAGTCTCCAGTCTCCAGTCTCCAATCTCCATTATTGCATCCGCAGAATCTCCACCGCCTGCTTCTTGACGATGCGGCGGGCGGAGAAGGCCGCGCCAAGTACACTGGCGAAGACGACCATGATGACGATGAAGGGCATGACGGTGGTGTCCATAGCAAAGATGAGGGGCATGCCTTGCAAAATGCGCTGGCCGTAGCCAGCGATGTAGCCCATGGAAGCACCGGCGGCGATGCCCGCCAGGGCCGCGCCCAGGGTCATGGTGATGGATTCGACGATGAGCATCCCTGTTAGTTCGCGGCGGCGCATCCCCATCGCCTTCATCATGCCGATTTCCAGGCGGCGGGCGAAGATGGTGACGTAAATGACGGCGAACACACCGAAAACGGCCGTTGTGAACGAAATCACCGTCATAATCAATAAAAAGATGCGCTGTGAAGCCTGGTTGCGCTCGTTAAACTCCAGATTAATCTCCACAAACTGCGGCCAGAAATTGCGCCCGGTAGCAAACTCTTCCAGGATGTTGGTCTGAATTTCTTCGGCGGGGATAGCGGTGGTGTGGGTTCCCAAGACACGCTCCAGAATGGGATTGTCGGGCGGGGGCAGGGGGGTGTTGAGTTCGGTGGTGAGTTCGCGGAAGGCGGCGAGGGACATGAGGATGTCGCTGCCGAGTTGGGCCTGGGTGCGGCTGCGGCCAATGTTTTCAAAGCCTGGGATGCGGCGGGCGATGCCCACCACACGGCCGTTTACCACATGATCCAACCCTTCGCCCGTGAGTTTAACCAGACCGCCTAAGGGAATGGACAGGTAATCGGCCAGCCCCTCGCTGATGACGACGGCACCGGGGTCGTTCAAAATCTCGTCTAACGCGGCGGGTGTGCCGCCCACAAATTCGATGAAGTCGGTGTAGAGTACGTCGTTGAGACGGCCGTCTACCCCCACAACCGTCGCCCCCGCTGAGCGCAAGCCAACGGAGTCGGACACCCGTGTGCCATAACCATAGGTGAGGCCAACCGTCTGCTCCACGCCCGCCACCGCCGACAAATCAACAGTGTGGAAGCTGGGTTTGAGGCGGCTGTTGGCAATTTGCTCCTCTGTTGCGCCAAAGGTGAAGACCCGGAGGCTCATGGGCGCACCCAACTCCATGCGCGTGGTCGTCTCCACATCGGCGTTGAAGATGGCCTGTTGGGTGGCGAGGAAGCTGGGCAGTACGCCGCTGAAGAGGACGAGCAGGGAGATGAGGGTGTTGCGCAGACTGCCCCGGCCCACATTGCGCCGGGCAAAGTAGGTGAGGCGGGGCATGACGAGGCCCATGATCAGCAGTACCACCCGCTCGAAGGGCACGGTGGTGATAAAGAACATTAAGCCCAAGCCTAACACCATCAAGCCTAAAGCGAGAAAGATGAACATGGCCTCCAGCGCAGGGCCGCCAAAGGCGCTGATGGCCTGGAAGCCGACGATGAGGGCGAAGATGAGCATGAGGGCGATACCGGCCAGGAAAAGACGGCCGTTTGGGTTCCGTTCGCGCAGTTCGGCCAAATCTTCAAGCTGAATATTGTCGGCGACGCCGGGGTTGATGGCGTGCATGACTTTGGTGTCGGCTGCTTCTTGGGCCGGTTTGAGGCTGCTGATGATGAGGATGGCGAAGGCGGAAGCGATGGCGGGCCAGATGGCCCGCAGGGTGACTTGGGGCTGCAAAGTGGGGGCCAGCCCTTCTTGCATCATTTGTGCTTCGATGAGAGGTACGATGATGTAGGTGGTGATGAAATCGCCCAGAACCACGCCCAAACCCACGCCGATGAGGCCAATGACGATGATTTCCAGGATGACGAGGGCGAAGAGGAGGTTGCGCTGACCGCCTAGAATGCGCAAAATGGCCATGTCGCGCCGCTGCTCTTGCACGTTGGTCATGACGAGGGTGTGGACGAGGAGGCCGACGACGCCGAGGGAGATGAGGCCGTAGGTGTTGATGAGGGCCTGGATGAGGAGGAAGGCTTGGGCCGCGCCATCGAGGGCGGCGGCTTTGCTCATGTTGTAGTTGTAGTCGTCGCCAAGTTGGGTTTGAACGGCCGTTACCACATCTCGCACCTCTAAAGCGGCCACATCGGCAGTGCTGCTCTCGTACAAAACGGGGTCAACGGTGGCGATGAGGTATTGGGCCAGCCCCTGTAGCTCTAGCCAGGCTTGCATGTCGGCCAGGCTGATGATGAGGCCGTCGCTGGCGCCGCCGATGGCCAGGCCATCCTGCCGCACGATGGCGGTGATGGTGAAGCGTTGGGTGGTGCGCCGCTGGCTGGCTCCGGCCAGTTCGGGCTGGCCGATTTCGCGGGGGAAGGGGAAGCTGTAGGCCACGTCTATGACGTCGCCGAGGTTGAGGCTGAGGTTGCGGGCGGTGTCCTCGAAGACGGCCGTTTGGTAATCACCCAGTACGTATTGGCCTTCTAGCACATCCACGAAGCCGACTTTGTCGGTAGCCGGGTCGAGGGCGATGAGGGTGCTGCTGCTGGCAGTGATGCCGTCGGGTGTAACCTCGACGGTGGTTTGGTAGCGGGGATAGACGGCGGTGATTTGGGGATCGGCCGTTTGCACAATGGGCGCAATTTCGTCAATGGCGATGAAGGGATCGAGGCTGGTGTCTTTTTTGTTGATAGCCAGGTCAAAACGGCCGACCGCGCTGGCAATCAAATCCACATTCGACAGCCGAATCGTCTCCACCGTGGCGCTCATGGCCACAATCAAGCCCGTACTCACAATGAGCGACAAGATCATCAAAATGGTGCGCACTTTGCGGCGGGTGAAGTTTTTGAGGATGTATTTGAGTAGCATACGATTTACGATTTACGATTTACGATTTACGACTGGGTATGCTTCAATCGTAAATCGTAAATCGTAAATCCAAAATTATTCCAATATCTTGCCATCTCGCAGTTCCACTGTCCGGCCAGCGAAGGCGGCCATGCGCGGGTCGTGGGTGACGAAGACGATAGTCATGCCCTCTTTGTTGAGCTGGGTGACGAGTTCCATGATGGCGAAACCCGTTTCGCTGTCGAGGTCGCCGGTCATTTCGTCGGCGATGAGAATCGGGGGATCGTTGGCCAAGGCGCGGGCGATGGCCACGCGCTGCTGCTGGCCGCCAGAGAGTTCGCTGGGGTAATGGTGGGCGCGGTCGCCCAAACCAACTCGTTCCAGCAGTTCGAGGGAGCGTTTTTTGCGGTCGCGGCGGCCAGTTTTAGCCAGCACCATGGGCGCTTCTACGTTTTCTTGGGCGGTGAAGTTAGCCAAGAGGTTGTAGTTTTGGAAGATGAAGCCCATCTTTTCCAGGCGTAGGGAGGCCAGTTTGTTTTCGGAGAGGGCGACGAGGTTTTCGCCTTGGACAAGAACGTGGCCGCGACTGGGTTCATCGAGGCCGCCGACGATGTTGAGCAGGGTGGTTTTGCCGGAGCCGCTTGGCCCCATGAGGCAGACGAATTCGCCGGGGAAAATGTCCAGGGAAACGCCGCGTAAAGCGGGGACGGCTTCTTTGCCCATGAGGTAGGATTTGTGAATATTGTCTACGATAATGATTGGATCTGTCATAGTTTTTGGGGCATGGTTCAGAAAATACCAGGTAATCTTTACAATTAAGATGTCATTTCGATCCGTCTTCGGCGGGAAATCCCTCTTAATTCGCAATTTCAGAGGGATTTCGTGAGGCAACTATTGGTAAAGATGATAATCATCAAAATGAACCATACCATTTTTTGTATACAGGTTATATCTCTTTCAAATATTTGGGAAAGTGCAGTTGAATTTCGTTGAAGATTTGTTTGGCTTCGGCTTCACCAATACCATTGCCAAAACGAAAGGTTTTTGCACCGTAGTCAAAGGCCAAGATGCCAGATTCGATGCCCCAAAGGTTCAGCAGTCTAACCCAATCAGGAAGATTGTGTCGGTCAGTCGAAACGCGTAAGCCAGTGATATGGTTTGCCAGATACTCTTTTGGTCTGCTGAATCCAAAAATTTCACGTCGAATAGTAAGACCCCCATGGTTGACAGTGATCTTCTCCTTGCCTATGAGTTGCCATAATAGAACATACAATCCTAGACAACCCCCAATTGTCCAGATAATTAATGTGATAAGGGATCCACCTATTGAGGGTTGGTTTATCCTTTCGGGAAGGCTAGGATCGAACATAAAGATCAAAGCTCCAAGTGTGACTACTTCAGCAGAGACCCACAAGATCAATGAAATAGATAAGGAAATAATCAGGAGCCAATTTTTGTCAACAGGGATGATGATTTCCAGTGTATCTTCCTGTCTACTGATGGTGTGTCTTGCTGATGGAGGGATGACGACAGGCATAGGCTAATATCCTTTCAGAAAGCACATTACTGCTTTCTACAAACAATTACAACTTATATAACATTTTTAAGCGGGATTTTGTGACAGGAAACAGCCGTTTGCCACATCACAACCACTCTGCCAAGAAAAACTTGCTATTAACAAACCTATAGCCATACCAGACTAAAACCAATCCCAGTCCATGCTGGCTTTATGTAAGTGTGCTGGCTCATCACCAAGTGGCAGTGCAGCCTTGCTGATTTGTTGGGCGTAGGCCAGGCCCGAGGCCAAGGCCCCTTCGACCAAACCGCCATTACTGTAGGCTGTTTCGGTGGCGATAAAGGCCAGTTTTTCTTGCCAGGGTTCATTCAAATTAAGCGTTAGCCCATAGTCGGGATGGCGGGTTTGCGGCTGGCGGTCGGCAGTGGCGGCGGTGAAATCTTCGCGGCTCCAGTCTTGGAAGTAGACTTCGATGGGGTTGGCGGCTTCTGCGCCGAAGATGGCGGCAAGCTGTTGGGTTGCCAGCCGGATGAATTCAGTTTGTCCCAGTTCGGCGCGTTTGTGGGCATCTAGGCCAGCGAAGCCGAATAGGCAGCCCACTGTGCCAGAGTGGGGCGAAGCGTCGTGGATTTCGGCCAGGGGGCCAAGATGGCTCATGGCTGAGCCGCAAAGTGATTTGGTGCGCCAAAACGGCCGTTCATACACAGCAAAAAACTTGGCATGACCGGACATCCACGTTGGCGTTGCTGCCAAAGTTTGGCTAACAGGTGTTGGCAGGGCAGGGCTGAAAGATAAATCGGCGGCTAAACGCGGGGGAATGGCCAGGGCCACTTGTTTGGCTTGAACCTGTACTGCGCCTGCTGGCCCCATACAATCAGTCACAATGGTTTGGCCGTTGTGGGCTAAACCGGTTACGGTATAACCTAAATGCCGCCTGGCGGGATTGATGGCAGCGGCGAGGGCATTGGCTAAACGGCCGATTCCACCCTCTATGCGGTACGAGCCAGCCATCGGGGATGTATTCATAATGGGCACGATAGAGCCGTCTGCCTGTTGCAGGAGGGTGGTTCCTGGGGCGTGTTGGTTGTAGTAGGGAATCTGAAAGTGGTGGAGCAGGCTGGCGATGACGGGTTGGCCCGGCCAAAACCAGGATGGCCCCAGATCGCAGTGGGCGCCGCTGGCTTGCCCAACGGTGAGGACACGTCCGCCAAAGCGGTTACGCCCTTCTACCAGTAGGACTTCCACTCCGGCCTGATCGAGCTGCCAGGCGGCCATTAGGCCACTGAGTCCACCGCCAATAATCAAAACTTCTGTCTGCATCTGGGTTCCTTTTGTGTGAGATGGTGGCTATGAACGGCCGTTGCCCCCCACCTCATTCTCTTGTACGCGGTTAATAGGTGTCGGTTGCAAGATTTGCAGCTCTGCTACTTTTTCTTTTTCGCTTTGGCGGCTGCTTTTGCCGTATTTCCCTCCACACGGAAGCGAACAATTCTGCTAATCAACTCAAGCGGCAGAGGTTGATCGAGCGGAAACTGGATGGAACCTTTGCCTTGTTTGTAGACAGATAGCTCCTGCTGGAAAGCCTCAATACCCGACGGCACAGGGTAGAAGCCGATGTGGTTTTTGTAGGCGGCGAAGTGGACGAGATTGCCGTGCAGCTTGAAGGTGGGCATCTGGTAGCTGATGGCTTCGGTGGCGGCGGGGGCGGCGGCTTTGATGGTGGCGCGGAGTTGGTGCAGTTTGTCTTGAACGGCCGTTGGGAACTGAGCAATATAGTCATCAATTTGAGCGGAAGCGGATGGTTCGTTTGTCATTTTTACCTGCCTGCGTCAAGGGCATCGCCCTTGACTTGAGATGTCTGAGTATTCTAAACCAGCCTGATTAGACGGGCGAGTTGGGGAAAGGCGGCAGGAAAACGGCCGTATGCTAAAATACCAACTCATCAACAAAATCATCCGCTGTATTGAGAACCATGACACCCTTAGACAACTTCCTGGACGCTGATATTCGGCACCAAATTGAAGAACGGTATTACGCCCAGATCAATGCTGCTTCCCGCTTTGAAAAGCTGCAAAATGATCCCGTTTTCTTAGCCAATATGGGGCGGCACGTGGGTCTCTACTCGGATCATGGGGTGGTGCATGTGCGCGATGTGGCCGAGCAGTTGTTGGCGGTGTTGGCCCAGCAGCCTGGGGTTTTGTTGGCGCAACGGCCGTTGCCCCGCCTGGAACGCATGAAAGGCTACGGTGTCCTGGTGGCCTACTTCCACGACATCGGTATGGTAGATTTCTCCGATTACGGCCGTTCCATGCACCCCGAATTCGCCAGCCAGGCCGTCTTTGATCCGGCACTGGATGATGTGGTGCAGGCTATTTGGGCGCAAAACAGCGGCAACATCCCCTGGTATCTTCTCAATCTGTCGAATCAGGGGCTTTTGGCACAGCCGCCGCTGTTGGTGCTGCGCGAACTGCTGGCCTTGTCCATGTGCCACAGCAAGAGCAAAGTGCCAGTGGCCGTGCTGAATCGGCCGCAGCTGCTGCGAGCCTGCCTGATTGAGGCCATCAGCACCAGCTTGCCCGCGCTGTACCATGTGCAGCGGGTGCGCAAGGCGCAGGCGCGGCTGGCTGGCACGGCTTTAGAGGATGAGCTGCGTGGGGAACGGGAAACGGCCGTTGCCCGGGCCACCGCCACCTACGAACAATTCATCCAGGCCAACCCTGACACACACAATCCCCATCTTGCCGCTTATTACCAAAACCCAGTTCAAGAAGCTTTTCAATGGCTGGTTGCCGATCACCCCGTGCTGCAAGAATTTGTTACCGATGTCGTAGACACGCTGCGGGCCTTGCGCTGCGCTGATGCCCTGCGCCAGCGCGGGGCCGTCCTCAAAACATCGGGCAGCTACGAGATTTTTGTCAATCAGCACACGGGCAATGCCGTTTATGCCTTGCGGCAGCGGGATGAACAGCTCTTTTTGTTTGAATCGCCAGACCCGGTGAGCGCGGGTGAGGCCAATATTGCCAGCAGTGAATTAGACCCGGCGGGTGATTTGCGCATCTCGTTTGCGCGGGGGGCCTACAGCACGCCCGCAGCCACCGCCAACGCGGTGCGCTGCACGGCGCTGGTCATCAATGATATTCAGAGTGATGTGATTGGCAGTTTTGAAAGGGATGAATTGGTGGGGGAAACGGCCGATCGCAAACCAGCCAGCACCATCCGCATCCTGTTGGAAGACACAGACGACAACCTCGAATTTGCCCACCTGGTACGGCTGCAGCTTGCCGCCGCCCATCCACACATCACCGCCAGAGTCCAGGTTGTGCCTTCACTGGAACTGGCCTCATCGTTGGAGCGGGAACTGTACCGCACGGCGGCGGCAGTGGGTTGGGACGAGGCCATGCGGCATGAGATTTTGCAGCGCATCGGCCAATCCGGCCATCGCATCAGTGAGATGGATGCCCAACAGGCGTTCGCGGAGGTGCGGCTGGCCACGGTCGCTGCCGGGCAGGTGTTGATGGAGGCGCACAGCAAGGCTGCTTTTGTCTACATTCCGCTGGAGGCCGGGCTGAAGGTTGTGCCTTTGGGCGGTTATCAGTCCTTTGCCGTGCAAGCCTGGATGCCATTAGGCTTAACGGGCGTGGTGCGCGGGGCTACGCGCAATGCCTCGGTTGTGGCCACGCGCACGGTGCGCCTGTTGATGATTCCCAAGACGGTTTATCTGGCCCATTGGCATCACACCCATGACATTGTTTCGTTTAGGCAGTTGTTAGAGCAGAACCAGCAAAAGGGCGAGGTGAAGCCGGGTTATCTGACGCAGGTGGAGAAGATGTTTTTGCTGCAATCGGTGCCGCTGTTTGCCGGTTTGGGGGAGGAGATGCTGCTGTCGGTGGCGGCTGCTTGTGAGGAGGTCTTTTTTGCAGCGGCGGAGCCGCTGTTTATGGCGGGGCAGATGGGGCGCAGTTTGTATGTGGTGGCCGAGGGGGTGGTGCGGGTGCATCGAGAGGGGCAGGTGTTGGCGGAGTTGGGGGTGGGTGAGTTTTTTGGGGAGATGGCGCTGCTGACACCGGAACCGAGAATGGCCTCGGTAACGGCCGTTGACCCCACCACGCTCCTGCGCCTCAACCGCGATACATTTAACCAACTTGTGGATGAACACAAGGAAATTGCCAGAGGGGTGATTGCCGCTTTGGCCCAACGGCTGCGCACGGTGACGCAGGCGTTGACGAACGGCGGTTGAAACCGGATGGCGGTTGAAACCGCAGCAACGATTACAAAGTCGGCCTGCGCCGACTGAAGAGACCAGCCCGCCCGACGGCGGTTGAAACCGCAGCAACGGTTACAAAGTCGGCCTGCGCCGACTGAAGAGATCAGCCCGCGCAGGCGGGCTTCGTAGTCGTTGCTGCGAATTTATTCGCCCTGCATCCCTTGCAAAGCCCAAACGGCCGTTTCCCGCACCACCTTATCCTCAGACAAGGCCACCTTTTCCACCACACCTTTTTGTGCATCCAGCCCCAATTTACCCACCGCATACACGGCACAGGCTTGCAGCCAACCATCCGCCCACAACCCCGTTTGCCCCTTCATGATCTCCGTTAGCCAGGCGGCGCGGCTTTGGCTGGGGACGGCGGGCAACTGCTGCCGCCGTTGGGCTGGGGTGAGTTGGGGGTCTACCAGCGGCAGGACGAGGGCTTTTTCATCAGCGGCCAGCGTCACATCCAGCATTTCCAGTGCCAGTGCTTTGGCCCCATCTGGCCCTTTGGTTAGCTGTTCCTCGGCGCGGAGGATGGCGCGGCTGTCGTAAAGAAGTGCGAGGAGGAGGAACAGCCGCCGCTGTACGCGCTTTTGCTCCTCTTGCAGGGCGCGGTGCAAGGGCTGTAAGGCTGCCTCTGTGCCTATATCTTGCCGCACGGCCAAGAGGGTGGCGGCTTCTTGGGCTTGTTGTTGCAGGAGGGCGTGAATGGTGGGGTGATCGGCCGTTTCTGCCCGAAAACCACATTGGTTAAGGGCCATAAAAACCTGCTCCTGCACTTCGCGGTGGGGGTGGTGCAGATGCTGGCGCAGCAAAGAAATGGCCTCGATGCCGCCAATTTGCCCGCACAGGCGCACCAGCCGCTTGACATTGTTTACGTTCATAGCGGTAGTGCCGTTGAGAGCGGCGGCGGCGTGGGGCAGGCTGGCTGGCCCGTAGGCCAACAGGGCTTCCAGGGCGGCGGAGCGGGTGGCTGGCTGGTTGAGATTGTGGATGATGAGGGGCAGCAAACGGGGATGGCGTACCTGTGCGGCGGCGGTTAGGGCGGCTTGCCGCACTGCTTGGGCTTCGTCTTGCAGCAGGCTGAGGAGGGGGTCGTAGTAGTTTGGCTGTTGCACAGCCCCAATGATTTCGGCAACCATGATGCGGTCAGTTGCCTGGTCGGAATGGTGCATTTGGTCGAGATGGGGTGTGGCGGCCATGATGCCAGAGATGCCACCGTAGCGCAGCAGGCCCACTAAGGCACCTTTTTTCCTGGCCGGTGCGTAGTTTTTGAGATAGGGGGTGACTTGGTGAACGGCTTCGGCTTCGTCGAGGGCGCAGAGAGCTTGCAGGGCGGCTCCTTGAACGGCCGTATTCCCCCCATGTGCTATCAATTGGCCGATAAGGGGCAGAGCGGCTGTCACTTTGTGTTGTTCAATGCGCTGTAAAGCCTCGATTTGGATGTCGGGTTGGGTGTGGCTGGCGAGGGTGAGGAGGTACTGGGGGAGGGAGGGGTGAACGGCCGTTTCTAACATATCCAACGCCAGCCGCACCTCATGCAGCTGATCGCTCTGCAATAGACCCTCTACAGCTTTTTGACTGGCCTCATCCGTGAGGGTAAGAGCCACATCACCCAGAGCGCGTCGCTTGATGGTTTGCAGCAGGGTGCTGCCATATTCGCGGTGTACCAACAGGCCAATGGCGCACCACAGCAGTACCAGCAAAAAGGTTAGGGCGGCGACGTGCATGATGGTGAGGCCGGGAATGGCATTGAAAAGCAGCAGCAGCAGACCGACCAGGCCAACGGCTACCGGTGCGCCAATGCCTTCTGCGCCGGTTTGTACCAGGCTGCGCTCTTGGGCGGGCAGGGCCTGGTAGACGGCATTGATGGCGGTGCGGGTGGTGCCATCGGCCAGGGTGATGGTCATGACGCGGGCGATGGCGACGAGGATGAAGAAGGGGGTGCTGCTGATGCCGCTGATGAGGCCGATGAGCAGCATGGCGATGAAGTTGAAGGTCAGAAAGACGGGGTTAGCCAGCAGTCCGGCTTTAAGGCCAAAGCGGTTGAGGAAGTAGGCGGCGATCACCAGCAGAAAGATGAGGTCGGTGATGTTCATGACGACGGAGAAGGTGCTGAAAAATTGGGCGATGTCGGCGCCGTTGTCGTAGCGGATGTCGGTTTGGGCCAGTACCAGGAAGTCGGTTAGCTGGGTGAGGGCGGCGAGGAGCATCTGGTAGAGGAAGAGCCAGCGCACGAATTTTTTGCTGAGTAGTTGGGGCAATGTTTTATTGCTTTGGCGTTGGGTGGGGGATGTTAGTTGGAAGACTGTGGGAAAGCGGCGGCCAACGAGCAGGATGAGGCTGAGGACGATGAGGGCGGCCAGGGCCATGACCAGGATGACGTTTTCGATGCTGCCGAGGAGGTTGATGAAGAAGGGCATGAGCAGGCCGCCGATGATGAAGCCGATGACGAAGCCGGTGACGATTTGGGGGAAGAGTTGTTTGATTTGGCGGACATCGAGCAGGCGGCCGGCCTGACCGCCGAGGATGACGAAGCCGATTTGTAGGAGGAGGGGGAAGGCGGCGATGAGGGCGAAGGAGACCCAGCGGGCCTGGCTGGTGGTGCGGGCTGTCCAGGCGATGAGGAAGGTGAGGAGAACGGCCGTCATGGTGCCACCGGCTACTTGGGGCAGCGTCCATATGCTCTGTGCCCTGGCGGAGCCATAGGCCACCAGGGAGCCGAGCAGGGCCACTAGCAGGTAGACATAAGGTAAGGTGGATGAGCCGTAATCGGTTAGGAAGAGGGCGTTAGCGGTGATAACCAGCAGGGCGGACAGGATACCGAGGGTGAAGGATTGGCCGAGCAGCAGGAGCAGGCGGGTGCGCAGGTTTTGATTTTCAGGTGTGGCGGTGAGTAGAAGGTTCATGTGCCACCGCTTTTGGCGGCGATGAGCCGCCCTTGTTCGCGCACGCGCTGGCACAGGGCGCGGATGACGCCTGTGGCTATTTCGCTGCGGTCGGCCATGACTTCGTCGAAGGATTCTTTGCTGAGGCGGAAGAGGAGGCTGTCTTCGAGGGTGGAGACGGAGGCAGAACGGGGTTCGGGGTCGAGGACGGCCAGTTCGCCGACGCTTTGGCCGGGGCCGAGGATAAGGATTTGCTGCCCCTGACTGTGGACGCGCACACGGCCGTCTACGATGATGTAGAGACAGTCTTCGATGGCCCCTTCCTGGATGAAGGTGGTGTTGGCTTCCAGTTCTAGCTCTTCAGTGATGCCGGCAATGGAGGCCAGAACATTGCCGGGGATGTCGGCGAAGATGGGAACACCGCTTAAGATGGCTACTTTTTCGATGGTTAGTAACATGAGGTACTCCTGTCGTGGGAATGATTGGTATTTTAGCTGGAATGTAAGCAGGGGCGAGTGATTGGGCAGGGTGGATGTGAACGGCCGTTGTTGTCATGAATCAAGCCCGTCGGTGTAACCCGTGCAGAAAGGCTTATGTTTGCCATTTTTGTGGCGCGATTTTCCAAATCGCGGGTGAACGATTTGGAAAATCGTTCTACAAAATTGTTGAGCCAAGCTGCATGAGAAGTCGGGCCACGACGGGACAAAAAGGGCTGCGGTTAGGACAAAGTCGCTGTCTTTGCTGCTTATAATGATTTTACCTTTCCACTTCGGGGAAAAGATGAGCAGATGAGTGTGAGACCTGTAAATTGGAGACTAACATGAAGATTTTGCCACTTTTATTGATGTTTTTGGCTGTTGTTTCGGTGGCTGTTGCCGATGTTTTCCTGAAAAAAGCGGCTGGGGGTGGCAATTTGTGGCAGGCGCTGAAGAGTCCCTGGATGGCGGTGGCGGTTTTGTTGTACCTGAATCAGATTGTCTTTTTTACTTATGCTTTTGTGCGGGGGTGGGAGTTGAGTTTGATTGGCAGTTTGCAAACGGCCGTTTATGCGGTCGTTGTGTTGGGGGCGGGTATTTTTTTGTTGCAGGAGCGGCTAACGGCCGTGCAAACGGTGGGCATGATTTTGGCGATTAGTGGGGTAGTGCTGATTAATCTTAAATAGGTGGTTGATAATGATTGGGTCACGCTGGTGGCACGATGAAAGGAGATTCTCATGTTGAAGCGTCTGTTTGTTTTGTGTGCGTTAGTGGGTTTAACGGCCGTTTTGCTGGCCTGCTCTGAGGACACACCGCCCATACCGGCGGCGGTGGCGGAGTTGTGTTCGCTGGAGTCTAACACCTGGGTGGTGGTGGAAGGGTACATGAATTTGCCCTCTTTTCTGACCTGCCAGGAAGGCCGATGCCGCATCAATTTTGGCAATGAGGGCAGCGGCATTATGGCCGCAATTCGGGCTGGTGAGGAGCCGCGTAGCAATATGATGCAACTGCCGCCGGACCAATATGGGGCTGATGATTTGCAGTTGGTGCTGGATGATGGCACAACGGCCGATCGGCAGACGTTGGTGGCGGTGACGGGGCGGGTGAAACGGCCGTCGGCCAATGATTGTTATCTGGAGGTGTCGTCGTTACAACGGCCGTAAAACCCCCGTTTAGTCCCATGTGAACCTCATAACATGCCTTAACCTCTAGTACAATCCTCCTGGTAATTTGTATTGACCGTCTGCTGAGGGTTGCTAAGATGGCTCATGGTAACTGTGATGAGATACCACAACAGGTCTTACCAAGCCACAAAACTTGTTAAGGCAGACATGAGGTTCATATGCAATGGAATAAAATAGAGGCTGTATTTTTGGCAAAAACCAGTGCCCGGCTGCACCGGGTAAATCTATATGGGTTGGCCGCATTGGCTGTGGTGTTGGCTCTGACGCTGCTGCTCTCGCCCCACCTCTCCGCCGCCCCGGAGCAGCCGACTGGGGACTACAGCTTATGGCTGCCCCTGCTCGTAAAACCAGGCAGCAGTAATAACAATCCTATCCATGACGGTATTGCCACTTATTATTATGCGGATGGCAATGGGGCCTGCCTTTTTGGGCCATCGCCTAATGATTTGATGGTGGCGGCGATGAATGCTGAGGAGTTTGATAATGCGGCTTATTGCGGTGCTTATGTGCAGGTTACTGGCCCGGATGGGACGGTGGTGGTGCGGATTGTGGATATGTGTGCTGACTGTTTTGCGGGGCATGTGGATTTGAGTATTCAGGCTTTTGCTAAGATTGCCCCGATTCCCGATGGTCGTGTGGATGTGACCTGGCAGGTAATCAGCCCTAATTTGTCTGGCCCGATTGCTTATCACTTTAAGGATGGCAGTAATCAATGGTGGACGGCCGTTCAAATTCGCAACCATCGCAACCCTATCGCCAAATTTGAATATCGCACCAATGGCGGGCAGTGGGTGAATGTGCCACGCACCTCATACAACTACTTTGTGCAGGCCAGCGGCATGGGGCCAGGGCCGTACACCTTCCGCGTGACAGACAGCTATGGCAATGTGCTGACGGACAGCGGCATTCCTCATATGGAAAATGGCACAGTGGAGGGCAGCGGGCAGTTCCCGCCAGGGCCGTAAGAATGTGATGACGTAATGACGTAAAACGTAAAGATGCCCCTTTACGTTTTACGTCATTACGCTTTTAGGGGTGGGCGATGAAGATGCCAGTATCTTTGCTGATGTGAAAGTACCCTTCTTCGGCGATGATTTGTTGTACTTGTTGGGCAACTTGCTGACGACGGGCCTCGGTGACGGCAAGATGGCTGTCGTAGAGGCGCAGCTCAATTTGGTTGAAGTAGGGTTGTAGTTGGAAACGGCCGTCTTCCAACCTAAACCCGGCACCAGGTGGTAACTCCTCTGGGGTTACGCCAGAGAGGGGAACCAGGTCACGGCCAAGCTGGCGCAGTTCGGCCAGGTGGTTTTTACCATTGGTGGCGGCCAGGAAACGGCCGTTCGTCTGCAACACCCGCTTAATTTCCGCCAACGCTGCGGGCCGATCCGGCACATGGTAGAGCATGTGATTGGCGACTACCACATCAAACGAACCATCCTCAAAAGGCAGCCCCATAATATTGGCCGTCTGGAAGGTAAAGTGATCACCGGCCTGTGCCAGGGCGGTTTGCGCTTCCGCTATCATGCCCTCAGACAGATCGGTGAAGGTAATGTGGCAGTCGGCAGGCAGGCGATCCAGGTTTTCGCGCCAGAGCCAGCCGGGGCCGCCGCCACATTCCAAAACGCGCTCACCGGGCTGTAGGGCGATCTGGTCGAACACCCAGGTTTGCCAGGGTTGGGCCGAGATGGTGAATTGGCTGTGCAGGGCCACCCGCGCATCCAGATTGCTGGCATCTTTATATTGGTCGCGGCGTAAGTTGTCGGGATTTTGGTAATTGGGGGTCATAGGTCTCTCCTTGTGTTGGGTATAAAACGGCCGTCATTATACTGATACACGCTGGGGAGTAAAACGGCCGTAGTCCAAACATCGCCCAATCACCGAATTACACCGCCGTTTTGTGGTAAGCTCCGTTTATTGGAGGTTCTTATGAGTGAACGCATGAAACAGATTGAGGCTTATGCCCGGCAGGTGATGGATGAGACGTTGCAGGGTGATTTGGCCCTGGCACACAACTTTGCCCATGTGAACCGGGTGCGGCAGTGGGCGGTGAAAATTGCCCAGGCTGAAGGTTTGGCGGAGTTGGAGATGGTGCAAACGGCCGCTCTCTTGCACGATATGGGTTTGGCCTTTGTGAACGAGCGACGCTTTCATGCCGAAGTGGGTGCGGCCAAAGCCGCCGAGTTTCTGCAAGGCTATCGCCTCTTCAACGACGCTGAAATCACCGCCATCTGCGAAGCCATCCGCTGCCACACCAGGCTGGCAGGGGGTGGCCGGTTGGGTGTGATTTTAAGGGACAGCGATGCTTTGGATTTGTTGGGGGCGGTGGGCATTTTGCGCGGCTGCATATCCATGTACCAGTGGCAGGAGTATGATCCGGCCCAGGTGAAGGGCGAGACGTGGGGCATTTCGGCTGAGGGCATGACGGCGCGGTTCCAGGCTGGTTTAGGCAGCGGCCCTACGATAGTGGATCATCTCAATTTTCAGATTAGCTGTTATGAGAATTTGCAAACGGAGGCGGCCAGGGCGTGGGGACGGCCGTTAGCCGACTACCTGCGTAACTTTATCCTGCAATTAGAGTGGGAAGTCTCGGCCAGTCTCAGTAGATCGAAATCCTTGTAGAGCGATTTTGTAAATCGCTCAGACGATTTACAAAATCGCCCCACAATACACTCGTGATCTGTTTCGATCTACTGAGTCTGTAATTAGGACTGGACACAGGCGTTTTGTGCTTTTCAGTCGAGTAATTACGTAATTACTCGGGTAGATGGAAAATTCGCTAGACTCTAGCAGTTTGTCGGAGAACCCCAATTTGTAGCCGCGAAATCCCTTTCGCGCTCGGGGAACGCGGTAAGGATACCGCGCCTACGGCCACTTTTCCGACAGCCTGCTAGTTAAGATTTGCTCGGTTTGATGGCTGGTTGAGCACCCGTTTTCTGTCTCAGTTGTTGTCTGTTCCGGCTTTGGATGAACTCCGCCAGGTAATAGCTGCCCACCACAAAAACGGCCGCTCCCGCCTGTGCCACAATCCCCTGCCAGGTGGCAAACAGACCCAGCCACAAACCAGCCCAGTAAGGCAGCGTCAACCCCTGAATCGGGGTGATGGGCAGCCAGCTAACTGCCTGCATCACATGCACCGTCTTGCCCACCATCGTCACCAGCACCAGGCCAATGAGCACACCCGTCCAGACCAACATCTGTTTGTAGGGCAGCCGCGCTTGCAGCCGGAAGGTAATCAGACCGACAACGAGAACGGCTACGACCCCAAAGGCCACCCCTTGCAGCACAACGGCCGTTCCCGCCTCCAGCGTCAACGCCTGCAAAAACAGCACCGTCTCAAAACCCTCACGGTACATGCTGGTAAAACCCAGCAGCAGCAGACCCACAAACTGCCCTGTCTCTCGGCTAAGCAACTGCCGCTTTTGGGCGTGGAAACCAGCCATCCAATCCTTCCAGTACGTTTTGTGGAAAAACCAGTTGGTAATGAGCAGCAAAATACCGATGGCAATGAGCGAAACCACTGCCTCCAGCCGCTCGCCATAGCGCGTGAGCGAACTGAGAATTCGCTGCGCCAGAATCCAGGTAACGGCCGTTGCCACCAGCGACAAAATCGCCCCCAACGCCATTGGCCGCCGGTAATGGGCATACGCCCCCACCATACTTGCCATCAAAGCCGCCAAAATCACCACCGATTCCAGCCCTTCGCGGAACACGATGATGGCCGCATTGGTGATGATGGCCCCCGGCGCACTGGGTAAATCGCCCAAAGTCAACTGTGCCTGCGCCAAAGCCGCATCCAACTGCTGGCGGATGGTGCTGATGGTGCCCGGTTCCGCTTTGAGGGCGATGGCCTGCGCCAGACCGGCCTGGCCGCTGTATCCTTGCCAGAACAGCCCATCTACTTCCGCCACCAACGGCGGCGCAAAGGCCAGCAGGCGTGGCTCCGGCCCAAAATCGAAGATGGCGTAGGCTTCCAGGCGGGCCGATTCGGCCAAAGCGTAGTCGCCAGCTTTAACGGCCGTTTCCATCTGATCCAGCACGGAGGCCAGCACATCAAAGTCGGCATTGGCATTGTTTTCCAGCCAGGCGGACGGGAAAAGCTGTTCCAACTCAGTCATTAACTGGGTAACGGCCGTTACCATTTGATCCACAGGCACTACATTTTCGCGGCGGTTGGCATCGTTTAGATGGGTGGTGATGGTGCTGAACTGTTGGGCGAGATCGGCCGTTTTGGCCGCATCCAACCCATCCAGCGAGAGGCGCAAATCGGCAAAAGCGGCCTGCGCCCCCTGCATAAAGGTCACAGCTTCTTGAATTTCCAGGTCAACCATGACCGTTGTCCCTTGAACACCGCGCTCATACTCGATGGGAACGAGGGCCAAAAAGCGCATCAACTGCCCGGCGCGGCGGGCTTCTTCGCTGGGCGAAAGGGGCGCAGCGCGGAAGCTTTGCAGGGTGGTTTGTAAATCGGTGGCGAGGCTGGCAACGGCCGTTTCATCACCCGCCAACAAAGCCGTCACCATGTCGCCAAACTGGTTGGCAACACGGTTCGCGGCCTGTTCGCCCTGCTGCTCCCCATAGGCGGGGGCGATGATGGGCCAATAGGCAGCGGCTAGGCCGGCGGCTTCGGCGCGGCGGTTGGGGACGATGTTGGTATCAACGGCCGTCGCCAGATGTTCACTTAATCGCGCCTGGTAGGTGTCCAGCAAATCAGCATCCAGCCGCGCCACAATCTCTTGCAGATTTTCGGCCGTTAGTTGGCGCACGGCCAGGGTGGCATCGGCGCCGGGGCGGGAGAAGCGGGTGCTGGGGCGAAAATCGCGCACGAGCAGCCATTGCTGCGCGGCAGGGGTGTCACCCATTTCAATGGCCTGCCGCGTGCGCAGGTAACTGCCCCCGTAGATGGCCCCTTGCGCCTGTCCTTTGGCGACGGCGAGGGCGTTCAGGTTTTCTTCGGCAACGGCCGTTGCCGCCATCATCATGGCCTCATCCAGCCGTTCCCGGCTGGCTGGTGGCAGGTCGTCCCAGGCGGCGGCGATGGCTTGCGCGGCGGCGATGTGTTCTGCGGCGGCGGGGGCATCACCGGCCAGCAGGGCGGATTGGGCCAGGAAAAGGGTGTCTTGCAGGGAATCGGCCGTTTGCCAGGGCTGCATTTCTTCAGCCTGGGCCGTGACAATGCCGACACCCAATATGGCGATGATGACGAAAATAAGAAAAAACCTGATACGCTGCATAGTTGTCTCCAAATCTGTTGAGTACTCTATAACTTGAAGGATTTAGTATGGGTAGGGGCGTGGCCTTGTGCCCGCCCCGTCAAGGGCGACCACAAGGGTCGCCCCTACAATAGTTTGGTTACTTATTCCTCAATCGTAATATTCAGCAGCACTGCTGCCTGACTGACCTGCCCGGCCAGGGCGGTGGCCTTGTTTTGGGCCTCTGTGCCGAAGAGGTCGGCCTGTTCGGCCGTGAAGCGTGTGCCGTTTTGCTCTTGTGTGTACAAGTCGCTGACGTAGCCGCGCAGATCGTCGAAGCCATCGGCGATTTGTCCGTGCAGATTGGGGTCGCTGTCGGCGACGAGGTCGGCGACGTTGTCGTAGGTGATGTCGAGGCCGTTGAGGATGCCGTTGATGTCGAAGAGGCGGCTGGCACCGATGAAGGCGGTTTCTTGGGTCTGGCTGCCAGCGATGTAGCTGGATAGTTTCCACTGCTCGAAGTATTCGTTCATGGTGGGAATCATGACGACGAGGGCGGTGAAGGCATCGCTGAGGCTGGGCTGCCAATCGGTAACGGCCGTTATCATCTCACTCGTCGCGCCATCCAACCCCTGGGCTGCGCCCAACAGCATGTTGGCTTCGGGCAGGGCTTCACCCAACTCAACCGCGCCATCGCCATCTAAATCCACTGCCAGCCCTGTGAATTCAGGGTTGGTGCCCCAAATGGTGGGTTCGAGCAGACTGTGGAAGAAGTTGCCGGGGCTGGTGAGGGAACGGCCGTCGGGCAGTTCCAACGTCCATTCATAGGCTTCGGCCGGGTCTTCCTCGGCGCTGGGGCCAGCGTCAATCCACACATCGTAAGAAGCCAGCGAGGGCACACCAGCGATAATGCCTTCGTCCAGTTCGTAATGGGTGCTGGCTTCTACCCAGGCCGCTTGGGCATCGGCCACCAGTTGGGCAGCCTCTGTGGTGTTGTTGTCCCACATGGCCTGGTAGTCGAAGCCGCTGCTTGCGGCCAGGTCGTAATAAGCCTGGGCGGCGGTGAGCAGGTTGGTTGTGCCTTGTTTCATCTGCTGGGCGTTGTCGAGGGCGTATTGTTTAACGGCCGTTAAATCCGCTTCCGAAACAGGTGCAGGGGTGGGTTCGACTTCTGGGCTGCTGCAGCCTGCCATGATTAAACTGACCATTAACAGAAAAATGAGTATAATTTGTTTGAACATGAGGTTCCTCCTTTATGGAGAGTCAGGGGCATTATCTGTTGACCGCAGGGATGCCCCTGACTGCTTTCTTGGTAAATTTTGGTGTGATTATGGGGAGGGGGCAGGCACAAAACAAGGGGAGACGATCATTTTTGGATAAATGGTGATTAAGCTATGAATTGGTGTCTGTTCATAATAAAGTGAACAGTGGTTAACTTTTGGCAACTGCTAGAGGCGTGGCCGTTTAGAAATAGCCATCATGTCAGGGGCTGATGACGGATTCGCGCCAGGGTTGGGCGGGGGTGAAGCGTTCGTCTAAAACGGGGATGGGCCGATTGGTGAAGGCATCGTATAGATTGAGGAGCACGCCGACGCGCTGACCGGGTATAGCGGTGGTGGGGATGGTGAATTGGTGGGGGTCGTGAACGGCCGATCCCCCAATCCATTTCAACGTGGGAATGGCACCCATAGCGGGTACGCCAAACTCCTCGTCCAGATCGGCCCAGGCCCAGGTGACATTGTCGGCTTCGTAGCCGACGAGGCGGACGGAGGTGTTGATGTCGCGCTGGATGGGCTGGCTGCTGTGGAAGGTTTGGCGTAGGATGAGTGTATCGCCGGGATGCAGGGGCTGTTGGGGGTCGAGCAGCGGCCCAGTCCAGATGATGCCCTGGCCAAAGGGGACGTAGTGGGTGGGTTGGTTGTGCAGGGTGAACGGCCGTTCACCGCCCCAAGCTTCTCGTGACAAGGTAACTTCGCCTTCCGGCACATCACGCACCTCGGTGACAAAACCTGCGGCGGTTTGCCAGTGCAGGTAGAGGCGCGGCGGCTGCCCAACCAGGGTGTTGTCCCAATCGTAGCCGACGAGGGTGCGGCCCTGGTTTTGGTAGCGGACGGGGTTGTGGGTGAACGGCCGTCTAGCCATCGCTGTAACCGTGAGGGTGGAAACGGCCGTGCGAGCCTCACCAATGGGCACAATGCCCTCTGGTGAGTTGACATAAGCTCCAATCATCAGCGTATATTCACCGGGCGCAGCGCCTAAACGGGGTGTGAGTCTAAACTGGGTGAGGTGGATGTCGGGAGTGGCGGGGGTAATGGTTAAGTCTTCTTGGGCGACCAATACACCATCGGCGCTGACCAGATGGGCAAACAGGGCCACGGGCCAGCCCTGGCAGTTGGATATGTTGCAAAGGCCATTTTCTGTTTGCCAGACGAGGGTGAGGGTGGTTTCTTGGGCAACGGCCGTTTGCGGCGAGGAGTGGGCATAGCCGAGAATGGTGAGGGCATCGGCCAGGGCCAAATCAAGCGGCACAAAGTTGGCTGGCAGCAAGGGCCGTGACTGCTGGCGGAACAGATAGCCATCACCAATGGGTTCGGGCTGGGGCAGGTTGACATAAAAACTGGCATCATAATGGGTTGTCAGCACATCTCGGCCGTTTGCCAGTTCATCGCCCACGCGCCGCGCCCAGGTTTCGGGGTATGGCTCGAAAGTGGGGAAGACGAACTGGGTCAGCACGTCGGGCCGCTGCCGTTCCGCCTCTTGCAGATACCACAGCGTTGTGGCCCAGTGCCAATGGGCCAAAATGGTGCTGTTAGGCGGCGCATTATCCAGCAATACCTGCGCGTAGTCAGAAGCAGAGGTATCTTGGTGCAGTTCGGCAAAGCTGGGGTAGTTGTGCCAGCCTTGCCACAGTGCCGTCAGGAGCAGTGCCGCACCGTAAACCGTAATCAGTAATCGGTAAACGCTATCTAATTGCCAATCTCTAGAAGCGAAGCGACCCAATCGCCAGTCTCTAGTCTCTACTCTCCCCACCCCATACCCCAAACAGATAACCGCTGGCACATAGGCGGGCAGCATGTATTCGACGGTTTGGGGGGCGCGGTAGGTGGCGGTGATGAGAGTGTGGAGGGTGAAGGAGCCGCCGCAGAGGAGGGCTAACTTCCAGTTGTGCCGCAGCATGAGCAGCAGGCCGATGATCATGCCCACCAGGAGGAGGGGATGAAATTGGAAGGTCATAACGTTGCCCATGATTTTGAGGCGTTCCCAGACGGCCGTTGGCTCAATGAAATAAAAAAAATCGCCGCTGAAGCCGCGAGCCAAGACGTGGTTCCAGAAGCCGTCCCAGGTTGCCAGGCGGGCGGGGGCGCGGTTGGCCCCGGCGAGGGCACGCCAGGGCAGGTAGAGGAGGGGGAGAAGGGCGAGGAGGGCCAAGAGAAACGGCCGTATCCACTCCTTTGGTCTTCTCATCAAACCAGGATCAACCACCAAAACAAACAGGGCAAAGACAAGCCCCATAAACACCAGCGAAACGTGATGGGTGATGCCGAAGCTGAGGCTGACGATAGCGAGGAGGAGGGAGGAGTGGGGAGGGTGGATGCTCTCTGCTCTCCCCTCTCCCCTCTCCCCTCTCCCTTCTCTCTTCTCTCTCTGCCCCTGCCACAGAATGAGCCAGTAGAGGGTCATGGCGGCGAAGAGGGCGGTGAGGCTGCGGATGTTGGCGGTGGTGGCTTGTGCCCAGAAGGTGGTGGCGGTGCCGAGGGTGAGAACGGCCGTTGCCGCTCCCCATGTGCTTTTGGTAAGCCGCTGCACGGCCATATAGACAAAAAGCAGGGTGAGGGTGCTGGTGAGGGCGGAGAAGAGATTGAGGCGATAGGCGGGTGTAGGGCCGAAGGGCAGCCAGGTGGCGAGGTGGCCCAGCAGGGTGTAGAGGGGGAAGCCGGGGGGATGGGCTACGCCGAGGTTGGTGGCGATGAGTTGGAATTCGGCGTTATCGGCCGTTAATACGCCGGGTGCTAGGGTGAAAATGTAAAGAACAAAGAAGAAAATGGTAGCGAAGAAGCCGGAAATCCGCGAAAACATGGCTGTCATTATAACGCCAGGCAACAAAAAGGCCGATACCAATGTATCGGCCTGTGAAATTCTCGTTAACGGCTCTTTCTGCACGTTTTCATTAGATTTCAATCGAATATGTTTGCGGTATAATCTTCTCAGAAGTTTTATTTACAAAGACTGGTTCATTGTTTTCCATCACAGGCTCTTCCTGTTCGCTTCGGGATGAAACTATCATCGCTGTAATGATACATGCAGATGCCATGAAAGACATGATGAGAAAGATGATGAGCAGTGTGAGCATGGTGGTGATTCCTATTTTAGAGTGTACAACTATCTGGGAATGTCCCTTTGTTTGTATTGTTTGGCATGATAGATAAGTTTTGTTTGGTTGTCTCTAGTACGTAGGCATTAAGTAATCAATCGTTTTTAATTTAGCGATTTTGGAGAGTGGAGACTAGAGACTGGAGACTGGTCAATCTCTTGTCTCCAACGAACCCATGAAGTTATTGGAGAATGATGATTAAGTGAGCGTTCACCAGTGATTTCATTGGTTAATGGGAGACGGGGGACGGGGCCAAATGTGTGTTGAGTGTGTGGATGTGTTTTGTCGTGGTTGTAGTGTAATGGTGTAGATTTCGTTTATGGAACAAGTACCCGCCTCTGAATTGAATATTGGTTTGCATGAGGGGGCTTTAGCCAAAGAGCCGCCTAAGGATTTGATAGTCGGCCGTTATGAGGTTGTGCAAACGTTGTCGGGAGGCATGGGGTTGGTTCATCTGTGTCGGGATCATGTGGAGGGGCGGCCTGTTGCCCTGAAGACGTTTAAGCCTGAGTTTTTGTCTCACGTGGGGGCACGGGATCTGTTTTTGCGGGAGGGGACGATGTGGGTGCAAATCGGCCGTCATCCGCATATTGTGCGTGCCCACCGGGTGGAACGGACGGCGAATGGCCTTGAAGTGTATTTGGTGTTGAGTTGGATTGTGCAGCCGCCGGGTAAAGATAGCCCTTCGCTGCGCTCCTGGCTAAAGATGGGGCAGCCTTTATCTATGAAAGAGGCGCTTACGTTTGCGCTGCATATTACCAGGGGGATGAAGTTTGCCACCAGCCAACTGCCCGGTTTGGTTCACCGCGATCTCAAGCCGGAAAATGTGCTGATTGGTCATGATGGCAATGCTCGTGTTACTGATTTTGGTCTGGCAAGTACGCTGTCGGAGATGAAGGCGGGGCATCGGCTGGCCTCGCTGCCTAATGTCCGTGACAGTATGGGGCGGACGCAATTGACGCAAGGTGTGGCGGGAACGCCGCTGTATATGGCTCCTGAGCAGTGGTTGAAGCAGAAGGTGGATGCGAGGGCGGATATTTATGCTTTGGGTTGTATTTTTTATGAGATGATTACGGGGCGTTTGGCGGCGGAGGGGGATACGCGGGAGAAGTTGCAGGAGATTCATTTGAGCGGCCGTATTAAGCCGCCGCCAGGGAACACACCGGCAACGGCCGTTGCCTTTTTGCGCCAATGTATCATGCTGAAACCCGAACAACGCTTCCGCAATTGGCATCATGTGGAAGATGCCCTGATGCGGGTGTATTGGGCCATTTTGCAAGAGGAGCCGCCGTCAGAAGTTTTGCGGGATGAGGATACGCGAGAGGAGCGGCTGGCGGCTGGTGACTCCTATAACGCCATGGGTTTGTCTTATCTGGATATTGGTAAGCTGTCGGTGGCGGTGATGTATTTTGAACAGGCTGTGTGGATCAGTCGAGCGGAAAAGTCGCTGGCGTTGGAGGGGAAAGCACTGGGTAATTTGGGTCTGGCGTATAAGGCGCTGGGGTATATTTCTCGTTCGATTGAGTTTCAGGAGGAGCATTTGGCGATTGCGCGGGAGTTGGAGGATTTGGCTGAGGAGGGCCGGGCACTGGGAGATTTAGGGCAGGCGTACCGGCAGTTGGGTGATTTTAAGCGGGCGATTGCTTATCACAACCGTCAATTGTCTATTGCCCAGGGGTTGAATGATCGCTTTCGAGAGGCGACGGCGCTTTATAATTTGGGTGAAACGTATCGCTATCTCAAGAATCGGGATGAGGCGGTGAAGTATTATCAACTTTCTTTAGGGATTGCGCGGGCGACGGGGGATCGGGGGCGTTTGAAGAGTGTGTTGAGCAGTATGGGGCATATTTATCTGGAGTCGGGTGAGCCGAAGGAGGCAGCGGCTCTGTTTCACCAGTCGTTGGAGATGTCGCGCAGTATTGCCGATAAGGTGGGTGAGGCGAAGTCTTTTAGTGATTTGGGCCATTTGTATAAGCGGTTGGGGTATGGGGATCGGTCGGTGGAGTTTTATAACCATGCGTTGAGGATTGCCAATGAGAGTCATGATTTGCGGCAGAAGGCGAATATTATGACGAATTTGGGTGATATTTATTTTGAGATGCAAGATGTGCGGCGGGCGAAGGAGTTTTATGAGGGGGCGTTAACGGCCGTTCAAGAAGTCAGCGATCAAATTAACGAAATGAAGCTCTTCAACAAGCTGGGCATCATTTGGGCCATGCTGCGGGACTTTATGGAAGCGGCCAGTTATCATCGGCGGGCCATGCTGTTGGCGCGAGATTTGAAGGATCGGGCGGTGGAGGAAGGGTCGTTGTTTCATCTCGCCAAAGCCTATGAGGGCTGGGGGGATTGGGGACGAGCGGCGGAATATTATGATGAACATTTGGAACTTTCCCGGGCGCGGGGAGATTGGCAAAAAGAGATAGATGTTTTGTTGGCGAAGGCCAATTTGCATCACAAATGGCGGCAGGCTGGCACAGCTCGCAAAGTGGGCCAACAAGCTCTGGAGGTGGCCCAAAATTGGGAAGATGGGTCGGCAGTGGGCAAGGTTTGGAACTATTTGGGCGATTTGGAAAATAAGTTGGGGGACATTAAACAGGCGGCGGAGTATTACAAGGAAGCGGTTGAGGTAGCGGAGGAGAGTGGTAATTTGCCGGCCCAGGCGGTGGCTTTGAGCAATTTGGGCATGGCTTACCATGTGATGGGGCGCAGGTGGCAGGCGGGGCGTTCGGTGGAACGGGCTTATAAATTGGCGCGTCAGGCGAATGATGAGACAAGTATGATGTGGGCCAGTTACAGTTGGGGCAAGTTTTTGTATGATCAGGAGAAGTGGGCGAAGGCACGGCCGTTTATCGAGCAGGCCGAACAGCTCTTTGCCAAGTTCCAGTTGCAAAGCCAGGTGGAAGAGATGCAGCGCATCCGGGTGGAGTTGGATCGGCATCAGTACAGCAGTTAAGTGCAAGGTAATTACGTCATTACTTTTTGTGCCGCTTCGCCAACTCTCCCTGCACATCTTCCCAACTCAGCCCGCGTGAGAGGAGCATGACGAGGATGTGGTAGATGAGATCGGCCGTTTCCTCCACCACGCGCTCATCCCCCTGCCCCTTCACTGCCAAAATTACCTCCACCGCCTCCTCGCCTACCTTCTTGACGATCTCGTCTTCGCCCATAGACAGCAATTCGGCCGTATAAGAACCCGGTCGCGGATTGGCCTGCCGCTCCTGTAAAATTCCCCACAATTCAGAAACAAAATCACTCATTTAATCTCCAAAAGTCAAAATTTTGACGCAAAGAGGCAAAGAATGAAAGGTTCGCCAAGTCCTTCTTTTCTTTCAATCCCTTTGCGCCTTCGCGCCTTTGCGTCAAAAATCTCTAATCTCCACTCTCCAATCTCCGATAAAAACAACTCTCCTCGCCCGTATGGCAGGCTGGCCCTGCTGGCTCTACGAGTAACAGTAATGTATCCCCATCACAATCGTAGCGGATTTCCTGCACGTGCTGCACATTGCCGGATGTGCCGCCTTTGTGCCACAGTTCTTGACGGCTGCGGCTCCAAAAGTGGGTTTCGCCTGTCTCTTGTGTCAGGCGCAAAGATTCGGCGTTCATCCAGGCCACCATCAGGACTTGGTGGGTGCGGGCGTGTTGGATAACGGCCGTTATCAACCCCCTCTCATTAAATTTCAATCTATTCTCATTCATACTGGCATCTTCACCTCATAAGGAATCCTATGTTCCCTTAATTGTTTTTGCAAAATATGAAAAAGGTCATCGATTTGCTCCTGATTCAATTTACGAAACCGAATTTGCGCTCTATACCCATCAACCCAAAACGAAAATTGGTTCCGATAAAACTCAAGAGACGCAACCTCAATTTTTGACCAATCAAATGTTTGATGCTGTCTCCCTTTTTGATAATGAACACCTACTGCATCTACTTCTATTCGTAGATGATTGAATGATTTCCACTCAACACGATAAACTGTCAACTCATTTTCCGCATTGCTATTTGCTTGATAGTAAATTTGCCAATCAACTGGTGAGGTTGTAGTAAGCCACTCAAGCAACAATGTTTTGAAAATAATTCGTTCCTTCCAGGGCAAGCTCTTAGGATAAATCGTCAATGTTGTAGTCAAAGACTTTAGCTTTATTTTATCGTGCCCCAACTCCGACTCTATGATGTCATCTCTCAGAATTGCACGAGTTCTACCTGTAAATGTCTTTAAGACTAGTTTCTCATCATCTACAGTCAGTGACCGAATCCAATTTCTTATCCCAGGGATAATTATTAAGCCAAGGGATAAGAAAAAGATAACAGGTATGATATAGGAAGCAATTCCGTTTGGTATATTTCTAAAATCGCCAAAATAGGAATCAGAGAGAATAGGCTAATCCAGCAACTCATGAGCGATCCCATAAGCAGCCCAAACACAAAAACCTGTTACAAAACCCGATCGAATTCTCAAACTCAAAAATTTCAGGCTTCTCATCCATCCCTACAACCTCACCGCAATCCCCTGCTCATGCAAATACCCTTCACCTCCGCAATCGTCATCTGCTTATAATGAAACAGCGACGCCGCCAACGCCGCATCCGCGCCACCCTCCGTCAACGCCTGAGCAAAATGGCGCAACTGCCCCGCCCACCCGAAGCAATCACCGGAATACTCACCGCCTCGGCAATGGCTCGCGTCAAAGCCACATCATACCCTCCTGCGTGCCATCCCCATCCATACTCGTCAACAAAATCTCGCCCGCGCCACGCCGTTCCGCTTCTTGCGCCCACTCTACCGCATCCAACCCCGTCGGCGTGCGCCCCCCGCTCACAAACACTTCCCACTTTCTTCTCCCCTTCTCCCCTTCTCCCCTTCTCCCCTGCACTCTTCGTGCGTCTATGGCAACAACAATCGCCTGACTGCCAAAAGCCGTCGCCCCTTCGGTAATCAGTTCGGGATTACGAACGGCCGCTGAATTCACACTCACCTTATCCGCACCCGAACGCAAGATGGCTCGCATATCCTCCACCGTGCGGATACCGCCGCCGACGGTGAAGGGGATGAAAACCTGATCGGCCACCGCTCGTGCCATCTCCATGACGGTTTCTCGCGCCTCATGGGTGGCCGTGATGTCTAAAAAGACCAGCTCATCCGCGCCCGCCTCATCATACACTTTGGCCTGCTCCACCGGATCACCCGCGTCGCGCAGTTCAACGAAATTGATGCCTTTGACCACACGGCCGTTTTTCACATCCAAACAAGGAATAATCCGCTTCGCTAACATTTTGTCACCTCAATCGCCTCGCGCAAATCCAAACGGCCGTCATACAACGCCCGCCCCGTAATCACCCCCACCACGCCCTTATCGGCTACCGCCAACGTCTGCTCAATATCTTGCAGCGAGGCCACGCCGCCAGAGGCGATGACATGCAGCCCTGTGGTTTCGGCCAATTCGGCCGTTTTGGTCACATTCACCCCCGTCAGCACCCCATCGCGGCTGATGTCCGTGTAGATGACCGTTTGTACGCCGATGGCCTTCATCTGTGTGCCGAGTTCTAGGGGAGAAACGGCCGTTTCCCTTAACCACCCCCGCGTCTTCACCACCCCATCCCGCGCATCAATCCCCACCGCAATTTTGTCCGCGCCAAACTGGGCAATTGCCGCCGCCACCAGCTCCGGCTGCTCAATCGCCACCGTCCCCAAAATCACCCGTGCCACGCCCGCGTCCAACACCCGCGCCACATCATCCAGTGAACGCACCCCGCCGCCAAACTGTACTTTAGCGCCCTGTTGCGTTAGTTGCGGCAAAATCTGCCAGTTAGCCGTCCCTGCCTCGTCAAATGCCCCATCCAAATTGACCACATGCAGCCAAGTCGCCCCCGCCGCCACCCACTGCTGGGCAATAGCCACAGGATCATCGCTAAATGTGGTTTGCTGATTGGGATCACCAAATTTTAGGCGCACGACACGGCCGTTGCGCAAATCAATCGCTGGATAAATAATGAAGGGCGAAGGGTGAAGGGCGATGGTCGCCTCTCTCCTCTCTCCTCTCTCCTCTCTCCTCCTCTGCTCCTCTCTTCTCATAACACCGCCTCCACAAAATTTTGAATAATTCGCAACCCAACTTGATGGCTTTTTTCTGGGTGAAACTGGATGCCGTACACATTTTCACGGGCGACAATGGCGCAAAACGGCCGTCCATACTCCGTCCTCGCCACAATCCAATCTTCATCAGCCGGCACACAATGGTACGAATGCACAAAATAGGTATACGCCCCCGGCTCCACCCCTTGCAGCAAAAAGTGCGAACCATCATGCTCCAACTGATTCCAGCCCATGTGGGGGACTTTGAGATTGGGGACTGGGGACTGGGGACTGGGGACTGGAGACTGGAGACTGGTTTTGAAGTGAACAACCTGTCCCGGAATCAGCCCCAAACCTTTGTGACACCCCATTTCCTCGCTTTCGTCAAACAAAAACTGCATCCCAATGCAGATACCCAACATAGGAATGCCGTGCTGCACCGCTTCACGAATCGGTTCCACCAGCCCCAGCCCGCGCACCGCATCCATGCCCGCGCCAAAGGCCCCCACACCGGGCAGCACCAGCTTGTCGGCACGGCGAATGATGTCAGGATCGGCCGTTGTCCACAAATCCGCCCCCACTACCTCAAACGCCTTCTGCGCCGAGCGCAAATTGCTGCCACCGTAATCTATCATCGTAATTTTTGTCATAGTCTTGCAGTCGAGTAGTCGAGTAGTCTTGTAGTCCCTAGTCTCCAGTCTCCAGTCTCTAGTCTCCCCACTGCCCCGCCAGCCACTCCTTATGCGGCAGATCACTGTCTAAAATAGCGGCTTGAACGGCCGTTACCTCCACCCTCACCCGCCGCAGTTCCACGCCAACATGCCCCCCTTCACTGCGCAAAATCGCATACTCCGCCCACGGCGGGTTATATTCAGTTTCTCCCACCTGCACATAGGGCAGCCCCACACTGCCTGGATTCATGATCAGCTTATCCTCAAACCGCCGCACCATTGGCTGATGCGTATGCCCACCCGCCAAAATTGTTGCCGTCTGCCCAGCCACCATTTCCGCCACCTCCTCATCCTGTGTCGTCGCCCGCAAAATCTCCCGGTTGTTACGCGGCGTGCCATGAAAGCAAAGCAGCGCATTCTCAGCATCAACGGCAATCTCAACTGTCGGCTGAAACGTGCGTAAAAATGCCTGGTCATCGGCTGTTAACACATCGGCCGTCCACTGCTCCATCTCATAAATGCGGCGATAAAATTCCGAATCCTGCCCCCATACCTGCGGCTTCAGCAGCCATTCATCCGTATTCCCCTGCACAATGGGAATCCCCAACTCACGCAGACGGGCAATCACCTCGCGTGGCTGCGGCCCATTCGCCGCCACATCACCCAGGCATACCATTCTCTCAATGCCTTCCCGTGCCACATCCGCCAACACCGCTTCCAACGCCACCAAATGTCCATGAATGTCAGAAAAAATTGCAATTCTCATCTCAATTACCCAATTACCCAATTACTCAATTACGTTAGCGTTCCTTTTGTCGAAGCCACATCTGCTCGACGCGCATCCATCTCCACTGCCATGCGCAACGCCCGCGCCAACGCCTTAAACAACGCTTCCGCCTGATGGTGATCATTACGGCCGTATTCCACCCGTGCGTGCAAATTCAACCGCCCCGTCACCGCCACCGACTCAAAAAAATGCTGCACCAAATCCGTCGGCATCTGCCCAATGGCTGGCGTGTGCCATTGGCCATTGAACACCGTATACGGCCGTCCGCTCAAATCCACCGCCACAAAACCCAACGCCTCATCCATCGTCACATACGCATGGCCCATCCGCTGAATCCCCTTGCGGTCGCCCAAAGCCTTGTCCAGCGCCGCCCCCAACACCAGCCCCACATCCTCAATCGTATGGTGCGTGTCAATATGCAAATCCCCCTTGGCCTGCACCGTCAAATCAAAGAGGCCGTGGACGGCAACGGCCGTTAACACATGATCAAAAAACCCCACCCCCGTGCTAATCTCATGCCGCCCCGTCCCATCCAACCCCAACGTTACCACAATCTCCGTCTCCGCAGTCTTCCGTTCCACATCTGCTATTCGGTTCATCACTGTCCTAAAGGGTGTATTGGTGTAATCGTGTAATTGTCTATTAACCCTGCACCAATATACCATTACACCAATATACCAATCACCAACTCCCCCACAGCCACACCAACATCGGCACCACCAACACCCCCAGCGCCACAAACTCCCCCATACTCCCCGTCCGCACCCGCAGCCAGCGCACCGGCAGCCCCACCGAGCGGTTGTAAAACGGCGCAAACAGCCTCAGCCCCCGAATCGTCACACTATCCCCCAACAAATGGGACAAATACCCCGTCACAAACGCCAGCCAAATGCGATCCGGCCAGTAATACCACCACGCCACCCAGTACACCAACGCCGACAACCCCAGCGCCACAATCAGCCAATGCGTCGGCCCGCGATGGGGCAGCAGCTTCGCCAGCAAATTCAAAAACAGCGACAGCACAAAACGCAGCACATTAAACAAATTCACCAAAACATTCTCACGTGGCCAACGCTTCAAATTATTCCACGCCTGCCTGCTGCCCAGCCCAAACACCTGTCGAATCAGCGTGTTGGGCGAATCAATATCCGGCAGCAAGCCCACCAAGGCCCCCAGCCCCATCGCCAACAAAAAGCCACCCCAGCCCTCCGTCGCGGGCGTGTGCCCCGTCGCCACCAACACCGTCGCCGTACTCACCGCCCCCAAAATCGCGTGACTTTCTCCAATCATATCGTGATCCGTAATCCGATAACCGATTACCGTTTACCGATAACCGATAACGCCCGCACCAACGCCGCCGTATCCGACGGCCGTCCTACACTCACCCGAATACAATTATCCACCCCCGGCTTGTCAAAGTAGCGTACAAACACCCCTTCTTGTTCCAATGCTAATTTGAGGTCTTGGGCCGAACGGCCGTTTACCCCACACAACACAAAATTAGACTCACTCGCATACGGCCGTAAAAAGTCAAACGCGCCCAACGCCGCCTGCAAACGCCCCCGCTCCTGCACAATAAGCCGCACCTTCTCCGCCAACCACTCCCCGTCCTGCAACGCCGCCATCGCTGCCAGCCCCGCCGCCACATTCACATTATACGGCTGCTTCACCTTCCACAAATGGGGCAGCAGCCACTGCGGAAAAGCCCCATAACCAATGCGCAGCCCCGCCAGCCCCGCCAGCTTGCTAAACGTCCGCAGCACTACCAAATTCTCATGCGCCAGCACCCAATTGATGCGGCTTGAATGACTCGTAAACTCCACATACGCCTCATCCAACACCACCAACAGAGGCAGCGCCAGCAGCCGCCGCAGCGCCTCATCCCCAATCACCCCCCCATCAGGATTATTGGGCGAGCAGACAAACAAAACCTTTGTCTGTGGATTCTGCGCCACAGCTTGCTCAATCGCGGGAATATCCAAACTAAAATCTTCGCGGCGCGGCACCGGGATGTATTGACCGACGTTAACGGCCGTACTAAACGGATACATCCCAAACGACGGCGGGCAGTCCACTACCCCATCCCCCGGCGACAGCACCACCCGCAGCACCAGATCAATCAACTCATCCGCCCCCATTCCTGCCAACAGATATTCCTTGGGCACATTTGTGTATTCGCTAATCGCCTCCCGCAGTTCGTTCGCCTCCGGGTCAGGGTAAATGTGCAAATAAGCCGCCTGCGCCAACGCCTGCCGCACCCTCGGCGAAGGGCCATACGGATTCTCATTCGCATCCAACTTCACAATCTCTTCCGGCCGCCGCCCCAACCGCGCCGACAACACCTCAAACGGCACAATCGGCGTATACGCCTTCATCGCCACAATCTCTGGCCGCACCAGAGAGGGCAGAGGGGCGGGGGAGTGAGGGAGCGGGGGAGCAGCCTCTTCACTTGCCACTTGCCCCCTGCCACTTACCCCCTGCTGCTTGCCCCCTGCCACCTCTCGCCACATATGCCGACTGTTCGTTACAAACCCCTGTTTGGCATAAAAAGCCTGCGCCCGTTGATTAAACTCAAAAACCTGCAAACGCAACCGATCCACACCCTTAACTTTGGCCCACTCTGTCACCTCATCCATCAACGCCTGTGCCACACCACTGCCGTGATAGGCTTCAGCCACAGTCATCTCATGAATGTAAATCTCGCTGTAGGGCAGAATAAAGGGATGGTCCGTTCGCTCGTAATATTTGGCGTAGACGAGACCAACGACACGGCCGTTTACCACCGCCACCCACAACCGACCACCCTCATCCTCCAGCCACGTCCCCAAAAATTCCTGATCACGCTCAATGTCACCTACAGGCCGAAACAGCGAGGGCAGAGCCTCACTGTGCAGCCCATCCACCAGCTTGAACAACCCTTGAATGTCCGCCAAATCGGCCGTTGTCCCCAAACGAATCTCCCAACTCATACCAATCTCCTAATCTGGACTAACCAAAGCCAAGAAGGTTCACGCAAAGCCGCTAAGGCACAAAGTTTTTTCTTCCTTAGCGTCTTTGCGCCTTTGCGTGCCAAATTTTTTTTCTTGTACACAAAGCAAGTATTTCATCGTTAAGGTACTAATCTCCCAATCTCCCAATCTCCTAATCTCCTAATCTCTTCCGCGCCGCCGCCGCATGGCCCCACAAACCCTCCGCCGTCGCAATCCGCGCCGCCGCCGGGCTAATTTGCGCCGAAGTCACATCATCCAGCTCAATCACGCTGCTAATCTTCACAAAATCCAACACATTCAGCGGCGAAGCAAACCGCGCCGTGCCACTTGTGGGCATCACATGGCTTGGCCCGGCCACATAATCGCCCAGCACCTCAAAGCTGCGCTCGCCCACAAACAGGCCGCCCGCGTTGGCGATTTGGCCCACATAGGCCGCCGGGTTTTGCGTGGCAATGCAGGTGTGTTCGGCGGCAAAATCGCTGGCAAGTTGGCAGGCTTCGTCCAAATCGGCCGTTATCACAATCCCCCCCTGGTTCGCCAACGACACCGCCAAAATCTCCGTGCGGTTCAACTCCTCCATCTGCTGCGCCACCTCGCGCTGCACCGCCTCGGCCAAAGGGCGCGAGGGTGTAAACAGAATGGCCGTCGCCAGCAGGTCATGCTCCGCTTGCGCCAGTAAATCCGCAGCCACCCAGGCCGGATCGGCCGTTTCATCTGCCACCACCACCGTCTCCGTCGGCCCATACAAACCATCAATCCCCACCATGCCATACACTTGCCGCTTGGCGAGTGTCACAAAAATATTACCCGCGCCCACAATCTTATCCACACGCGGCACACTTTCCGTGCCAAAAGCCAGCGCCCCCACAGCCTGCGCCCCGCCCAGCTTGTAGATTGTCTCCACCCCTGCCAGCCGCGCTGCCGCCAAAATCACATCGGCAATTGTGCCATCACGCCCTGGCGGTGTCGCCACCACAATCTCCGGCACCCCCGCCACCTGCGCCGGAATCACCGACATCAGCAGGGACGAGGGCAGGGGGGCTGTGCCACCCGGCACGTAAACGCCCACGCGCCGAATGGGTGTGGTGCGCTGCCCCAAACGGCCGCCTAACGTCTCCGTCGTCCAATTGGGCAAAGGCTGGCACTGGTGAAAGGCACGAATGCGGCTGGCGGCTAATTCGAGGGCTGCGTACAAGTCGGGCGGGGTGCGGGCAACGGCCGTTGCCACCTCCGCCTCACTCACCCGCAAATCGTCCAAAACCACGCCATCAATCCGCTCCGTCCATTCCCGTAAAGCTGCGTCGCCGTGAGTGCGAACGGCCGTCAACAACCGCCGCACCGCCCCCTCCGGCGACAACTCCTCACCAAACACCCGCCGAATCCCCGCCCGTAATCCCTCCGGCACATCCGGCTCCAACGCCTGCTCCCGCCGTAAAATCGTCTCTTTTGCCTGTTCAACCGTATAAATTCTTATCATTTTTCCTTTTACCAAAACATTCTCGTAGGGGCGAGGCATCGCGGGTGATTGTTAGCCATTTACCAACACCTCTTCTCCGCGATGCCTCGCCCTCTTGTCGCATGGGGGCGAGACAGACGGGTGACCATGCGTTGGTGCTGGATGAGTTAAACCCCGCCTGTCCCGCCCCTACGCATCGTTTTTTAACGCCGCCAACAATGCCTTGCTCCGCTCCGGCTCCTCCTCAAAAATGTAGGTCAACGGGGCCACAATCACGCCGCTGCCGCCAATGGTGCGCAGTTCGGCGATGGCCTGGATCAGGTCGCTTTTGCGGACGACGATGTTGATGGCGAACCACTTTTCGCCACCCACAGCCAGCCCGTTGTGTGGCACAACGGGGGCAATGGTCGGCCCCTGCAAGCCCCGTATGTGCGGGTGCTGGTACATCTGCCGTGCCACCGCCTCAGGGCTTTCACCACGCACATTGGCGATGATGAGATACGACCCCTGCGCCCGCAAATGGGCCTCGATGTACTCGATTAACTGCCGCGCCACTTGCAGCACCTCTGGCCGCGCCCGCAGTGCCTGCCGATTACCAATCAACACGGCTTGTGACTGGAGGATGAGGCCGTCGTCTAACGGCCGTAAATGATTATCCCGCAACGTCACCCCCGACGACACCAAATCGGCAATCAAATCGGCATAACCGATGGCCGGGGCAATCTCCAGCGTGCCTTCGACGGTAATCAGTTCGTAGTTGTGAATGTCGTACTGCTCCAGGAACGGCCCAGTGAGGTGGGGGAATTTGGTGGCGATGCGCAGGGAACGGCCGTCTGCCGCCAACTTCTGCGCCCAGGCTGCCAAATCCGCCATCGTCCGCGCCCCCACCGCCTCCGGCACAGCCAGATTGAGCGAACAAGGCCCAAAACCCAATGCCTCATGCAGCGTCAGCACCCGTTCTGGGTCGCCATATTCGGCGGCAATATCCAGCCCCGTGATGCCCATGTCCAACGTGCCTGCTTTGATGCCCGCTACAATGTCAGACGGCCGTTGAAACATCACCGTCACCCCTGGCAGCGTCGGAATCGTCGCCGCATATTGGCGCGGATTCGGCCGAAACACCGGCAGACCACACGCCGCCAGCAGTGCCTCCGCCTCCCCCTGCAAAATCCCCTTACTCGGTAGTGCTAAACGAATATCTTTTCGATTCATAATTACGCAAATAAAAACACCCTCCCCGGGTTACGAGGAGGGTGTTGTTTGACAACAAAATAAAATGCGTCAGTGCAGCCTCAACCCAGGAGCCTATTTAGCCAAATGTGATGATGGTGATAGTGGGTTGAACGTGGTGCATTCATAGCGCGAAAGTGTAACACAAGTACCAAAGGTGTCAAAAGTAAACAGGGCTAATCGGCCCGGATGAAGGGCAGATAGCTGTGGAAGCTGGGTGGAATGACTTCGATGACCTGGATAACGGCCGTTGCCACATCCACCCCCACCGCATTAGCCACCGTCAATGTCACCGTGATCTGGCCCGGTTGGGTGAAGATGTGCGTGGGTTCTATGTCGCTGCTGCCACTGCCATCGCCGAAGTCCCAGGTGTAGCTGATGTCTGTACCAGTGGAGAGGTTGGTGAAGGTAACGGCCGTTCCCGCCGTAATCACATTCGTCACCACAAAATCAGCCACCGGTGGGTCCATCACCGTGATGAGGCTGCTGCTGCTGTCGCTGCTAATCTCATTGGCGACTGCCAGGGTGACGGTGTAAGTGTTGGCCTGGGTGAAGGCGTGGCTGGGCTGAATGTCGCTGCTGCTGTCACCATCACCGAACGCCCAACTGTAGCTCACATCTGTGCCGGTAGATTGGTTGGTGAAGGTGACGACGGCATGGGTGGCCACGGGGCTGGGATGGCTGAAAACGGCTGTAGCTGCATCCATCACCACCACCACACTGCTGGCCGTATCCGTCGCCACACCATTGGCAACGGTAAGCGTTACCGTGTAACTCATGGCCTGGCTGTAGCTGTGACTGGGCTGGGCGGCGCTGCTGGTCGTGCCATCACCAAAATCCCAGGCATACATGAGATTGGTGCCGGTGGAACTGTTGGTGAAGCTGATGGTCTGGCCGGTGGCGATGGGGCTGGGGTGGCTGAAGGCGGCTGTGGGGACTTCTGATGAGACTGTGAGGAAGATGGCACTGATCGCGCCCCAATTGCCCGCCGCATCCTGCCCACGCACAAAGAGGGTGTACTGCCCATCGCTCCAGCCAGTGGTATCCACTGTGCCGATGACGGCTTCAATGGGGCTGTTGAAGGTGCCATCAACGGCCGTTAACGGCACAGAAATCGGCACAGTCGTCGTTACCCAGGGCGGCACATCCACATAATATTCGGCGGCGGCAATAGCTTGCGATGGCTCGGTGCCCTGGCTGTTGTTGTAGCGCGTGTCATTCATAGCGGCCGTTAGCGTCACCGTCGTCCCCGGCAGCACAACCGCCGCCGACAAATCCAGCCCCACCACATCTGGCCCGGCGGGAGTAATGTAAGAAAAACGCGCTGCCTTAGCCGCATACAGCAGCGTGGGCATCATCTCTGGCACAAGGGTGGATTCAAAATAGGTGCATGACTGGAAGAAAGCCGTGCCCATCTCGATGGTGTAAGCCGGTACGCCGAATTCACCATAGGCATAATCCTTTGTCGTGCCCGATGTGGCGTAGAGGCTCTGCGTTGCATCGTAATTGTTGAAGAAGCCCATCTTGCGAGCCAGCGTTTGCATCCCCGCGCCATTGGGCGGTGGCGAAGCGGTGAAACCCCAGGGCCACAAAATTTCGCGGGCATAGCTGTGCAGATCAATGAAGATGCCGGTGGTGGTAAGGGGGGCTGTGGCCGTGATGGGAGAGTCGCGCTGGTCGAGGAAAATGGCCTGTTCATAGGCTTGAATGACCTGCGTTTCTGGCTCGGAGGCCGCACTGGAGCCGTGATATGTCTCGGAGCAGGAGTTGCTGCTGGAGCCGCCGCTGTTCCAGTAAAACTCGAAGTTTCGGTTGAGGTCTACGCCAAAGGAGGAGGCGCAGCCATCGCCGTTGTTGCGATTTTTGCGCCACAACTGTCCGGCTTCGGCCGTTTTACGGCCGTCTGGGTTCGCTTGCAGCACCAGATGGATTTCGTGGTAATCGAGCAGCCAGGTGACATCGGGGTCTACGCCGTAATTTGCCAGCAGATATTCGGCGAAGCGGGTCGCCATCTCGGCAGCGGTATATTCGCGGGCGTGGATGCTGCCCAGAATGAGAAGCTTGGGTTTGGGGCCGGTAATGGCGGCATTGGTCAGGCGCAGTACGTTCATGTCGTAACCGGCTGGGCCGCCAGGGGTCACTTTGTCCCAGCTATCGCCAATGTCTGTCCAGGTGGCCAGGGTGGGATAGTTGGCGACCATCTCCTCCGCACTGGTGAAAGTCTCCTCTACCGTGCGGTAGCAGCTGTAGCCGGGGATGCCGCCGCCTTGCAGGGGGTCTATAACGGGGGGCGTGTTGATGGCTGCGGTTAAGGCGGCATCCAATTCTACGTAGAGGCCAGCGGCGCGTAGATCGGCAATCTCCTGGCGGGTGGCTTCGACAATGAGATAGCCTGCCTCGGCGTTGACTTGCCAGGGTTCTTTCCAACTGGCTAAGTCGTTGAGGGTCTGTTGATCGCTGTAGTGAATACGCACGACGACGTATTCGGGGGCAGATGATTGGGCCGTAACCTGCTGCCAACTCAAAAATGTGATCGCCAACAGGGCCATCAGCAAACCAGAAATCCAGTAAATTCGTTTCATGAATAACTCCTTTGGGCTGCGGCCACTGTTTGCGGGGGCCGCGAACGTGAGTTTGCTGTGATGTGGGCTGCGTGTAAGTTAAAAAACATGACGAGAAATAAAGTTGTGACTTCGGAGAGACTGGAGACTGGAGACGAGGGAGATCAATCTCCAGTCCCCAGTCTCCAATCTCCCCAATCGCTAAGGTAAAACGAACGATCGCTGTGGGCAGTTAGACTACATCGGGCCAGGCTAGCTGCGGCCTGGTGGTGCGGCAGGCGGTGAGGAGTGCGGCCGTTTGCCCGCGCCGATTGCAGAACAGAATGAGTTCACGAGCCTTCTCGCGTTTTACTTTGCCGGGAATTTCTTCTGGGTCGAAGCCGAGGCCAAAAATCAGGTCGTCCATTTCGTCAACAGAAAAGGCTTGGTTGAGTAGTTCCAGAAAGATGGTGCGGTTTTGGGCTACATCACCGGCATCGGGGCCTTCTAAGACGGCTTTGTAGAAGGCGGTGGCGGCTAACATGCGGGTGGAGAAGTCAATTTTGCGTTTGGTGGTCATTTCGCCCAGGGTTTGCCTTTGGCCTTCGGGAATGAAGATGGCATCCCAGCCGAAGCCTTTGTCGCCTCGGGGTTCGGGGGCAATCTTGCCTCGAACCAGTCCTTTGAAGACGAGGACGTCGCCTTTGGCAGAGCGATAACCGAGGTAGGTAACGGCCGTTGCCAGCCGATCCTTCCCTTCAAAATTCTGCAACATGCGGCAAATGCCCTCATTGCCCAGCGCATCCATAAACATGCCGGTGGCTGTGCCGGGCAATGGCTGCCAGGAGTCAATAATCAGGCCCGTTTGCTCGATGAAAAAGGGCAGGTAGGGGAGGAATTGGCGGGCATCGCGCAGTTTGCGCCGCACCAAAATGTCGAGGTTTTGGGTGAGGGGTTCGTCCAGGGTGAGTTCCATCCACTGCAAATCGGCAAAGTTGCCGAGCAGAAATTTGTAGTCGTTGTATTTGTTGCGCGAACTGGACGCGAAATAAACGGTGGGCAAGGTTGGTTCGGTCATTATGGATCTCCTTGTTTCAAGTGTTGGGTGGCAAGCGGCAGGTGGCACGTGGCACGTGGTCTATGATACCTTATGAGGGTAGCAGTTGGGCAAATTCTTCAATGGCGGCGATGTGCTGCTGGGGGGTGGTTAGCCCTGCACCCATGGTGTTGAGGCTAAGGTGAGTGGCTCCGGCATCCTGCCAATCGGCGATGTCTTGGCCCCAGCTATCGAGGGTGTTGTCTTTGTAGTGGAGGCGGGGTTCGAGGCCAATGTCGGCACGGGTACGGCCGTTCTCGGCCAAATATTGGTCCAGTTTTGCCAGATCAGCTTCGGCGGCTTGCGCGGTGCGCTGGGCGGGCATCCACCCGTCGCCTATGCGGGCCACGCGCCGCAAAACGGCATCCACATAACCACCCAGCCAGATGGGAATGGGCTGCTGCACGGGCAGCGGGTTGAGGCCAGCGTCGGGGATGGTGTGCCAACGGCCGTTAAACGTCACCAACTCTTGTGTCCACAACAGGCGCAGCAGTTCAATCTGCTCCTCTTGCCGCTGGCCTCGGGTGTGGAAGTCCTGGTTTTGGGCGATGTACTCAACTTCGTTCCAGCCTGTGCCTACGCCGAGACGCAAACGGCCGTTGCTCAACACATCCAACGCCGCCGCTTGCTTGGCGACCAATACGGTGTCGCGTTGCGGCAAAATCAAAATGCCGGTCACAAACTCAATTGTTTCTGTCAGGGCGGCCATGTAGCTGTATAAAACGAATGGCTCGTGGAAGGCGGACTGGTGGGTGTATGGCCCGCGCCAGCCGCCGGGCCGGTCGGGGTTGGCTCCGAGGACGTGATCGTAGGCCAGGATGTGGCTGAAGCCGAGGGATTCGGCCGTTTGAGCGTACTCTTTAATTGCGCCCGGATCGCTGCCGAACTCTGTTTGGGGGAAAACAACGCCAATTCTCATCAGATTAGACTCCTCATATGGTATGGTGTGTCATTATACCAAACCATAGTGCCTTGCCCTGTCTTCAGGCTATGATTCTTATTTGTGGGGTAATGGGCTGTTTACCACAGTTGGATAATTTATGATTGATAGAATTGGGTTAGGGCGGTGAAGAGTTCAGATTCGGCCGTTTCTTGACGCTCACGCAACCGATTGAGAGTTGTTTCAACTGATTTTATTCGTCTCGGCAAAAGACGGATTAAACTTTCAGTATCACCGACGGCACGTCGTGCCTGCTGAACATCACCTGCCAGTCGGTTGACAATGGGTAAATGGTTTTTTGCGGCTTCGAATTTGGCAACGTACACTAAATGTTGTTTAGTCGTTATCATCTCAGGATTACAGAAAGTGTGTTCGGCTGGTATGGGAACGGAATCACCGATGTTAAATACAGTACCATCTTCCAACTTTAGCTGTTGGCGGGCAACCAAGCTCCCATTTTTTGCTGCTTCAATTAGTTCTGCGTCTGTAACCACCACACTGCATATGGCGCGTAATTCGCTCAGGTGATCATTGAATTGGGCATAACTGATCATCACATCTTCGGCTATTTCATTCATGATTAGAATTCCTGTTGCATCTCAAACGACAGACAATCCGTCCAAAGTTACCATTGCACATTGCCTAGAGTAAAACGAAGATACTCTGTGGTTGGCCCTGGTCTTCCCTGCCAAATAATGAATTTTGTTTTACTTGTTGCCCAGTTTGGGACATCCCATTTTGCAGCCCATGCTGCTGCTTGCTCAAAACTACGACTTCTATTAGCTAATACTGGCTCTTGTTTAACACCGTTACCGTTTATCCATTGTACAAAGTAAGTATTTTTCATCAGCTTGTCATTGTAACATCATCACCCCTTTATTGCTATTGAGGTTCGTGTTGGGGTGCAGCACCGTTTGACAGTCAGTGGAAGTCTGGTATGCTTTTAGGTAGTAAATGTTCTGCACAGAAAGATAATGTGAGCTGTAATTTTGGCCGTCCAGACTTTATTTGTCTGGGCGGCTTTTTTTTTGACTGTGCAAGAACTTATCACAAGGAGACAACATAAATGTCACAAGAAGAAACAGGAACTGTTAAATGGTTTGATGCTAGGAAACGGTATGGCTTTATTGAGCGGGATAGTGGGGGTGAAATTTTTGTTCATGCTAATGGTATGGTGGATCCTTATGCTCATTCTCTGGAAGACGGGGAGCGTGTACGCTTTATTGTTGGTCAGGGACAAAAGGGGCCAGCGGCAGAGGAAGTACAACGTCTTGTTTAGCCGGCTAACTGTTTAGGAACGAAGATTAAATAATATGCGAAGCTGAGATTGGAGATTAGTCCAGTTTCCAACCCCCAATCTCCTGTAAGTTATTGAATTCTCATTCCTTAGGATAAGGACTTGTCTCGCTTAAGATGCCTGATGTAATAGGTTAACTGAGATGAAAAAGATTGTTTTCCCTGATTTACAAGTGCTTCTCCATTTTTCGCCATTAGATGAGCTTGACTTACAACAACTATTTGGTTGTATGGAAATTGATGTCTTGTTTACGCTGATTGTGATAGAGGAACTGGTTCGTTGCCAGGTGGAGCATTCTGTACAAGATGTCCGACATCAGGCCCATAGGACACTTAAACGTGTAGAAGCATGGGTAGCGGGGCAGCATACTATTGGCCTGAACATAGCAGTTGGCTTCCTTGAGAAACGACTTGAGACTGACACTATAAAAAGGTTTGGTCTTAATTGGCAACGCCCAGGTGATTTGTTGTTAGGGGTAATTCTTGAATACAAGGAGGCATACCCTGAGGAGTCGGTGAGCTTGTTAACGGGGGATAGTGATCTAGCCAGGCAAGCCAGGTTATGGGGCATTGAAGCGGTGACACTCTCTAAAAAGCAAAAATTGACTGAGGCAGGCTCTATATTGCTAACAGGGAGTGAAAAGGCACAGCAAAGTTTGGTAGATTTTCGCTATCGTACAACGTCGCTCTCTCTTTCTTTTAGAAGTGGTGGTGATGAGGTAACGGTGAGGTTATCGCCACAACTTGACTCGCTGCCTGCAACGATGCAGGCACAACTTGTGGCGGTTGCTGATAGGATGCAGCGTGAGGTAGATGAACAAACCAATGATCCAGCAGGAGCTATGCCTGATGACTTGGAGGCTTTAGCGGCTTTAGCTATGCGGACATCGCCGACAGAAGGTAGTGCTTTTTTGGTCAGGATCGCCCAGGAAGAAGTGAAGCGGTATCAGCGTGAGATTGTGGCTTATCCGGAAAAGTTTGCGCGTTATTTGAATCACTGCCTGGAGATACTGAATGAACATCGGCGCACGATTCAGCTTGATCTTGTGTTGGTAAATGGGGGAGGAGCGCAGGCCGAGAATGTGGTGTTGACTTTGAAGCTGCCTGAACGCCTTGAATGGCTTCAGCAGCCGGAACAGGACAATATGCCGGCACCACCGGCACCACCAACACCGCCAGAGTCAGACGGGCAGCTTTTAGGGAAAGAGTTTCATGTAGGGGAGGTGACTTCGGTGTCTTCGCATCTTCTTAATCAGGATTTGTTAGCTGGTGGAGAGGTTGGTGGTACGTTGCCTGAAATTTCTGAGGCGGGTACGAGGTTGCAATGGTCAGTGGGAAGTTGTCGTCATCATGAATTACGGCCGTTAGCCTCGTTGTATCTTCGGTTCAAAACAGGGGCTGATGTGGCTGATTTCACCATTACATATGCTATTCAGGAGAGTAACAATTCACAGCTAGTACGAGAGCAATTGCGAATGTATGTAGATGATGGAGCAACACTATCAATGGATAGGGCTTAGTGCTTGCTCATATTTGTGTAATGGATGAGCAAAGGTAAAGAGTATGATGAGTTTGGGGACAGGTGTTGGTTTGGTATTGATTATAGCTATTGTGATGATTGGCATTGTCTTTTTAGTTTTGCAAAGGGATAAGAGACATAAGGCTCAACAACAAGAGGAAAAGAAGGCTAAGAAGGCTGAGGTGGCAGCAAAACAAGCAGCCTGGGAAAGGTGGCGTAATAAGTAGAAACAGTTATCAAATTTTGCCCTGAGGCTGTTTACCTTTTATCAGAGGGCATTTATCTTCGTTTCTACTCTGCTTAGTAGAAATGTTAAGGGAAGGCGATGATGAAGACCGATGAAAGGAGTTTAATAATTCTAGCCTTCGTACTACTTTTGTGAAAGATCAGGGTTGGGCAACCATGCCGGGAGAGATGGAAGCTGACAGTAAGGTTGCTTCAGAATGCGCAAATTTGATTTTGCATATGGATGATTGAGCCTGTCTAGATTGGTGAGGTAGCGATGGCTGAGGTAAGGGTAACGTTTTATAACAAGATTAGTTTAAGAACCCAAGCACAGATATTTAAGGAAAATATGCTTATTAGCACGGGTGTGGTTGATCCCGGTGGAAGTTGTACTTTGGTGGCTGAAACGGGCCGGTACGATATTTTCTGTAAAAATGGGGTTACGGGATGGGAGTTGGCTCGCCAACTGGATAGTGAGGCTAAGGTTATTACATTGAGTCGGCATAAGGGGCGATATGTTATCCGCTAAATGGAGGTGGAGATAACCCAGCTTGATCTGTGAATGACTTCTGGCTGAAAGGAGATAAAGGTTGATGAGCATCATCAGGGTTGCATCTGGCTCGCGGACTGCGGCGGTGGCGGGGGCGATTGCTGGCTTGTTTCGTGAGCAAGGTTTTGTGGAGGTGCAGGCTATTGGGCCAGCAGCGGTGAATCAGGCGATTAAGGCGACGGTGTTGGCGAAGGGGTATTTAGCGGAAGAGGGAAAAGACATTTTGTTTGTGCCTTCGATGTTGGAGGTGGAGGTTGGAGATGTTGTGCGAACGGCCGTTCGCCTGACAGTGGAAAGTAAGGGTGGCAAATTATGATGACAGAAGGTTTGAAGATGGCAACTATACAGCAAATGTTAGAGATGGAAAGAGAGACGTTACGGCAACAGTTATATTTATCGGGAGAAGTCGGCCGTTCTGAAAGCAAGAATCCCGATCATATGGATATCGCCCAAAATTACAGCGATCAGGAACGCTCGCAGGCATTGCACTCCTTGGAGCAGCAGCATCTTGCTCGGATTGAGGCGGCGTTGCAGGCGATTGCAGAGGGGAATTACGGCCGTTGCCAACAATGCCACCAACATATTCCCCTTGAGCGGTTATACATATTGCCTTACGCTATCATGTGTGTGCAGTGTCAGGCTCAACATGATTGACCTGGCATGTTCCCCTTTTGGTTGAGGAGATCAAGCATTTAGTGAGACTTTAGTCATGTTTAATGAGTGTTTGCCTCGACTCCTGATAATCGCTGTGTTTATTCTGATAATGTTCGTATGATTCAATTTGATATTTGTTAATCCAGGTTTAGTTGTTATTGGCTAGTGCACTGGAAATTAGTTTTGGAGAAAGTTTAAATTGTCGAAAAAATTGTATGTAGGAAATTTGTCGTTTGACGCTACGGAAGAACAAGTCCGGGGTTTATTTGCTGAGCATGGCACGGTTGAATCCATCGCCATGATTACAGATCGTGATTCTGGCCGTTTTCGTGGCTTTTGCTTTGTAGAGATTGAAGCATCGGCGGCAATTTCGGCCATCAAAGCATTAGATGGCATGAGTATTGATGGACGTGAATTGCGGGTCAATGAAGCAAAACCCCGCGAGGAACGTTCTGGCGGTGGCTATCGTGGCGGTAATGATAATAACAATCGTCGTGGTAATTCTCGTTGGTAGAATGGTAAACCATCGTTTTTTTAGCAGCTGTTAATAGCTGTTTGATGGCGAATGGTGAAACGGCCGTTTGAGGAATCTCCCCAAACGGCCGTTTTTTTTCTTACTATGGGCAGGCATAGGCAAAGGGCAAAAGTGTTTTATTGCCTTGAGTAGGTGATATGAGAGATAGATTTCTTAGTGGAAAAGGCAACGTTGCTAGTCAAACAGAATATTTGTCAACTGTCAGTTATATGCTGGCTATCCGCGAAGAGGAGCCTATTCAGGGTAGTATTCGGGTTATAAGTGGAGCCAGTGGCCTAAGTTTGTATGAGTCTGTGGAAAGCCTTGAACTTCATTTAGATGACGGCCGTTGCTTAACCATTATCATCCAGACCCCTATTGATCTGACGGATGATTCCTGGCACATTGCGGGCAGCGGTTCAATGCAGCCACCTAAAAGGGGCGCGTAGTTTGAGGATAAGATGCAGATAAAATTTGAAGAGTGGCTTGCAAGCCAGCAAACGAGAGAGGATGAAATTGGCTACCTGGCGCGTGTTTTGGCTGTTCAGGAAATCAAGGAACGGTCCTCACGACGGAAACCTGACGAACATAGATATTGGGTGGATGCTGTTACGAGAATTGAGGAACCTGGTCATGTACGGGCTTTCAACAGTGCCTGGCAAGAATATCTGGAAGCAAGACAAATAAATACAGATGAGTTTGATTGAATCATACAATCCCGCTGGCTTGATTAGGTGAGTGGCTTCGGCCGTTGGTGAGCATGTCTTACCAACGGCCGTTTTCTTTTCTAAATAGTCCGCTACCTAAAAAGAAATCGCCTCTCCAACGAATTGAAGAGGCGATTTCAAGAGCGGGCGCTTACCGAGCGCAGGTGGGGGGGTGGCAAAGCCCTAAGTTTATTTGGTGTGTTCCAGTCGTGTTTCTCGTGCCAGTTTTATCGTGCCAGTTGGGGGGGGAGGAGTTCCACCGCGCTCTTCACCAAACAGACCTGAATACATTGTACAGGCTATTGGATAGTTAGCAAGGGGAACGGCCGTTTTGTGCCATTCTCTCATAAATGACACAACCGCAAGGGACGGCCGTTCTGGTGAACATGTGGCGTACCGGAGGCTTCTTTTACGAAGGCGCTCTCGAGGGAAAACCTCCGGGAGGGTGAACGGTTACGCCTCAAGTTACGAATCAAAAAAGCCCGATCCCGCCACGATTTCGGCCGTGGGCAAAAATGTAGCTTCTTCAATTGTCAGCCCTGTGCGCTGCAAAAAGGCCTGCACCAGATGATAGCCGACGGCGTAACCGCCATACTGCGGCATCCCGCCCACTGGTTCAAAGCCCCACTCGGCGGCCATGTCATCGCCAAAGATGTAGCCGCGAATGGTGTTGAAGCCGGTGGCTTCCAGGTTGGCCCCGATGAGTTGGCGGGCGGTGTCTAAGGCGGCTGTATCGGCTTGGGTGACGTAAAAGCCCAACACGTCTGGGCCGAAAACGGCCGTTGCCATACTCTCCGCCATCCCCTCCAGCACAACATAATCGGCCACACTCGTCTTCATCATATCCCAGGGATACAGACGAAAGCGAATAAGATGGTGCATTTCGTGCACAACCAAACCAGGCAAGCAGCGCAAATTGTACTCATTCGGTTCCCAATACTGCCCCACAAAGCGTGGCTCTAACCAATCTGTTGCCCCCGTATACCCGCCAGCCGTCCCGTAAGAGCGGGCCGGGTCAGCCAGCATCAGCCAGCCCTCTACGGTGTCAAAGGGGATGCGGTCTTGGTAGGGCGAAAAACGAGCCGCTCCTTCATGGATGGCCTGCTGGCCGATGGTCCAGGCATCGGCCGTTTCCAACTGGGCCAGCAAATCCGCTATTTCCTCCACCTGATCCGGCAAAAGCCAATTCCAGCGCCGCGCTCCTGCCAGAGGATCACTGGGATCATTGCCAAACATCGCCATCATCGGCTGCCAGGGCCGCATCAGACAATCCACATAAAGCTGCTGCCGGGTCGCCCCATCCGGGGCATCTAAAATCTGGTGATAATATTCGTTGGTAGGAATCCATTTTGTTTTCATCTGTTACCTCGCATGTAAGTTGTAGGACTTACGCAGTTGCTCTGGTCGGTGTCACACCGCGCCAGACAGGTGGCTCGGCCAGGAGGTCGGCCACAGCACTTCAAGTGCGTAACTTCTAAGTGGAATGAACAAGAGCATAAACCATCACGCAACGTCAGTGTCAATGCCCAATTAGAAGTTAAACTTCTTCCGTGCAGCCGTGCCGAAAATGCCCTGAACAGAAAGGTTAAGGTATAATGCCCGCATTGTACTGTGAGAGGAGCTATGACAAGACAAGATGTAACCTGGGAAGATAGCGGCTTTGATTGTGACCATTGTGGTGGGGAAATCCTCAAACGCAGCCATCGTACCATTCCCGAAAAAGAGCAATATTTTCAATGCAGCCAATGCGGCTGCCGTTGGTCTATCGAGGGCGAGGTGCTGCGTGTTGGTGATGGCCCCTTTTGCCAGAACACGGGCTACCAACGGCAGTCTCTCCCCGCCGATAAGCGATTGTGGTGGTTGGCAGCCGGGGTGGGGCTGCTGCTTGCCTTCTGGTTCGGCGGAACGGCCATATTCAGCTTCCTCTTCACCCTTGTTCGCTTCCTCATCCCCCTGGGCATCCTCGTCCTCATCATCATGGCCATCTACTGGTTAGGTCGTCAACAAGATTTTTGGCAATGACCCCCAAGCGTTGGCTGCCCGCCATTTTGTGGATGGTGGCAATTTTTATCGTCTCCAACCAGCCCTCAACCGATCTGCCCGACTTTGGCCTCTTCGATTTATTGGTCAAAAAAATGGGGCATTTTTTAGCTTACGCCATTCTGGCCTATTGGGTGCAGTGGGCCTGGCAGCCGGGGCCAGTGTCGTGGGGTTGGGCCTTGATGATAACGGCCGTCTACGCCGCCACCGACGAATTCCACCAAAGCTTCATTCCTGGTCGCTTCGCCTCCCTGGCCGATGTCCTCATTGACATCAGCGGTGGTCTCACCGCCCTCCTCCTAACCCATTGGCGCACCCACCACAGCGTCCCCATTCTCAATCGAAAATCAAGCCGTTGACCGCAGTTCAATCGGCCCAAACAACTCTGGCTGATGAGCCGACAACTCCTGCCGCTTAATCAGTTCCAGCACAGCCAGCAGGGTAATGGCAATCTCCACCCGATCCCGTTTCGCCGACAGAATATCTGTAAATTGAAAAGCGGCCTGCTCCTGCAACCGCTGCCGCAGCCGGCCAATCTGCTGCTCAATCGTCACCCGGCGCGGTTTGACAATAGCCACGCTTTCCTCCATCGTTTCGGCACGAGCCAGGGTTTCTTGAACGGCCGTTAACAGCCCAGCCAACGTCACCCCGCTCAAATCCAACCGCTTCTCCAGCTTCGGCGGCGGGGCTAACCGTAAATAGGTACGCAAACCCGCCTCCTCCCGCGCCAGCAGCCAGGCCGCCATCTGCTTAAACCGCTTATACTGCTGCAACTGTCGCACCAACGCCTCCGCCGGGTCTTCCTCCTCCTCATCATCCATCAGCAAACCAGGCGTTTGCGGCAGCAAAGCACGGCTCTTAATCTGCGCCAGCCGCGCCCCAATTACCAGAAAATCAATCAGGTGCGCCATCTGCTCTTCCTGCATCTGCCGCACCTGCGCCAAATACTGCTCCGTCACCCTCACCAGCGAGATGGCCGTAATGTCCAACTCCTGTCGGTCAATCAGGTGCAGCAGCAAATCCAGGGGGCCGTTAAAGGCGGGGAGGTCAATGGTGTATTTCATGGGAACGCTTCAAAAGTATATAGCATCAGTTTCTAACTCAGCAGTGCTGCCACCACAACCAGCAAAATGACAAGGGCTACAACAACGGCCGTCTTCATCCACATCTGCTGTTTTTGTTTGGCTAAGATCTGCTCACGCCGCCGCAGTTCGGCCTGCCGTGCCGCTTCCTTCTCGTTCAACTTTTCCATGCGCTGGGCTGAATGCAGCTCTTCCTGCCACTTAATGGTGTGCGATTCACGCATTTGCTGCTGGGCAACGGCCGTTGTCCCCTCCGTCGAATGGTGCAGCAGCGTCTCCAACACATCCAGCCCCGCCCCACAAGCCGCGCAGTGGCTGCTGCCCGCCCAATTCAACGTGCGGCAGCGGCGGCACACCCGCGCCAGCGGCGCACCACACTCCTCACACAGCGGCACAGCCGCCGCATGATACGTGCCGCAGTCGGCGCACAAATGGCCCAATACCACCAGCGTCTCGCCGCAGGCCACACACGTCACCGCCTCTCCCGTGTCCGGCATCGGCACGGAGACAAAGCAGTTGGGGCAGGGGAATTTTTGGGGTAATTCGTCCATAGTGGTGTCCGGATTACGGATTACTGCGCTCTCGGCTGCATGATGCAGTAGACAAAGCCATTCATCTGCACCAATTCCACCGTCTCATAACGCTGTCCAATCATGTCCAGAACGGGCGGCGGGTAGAACTGCGCTCGCAAGACAACGGTGTCGAAGGCTTGATTGTCCAGCATGGTGAGCATTTCCGTCAAATCTACGGCGTTATTTTGGTAAAGATTGAGCAGTTGGGTGGGATTGGTGACAATATCGCGCCCGGCATAAAAGTTGAAACCGGCATCTTCACTGAAAGCAGCCGTTTCTCCCCGCAAAATCCACTGGGCAATCTCAATGCCAGCGGCCGTGTCCGCCGCGTTGGGGGGCCGCCCCAACAGCGACACCCCCGCCGAATCCACATAGGGAATCAACTCCGGCTCACGCGGAGCCGAGCAAGAGGTTTGCGGCGCAATCCATACCTCCGTCGGCTTGCCCAAAGCCTGGGCAATGCCCTTCAACGCGGGTGTGTGCGTGGGCATGTGGAACACGCTGTTGGCCTGGATGAGAAAGAGGAGGGCGATGGCGGCGGTGAGGAGGGAGGGGAGGCGAGGGGCGAGGGGCGATTCTTCGCTCTTCGCTCTTCCCTCTTCACTCCACGCCAAAATGCGGGCAAAGGCCAGGCCCGTCAGTATGCAGCTAGCGGCGATGGCGGTGGCGAAGTAGGATTCGCCTGCGCCCCATTTGCCCGCGGTGACGCTGTTGAGGGTGGCGACGACGAACCAGATGGTGTAGGCGGACAGCCGCTCGAAGTAAAGCTGGTAGATGGCAAAGAGAACGGCCGTTAACGTCAAAATGGGATGCAGGCGGAACCACTGCCGGAAAAGGCCAATGGCCTGCTCCTGGATGAAAGGGTTGAGATTGGCCGTAACGGTGTCTACCAGCCACCAGCCATCGGTGGCGATGTTGATCCAGAGGAAGATGAGGCCGGTAACGGCGGCGAAAGGCACAGCCCAGAGGATAGATCGTTTGGTCTGGCGCAAGAAGAGGAAGAGAAAAACGGCCGCTACCGTGGCATAGGCCAACTGCTTGGTATAACCGGCGGCCAGTAACAGCAGCATGACGAGGAGAAGACGGCCGTTATGCCGCTTACCCCCCTCCCCTAACCCCTCCCGAAGGGAGGGGAATTTTGGCTTCCTCCCCCTTTGGGGGAGGATTGAGGTGGGGGCGACTCCCTCCTTCTCATCCTTATCAATCGTCACTGTCAGCCACACCACCGCCAGCGTCTCGAACATGACCATGAACATATGCTGCCGAAAGAGCGGCCCCACGTGGTAGACGTAGTTGGAGGCCAGAAAGGCTAAACCCGACAACGCCGAAAGCCACCACCGTTTGCCTTCTCGTTGCACGGCGTAGCTGATGGCAACGGCCGTTAGCAGCGTCCCCAAAAAGCTCACCAGCCGCCCCGTCCAATAATGTGGCCCAAACAGCCACACCAGCGGCACAATCACCACATGGAACAGCGGCGGATAGTTGGATGAGTAAAATGGGTATTCGTCATTGTTGCGATACGGCCACTCGCCCTGGCTAAACAGCACCGTATCCATCAACTCAAAGCCCTCCCCCTGATCATAATCAAAAGGAAAGCGAAAAAGCTGCACGGCATAAATCACATACACCAGGAAATAGCCCACAAAAGCCAGCAGTGCCAGCCCCACCAGACCCCGCGCTGCCCACGCCAAAATCTGGCTCTCTCCTCTCTCTCCTCTTTCCGCTATCATGCTGGCCTGTCCCCCAACGGCAGCAGCGTCAGCCCCACCACAATCACCAATCCGGCCCCCATCAGCGCAAGTCGCTGGGCTGGCCCCACGCCCTGAAATTCACCCGCTCCCAGCCAATCAACAACAAAACTGCCGACAATTGCCAGCAGTCCCAAGAGAATAAAGCCTATGCCTAACTGTTTCTTTGTCACCATAGCCCCCATCATATCTGTCAATTGGGGAACGTCAACGGGGATTTACGATTTACGAGTGGGGAGTGGGTGTATTGGTATAGTGGTATAGTGGTTTAGTGCGAATACACCAATACACCAATACACCATTACTGCAACGGCAGCGGGGATTGCCAGATTTTTGCGGTGGTGTTGACCTGGATATGTGTGATCCACTTCACCCACTCCACGCCGCGCTTGTCCCAGGCTACCAGCCGCAGGGGGAAGCCATGCCCATGACTAAGCGGTGCGTCGGCCACATCCAGTGCCAGCAAATAGCTGGCGGCTTCGGCCAGGGTAAAGCGGCGTTTGTAACCAGAAACGGCCGTTACCGTCACACTCTCAGCCCCATCCAAAACGCCTGCCTGCTGCAAAAGCTGTCCCAAACTGACACCACGCCAGACCTGCGTACTGTACCAGCCGCCCGTGCAGTCGAGGGTAGCCGTGCGTTCTTCGCTGGCTAACTGGCGCAGTTGCTCGTAGCTAAACGTGAGGGTGTTGGCGACTGCCCCGCCAATGGTCAACTGCCAGTTGGCCTTGTCAATCGGCGGTGGATTGTCAAAAATCCAGCTTACAGACGGGAAATGTTCGCCCATTTGGCCCCACAGGTAAGAGCCGGTGAAGCGGCGGTTGGCTCCGGCCAAAGCCAGCAGCCGTTTGGTGCTGTTGGTGAGGCTCCAAACGGCCGTTCCCGCCAACGTCAGCACACCCATCCGCAAAAAAAGCCGCCTGTCCCAGGCCGTGCCCACGCGAAAGATGAAGCGCATCTGCCAACTGTGCCAGAGCATGAGGGCCATGAGGGGCACAGCCAGGTAGATGTGCCAACTGACCGTGCTGATGTTGAGGAAATAGTGACGGCCGTTCAACGTCCAGGTCAGACCCAAAACCAGCACCAGCAGCAGCAGCCCCACCGTGAAGAGAAACATCAACCGCTGCCACGTCCACGTCTTCTTGCGGCGAATGGCATCGAGAATGATATTGGCCTTCCAAAAAAGCAGCAGCACCAGGGCATAAGCCCCAATGCCATGCAGCCACAGCACCAGGCTAAACTGCTCATCGTTGTTGATGAGGCCCAGATAGCCGGTGATGGTTTGCAGCAGCAAAATCAGCAAAAGGAGGGTGTTTGTCCAGGGAGATTTCATATCATAGCCTGTGCCCATCATAACACAGGCTTGTGGTTGGGGTGATTAAGGAATGGTTACACGGGAGATTGCATATTCATCAAAAACGGCGGTTAAAACCACTGCTACGACTACGAAGCCCGCCTACGCGGGCTATATGTTTGTCGGCACAGAGCTTGTGCTGAAGCCTGGCGAAGTACCGACTTTGTAGTCGCAGCCATGAATTGATTCGGTTACTGCTGCCGTGTCTTGAGATGGTCGCGCAGTTTGCCGATGAGGTTTTGCGATTCGGCCTCGGTTTTGACCCAATCGGCAAACCCCTGGCTGAAGTGGCGGTAACGATCCCCCTCCTCCACCAGCACCCCCAACTGCACCAACAGCCGATACTCACGGGCGATACGCGCTGGGGCATCGGGCTTGATGGGCAGCGAGAGGAGCGTTTGCGCGAGCGAGGGCAGGCTTTGCCACAAGCCGCGCCAATGGGGTTCGGCCTGCCGCCGAAAACGCTCGGCCAGCGGCTCAGGCTGGTAATGGCCGATGAGCAAATCTTGGAACAAATAGGAGGCGGCCATTTGCAAATAGAAGGGGTGCGGGCCACATAAGGCTAACAACTGCTCAAAGGCGGCGTTGGGGACGACGATGTTTTGCCGCGCCATTGGCTCGTTGAGCAGTTTGTAGGCGGCATCCTGGCTGAGCAGGCCCAGATTGATCTGACGGAACAGGGCGGGGAAGCGGCTGGTGCGGTTGGCCTGGGTGAAGATGTCGGCTAACGGCCGTTGCGAAGCCGTCACAAAAGCCATCTGTCTGTTTTGGGCCAGGGTGTGCCAGGTGTCGAAAAGATCGTTGGGGAACTCAGACGGCCGTTCTAGCAGCACCTTCACATCATCCAAACACAACACCGGGCGGTAGCCAGCGGCGTGCAGAGCTTGCACCCGGCGGGCAAAATCAGCGGGGTCAACGGCCGTTGGCGCGAGCAAATCGCCCACCGGCGGGTAAGGGTGATGGGTGGCTTGTACACGGCCGTTCAAATACACCTCCCACTGCTGCAAAATCCCATCCAACAGCCCCCGGCAGGTCTGGTACACACTTTCCTGCGCATCCAGATACGCCAGCAAAAAATGGTGATCCTCCGGCCAAAATTCATGATGGCTGAGGAAAAAGAGCAGCGACGATTTGCCCATGTGGCGCGGCCCCACCACCGCACTGCTGTCCATATTGAGCAGGCGGTTGCGAATCTGTTCTCGTTCGGTGGTGCGGCCAAAAAAGAGCTGCTTGTTTGCCACCGGGCGGTTGGATGAATAGGGTGAGGTGGTGACATAAGTAGGCACGGAGCTTTCGGGCCGATCCAGGGTGGCGGCGGTGTCTAACAAGGCCGCAATATCCTGTTCGGTGGGGCCAACGTAGGCGGTTTCTTCCGGCTTATCAGACCATTTGAGGGTGGGCAGTTCTTCAACGGCCGTTCCTCCCCCTAAAGCCATCTCCTCCAGCCAGCCCAAATTATCGGCTAATTCAGGGGAATGGGGTGCGGGTTCTTCGTCGTAGCGGTTGGCGAGGAACGGCCGTTTGGCCACCACCGCCAGCGCTAAACGGGGCAGCCGCTGCCGTCGTTCCAGGTAATGAATCATCGCCTCGGCCCGCTCCCGCAGTGTTAACCCGGCCAGATAGCTGTAAGTCACATTCAACTCCTGGCAAAGCTGCCGCAGCCCCGCCTCATCAAAATGCTGGCTGATGTCTTCTAATAGTTGTGCTTGGTTCATACTTCTCAAAGAAGTAAGGCGTATTACGCCTTACCCCATATCTACCCATTGCCCTGCTTGCGCTGCTTCATACAAGGCCCCCATCACCACACTGCGCTGGGCGGCTTCATCGGCCGTTACCAGAGGCACATCGGTGTTGCCACCCACCGCATCCAAAAATAGCTCAAAGGCATGGGGCCAGAGCGTAGGCAAATCAGTCCAGGCGGATTTGCCATCGGCCCCCTCAACATGGCTGCTCTTGAAAAACAGTTCGCCATTGACGACGGCGGCATGACCTTCTGTGCCCGCAATCTGCACGGTGACGGGGTCGGCTACGTCTACCCAACCGGCAGCCAGGGTGGCGATGGCCCCACTGCGGAACTGCAACATGCCTTCGCCGTATTCATCACATTTTTCGCCATAACGGGCCAGGGCGGTGCGCAGAACGGCCGTTACCCGCTCCACCTCAGGCCCCATAAACCACAAAAGCAAATCCAGCGCGTGTGTGCCCAAATCGCCAAACGCGCCTACGCCAGCCACCGCCGGGTCGGTCATCCACAGCCATTTGGGCGTAAACCAGTCGCCCAACGCGCCGCTGTGGCAGTTGCTCAGGCGCAGGCGGGTGATTTGCCCAAAGTGGCCCAACTGAATCTGCTGGCGCAAGAATTGGTTGGTGGCATAACCGCGCTGGAAATAGCCCGTTTGAAAGATGATGCCGGCTTCGTTGATGGCGGCGGCCATCTTACGGGCATCGGCGGCGGCCATGCCCAGGGGCTTTTCCACAAAGAGGTGTTTGCCAGCGGCGGCGGCGGGCAGCACAAAGGCTTCGTGTTTGTTGGTTTCGGAGCAGATGATGGCGGCGTTGATGTCGTTGTCTTGCCAGATGGTGTGGGGGTTGGTAACGGCCGTTGCTCCCAGCGTCTCGGCGTGGCCCTGCGCCCGCTCCATATCATGATCCCATACCGTTTTGACGGTCACATCAGCCCGTGCCGCCAGACGATTTACAAAACCGGGCGTATGAATATGCCCACATCCAACTAAAGCTACTGTTGTCATGTTTGAACTTCCTTATTATCTGGTAGCCGCGATTTCTTATCGCGCTCTTTTGAGTGATGTTCTCAAGACGTGGTAGGGATACCGCGCCTACAGCTCATGAGGAGAATGATAGTATGAAGGAAGGGTATCTGCCAAAAAGTAAAAAGACCCGATGGACTTAGTTGTCCATCGGGCCTCTAGGTTATGTCAGAAGACGGCCGTTAATCTTGCTTGATGTAACGGCGTGAAGACCCCCAGCCGAAGACCATGAGCATGGGCAGCAGGCCCAACGAGGCCATAGCTATGCTCTGGCTGCTGGCCGGGGCGGCGGCTGTGCTGTTGGTGGCATCTGCCGCCGCACTGCTGGCTGGCTTCACCACGAAGGGCAGGTAGAGCATATGCTCTTCTTGGGTCTCGGTGGCTGTTACAACAACCGTGACGCTATCCACTACGTTGGGGAAGCCGTTTAGGGAGGCACTGATAACATGCGTTCCGGGCAGTAAGTCAACGGCGGTTGCGTAATCTGAGATTGCGCCATAGTCGCTGCCATTGACCATTAACTGCCAATTGCCATCATTAGGAATGGTGAAGTCGGTGGTGGTGATGGTGACGGGGACGGAAACGGCCGTGCCATCTGTGCTGGTATACACGGTGCCATCTTCCGGTGTGATGATGGTTATGGTGGGGAAGAGCAAACCAACAACTACCGGATCGTGATCCGAAGAACGGAATGGTTCGGGGCTGTACCACGTGTCAATTTGTCCGGACGTTTTGAATTCCACATTGTAATCCAGGACAATCGGCTCATCGGCATTGATGTGCCAGACGGTGGCCCAGTTGACATAAGGCGACAGACCTGGACTGACCAGACTATGATCAAGGTGGCCGAATTGGCCGTCAAAGACGTAGGAGTAGGCCCCATCGCCATAGAACTCGCGCAGCAAGTCTGTGTAACCGGCATCGCGCAGCACGGTAATCGGGTCTTCCATCGCATAGGAGTTCATGTCACCAATCACCAGGAAGCGGTCTGAGCCGCTGTTGGTGGGGTCGGTCGCCAGATAATCCACGAGGGCGGTGGCGGCACTGGTGCGGGTCAGGTTACAGTTGCCTTGACCATCACCTGTGTCGGGGTCGCCGATGTCGTCGCAGGCCGAGCCTTTGGATTTGAGGTGATTGACGGCGACGGTGAAGCGTTCGCCTGTGCCGTTTTCGGCGAAGGTTTGGATGAGCGTCGGTCGGTTTCTGGTGTCTATAAAGGTGGAGATGACGCTGCTATCGAGAATGGCGTAGTCACCGATAGGGGTGACGTTGGCGGGTTGGTAGATGAAGGCTTGTTTGATGGCATCTGTGCCGATGACACCGGTGTCAATGTAGGCATAGGTTCCGGCTCCGGCCAGGCCGTTGAGTCCGGCTACGAGGTCTATAACGGCCGTATCCGTAATATGGTTCTCAATCTCGATCAAGCCGACAACATCGGCATCCATCGCCACAATGGCGTTGAGAATTTTCGTGCGCTGCCGTTCAAACTCGAAGGCGGAATTGGCACCGCGACAGTCCATATCTTGTGAAGGGCCGCAGATGGGGCTGCCTGTATCCAGGGTGGTGAAGTAGTTGAGTACGTTGAAGCTGGCGACTTTGACATTGCCACCAACGGGGTCGGGGGCTGCGGGCCGATCGGCCGTATTGCTGAAATCTACTGCCCCTACCGGCTGAATGCGGTAGCTGCTGGCGCGGTAATCTACCACGCCCGTCAAGTTGTGTACCAATGCGCCTGTGCGCAGGGTGTTGGTATAGGTCAAACCTGGATCGGGATAGATAACGGTATCGGGGTTTTGAATGTTCAGGGCATCATCCAAGACGATGTGGCTGCGGTCGTTCAACTCTTGCAGGGCCTGGGCGGGTGCGCCAGGAGCAACAAGGTTTGTTGGTTGATAGAGTCGGCCATTGACCGAAAGGTCTACTTCACCGTAACGGCCGAGTGTGAAATGCTCGGTTACGTGCAGATCATGGGTGAAAGCGACGAGCATTCCTTCCACCGCTTCCCAATCGGCCATATCGGCGACGGGCAGGGTCATGTCTACGGGGGTGACGCTCTGGCCGCTGGCACAGACGGCGACATCGGTGACAGAGCCAATCTGGGTCAGGTTGTTGAATTCGGTGGCTGTGCCGCGTACACGAATCCGGTCGCCAGGGGCAACGGCCGTTGCCGTGCTGAACACAAACAGACCTTCCGAAGTAAGGGCATCACCATCTATCTCGCCATCCTCTTCTTGCAAGAAGTAGCCGCCAAACTGCCCGCTGTCCTGGTAATCGCCCACGACGATGGCTTCAACGATAACGGTTGTACCCAAGATCGGTGTGGTGGGTTCATTGCCCTGAATGAAGTGAATGGGCACGGCCGGGTCGCCGCAGATGCCAAAGACAGGTGCGGGGCCGATGGTAAAGCTGAAGAGGTAGTCGCTAAACATGTTGAGACCACCGCCGTTGCTGACCTCATCGGCAAAAACGGTCACATGGCAGATTTCGCCATTGACGAAGGGGTTGTCTGGTGTGAGGGTGTAGCTGGCGCTGGGGCTGGTGGGTGAGGAATCGGCCGTTACCACACCGCTCTGGCTGCATTCGATGTTAAACCAATCGGCCGTTACCGTCACTGGCTCGTTAAACTGAATGGTAATCAGTGTATCGGTCAGAACGTTGGTGGCATTGTTGGCCGGTGTCGTGGAAACAACAATGGGGGCATCTACAAACAACTGTAGGTCACTCAAACTGCGTGGTTTAACCTGATAGGTCGTTTGGAATTGGGTGCTAAAGCCAGTTACCCCCAGCATATCCCCATTTTCGAGGCCCAGGTTACACAAGTTAATGCCGGTGGCAGATTCAATACGGACGGTGGTGGCACCTGTGCCGTCATCCAGCGAGATGTTGTAGGCACTGCCGCAGGTGGCGGGCATTCCACTCACGGTACCCTCCATTTGGATGAGCCAGCCTTCGCTAATGCCGCTGGCAACCTCGCCCGTGGTGTAGCTGATGGGTGCAACTGGTGGGCCAGCGGACACAATCTCAAAGTGGTAGAGCGGTGTGACCATCTGCTCCTGGTTGTTGAAACTGCCGCGTGTGGCGACCATGCGCACGGTATCGCCCAGCGAAATGGCTGGATTGGTTAGGAAGAAGGCGGCGATGCCACCGCTGGCATCCTGGAAGACCCATTCTGGGGCGTTGTTCCAGGTGTTGTTAGCGGCCGTTACTTGCCCTTCTAGGGCAAACACATCGCCATTTGCGCCCGCACGGGCGGTGGCGATAGGCACGATGTTCCAAATGGTGCTGGTGAGGCTGTCGCTGTTGTTGCCGGGATCGTCGCCGGAGGTGTCGGTGCTGATGCTGGCGGTGTTGGTGACGACCATCGTCGCCGCAGGTGTGATGTCTACGGTGACGGTCAGGTTGAAGCTGCTGATGGTGTTGGAGGGCACATCGCCTATGGTCCAGGTGAGGACTCCGCTGGCTCCGGGAACACAGGCGGGGCAGGTGTAGCCGCTGTCATCGGCGACGTAGGTGGCGTTGAGGGGCAGGGTGTCGGTGAGGATGGTGTTAACTGCCGTTCCCACACCCTGGTTGCTCACTGTCATGAGATAAACCAGCGGCTCCTGGCTCAGACCAACTGCCGGGCCATCTTTGCTCACACTCAAGTCGAGCGTGCTGATGTTAGTTACCCACTGATCACTGTTATTGCTGGGGTCGTTATCACTGCTGGAAGTGGCAATCGTCACAGTGTTGGTCAGGGATTCGCCAAAGGGAACTGTATCGGTGATGGCGGCGACTAAGGTGAAGGAGAAGGTGTCGGTGCTGGAAAGCGGGCCGACCGTCCAGGCAAGTGTGCCTGTTGCGCCAGGCACGCAGGCAGGGCAGGTCAAGCCGCTGTCGTCAGCAACGTAAGAGACATACCCGGCAGGTAAGGTGTCGGTAAGCACCACATCGAAGGCATCGAGGGCACCGATGTTTTCATAGAGGAGGGTGTAGCTGATGATGCTGCCGGGTTGGGCGACGGAGGGGCCGCTTTTGGTGACGGTGACATCGGGGCCAGGGCAGTTGTTGGCTGTGCCTGCTGTAGGCTCGGCCTGGATGTAGGTGTCGGTGTTGCGGTAGCCGCCGCTGCCGTTGGGGCAGCGTTGGTTGGAGTCTACGATGCTGTTGACGCTGGCTTCGTTGATCTGGGGCTGGCCTGGGTTGAGCAGGGTGAGCAGACCTGGATCGTCGGCATCATTGGTGTCGTAGACGAGGGCATCTATGAGGTTGGTGGTGGTAACGGCCGTTCCTGTGGGGAAAGTGGCGGCATCATCGGCATACAGGGCGGCGGCATCTTGCCCATTTTGAATTAAATCAGTGTTGGGAGTGACATCCAGATCACAGTTAGGCACGTTGGCGGCATCGCCGCAGAGGACGAAGTAACCATTGGCATTGGTGGTCTGGCCGTCTAAATCGAAGGCCTGATAGGAGGTGTCTGAACTGCCGTTGTACAGAACCAGTACCAGACCATCCAGCGGGGTGTTGCCCATGCCGCCGTCGTATAGTTCGATGAATTCGGCGGCATCTGTGCCTACCTGGTCGGCATCCAATTCGTTGATGATGACGGAGCCGTTGGGGGCGCAGTAGAAGTTGACGAGTTGGGTGGCGCTGCCGTCGCCGCTCATGCCGGGGTTATCGGGCATGGCGTCGGGGCCGTTCCAGTTGTCGCCGCCAGCGATGACGTTGACGAGGCAGAATTCGCCGCCTAACGGCCGTCCAATCAAGCTCCAGGGTACGCCATATTCCACGTTGGTGTTGGTGTAGCTGAAAACGGCCGATCCACTTACCTCGGTGGCGGCATTGTCCACAATGGTATAAACCTGAGGGGCAGTGTGGAACCACCGTGCCAGCATTAGGTCAATGGCGTGGGTGGTGGAGAAGGTAAAGTTGCGGGGATAGGCTCCGGTGTAACCGTTGCCGCTGTTGAAATCAGTCTCGCCGCCGTCTGCGCCTGTTTCTACGTAGACGATCATGGCGTTGTTGTCAATGGTGTAGGAGATGCCTACATACAGATTGTTTTGATCCCAGGTGACATACAAATTATCTAGTTCGTTACTGCTTGACCAGGGGGAATCATTGAGCGGGTCATCAACGATTAATTCGTCGTTGTCCCAATCAATATCGTCGTTGGCGATAGTGCCATCAATATCGGGGGTTGTGGGTGGAGCAGCCAGGGTAAGGGTGGCTGCTAATACCAACAACAATAGCCCGGTGAGTGAAAAACTCAGGGCGACTCTTGGTAATGATTTCATTGTTTTACTCCTTATGCTTTTGGTTTGAATGGGTTTGTTGATCAATAAAGATGCTCTCAAACTGTTAGAGAAATGTGTCTCTGCACAATATCTAGCCTAAATAGTAGCAACTTCCCGTTTTTCGGCAACCAGTTGAGGTTAATAAATTGTCAACGATGGGCGGAATTTTGTGGTTGGGTGGCAAAGGGGGCGGCGATGATGAGGGGCAGGAGGAAAATGATAAAAATCCAGAGGGAGGTATTGTAGCTGCCGAATAGATCGAAGGTGGCGCCCATGACGAAGGGGCCGAGGCTGCTGGCGGCGACGCCAGCGGTGGCGATGCTGCCGCGTATTTTGCCGAGATGTAAACGGCCGTAATACCGCACCCACAGGGTACTTTGCACGGCCCCTAAAAAGCCCTGCCCAATGCCAATGCACAAGGCGAACAGGTGGGCCTGGGCCATGCTTTGCATGGGCAGAAGGAGGTACACGCCCGCCGTCAGGCCGAGGGCACTGATGAAGGCCAGCCAGTTTAGCGGCACTTTATCGGCCAGGTAGCCACCGATGATTTGGGTGATGGCCAGGGCGGTGGCCATGGTGGCGAAGCTGGCGGTAGCCATTGCTTCGGTGAGGCCATGACTTTCAAAGAGGGGGATGATGTTGAAGGTAATGCCGGTGATGATCATGGAGTAGGCGACGGCTAAAGCGACGGTGATCCAGTAGGCGCGGGTGCGCATGGCGGCGGGCAGGGTGAAGGAACGGCCGTTTTCGCGCATGATCTCACTTTCTACTTTGGCTGTGCGCAGGCCATCGGGCAACTGCCCTACATCTTCGGGCCGGTTGCGGAACAGGGTGGCGAGCAGGGGCAGCAGGATGAGCCAGACGATGCCGCCGAGGATGGCGTAAGCCCAGCGCCAGCCGACCCCGTTGATGAGGCTCAAAATGAGGCCGGGCACGAGGCCGACGGCGGCTGCCGCGCCCACATTCATGATGCCGGATACGCGCCCCAGCCGATCATGAAACCACATGGCCAGGGTGTTGCCCGCCAGCAGGGAGAGTGCGCCTTGCCCGAACATGCGTAAAAAGAGGAAGGCGAAGAAGAGCATGGGCAGGTTGCGTACCTGGGAGGTGAAGAGGCAGGCGAACCCAAAGATGATGGTAACGGCCGTCATGGTGCGCCGGATGCCCCATCTATCCATCAATGCGCCAATATACGCTTGGGGAATGGAGGCCAGCAGGGTGCCCAGCATGTAGGCCCCGGTGAGCAGGCTGTGGCTGAGATTGAGTTCGGTGCGGAAGGAGGGGTTGAAGACGGAAACGCCATAGGTTTGGCCGGGACTGGTCAAAATCATGGCGATCATGGCGATGGGCAGCATGAGCCAGCCGTAGAAGAAGGGCAGGCGGCGGGCGATGGGATCGTTGAGGGTGGTGGGGGAGTTCATGAATTGTACCTTCGGTTTGTTCTTGTTACTATTGCCTATGCCTGGGCTTTTGGGCGCAGGCAAGGGGTGTATTTTCCCACAAAATGGAAAAGACAGTAGCTATTAGATGCCGCAGGGTTTAGGCGTTCTGGCTCTGGCAGTAACTAGGGTCTAAACCTTTCGGGTCTTGTTATAAGGGATAAATTGATGGCAACAGCGTATGAATCTTTTTTGGAACGGTATGAGTCGGGCAAAATTCCCTGGAACCAGGAGCTGCCGCCGCCGGAGGTGATTGAGTTGGTGGCGGGGCTGCGGCCGGGGCGGGGGTTGGATTTGGGGTGTGGATACGGCCGTTCGGCCCTCTATCTGGCGCAAAAAGGGTGGCAGGCGGATGGGGTAGATTTTGTGGCGCAGGCCATTCATGAGGCCAGCGCACGGGCGGAGCAGGCGGGTTTGTCGGCACAGGTGCAGTTCCATACGGGGTCGGTGGCGGCGATGCCTTTTTTGACGGAGAGCTATGATTTGGCGATAGATGTGGGCTGTATGCACTCGCTGACGGCCGAGCAGCAGCAGGGGTATCGGGATGAGTTGATGCGGTTGTTGCCTGAGGGGGCGATTTACCTGTTGTTTGCCCATTTGCGGGCCGAGGACGCGGCCGCAGGGAATGCGGCTGATGAAGAGGATAAGCCGCGTGGCATTATGGAGCGCGAGATCAAAGAGTTGTTTGGGCCAGGTTTTGTGTTGGAGCGGGTGGAGTTGGGGTGGACACAGGTGGAGGATAGACCGCCCTGGCAGTCGGGCTGGTTTTGGTGGCGGCGGGAGGAATGATGAGGGATGAATTATGAAAGGGGTTTACACCCTCTTTTTTTGCTTTGGGGTGTCATTTTGTGTGGGATTCTCTTGTGCTGGGGTTGATGGTATGCCATCATCTCCAGCAATATCTAGCAGGCTGTCGGAAAAGTGGCCGTAGGCGCGGTATCCTTACCGCGTTCCCAGAGCGCGAAAGGGATTTCGCGGCTACAAATTGGGGTTCTCCGACAAACTGCTAGCCAAAATTGTTAAAAAGTTGGTCGTAGTAAACGGCCGTTTCCCTCCAATCAAAATGACGAATAGAGAGTGCTAACTCGGCGGCAAGTTGTTGGGCTTCGTTGGGATGGGTTAAGGCCCAGCGCAGCCGCCTTACCAGGCCGCCCTGGTTTTGGTAGAGGCATTTCAGGTGGTGGCTTTCGGGGATAAGTTCGGGGTAGCTGAGGCGGTGGGGCAGGATGGGGAAGGTGTGGCAGTGGATGGCTTCGAGGATGCTGATGCCGAAGAATTCGTGGTGGGCGGTGGAGAGGGTAACGGCCGCTTGCCACAACAACTGCCTATATTCATCAATGCTCGCGTAGCCAATGTGGATAATGTGATTGGAGAGGCGTTGGAGGGCGGTGTCGAAGGTGGACGGCCGTTGGCCGTACTGCTGCCCACACAAAGCCAGGCGAAAGGGGATGCCTTCTTTCTGCATCACGTACAATGCTTGGAAAAAATCGCCAGGGTTTTTGTCATATTCCCAGCGTTGGTTCCAAAGAACAAGAGGAGGCTGGAGACTGGAGACTGGAGACTGAGCCTCTTCCAGTCCCCAGTCCCCAGTCCCCAGACCCCCAAAATCAACCCCAACAGATAATACGCTGCTCTTGCTTCTCAGAACCTCAATTGAGTTCAGCTCGTTGTATTCGGGGTAATGTTTGAGGAAGTTGGGCAGGGCGGTGAAGAAGCTGGTTTGGTGGTAGTGGGAGTTGAAGAGGATGTGATCGGCTGTGAGCATGGAGGCGTAGTTGATGAAAACGTAATGGTAATCGCGTTCTCCTTTTTGGCGGCGCATAGGGCCAGAACGGCCGTTTGGGGGCAGGGGGTAGGTGAGTTGGTTTTCATGGCAATAAAGAACGGTGGGAAGCTGGCTGGTACGCTGCCGCGTGAGCGATAGGAAGGTGGTTAAATCGAGCATATCGGTGGCTAGAAGCAAATCTGGCTCATAGCCATCTTCCAAAAACCGCCGTGCCAGCGTCACCGCGCCACCGTGCATCCGCCATTTCCAGAAGCGGGCGGGCAAAGTCAGCAAGCGAATCTCGTGGCGGCTGTGCGCCTGATACCCCTCGGCCCAGGCACGATGGCTGCCGCCATGATAGGGGGAGATGAGGAGGATTTTCATGGTAAAGGGGACGGATTACGGATTTGGCCCGACGGGTATTTCGGGTGAGAAGAGTCCGAGACGGCCGTTTTCTGTAATGGCCGCCATGCTTACCAGATAACGGGTGCCCGGTTCCAGCGTCGTAATAGCCACATTCCCCGCCTGAGACTGCTGCACATAGACAAAGGGAGGATATTCCGGCCACCCTTCAGGCCGGAAAGAGAGGGCATACCCCGCCGCGTTGGGGTCTGGTGTCCAGGTGACGATATAGGCCCCTGGTTCGGCCATTGGGGCAATGATGGGGGCGGGTGGGGCGGGTGGGGCCCCAATCGCATTGGCAATGGTGACCAGATTTAATTGGGTGACTTGCAGCAAATAGCTGTAATCGAGTAAATCGGAGCGGTCGAGGCCATTATGCTGGGTATTCACATCTTCCACCGATTCCGTCAGGCGCAGCGCAGGAATGCCCGCATCTAAAAAGCGAATGTGATCGCTGTAACGGTCAGGACGATCCACTGTTGGTTCCAAAATCACGGCAAATGAGGGCAAGTAATACCCACCAATTAGCTCCATGTAATGGGCCAATTGGCGGGGTGGCTCAAAATCGGAGCCAGCGGTGAAGACGCGAATGGATTGGGGAATGCCGGGCCGCCCCCCCACGATGTCGTTGTTGATGGCGGCATCAATGACCCAACCGTCCAACATCCGGTCGGCCACAAAGTGGCGGCTGCCGTGTGTGCCTTGTTCCTCAGCGGCAAAGGCCACAAAGACCACATCCTGGCTCCAGGAGCGGCTGCTGAGGAGGCGGGCTATTTCAATTAAAGCGGCTACACCGCTGGCATTGTCATTGGCTCCGGGGGCCAGGGCGCTGCCGTTGCCGGGGTCTACGGTGCGCGAATCGTAGTGGGCCATGAGGACGATAACACCGGCATGGTCGCCTGTGCCGGGCAGCCGGGCCACGATGTTTTGCTGGTTGTAGGTGATGCCGTTGGCGTTGACGGGGAAGTCGTCGAATTGAACTTGTAAACGGCCGTTGCCCACCCGCACTAACTCATTAAAAATCCATAAGCGTGTCGCGCCAATGCCAAATGTCTCGCTGTCGGTGGCGCTGTAGGTGTTGCGCGTGCCAAACCCTTCTAATGTTTGCACATAGGCCACCAGATTTTGCTGTGAGGCGGCATTGACCAACGCCACAATTTCGGGATCGGGGCCAGGCACGATGTCACTGCGGGGATCAAAGACCAACTCCCCCGCCGCAATTTCTTGGGCTGAAGCTGGGGGAATGGGTGTGGGAATGGTCGGCTGCTGCGGCCCTTCCAGAAGGGAACAACTGCTGCCGATGATTAGAATGGTGAGCGCGAGAACCCAAAGTTGTCGCATCATTTTCTACAGTCTCCAATTCAAATTTTAATCGGGTGTCATTTTCACCTATCGCCGCCAGTTTGACAAACGGCCGTTTGTCCCCTGCCCCTGCCCCTGTCCATCCACTATTTGTGAAAATCTTCATCAATTACTCGCCGCAAAAGTAACAATGGTTTATACTTACGCCGATAATTTCCAGGTGGGAGGTGAACGTTGATAGACGAGTTGTATTGGGATTCAACCTACGCCATCGCGCTGGCTCTTATCGAGCAATACCCCCATCTTGACCCTGAAGATGTCGGTCTCCAAGAGATGGCAGAACTCATCGAAAACTTACCTGGTTTCAACGACGATCCTGCTCTGGCAACCGAACGAATCTTACTTGATATTCAAATTGTCTGGTATGAGGAGATGACAAACCTATGACCACACACAACGCTGGTGAGATTGCTGTGCCTGATGAATTAAAAGGCAACGTAACCATCACCAACATCCGCAACTTACTAGCCCCGGCGCTTGACCCCGTATACAACTGGTCACGCCGCAACTCTATCTGGCCGATGGTTTTTGGCCTGGCTTGCTGCGCCATCGAGATGATCTGTACTGCTTCCAGTCGCTATGACCTGGCCCGTTTTGGTATGGAGGTCTTCCGCGCCACACCGCGCCAATCGGACCTGATGATTGTGTCGGGGACGGTGACGAAGAAGATGGTGCCGACCATCGTGCGCCTTTACAACCAGATGCCGGAACCACGCTATGTTTTGAGTATGGGCGCGTGTGCTTCTGGCGGCGGGCCATTCAAAGAGGGCTACAATGTCGTGGATGGCATTGATAAATTTATTCCTGTGGATGTTTATGTGCCGGGCTGCCCGCCTACTCCTCAGGCTTTAATTAATGGCCTGATTGCGCTGCAAGAGAAGATTGATCAGCAATCTATTGCTACGGCCCCCTGGTATAACCAGGGTGATCCCACCACTGAACTGGTGCCGATTCCTGTGTTAGGCCCGGATTTGGTGGATTTGCGTCAGGTGGACATTATTCGGCAGGAAGCCAAGAAGTATCAGGCGGAAACGGCCGTAAACACCCCCGTGGAGGAGCCAGCATGAGCGAAGCAATCATGGAAGCCCCTGTAGCTGAAAAAGTCAACCCCGTCGAGGAAGCCATCGCGGCCCTCAAAGAGCGGTTTGGTGAAGACATTAGCGATGATACCCGTGACGGTTATGAAGGTGTCATCATCCCTGCCGACAAATTAGTCGAAATTGCCACCACTTTGCGCGACGATTTAGGCTTTAACTACCTCTCCAGCGTCACTGGTGTAGACCTCATTAATGATGGCAAGTTAGAAGTTGTCTACCACGCTTACAGCATCGAAAAAGGTGGCAGTCATGTCAACTTTAAAGTGCATGTAGATCGGGACGATGCTGTTGTCCCCTCACTTGTGCCCATTTTCCCTGGAGCCGATCTGCAAGAGCGCGAAGCCTGGGATTTATTGGGCATTCGTTTTGAAGGCCACCCCGACCTGCGTCGAGTTTTGACGTGGGATGGGTTTGCGGGTCATCCCCTGCGCAAGGATTGGCAGGAAGCCTTCTTCGAGGAAGAACATAAACCATTTGGCAGCCGTTGGCCCGGTGGTGAAGTATTCCGCGCCGAAGAGAAAAATCCTTACGGTAAAAATGTGAAATATCCCGACGGTTGGGTTCCCACAGGTGATGAATATGATGTGGAAACTGACATGTACTCGGCGGGATTGTCTTATACCCAAATGAAAGACCCCGTGCTGCAAACCGACAAAGTAATTGTCAATATGGGGCCGCAGCATCCTTCTACGCACGGTGTGTTCCGCATGGTAGTGACGCTAGATGGCGAGACGGTGATTGATTTGAAACCCGTCATGGGCTATCTGCACCGTAATCACGAAAAGATTGGTGAGCGCAATACCTTCATTATGAACATGCCCTATACAGATCGCCTTGATTATCTGGCGTCTATTGGCAATAACTTTGGCTATGCCATTGCCATGGAGAAGCTGTTAGGGTATCAGGTGACAGAGCGGGCGGATTGGCTGCGCATTATGATGGCTGAGTTGACCCGTATTTGTAACCACTTGTGGGCGTTGGGCTTCTTGCTGAATGACCTGGGGGCGCTGCAAACGCCGATGCTTTACTTCTACATCGAGCGTGAATTGATCCTTGACTTGTTTGAGGCGACCACAGGTACGCGCATGATGTGTAATTATATGCGCTTTGGTGGTGTCTCCTATGATTTGCCCGATGATATACGGGGTCAGGAGACGATGGCCTTTTTGGATGAGTTGATTAACGAGCGTTTGCCCCGTTCTTTGGATCAGGGCGACGATTTGATAACGGGCAATGAGATTGTGCGTGCCCGGAGTATTGGTTACGGTTATCTGTCTAAACAGGATGCGATTGCGATGAGCTGCACCGGGCCGCTGCTGCGAGCCAGTGGTGTGCCTTATGACATTCGCAAGGCCGAACCCTATTCGCTGTATGAGCATCTGAATTTTGATGTGGCCGTACGCTATAACGGTGATATTTATGACCGCTATCTGGTGCGTATGGATGAGATGCGCGAGAGTTTGAAGATTTGCCGCCAGGTGATGCCTTATCTGAAGGAGACGGCGGGTGCGCCGATTGTGAGTGATAAGCCGCAATATGCGATTCGTGCGCCCAAGAGTGGTGAGGCATACGGCCGCGTGGAAAACCCCAAAGGTGAGCTTGGTTTCTATGTAACTACGCGCCGTCGTGAGGCTCATTTGGATCGGTATCACATCCGCGCCCCATCTTTTATCAATTTAACGGCACTTGGCCCGATGTCTGTTGGGCACAAGGTGGCAGATGTGGTGGCGATTTTGGGTAGTATTGATATTGTGTTGGGGGAAGTAGACAGATAATTATGAATTATGAAGGATGAATTATGAAGGCGAATCGTTTTCATAATTCATAATTCCTAATTCATAATTTGGAATAGGTGGATTATGTACGGAGCTGGAATTCTTAAAGGAATGATGGTGACGATGAAACATTTCATCCGCTCGTATGTGGATGATATTTATTGGAATTCGGAGGGGCGCGGCGGCCGTTATTACAATGAGGAAGCTTTGAAGGTGCGGCAGAGTTTGAAGGGTGAGGGCGTGATTACGGTCTTTTACCCGGAAGAGAAGCTGCCGATGCCGGAGCGTTTTCGGTTTGTGCCGTTTTTGGTGACGGATGAGCCGCCGCCAGGGCAGAAGTGGGGCCATGACTGGTGTACGTCTTGTGGTATTTGTGCCAAGGTGTGCCCGCCGCAATGTATTTGGATTGAGCGGGGTGTGCAGCCAAACGGCCGTCCCAAGCCCGAACCCGTGCAATTCTACATAGACATAGACATCTGCATGAACTGTGGCTACTGCGCTGAATTCTGTCCCTTCGATGCCATCAAAATGGATCATGACTACGAACTCGCCAGCTACGACCGCAGCACCGCCCACATTCACGACAAAGAGCGGTTGAGCAAACCCATCAGCTATTGGCGCGAAATTGCCCCCAAGAAATCGGCCGCCGAAGAAGCGGCCCGCAACTTCGCCGAAGAGCAAAAAGCCAAGAAAAAGTCTCGTCAGAAGGGAGAGGAAGAGCGTGAAGAGCGGCTGGCTGATGCCATTACCCGACAATTGGCTTATAAAGGTTTACAGTATTAGATATTACAGGCGTTAAATTTGTGTGGAGACTGGAGAGTGGAGACTGGAGACTAACAAGCTCCAATCGCCAATCGCCAGTCTCTATTTTTTTACTATGTTCAAACGAAAGAAAGAAAACAATGGCGTAACGGAAGAAGCGGTGATGGCCGCTTTGGCGACAGTGATTGAGCCAGAACTGCACCGCGATCTGGTTTCGCTGAATATGATTCGCAACTTGAAGATTAACGACAGCGATGTTCGTTTTACGATTATGCTGACCACACCCGCCTGCCCTTTGAAGGGCAAGATGGAGCAGGATTCCCGTGCGGCTTTGTCTCGCGTACCGGGCCTGGGGCAGGTGACGATTGATTGGGATGCCAATGTGCCGACGGACAAGCGGATTGGCGGGCAGATTGGACAGCAGTTCCGCAACACGATTGCCGTTTCTAGCGGTAAAGGAGGCGTGGGCAAGTCTACGGTGGCCGTGAATCTGGCGATCTCTTTGGCCAAAGAAGGGGCGCGGGTGGGTTTGTTGGATGCGGATATCCTTGGCCCGAATATCCCCATGATGATGGGGGTGGAGAAGATGCCGCCGCCGCAAAACCGGCAGATGATTCCGGCGGAAGCGTATGGGGTGAAGTTCATTTCGATGGCCTTTCTGACGAAGCCGGATCAGCCGTTGATTTGGCGCGGGCCGATGCTGCACAGTGCCATTCAGCAACTGCTGACGGATGTGAAGTGGGGCGAGTTGGATTATCTGGTGATTGATTTGCCGCCAGGAACAGGGGATGCCCAGCTGACGCTGGCGCAGGTTTTGCCCCTTTCGGGGGCGATTGTGGTGACGCAGCCGATGGCGGTGGCGGCGGCGGATGCGCTGCGTGGTTTGAAGATGTTTGAGAAGCTGGAAGTGCCGATTATTGGGGTGGTGGAGAATATGAGTGGGGAGTTTTTTGGCACAGGGGCGGGTGAGAAGCTGGCGCGGGATTACAACACAGAATATCTGGGTACTATTCCCTTGGATGCGAATGTACGGGTGGGTGGGGATAATGGACGGCCGATTGTAGCAGCCTATCCTGATTCAGCAGCGGCTTTGGCTTTACGTGAGGTGACACGGAAAACGGCCGCTCGCATCAGTGTCCTCACGCTTATGACGCAGGCGGCGAATGTGATTCCGATTAGTATGATTGGGTAAATGGTAATCGGTAATCGGTAATCGGTTATCGGATTACCGATTACCGTTTACCGTTTACTCTTCAGGTGTACCTTTCCACTATTTGCTTGAGGGAGTCGTAGTGGGAGCCTTTCCAGTAGATTTGGTGGCATTCCTGGCAGACGTAGAATTCGTCGTAATATTGGCTGGTTTTGGGTTCGAGGCGGGGCAGGATTTGGGATTTGGGGGTGGGCTTGAGACGGCCGTTGCACTTCAAACAGCGCTGCCAGGGTTGAATCCACTCATAAAGGTGGAAGCGGTGCAGGACAGCCGCTAACTGCTCTTCGGGGCTGCGGGAGCGCAAACAGTAGCCGTGCACAACCAGACTGCGTTTGAGCAGCCCTCGGTCACGGGTGAGCATAACGCGCTGCTGCTCGTGGGCAATTTGGGCCAGATAGGCATCATCGTAATGGTTGTTGGGGTAAAGGGTGTCGAAGCCAAGCAGGCGCAAAAACATAGCCAGTTGGCCCAGGTGTACGTCTAGTACAAACGAAGGCGGCTGGGGCAAGGGTGGGCGCAGGGGTACAAGGGGGGTCACGTCCAGGCTGGTAAAAGCGGGGTAGATGCTGAGGCGATCTGCGGGCTGCACCAGATAGGCAAAGTCTACCGATTCGCCATTAGCCAGAATGACTTCTACTTCGGTGTGGGGCACACCGAGGGCTTCGATGAGATGTTTGACGGAAACGGGGGGATGAATGTTGGTGTTGAATGCTTTTTGACGGCGTGGTGGCGGCAGAAAATCATTCAGTTCGGCATAAAAACGAAACGTGGCAGATTGTGACGTGGAGGAAATCACCGCCGTCCTTTTGCACCTCGATTTCGCTTGCGTTCGTTTTCCTTGCTCTCTCGCTCATCTTGGGGCCAGCCCAGGCTGATGCGTTCGCGTTCGTGGTCTACGCCGAGGATTTCTACCTGGACGATGTCGCCGACGTTGAGGTGTTCATCGCGGGGGATGCGGCTGCGGTGGAGGAGGCCATCTTGTTTGACGCCGATGTCTATGAAGCAGCCGAAGTCTACGACGTTGCGCACGGTGCCTTTGAGCATCATTCCTGTTTGTAGATCGCTCATGGCGAGGACGTCGCTGCGCAGGATGGGGGCGGGCATGTCTTCGCGGGGGTCGCGGCCGGGACGGATGAGCTGCTCGAAGATGTCTTGGAGGGTGGGGATGCCGGTGTTGAGTTCGCGGGCGAGTTCGTTTAAGGGGGTTTGTTGGCGGAGGGTTTTGAGGGCGGTTTCGCGTTCTTCGAGGGTGTTGTCGAGGGTGAGGTTGGCGTATTGGAGAACGGCCGTTGCCACGCCATAACTCTCAGGATGAATGGCACTGGCATCTAGTAGATTATCGCCGTCCCGCACCCGCAAGAAACCGGCTGCCTGCTCAAAGGCTTTGCTGCCCAGGCCATGTACTTTAATCAGACTGGCTCGGTCGGGAAAGGGGCCATGCACGTCGCGGTGAGCCACGATTTTTTCGGCAAGTTTGGGGCCGATGCCAGCCACATAAGTGAGCAGGGCAGGGGAAGCTGTGTTGACATCTACGCCAACTTGATTAACGACGAGTTCGACGACTTGATTGAGCGTTTCGGCCAACTGCTTTTGGTTGACATCGTGCTGGTACAGCCCTACGCCGATGGCTTTGGGGTCAATTTTTACCAGTTCGGCCAGGGGGTCTTGCACGCGGCGGGCGATGGAAACAGCCCCGCGCAAGCTCACATCTAAATCGGGCAGCTCTTCGCGGGCGAGTTTGCTGGCACTGTAGACGCTGGCACCAGCTTCGTCTACGACGAGGTAGTGGACACGCTGGAGGCGGCTGGTGAGTTCGGCGACCAGCTTTTCGGTTTCGCGGGAGGCTGTGCCATTGCCGATGGCGATCAGGCTGACATTGTACCGATCTACCAGGCGAGCGAGGGTTTTGAGGGCTTCGTCGCGGTGGTTTTGGGGTTGGTGGGGGTAGATGGTGGCTGTTTCTAGCACCTTGCCGGTGGCATCTACGATGGCGATTTTGCAGCCAGTGCGGTAAGCGGGGTCTACGCCCATGACGACGTGGCCGAGGAGGGGCGGTTGGGTGAGGAGGCCGCGTATGTTGTTGGCGAAGACTTCGATGGCGTGGGTTTCGGCCTGTTCGGTGAGGGTGCGGCGCAGATCGCGCTCGATGGCGGGTATGAGGAGGCGTTTGGCGGCATCTTTGGTGGCTAAATCTAGCTGTTCGGCCAGGCTGGATTGGCGTGTGTCGGGGCGGAAGACGGATTGGATGGAGAGGAGACAGTCCCGTTCGGGAATATCTAGGTGGACGCGCAGGATTTTTTCGGTTTCGCCGCGATTGACGGCGAGGATTTGGTGGGGGCGCAGGCGGTCTACGCTGTAGTCGTAGTCGTAGTAGAGGGTGTAAACGCCGCGTTTGTCTTCGGCGTCGCGGATTTTTTCGCTGACGAGGAGGCCCCATTTCCAGGCTTTTTCGCGGACACGCTGGCGCACTTTGGCGTGGTCGCTGATGACTTCGGCGGCGATGTCGCGGGCACCAGCCAGGGCTTCTTCGACAGTGGATACGCCGTCGTTGAGGAATTCTGCGGCTAGTTTTTCGGGGGCTTCGCTGGTTTGTTTTTGTTTGAGAATGAGTTGGGCCAGGGGTTCTAGCCCTTTTTCGCGGGCGGTGCTGGCGCGGGTGTGGCGTTTGGGTTTGTAGGGCTGGTAGAGGTCTTCGAGGTCGGTGAGGGTATCGGCCGTTTCGATTTTGCGCTGTAGTTCGGGGGTTAGCTGTCCCTGTTCGGTGATGCTGTTGAGGATGGTTTGCCGTCTTTCGTCGAGGGAGCGGAGACGTGCCAGATGGTTTTGGATTTGTAGGAGTTGGTCGTCGTCCAGGCTGCCGGTGGCTTCTTTGCGATAACGGGCGATGAAGGGGAGGGTGTTGCCTGCATCTATGAGTTCGATGGCGGCGTTTACCTGGGTGGCTTTGACGTTGAGGGTGCGGGAGATTTGTTGGGCGTAGGTCATGGGCTTGATTATAGCGGGGAATGGGGGGAGTGGCGAGGGAGAGAGGGGCAGAGGGTAGGGGGCGCAAAGGGGCAGGGGAGAATAGTCTAATAGTCGAGTGGTCGAGTGGTCGAGTAGTCGAGTGGTAAATCGTAAATCGCAAATCGCAAATTGTAAATCGTGGTATAGTTGGGGGTATGACGCAAAAAGTTTTGGTAGTGGAAGATGATAAGACGTTGCAGGAGACGCTGGTCTATAATTTGGAGCGGCAGGGGTATGAGGTGGCGGTGACGGGTGACGGCCGTTCGGCTCTGACGCTTGTGCGCCAAAATACGCCGGATGTCATTGTGTTGGATATTATGCTGCCCGGTTTGGATGGCTTTGACGTATGCCGGATCATTCGCAAGGAGTTTAGTGTGCCCATTTTGATGTTGACGGCGCGGACGGAGGAGATTGACAAGATTGTGGGCCTGGAGATGGGGGCGGATGATTATTTGACGAAGCCGTTTAGTATGCGGGAGCTGCTGGCGCGGGTGAAGGCGTTGCTGCGCCGGGTGACGCTGATTCGGCAGGAGGTGGAGGCGGAGCAGCCAGCGGTGACGGATTTGCCAGGGGCGGAGACGCTGACGTTTGGTAATTTGGTGGTGGATCAGGATAGGCGGGAGGTGCTGCTGGATGAACGGCCGATTCGCCTGAAACCTAAAGAGTATGAGCTGCTGCTTTTTTTGGCGCGGCACAAGGGCATTGCGCTGTCGCGGGATTTGATTTTGGAGCGGGTGTGGGGCTGGACGTATGATGGCAACAGCCGCACGGTGGATGTGCATGTGCGCTGGCTGCGCGAGAAGATTGAGGCGGACCCGAATGAGGTGAAGCGGATTGTGACGGTACGCGGGGTGGGGTATCGGTTTGATGGGTAGGCATAATGACGTAATTGCGTAATGACGTAATTACTGTTGGCTGGATGAAGGAAGTATGGCGCATACAAATGAAGTGCAGATTGTGGCGAATGAGGGGTGGGATGAGCGGATTGTGGTGTGCCGGAATGATGATCTGGTAGACACCTTTATCATCACGACCCAGCGGTATGTGGTGGTGGTGGATACGATGATTAATGCGGTAACGGGGCGGAAGTTGTTGGAAGTGGCGCAGGAGAGGATGGAAAACGGCCGTCAACTTCTCGTCATCAACACCCACGCCGATTACGACCACAGTTGGGGCAATATGGCTTTTGCGAATGTGCCCATTATCGGCAGCAAGCTGTCTGTACCTATCTTCCAAGAGCCAGCGGTGCAAAAGTCTTTGAAGCAGCGCCAGGAACGGGAGCCAGATGTTTTTGGTGAGGTCTTTTTTGTGCCGCCGACGGTGCAGGTAGACGGCCGTTTGTACCTTGACGGCGGCGATTTAACACTGGAATTCTTCCCCACTCCCGGCCATACGGTTGACCATTACGCCTTGTATATCCCGGAAATCAACACCCTGCTGGCGGCTGACGCGGCTGAAGTGCCTTACCCGATGGCGCGGACGGTGGACGGCCTGTCCGCTATGCGCCAATCGTTGGCGGAACTGGCGGCGATGAAGGCGGAGACGGTTTTATACTGTCATGCGCCAGTGACGATTGGTTCGCAATTGTTGCATGACAATATTGCCTATTTTGACAAGCTGGAAGAGAAGTGCCGCGCCGCTTTGGCGCGGGGTGTGCCGCCCCAGCCTGACGAGGATGCGGATGTGATTGCCTTAGTAGATTGCCCGTTTGCTGAAGCAGCACCATCGGGCGAACATTGGCAAAACATCCACGAATATTACCAAAGCACAGGCCACGCTGAGCAGATTCGGGCGATGCTGGCGAATTTGGTATAGAGGTAGATAATGGACCAACCCATTGTTTACACGGGGCCGCCACGCCATCGGCCGTTTGCCACCAGTCCTATCGCCATTCAAGCTATTGTCATCAATAATGAGGAAAAATTTGTGCTGCTCAACAGTTTGAGGCGCAAGCAGGGCTGGCAGGTGGTGAGCGGGGGGCTGGAGGCGGGGGAGACGATTTTGGCTGGTGTTTTGCGCGAAGTGGGCGAGGAGTTGGGGGAGGGTGTGCGGGTACGGCCGTTGGGCATTATCCACGCCGAGACGTTTCATTATGATGAGCAAGTGCGCTTTATGGTCAGCCTCTACTATTTGATGGTCTACGAGGGCGGCGAGATTGTGCCGGGTGATGACATGGCTGGCAGTGAAGTGCGCTGGTGGTCGCTGGATGAGTTGCAGGAGGAGGGTTTGCGTTTTCATCCTTCCGTAAAGCCCTGGCTGATGGAGCGGGCGGTTGGTTTGTATCGTTTGTGGCGGGATGAGGGGGAACGGCCGTTGCAGCCTCTTCTCGACTAAGCTGAAGTCAATTAACAAAGAGTTAACCAGCCGCTAACAGAGTCATAACCTGGCCTTGATGTGGGTTTAACGGCCGTCTTCTACACTACCTCTAAAAATTAGAGAGGTATCGGATGACAATTCAAGGATATGGGTATGCAATTAATGACTATGGTTCGGCTTGGGAGTTGGATCGCCAGTTGAGTAAGCTGATTGAGATGGGTTTTACGCACGCCGAGGTGCGGCCAGAGGGCTGGCAGGTGTGGCAGAATGGTCAGATTGATAATCGTCGCCTGGCGCGGTTAACGGCCGTTCTGGATAAACACCGCGCTTATTTGGATTATGTGATGCAACTGCCAACGGCCGTTAACCTGTTTAACCTGCCCCAGCAAAAAGATCATCAACACCTGTTGCAACAAGGCATCAAAGTGGGGGCACACATCGGGGCCAAGCTGCTCATGTACCAGCCTGGCTATCGCGCAGACCGCACGCCAGACGACTTTATTGCCATGCCCCACTTGATGAAGCAGGAGCGCAGGGTGCTGCGCCAGTTGGCTGATGAGACGGCCAGATGGGGTGGTGCAATAGCCATTCTTAGTGCCTCTTATCTGGCTGGCGAGCAGAGTAGTTATGCCGTCTGGCCAGAACTATTGGCGCAGCAAGTAACGAAAATAGATCATCCCAACGTGGGCCTTTGTTTGGACTTTAGCCAGCTTTTTTGGGCGGCGAAATGGGTGGGGTTTGATTTTTCTCAGGCTATTCAGACGCTTTCGCCGCTGGCCTTTCATTTCCACATTCAGGATGAGATGGGTATTATGAATCATCCTGCACCGACGGGGGATTCATTGACGCAATGTGTGACCTATTTGCCGGCTGGCTGGCACAAAGTGCCGTACCAAGAGGGGGTTGGTTTGTTGCCTTTGACCGAACTGCCTGCTCATCTTGATCTGGCGGATACGTTGTTTTATCCGGTGCAACGGCCGTTTGTGGGTTCGCCAACGGCCGTATCTGCCTAAACCATCATGCTCGAAGAACTCCTCCAAGAAGAAAACCGCCGCTTAAAAATGGAGTTGGCGCAACTGCGCCGCACGATTATTAAAGTGGAGCCGCTGGTGTTGGTAGACGGCCGTTTTGAGCAAATGGCGACGGCCCCCATTAACGTCATCCGTGTGGCTCGCCAAATTTTGCAAAATCTGCCGCAATCTGAACTCGCCTCCGACTAAGATAGCCACTGTTTAGCCTGGTGTGCTGCCAGCCGCACCAGTGCAGTTTGGCTGAAATAGGCCCACAGTTTTGTTGAACGATTTGGAAAATCGTTCAACCGCGATTTTCCAAATCGCGCCACAAAATTTGCAGGTGAACTTAAGCCTTTCTGCACCGGGCTGTTGTTGGCTGTTTCAGGCCCTTCTTCTATGGTTGAGGGGTGTGAGCCGAAACTGGCCTGGGCAGCCGCACATGACAAAGATAGGGGTAGCAGTAGGGTTGGGTGTGATAACGGCCGTTTAGCCGTAAAGCCGCCAGTCGGGGAGCTTGCCTCACATCATAATTACCACAATCAATCGTCATGAGATAATTGTGACCTATAATGGAGAGATGAAACACAATATTCTCGACGGCCTGAAAACAGTAGTACGCGGAGCATGTGATGAGGCGTAAGATTTTTGTCTTGATACCTGTTTTGATTATTTTGTTGAGTGAGGTTGCCCTATTTTTTACACGGCAGCAGGAGGTAACGGCCGTTGTAGACATCACACCTCGATTGGATGGGGTTTTGTTGGGGAGTGTGAATAATAACGGCCGTTTATCTGTCAGCAATGGTTTTTATCAATGTATCGGCCAGGAAGAAGAGGCCCAAGAGAGATTGAACCAACTGCTCTCCTACAACATGTGCAATCGGCTGGCGCAACCCCCAGGCTGCAACGCCTCGGCCGTGAACCATTCCCTGACCCCTGAGGAAATTGAATCGAGCTTTACGATTGTTGAAGAGGGGCAGTTTTTCCGCATAGAGCCGGCAGCGCCAGTTGATTCCCGCCTGTTGGGAACAGAAGCAACCACGCTTCATGCCTGCCATACAGATTTTCTCAACTACATCAACCTTGCCTATGAGCAAGGCAACTCTTCTCTTTATTACCCTTATGAATTGCCGCCAGGTCTGACAATGACAGACGTAGACAGCAGCCGTCGCCTTGATGAAGCCAGTCTGCTGCGCCCCACACTGGGCATCGCTCAAATTTCGGCTGCCCAAATCGTAGACGAAGCATTTCTGACCGATTTCATGAATTTGCTGTATGAATTAGATTACTTCGCCATCTTCCATCCGTATGGCGGCACCGGTCAAATTGTAAATCGTGAAATAAGACGAGACGGCCGTTATTGGTACATTGAAGATCGGGCCATCTCAACTTCTTATAGCGACATGATTCCTTTTGTTGGCGGAGAAACAGATTACAGATATACGCTCGAAGTGGATACAGCGACCAATATTGTGATAGCTAAGACAGATATCCTTGGTGGCCGTACTTTCATATCTATTCCACCCATCGTTATTCTGTTGTGCGCCTTTTCTCTGCTGATCTTGGTAGCTATCGTTTATGCTAGCAGGCTGTTGGAAAAGTGGCCGTAGGCGCGGTATCCTTACCGCGTTCCCCGAGCGCGAAAGGGATTTCGCGGCTACAAATTGGGGTTCTCCGACAAACTGCTAGCGGCGGTTTTTTGTCTAGCGATGAGCAAGCCAGACATTCATGACAGCGCTCGTAAGTTTGACCCATAAAACCGGGACAGAGTCTATTTGTGGTTGGTTATGGCAGCACCGATAGAAATGTCGGCCGAGCAAATTGCCATGTTTACTTCGATGATGGAGGGTAACAATCGGCCGTTACAGGCATTGAATGAGCGTGGTTTGCAGATGGATGATACGCCGTAAGTGGCGATGGTGAGGGAGTAGGATGAACGGCCGTTGCCCAGCAACGGCCGTTTGTCTTTACATGCGGGGCAGATCACTGTTCTGTTTCCAGATCAGCAATCGTTTTTTCTACCAGTGCCACCAGACCAGACAACATAGCCTTGTCGAAGCGGAATTCGGCACCGGCAGCGGCAAAAAGTTCGGGCAGCGGTTTGGTGCCGCCCAGGGCGAGGGCGCGGCGGTAAGCCGCAATTGCCGCCGCCTGATCCGACAGGCTGTTGCGCCAGATTTGCAGAGCGCCAATCTGAGCCATGCCATACTCGATGTAGTAGAAGGGGCTGCCGAAGATGTGGGGTTTGCGATGCCAGCCGGTCATGCGCTCCGCTTCATAGTCTTCGTAGTTGATGCCGGGCATAAACCGCTGCCAGAGCCTGTCCCAAGCGGCATCACAGTTATCGGGTTTGAGAGCCTCGTTTACATGGGTGTAGACCCAATGCTGGAAGAGGTCTACGACCGCCATGTAGGGCAGGAAGGTGATGATGCCTTCCAGGTGTTCGATGCGGGCGCGGGCGGCTTCGGCTTCAGTGTAGAAGCCGCCGTGGGTTTGGGTGATGTAGGGTGCAGCCAGCAGTTCCATGCTCATGGAGGCGACTTCGCAAAATTCCATGGGTGGCTCTTTTTGCCAGATGTAGGGGAGATCGGCCGTTTCAAAGACATGGAAAGCGTGGCCGGCTTCGTGCAGCAGGGTTTGTACGTCGTCGTGCAGGCCGACACCGTTCATGAAGATAAACGGCCGTTGCCGCAGCGGCAGTTCGGCACAAAACCCACCCAATGCTTTGCCCGGCCTTGTGTCCAAATCCAGCAAATTTTCCTCCGCCATCGTGCCCATGTGCCGCGCCAAAACAGGGTCAACCTGCTGGAAAATATTCAAGCCACCCTGAATCAACTCCTCAACCTGCGCGTATGGCTTGAGGGTGGGGGCTTGACTGGGGTCAACCTGCACATCCCAGGGACGCAGGGTGTTCAGCCCCAACTGCTGCTGCTTGCGGACATAAATACGCTGGGCGGCAGGCACAACCACTGCCTCAATCGCTTCATGAAACGTGAAACAATCCTCTGGCGTGTAGTCGAAACGACCTTTGTCCCGAAAAGCATAGGCGCGGTAGTCGGGCAAACCCGCATTATCCGCCACTTGCTGCCGCAGCGTGACCATGTTGGTATAGATTGCGTTAAGCTGCTGGCGGCAGCCAAGCCATAAAGCCATCGAGGTTTTCCAGGCGCGTTCACGGACAGACCGGTTTTTGTCCTGCAAGAAAACGGTTAGCTGGCTTAGATTTTTCTCTTCACCATCCCAATCGGCTTTTAGTGCGCCGGTTATTTTGTCATATTCGTTGTCGAGCTTGGCTAGTTCGGTCAGCAAAGGGATGTTATCTTCACGAAACAGGTCGGCGGCATTTTGCATCTTGCGGATGACGAGGGACATATCATCTCCCAACACGGTGTTGTCACCATTGACCAGACTAAGCAGCCGTTCTTTGAGTGTTTGCTCGGCAACTTGGGTCTGGGGCAGCACCTGGTCGAGCATATTGAGGAAGGCAGCTTCTTTGGCAGAATCGGCCGTATCAATTGATTTGTCAATGTAAATGGAAGCGAAGGCTTCCATGATAACTTTGTCCAGGTTTGACCACGCCTCGAGCCAGGCAAGGCGGTTCTCGGCTGTGAGCTGTTGTTGTTGAAGGGCTTCAAAGTAGGGGGCGAAGGTTTGCCATTGGCAAGGGTCAATATCGTCAAGGGAAGTGGGCAGGGGGGGATTGTTCATAATAGGTTCCTACATGTCCATAAAGAACAAAAAGCCCTTGTGAATAACAAGGGCTTGAAAGATATGGAGGCGACGACCGGATTCGAACCGGTGAATAAAGGTTTTGCAGACCTCTGCCTTACCACTTGGCTACGTCGCCATAAATAAATAATCGGCAGATAATTTTACCTGCCGATTAAGCGGGCGACGAGATTCGAACTCGTGACCTTCTCCTTGGCAAGGAGACGTTCTACCACTGAACTACGCCCGCAAATTAATAAGTTAAAGATGCCAGGACCCAGACTCGAACTGGGGACACCTGCATTTTCAGTGCAGTGCTCTACCAACTGAGCTATCCCGGCAGGCGTCACACCTGACTAAGTTGTTAAGTGTTGGGGATTCTATCGAAAGGGCTGCAAGCTGTCAAGTTATATTTAACCCAAGTTTGGTAAGATGATGCGGAAAAGGGCGAATAGGTCGAGGCCAGCCAGGGCCAGGGCGAACCCGAGGGAGAGTAGGGCTGGGGCGAGGGGCCAGCGTTGGGTGAACGGCCGTCCCCACACGCTTATCCCTACGGCCACGCCCACCCCAATAGGGATTAAGGCGGGATAGAGGTAACGCCCCTGATGCTGGACGAAGGTGAGGTTGTAGCCAACGTGCAGGGCGAGGGCGAGGAGGAAGGTGGTGAGGAGGAGGCGGGTGGGGAGAGGGGAGGGGGGAGAGGGGAGAGGAGAGGGGCGAGGGGAGAAGACATGGGTGAATAAACCGATGATGATAATGGCGGTGAAGAAGAGTAACGGCCGATAAATCCATGTGGGCATGGGCACAGTCATCCAGCCGAATTGGCCCCAGAAGCTGTTGAAGGTGGTTTGCAGGAAGCGTTGGGCCGTTTCGGTCAGGCCATACTGGGCAATCCATTCGGCGGTGCGGGGTTGGCCGACGACGACGGCATCGTGGGCGGCTTTGCCGAGGATGTCTAGGCCGCCGTAGACGAGGATGTTGCGCCCCCACCAGAGTGCGCCTAGCAGGAAGGCGGGCAGGGCTACTCGCCAACTGGCTTGCCAAAATGCTTGCCAATGGCCCCAATAATGCCAGATGAGGGCCAGGCCGATGACGGGGGCCATGAGGTAGACGGTGCCTTTGGTGAGAAAACCGAGGCCGAGCAGGAGGCCGATGGTGAGCCAATGTCGGTAATCGGTGATCGGTGATCGGTGATCGGCCTTTAAGCTCACCAAGAGGTATAGGATGGCGGCGATGAGGAGTTCGGCGAGGGCATCGTTGTTGATGGCGGCGAGGATGGCGAGGTGTTGGGGGAGGAGGGCGACGAAGACGGCCGTTATACTTGCCAGCCACACTTGCCCCAATACATGTTGGGCAATGGCGTATGCCAGCACGATAATGCCTGCGCCGATGAGGAGGGAGGTGAGGCGCAGCGCGGTGAGGGAGCCGTTGGTGAGTTGGTAGATGGGGGTGAGGAGCAGATAATAGAGCGGCGGCTGCCAATCTTCATACGCCATTGAGTCTAGCGGGTAGGCGGGGTCGAAGTGGGATTCAAAGACAACCTGGCTGATGTAATCTTGGTTATAGTCGCCGGGTTCGATGACGGGCAGATTGCCGGCAGCGAGTTGGCGGATATAGTTGTAATGGGCTGGTTCGTCGGGGGCTTCCCAGGGGGGGGTGTAGATGGTGAATAGTGTGCCGATGAGGAGGTAGAGGAGTAGTATCAATAAGACGGGGATATGTTTACGCATGGGCCGATCATATCCCATCAATGGTGTGGTGCAATGCACGATTACACGACGTTAGACCTGCCTACGAAGCGGGAGTTGATTGCTTTTTTACGGCCGTATGTGTCGGCGCATAAGTTTGGGCTGATGGCATAGACTACAAGTTAAGCTAATTTGTGAATTGTCAAGGCATAAAAAGGCTACAATTCGCGCATGACAAAAACAACTCAAAAGTCCAGAAGTACAGTCCGGCATACACGGGCTATTCAGGCCGATAGGCAAAAACGACCGCTCGTTGACAATTTAACCGATGACGTAGAAGCTCTATTTCGTAGCCTGGTTCATCCGCTCACAATGATGCAATGTGAGGTATTCCGGCAGATGGGTTTGCGCGAACGCACGCTCACACTTCCAGTGATGATGGCTCTATTGCTGAGTGCCGTTTGGCGGCAAATCGCCGCTGTGAATGAATTGGTGCGCCTGATTCGTGACGAAGCGATTCTCTGGGAAGAGCCCAAAAAGGTCAGCCAACAAGCTCTTGCAGAACGATTCAACACGCTGCCAGCTATCTTGTTTCTCAATGTCCTGAACCAGTTCTTGCCTTTGATGCAGCAACGATGGCAAAAACGGGAACGGCCGTTACCACCAGAAATTGCCTGGGCACAGGCGAGATTTACTACCTGCCTGATCGCCGATGGCTCAACGCTGGATGCGCTCATACGCAAAGTGGGCTTGCTGCGCGACCTGGAGAGCCATCCGTTGGCAGGCAAAATGACTGCCTTGCTCCATTTGGGGTCGCAACTGCCAGATAAAATCTGGTTTGAGGCGAAGGCGACCCGTCACGACCAGAGCTTTTGGGAAGCAATTCTGGCTCACATCCAAGCGGGAAGTTTGCTCCTGTTTGACCTAGGCTATACCAACTTTACCCGCTTTGGTCAATTGACCCAGAAGGGTGTCACTTTCATCACCCGTGCCAAGAGCAACTTGAAATATGAAGGAGCCCAAGTTCTGGTTAAAACACCCGTTTTTCGGGACACCATTGTCTGGATAGGGGCGGGCGATGACCGCCAGCAGGTGCGCCTGATAGAAGTACTCTATGGCAACACCTGGCGTCGTTTCCTGACCAACGAACTGAACCCTGAGCAATTGTCGGCTCGTTATCTGGTCGCCCTCTACTATCGCCGCTGGACGATTGAACGCGCCTACGCCACCATCAAGCGATTACTTGGTTTGGCCTACTTCTGGTGTGGTTCCCAAAATGCGGTGGAACTGCAACTCTGGTCTACCTGGATTGTCTATACCGTGTTAATTGACCTCTGTGACGAGGTTGCCGGATTGTTAAAGTTACCATTTGAGCGCATCTCTGTGGAGATGCTCTTTCGCTCGATTTACTATTACACCAAAGCCGTCGAGCGAGGCGATGGTCGACCTCTTCCTGAGTACCTGGCTGACCGCTCTGCTGACCTGGGTATCGTCAAACGAAAGCGAAAAAACGAGATGTCTGTGTTTGAATCATGGCCCTTGACAATTGCTTCAAACCCTTAACTTGTAACCGATGGGCTGATGGATGAGGTGTTGGCGCAGCGCACGCGCCACGTGACGGTGATGATGGAGAATTTGTATGATCGGCATAATGTGAATGCTTCGCTGCGTTCGTGTGAAGCGTTGGGGGTGCAGGATGTGTATGTGGTGGATGAGGACGGCCGTTTTGAAGCCAACAAACATGTGACGGGTGGTGCGGCGCAGTGGCTAAATATCACGCATTATGGTGAAGTGGCAGATGGCACTCAAGTGTGCCTGCGTGGCCTTAAGCAAAAGGGGTATCGGATTGTGGCAACGACGCTGCGAGAGGGGGGCATTCCGCTGGGGGCGTTAGACCTTTCGCAGAAGGTGGCTCTTTGTTTTGGCACGGAGGAGTTGGGCTTGAGTGATGAGGCGCATGAATTGGCTGATGTTTTTGTGTCGCTGCCTATGTTGGGTTTTACGCAAAGTTTTAATGTTTCGGTGGCGGTGGCTTTGTGTTTGTATGACCTGATGACACGACTGCGCTCGTCGGCAGTTGCCTGGCAGTTGGGTGAGGTGGAGCAGGTTGATTTGAAGATTCAATGGCTGTTGCAGGTTCCGCATTATGGGCCGAATTTGCTGCGTTATTTTCTGCAACAACGGGTGCGGGGGTAGCTTTGGGCAACTTGTCTGGTGAAATGATCTAATCTTTGGGGCAAGATTGCCCTTTGTGGAAATGGATGGGTCTGTGTAGAATACGCTCATGATTCGGCAAAAATTTGATTGTTGGCTACTAATGGAGGCTGAGGCATGATGCGCCATATTCCTCCCAAGCTTCTAAATTTTGGCAAGGCGATGAAAATTCGCAGCCTGGATACACCTGAATAAAAGAATCTTTTTGCAGCACTCCCGTACATTTTAGGCGGGAGTTTTTTATTGTAGAGGAGAGAACATGCCCCATATTTTTCGTGTTGAAGTTAGCCCCAAGGCCGGGTTGGAAAACGGCCGTTCCTATATTACCGCCGCGCAGCAGTTAGGCATTACTGGCCTGAGGCAGTGCCAAAGCCATCGGCTTTATTTTTTGCAGGGTGAGCTGGCGGAAGAGGCTATGCAGCGGTTGGCGGAGGCTTGTTTGGCGGACCCGGTTACGGAAATGTGGGAGACTAGGGACTGGAGACTAGAGATTGGCATTAGCCTCCAGTCTCCAGTCTCCAGTCTTCAGTTTGTTGAAACGGCCTTCCTGCCTGGGGTGACTGATCCACCGGCGGCGAATTTGCGGAAGACGGCCGTTTTGCTGGGCATTAACGGTTTGCAGCAGGCGGCGACGGGGCAGCGGTTTTTGCTGGAAGGTGATTTGAGCGAAGCGGAGTTGAGGCGATTGGCGACGGAGTTGTTTGCGAATCCGGTGATTCAGCAGGTGGCGGTGAATGAGGCGATTAAACCGCCGTTTGTGGTGGCAAAAACGGCCGATGCCACTGTTGAGCTGATTGATTTGCGCGAGGCGGATGAGGTCGAGTTGGCGGCCATCAGCCAGGAGCGGCGGCTGGCGTTGAACTTGCAGGAGATGCAGGCGATTCAGGCGTATTATGTGGGTGAGGGGCGAGCGGCGACGGATGCTGAGTTGGAGATGCTGGCGCAGACGTGGAGTGAGCATTGTGTGCATAAGACGTTTAAGGCGATTATTGATTACACGGGGCCAGATGGCGAGCAGCAGACGATTCACGGCCTGCTGAATACGTATATTCGGGCGGCGACGGAGAAAATCAACAAGCCCTGGGTGCGTTCGGCGTTTGTGGATAATGCGGGGATTGTGGCTTTTGACGAGGGGTGGGATTTGGCCTTTAAGGTGGAGACGCATAATCATCCTTCGGCGTTGGAGCCGTTTGGGGGGGCGAATACGGGTGTGGGCGGGGTGGTGCGGGATGTGTTGGGGGTGAGTGCCAAGCCGATTGCCAATACGGATGTGTTGTGTTTTGGTCCGCCTGATTTGGCGGATGTGCCGGAGGGGGTGCTGCATCCGCGCCGGGTGGCGGCGGGGGTGATTCATGGCATTGAGGATTACGGCAATAAGATGGGCATTCCCACGGTAAATGGCTCGATTCATTACCATGAGGGGTATACGGCGAATCCGCTGGTGTATTGTGGCTGTTTGGGGGTTTTGCCGCATGGGTCGCACCCAACGGCCGTTCAGCCGGGTGATTTGATTGTGGCGATTGGGGGGCGCACGGGGCGTGATGGGCTGCGGGGAGCGACGTTTTCGAGTATGGAGATGGATGTGGAGACGAGTGAGATTGCGGGAACGGCCGTGCAGATTGGCAACCCCATTATGGAGAAGCAGGTGCAGGAGGTGGTGCTGCGGGCGCGGGATGAGGGATTGTATACGGCTTTGACGGACTGTGGTGCGGGCGGGTTCTCCTCGGCGGTGGGTGAGATGGCGGAGGGGTTGGGCGCGGCGGTGCAGTTGCAGGAGGTGACGCTGAAGTATCCTGGTTTGCGCCCGTGGGAGATTTGGCTGAGTGAGGCGCAGGAGCGGATGGTGCTGGCTGTGCCGGAAGCGAATTTGGCGCGTGTGCAAGAGATTTGTGCGGGGCAGGATGTGGAGGCGATTGTGCTGGGGCGGTTTGTGGATAACGGCCGTCTGACGCTGCATTATGGCGAGCAGTTGGTTGGTGATATGGATATTGAGTTTCTGCATGATGGGATTCCGACGCGGCGGATGGTGGCTGTTTGGGAGGCGAGGGGCGAGGGGCGAGAAGCGAGGGGCGACGATTACGCATTACGTATGACGCATTACGATGGCGATTTTAAGGAGACGCTGCTTAAACTGTTGGCGCATCCTGATATTCGGAGTAAGGAGGAGGTGGTGCGGGTGTTTGACCATGAGGTGCAGGGGGGAACGGCCGTTAAGCCGCTGGTGGGTGTGAGGAATCATGGGCCGGGGGATGCGACGGTGATTGTGCCGAATTTGAGACTGGAGACTGGAGACTGGAGATTGGGGGCTGCGGACAAGTCTCTAGTCTCTAGTCCCCAGTCTCCCAAAGGCGTAGCCTTATCCAACGGTATTTGCCCCAGTTATAGTGAATACGATCCGTATAGGATGGCATGGGCGGCGGTGGATGAGGCGCTGCGGAATGTGGTGGCGGTGGGGGCTGACCCGGAGCAGGTTTCGATTTTGGATAATTTTTGCTGGGGGAATCCTAATTTGCCGGATAGGTTGGGGGCGTTGGTGCGCTGTGCGCAGGGCTGTTATGAGGCGGCGTTGGCGTATGAAACGCCGTTTATTTCGGGGAAGGATAGTTTGAATAATGAGTATGTGGGGGCAGACGGCCGTAAACATGCTATTCCGGGGACGCTGTTGATTTCGGCGTTGGGCATTGTGCCGGATGTGATGAAGACGGTGACGATGGATTTGAAGCAGGCGGGGGATTTTCTGTTTGTGGTGGGGGATACGCGGGCGGAGTTGGGGGGCAGCCATTTTCGGCTGGTGGGGGAAACGGCCGCTGAGGGCAATTATAATCCGCCGGAGCCAGCCCACGAGCCGTTGGCGCGGCTGAAGGCGTTGCATCAGGCGATGCAGGCGGGGTTGGTGCAGGCTTGCCATGATTGCGCGGAAGGGGGCATTGCGGTGGCGATGGCGGAGATGTGTATTGCCGGTGGCGTGGGGGTGGAGACGCAGTTGATGCGGATTCCGCGTGATTGGCACGCCAGTTATTCGGCGGATGAGGTGATTTTGTTTGCGGAGTCGCTGACGCGCTTTTTGGTGGAGGTGCGGCCGGAGGATGAGGCGGCTTTCCGTGAGATGATGGGTGATGTGCCGCATGAGTGTGTGGGGGTTGTGGGGGGTGCGGTGTTGAGGGTGAACGGCCGTACTGGCGAACCGCTTCTCACGGCGACGGTGGCGGAGTTGGAGGCGGCGTGGTGCGGCGCAGCCGATTTACGATTGACGATTGACGATTTACGATTGGGATCGTCACAGCAAGCGACCAATCGTAAATCCAAAATCGTAAATCGTAAATCACCGAAGGTGCTTATTCTCCACGCCAATGGCAGCAACCGCGACGATGATGCGGCGTTGGCGTGTGAGTTGGCGGGGGGTGTGCCAGAGATTGTGCATATGAATCAGTTGTTGGCGGGGGAGCGGCGGCTGGCGGATTATCATATGCTGGTGGTTCCGGGGGGCTTTTCGTATGGGGATGATTTGGGGGCGGGGGTGTTGTGGGCGTTGGATTTGCAATACCGTTTTGAGGAGGAGGTGCGGGCGTTTGTGGCAAACGGCCGTCCGGTGCTGGGTATTTGTAATGGCTTTCAGACGTTGGTGAAGGCGGGGCTTTTGGAAACGCAAAGAGGCAAAGAGGCAGAGGCGCGGAGAATAACGCGTCAATTGACGTTGACGTTTAATGAGCGGGGGCATTTTGAGTGCAGGTGGGTTTATTTGCAGCCGAATGTGAACAGCCATTGTTTGTTTACGCAGGGGCTGGATGAGTTGATTTATTGCCCGGTGGCGCATGGTGAGGGGCGGTTGATGGTGGCGGATGGGGAAACGGCCGATTACCTGCAAGCGAATAACTTGATTACCCTCACCTATGCCGGTCCAGTCTCCAGTCCCCAGTCTCCAGTCCCCTATCCCTTCAACCCCAACGGCTCAACCCTCAACATTGCTGGTCTCACCAACGAAGCGGGCAATGTCATGGGACTGATGCCCCATCCCGAAAATCATATTTTCCCCTGGCAGCATCCGCGCCATCATCGGGGGGAGAAGGGGATGTTGGGGCTGCGGTTGTTTGAGAATGGGGTGAAGAATGCTTGACGCAAAGGCGCGAAGGCGCGAAGGGGCGCAAAGTTTTTTACTTTGCGTTTCTTTGCATCTTTGCACCTTTGCGTCGAAATGAAAGGGTTATGCTAACACACGAAGAATTATTAGCCGCTGTGCCGCGCTGTTTGGCGGGTACGGATTTTGTGGAGTTGGGGGAGAAGTATGAAGGGAAGGTGCGGGATGTGTATGTGCGGGATGGGGAGCGGGTGCTGATTACGACGGATCGGGTGTCGGCGTTTGACCGGGTGTTGGGGCTGATTCCGTTTAAGGGGCAAGTGTTGAATCAGTTGAGCGCGTGGTGGTTTGAGCAAACGGCCGATCTTGTCGCCAATCACGTCATCGCCATACCCGATCCTAATGTGACGATTGCGGTGGAGGCGGAGCCGCTGCCGGTGGAGGTGGTGGTGCGCGGCTATATTACGGGGGTGACGACGACGTCGCTGTGGTATTTGTATGAGCGGGGGGACAGACGGCCGTATGGGATTCCGCTGCCTGATGGTTTGCGGAAGAATGACCCGCTGCCGCAGCCGATTATTACGCCGACGACGAAGGCGGCTCAGGGGCAGCATGATGAGCGGCTAACGCGGGAGGAGATTTTGACGCAGGGGTTGATCGCACCGGAGTTGTGGGCGGAGATTGAGCAGACGGCTTTGGCGTTGTTTGCGCGGGGGCAAGCGGTGGCGGCGCAGGCGGGGCTGATTTTGGTGGATACGAAGTATGAGATGGGGTTGGTGAACGGCCGTCTCACCCTCATAGACGAAATCCACACGCCCGATTCCAGCCGCTATTGGATTGCGAATGAGACAAGACCTCCGAGGTTTGCCAAACCTCGGAGGTCTGAGAGCGGCGAGCCGGAGAACTTCGACAAAGAGTTCATGCGGAAATGGTTTGCGGCGCAGGGGTATCGGGGTGAAGGTGTGCCGCCGACGATGCCGGCTGAGTTTGTGGCGCAGATCGCGGCGCGGTATATTGCGGCGTATGAGAGGCTGACGGGGCAGGAGTTTGTGCCGGGTGAGCAGCCTGTGGTGGAGCGGATAAGGAAGAATTTGACGCAAAGACGCGAAGGCGCAAAGGGTTAAAAGAAAAAATGAGACGTGGTAAGGAAATTGCCAAGACTCCAGAAGATGCTTTGAGTTATGAAATCGTTGGAGCAGCCATCGAGGTACATAAGGCTCTGGGTGGGCCAGGGTTATTAGAGAGCATTTATGAAGAAGCAATGGTATGGGAGTTGCAAGATCGTGGTATAGCTGTAGAGCGGCAGGTGGAAGTGCCTGTTTACTATAAAGGACATTTATTGGGAACATCACTAAAGGTTGATTTGCTCGTAGAAAAGTTGGTTATCCTCGAAAATAAATCAGTGACGATTTACAATCCTATTTTTGAAGCACAAACACTCACCTACCTACGTCTGACAAACCTTAAACTCGGTCTTGTTATTAATTTTGGTGAGCAATATGTCAAAAACGGAATTCATCGTGTCGCCAATAAGCTTTAACCTTTTTCCTTTGCGTTTCTTTGCCCCATTGCGTCTTTGCGTCAAAAAAATTGAGGAGGAAACATGAGTAAGCAGATTTTGGTGGGTGTGATTATGGGGAGTACGTCGGATTGGGAGACGATGCGAGAGGCAACGGCCGTTCTGGCAGACTTTGGCGTGCCGTATGAAGCCGAGGTTGTGTCGGCGCACCGCACACCGGGCAAGATGGCGGATTATGCGGCGAGTGCGGCGGGGCGGGGTTTGGACGTGATTATTGCGGGGGCGGGTGGCGCGGCGCATTTGCCGGGGATGGTGGCGGCGCAAACCACTGTGCCGGTGCTGGGCGTGCCTGTGCAGAGTCGCACCTTGAATGGGCTGGATTCGCTGCTTTCGATTGTACAGATGCCAGGGGGCATACCGGTGGGGACGCTGGCGATTGGCCGAGCGGGAGCGAAGAATGCGGCGTTGTTGGCGATTGCCATTTTGGGGAATAAGTATCCTGAATATCGGGAGAAGTTGGAGCAGTTTCGGCAAGCACAAACAGAAAAAGTTTTAGGCGATAAATTGCCACCTGTTTGAGTTGAAGTAGTGACCAAGATCAGATGATTAATAGATTCACTTCCATGCAGAAACTTGACAAAGAAGCCCTCAAATTGTCAGTTGTTTATTTGGTTTCCTATTTTGCTTTTGACCAAATTTGGGCATGGCTTTTTGAGCTATTGAACTGGTCTAATTCACAAGACTTGTTGAGCATGGAACGAACGGCCGTAAATAGTAATGATTTTGCGGATTTGTATGCCAAAGTAGTCGCTTCAGTGCTCATCTTATTTTTGTACGGGATCACAATTTATTGTGTGGCACAGTTGATTCAGCGGTTTGATAACGGCACACATTTTGGTTATTTGGCTGCTTTACGTTGGGCACTGGCTGGATTGGGGTTTTCTTTGAATGCTTTTACTGATTTGTTAGGTGGGTATTGGAGTACGTTTGGGACATTGTTTTTTCTGGTTGTGCCTTATTGGCTTGTTTTCAGAAAACTAGCTTGGCCCGTTGCAAAATCATGAACAAAATTCTACCAACATCAACAATAGGTATTCTCGGTAGTGGGCAACTGGGGCGGATGCTGGCTTTGGCGGTGTTAAGGAATAAACTGCCAGAAATAACGAATTAAGGGGAAAGCGATGTATTTAGGAATGATTGCAGTGATGATGTTCGTTGCTTTATCTATGTGGCAATATCATCAGAAAATTCAAAATGAATATTTTCTTGATGATGCCGAAAGGCGAATTTTGTTTCCACAAACCATTGCCTTATCAGTTCTTTTGTTAACTTTTGTTTTGTCAGCAGGTTTTACACTAACTGAGTCTCATCCAGTTAATCCTGCCATTTGGGTTTGGCTTATGTGTTTGATGCTTGTGTTTATTGGTGCTAGTTCAATCAAAAACAAGGTGAGTGTAGTAAGACGGCGTATGCATCAACCGCCGAAGGGGAATGAGGCAGTTTTTTGGGGAATTATATTGATTATTTTGGCTGTTGTTTTGGTTGTCAAATATTATCAATGTAGCTATGCGTTTCTGCCGCTTTTTGGTGAATGTAGTTAATCAGTTTTTTGACGATGAAAATTCAACCAACATCAACAATAGGCATACTCGGCAGTGGGCAGTTGGGGCGGATGCTGGTGGTGGCGGCGCGGCAGATGGGGTATGGGGTGCAGGTGTTGTCGCCAGGGCGGGATACGCCGACGGGACAGGTGGCGGATGTGGAGGTGGTGGCGGCTTATGAGGATTTGGTCGCGGTACGCGCCTTTGCCCAGGCGGTGGATGTGGTGACGTATGAGTTTGAGAATGTGCCAGCGAATACGGCCGTTACTTGCACCCACTACGCCCCACTTCGACCGGGCGCACACGTCCTGCGCGTGGCCCAAAATCGGCTGCGCGAGAAGCAGTTTATGCGCGACAATGATTTGCCGGTGACTGATTATGCCGAAGTGAATTCGTTGGCCGATTTGGAGGTGGGGCTGACGGTGGTGGGTTGTCCGGCGGTGTTGAAGACGGCCGTTTCCGGCTACGATGGCAAGGGGCAGGTGAAAATCAATCAGCCGGAGGAGGCGGCGGCGGCGTGGGCGGCGATGAAGGGAAGGACGGCCGTTCTGGAAGCGTGGGTGGATTTTGAGCGGGAGGTGTCGGTGGTGGCGGCGCGAGGGCTGGATGGGGCCTTTGCCCATTATGGCCTGATTGAAAATACGCATGAGAACCACATTTTGGATGTGTCGGTGGCGCCGGTGTTGGTGGGGAGTGTGGTGGAGGAAACGGCCGTTGCCTATGTACGCCATTTGTTGGAAAGGCTGGATGTGGTGGGTGTGTTGTGCGTGGAGTTTTTCTTGAAGGCCAACGGCGAACTGCTCATCAACGAGATTGCGCCGCGTCCACACAATTCGGGGCATTTGACGATTGAGGGCTGTGTGACGAGCCAGTTTGAGCAGCAGTTGCGGGCTGTTTGCGGCCTGCCGTTGGGCGATACCAGTTATGTGCGGCCGGTGGCGATGGCGAATTTGTTGGGGGATTTGTGGTTTGACAATAAACGCAAAGGCGCAGAGACGCAAAGAAAAGAGCTGGATTGGACGGCCGTTCTCCAAGACCCATACGTCAAATTGCATTTGTATGGCAAGGCCGAAGCACGACCGGGTCGTAAAATGGGTCATTTGACGGCGTTGGGGGAGACGGTGGCAGAGGCGGAGGAAAGGGTGAGAGCAGCGAGAGAGAGATTGAAAGAAGAAATTGACGCAAAGGCGCAAAGGCGCAAAGAATGAGAAAAGGGAAAAAATCTTTGCGCCCCTTCCATTCTTTGCGCCTTTGCGTCGAAAATTTCCGTTTTGGAGAAAATGATGAACGACATTTTATTTGACGATGACAAGATGCACGATGAATGTGGGGTGGTGGGGGTGTATGCGCCAGGGCGGGAGGTGGCGCGGCTGGCTTTTTTTGGGCTGTATGCCTTGCAGCATCGCGGGCAGGAGAGTGCGGGCGTTGCCACGAGTGATGGCACGATGGCTTACAGCCACAAGGGCATGGGGCTGGTGGCGCAGGTGTTTAATGAGGAGAATTTACGGCCGTTAAAAGGCCATCTCGGTATCGGGCAAAACCGCTACTCGACGACCGGTTCTTCCCACGTGCGCAACGCCCAGCCCTATCTGATCGAGACGATTTATGGGCCGTTGGGTGTGGCCCACAATGGCAATCTGACCAACGCGCTCCATTTGCGCTATCAACTGCTCAAGCGCGGCGTGGGGCTTTCCTCCACCAGCGACAGCGAGGTGATTACCCAGATTTTGGCCGCGCCCGCCGATGTGTGGTCGGGGTTGGAGGCTATTCATGGGCATGAGGATGATCGCTGGGTGGCACGGCTGCGCTCGTTTATGCAGGTGGCGGATGGGGCCTATTCGCTGACGGTTTTGACGCGCAATGCGGTGTATGCGGTGCGGGATCCGCGGGGATTACGGCCGTTATGCCTGGGCCATCTGGAAAATGGCGGCTACGTGGTGGCCTCCGAAACCTGCGCTTTGCACACCATTGGCGCGGAACTGCTGCGCGAGGTTCGTCCCGGCGAGATTTTGCGCATTGATGAGAACGGCCTGACCTCCTTTGACGGCGTTGAGCCAAAGGATCGGGCCTTGTGCATCTTTGAATATGTCTATTTTGCTCGGCCCGATTCGCTGTTTGAAGGGCAGAGCATTCATGAGGTGCGGCAGCAGTTGGGACGGCAGTTGGCGCGGGAAGCGCCGGCCGATGTGGATGTGATTATCGGTGTGCCCGACTCGGCCACACCGGCGGCGATTGGCTATGGGCTGGAACTGGGCATTCCTTACAGCGAGGGGCTGACGAAGAACCGCTATATCGGCCGTACCTTCATCCAGCCTGACGACCAATTACGCAAAGAGGGCGTGAAGCTCAAATACAATCCGCTCTTTGCCAATTTGAAGGGCAAGCGGGTGGTGATGGTGGATGATTCGATTGTGCGCGGCAATACGGCCGGGCCGTTAGTGCAGTTGTTGCGCGATGGCGGCGCGGCCGAAGTGCATGTACGTGTTTCCTCGCCGCCGGTGCGTTACCCCTGCTTCATGGGCATTGACATGGCGACCAAGAAGGAGCTAATCGCCCATCAGTTGGACATTAACGGGATTTGTGAACGAATTGGTGCGGACAGTGTGGCTTATTTAAGCCTGGATGGGATGGAACGGGCGGTGCAAGAGGCGATTAAACATGAAAACGGCCACTGCACGGCCTGCTTCTCCGGTGATTATCCGCTGCCGATTCCTGAATGGCTTTTTAGTGAAGATCGGCAGCAGGAGAAGTTGATTTTTGAGAGTATGTGGGGGTAATGAATGGTCAATTGTCAATTTGCAAGAGGGCTTGTTCAGGTGTGTAAATGGTGATGGCTGTAGCAGCGTTCATCCACTAGCCACTGCTCGATTTCGTCATCAGTCGGAATTGGACGATTTGAATGTTTGCTGATCAAACCAAATGCTCTTTCTGCGGTCTGTTTCGGCGTGAACTCAGCCGAATCCGTCAAATCGCTCAAAATCTCTTGCACCAGTTTGAGGCGATGAGCAGTAGGCCATGTTTGAACGGCTTTGACAATAGTTTCATGGGTTAATGTTTGCATAAAGGTATTATAACGATTTAGGACACACAATGGAAAGATTATCTGTTTTGGTGATTGGCAGTGGGGGGCGGGAACATGCGTTGGCGTGGAAGTTGGGGCAGTCGGCGCGGGTGGCGCGGCTGTTTGTGGCACCGGGGAATGCGGGAACGGCCACATCTTTTACCAATATTGCCATCGCCGACAATGATATTGATGGGCTGCTGCAATTTGCTCAGGAGAACGAGATTGGTTTGACGGTGGTGGGGCCGGAAGTGCCGCTTTCGTTGGGGATTGTGGATCGGTTTCAAGCAGCGGGTTTGGCGATTTTTGGCCCTTCGCAGGCGGCGGCGCAGTTGGAGTCGTCGAAGGCGTTTGCTAAGGCGTTTATGGCGGAGATGGGGATTCCCACGGCGCAGTCGGCGACGTTTACGGAGTATGAGGCGGCGCGGGATTATGTGGAGCAGGCTGCGCTGGCGGATGGCATTGTCATTAAGGCCAGTGGTTTGGCGGCGGGCAAGGGGGTGATTGTGTGTGAGGATCGGGCGCAGGCGGCGGCGGCTTTGCAGGAGATGATGCTGGAGCGGGCCTTTGGCGAGGCGGCCGATGAGGTGGTGATTGAGGCGCGGCTGAGGGGGCCGGAGGTGTCGCTGCTGGCGTTTTGTGATGGGCAGACGGCCGTTCCCATGCTGCCTGCTCGTGACCACAAACGGGCCTACGACCATGACCAGGGGCCGAACACAGGCGGTATGGGCGCTTACGCGCCGCCGCCCGATGTGGACGAGACGTTGGTGGCGCAGATTATGGAAACGGTCATCAATCCGACGGTGGCGGGGATGGCGGTGCGGGGGATGTCCTATGTGGGCGTGCTGTATGCGGGGGTGATGTTGACCAGCGAGGGGCCGCAGGTGTTGGAGTTTAACGGCCGTTTTGGCGACCCCGAAACGCAGGTGATTTTGCCGATGCTGGACAGTGATCTGGCCGAGATTATGCTGGCCTGTATTGAGGGGCGATTAACGTCAGAGATGGTGCGGCGGCGTGAGGGGGCGTGTGTTACGGTGGTCATGGCCGCGCCGGGTTATCCGGGGAGTTACGCCAAAGGTTTGCCGATTACGGGGCTGGCTGAGGCTGAATCGCTGCCCAATGTGACCGTTTTTGAGGCGGGTACGAAGTTGGTGGAGGGGCAGGTTGTGAGTAACGGTGGCCGGGTGCTGGCGGTGAGTGCGTGGGGCGAGGGGTTGGAGACGGCCGTTACTCAGGCTTACGCGACAGTAGACAAGATTCATTTTGCGGGAGCGCATTACCGGAAGGATATTGGGAGAGACTAGAGACTGGAGATTGGAGATTAGTCTCGAGTCTCTAATCTCCAGTCTCCCTATTTGGGAGAACTTGGATGAGCAGCCATTCTACATACGCCGCAGCGGGCGTGGATATTGAGGCGGGGAATCGGGCGACGGCGTTGATGAAGACGGCCGTTCAGGCCACTTTTGGCCCCGAAGTGTTGTCGGGTGTGGGGGCTTTTGGTGGATTGTATAGTGTGGGTAAGTTGAAGCATATGGAGTCGCCGACGCTGGTGGCTTCGACGGATGGGGTGGGGACGAAGACGAAGGTGGCGGCGCAGTTGAAGCGGTGGGACACGATTGGGTTTGATATTGTGAACCATTGCGTGAATGATATTTTGGTGCAGGGCGGACGGCCGTTGTTTTTTCTCGATTATGTGGCTTCGGCGAAGCTCGATCCTGAGCAAATTGCCACGATTGTGCAGGGTGTGGCTGCGGCCTGTAAGGCGGTGGGCTGTGCGCTGCTAGGTGGGGAAACGGCCGAAATGCCCGGTGTCTATCACGAGGGCGCGGTGGATTTGGTGGGCACGGTGGTGGGTGTGGTGGAGCGGGGCGAGATTATCAATGGGCAGCGGATTGAGGCGGGGGATGTGATTTTGGGGCTGCCTTCGACGGGGCTGCATACGAATGGCTTTACGCTGGCGCGGCAGGTGTTGGCTGGGTTGGATTGGCGGGAGGTGCGAGCTGAGTTGGGCATGTCGGTGGGTGAAGCTTTGTTGCAGCCGCACCGGGCGTATTTGGGGGAGATCGGCCGTTTGCAAGAAGCGCATGTGGATGTACGGGGCCTGGCGCACATTACGGGCGGCGGTCTGATTGACAATCCGCCGCGCATTTTTCCTGATGGCCTGGGGGCGCGGCTGCGGCGCGGGGCGTGGCCGGAACCGCCCATCTTTGGCCTCATCCAGCAGTTGGGGGAGATTGACAGCCTGGAGATGTGCCACGTGTTTAACATGGGCCTGGGGATGCTGGTGGTTGTGCCGCCGACGGATGTGGCGTTGGTGCAGGAGCTGCTGGGGGAGGCGGTGTTTGTGGTGGGGGAGATGGTGGCGGGGGAGAAAAGAGTGGAGATTGTTTAGGGATTATTGACGCAAAGGCGCAAAGGGGGAAAGAAATGCAAAGGTTTTTTCCTCCTTTGCGTCTTTGTGCCTTTGCGTTAAAAAAATGGATGAACTGCCAAGAATTGTGGTGATGGTGTCGGGGTCGGGGTCGAATTTGCAGGCGATTATGGAGGCGGTGGGGGGGGAAGAGATAACGGCCGTTATCTCCCTCGTCGTCTCCAATCGTAAAGATGCGTATGGGCTGGTTCGTGCCCAGCAGGCCAACATTCCCACGCTCTATTTCCCCTTCAAGCCCTACCGTGAGGCGGGCAAAAGCCGTGAGCAGTATGATGCCGATTTGGCTGCGGAAGTTCAAAAAGCGGCACCAGATTTGATTGTTTTGGCGGGCTGGATGCACATTTTGAGTGCGGCCTTTTTGAACCAATTTCCCAATCGCGTCATTAACTTACATCCGGCACTGCCGGGGCAGTTTGATGGCACACAGGCCATTGAACGCGCTTTTGCTGCCTACCAACAGGGGGAGATTGAGCACAGCGGCTGTATGATGCATTTGGCGATTCCTGAGGTAGATGCAGGGCCGGTGGTGGCGCAGAGGCTTGTGCCGATTTTGCCAGAGGATACACTGGCCGATTTTGAGGCGCGGATGCACACAGCGGAGCATGACCTAATTGTGGAGGCGGTGCAGATTATGTTGGCGTAAGTGAGATATAATTTGTCGGTATGATGGATGCAATTTCTAATTTTGAAGTTTTGGCTGTTTTGATTGTTTCTGCCGTCTCTCTAATTATAGGATTCCGGATACGACGCTCTCTTGACAGGTCTTTCAAAGAAGTTCAGCCTCATGAGCCTTTTACAAAGCAAGAGAATAATGCTGCCGATAGACAACGGATTGCTGGGTTATTGTTGCTTGTTGTTTTTGTCTTAAGTCTTGGCACCGATGTGAATGACAAAGTTTGGCTTTTCCTGGCTGTTATTCTACTGACATACATTGGTATTAGCTCTATCAAAAACAAAGTGACAATTGTAATGCACTCTCGTACTTGGAATAGTATTTTCCCTGAGCCTCCCAGAGGAAAGCTGGCGGTATTTCTTGGCTACCTTGTGATAGGATTAGCTTTTGCTCTCTTTTTGTATTTCTGGCAGCCATAATGCTGGATTGCACTTGTTTTCATCACAATTTCTGGCACACGGTTGACTTGTGTTTAAACGGCCGTTCTCCCTGCAACAATGCTGCACAACTTAGATCCTCAAAAGCCATCAAACCGAATCATCAACCATCAGCCCCTCCGCCAAACTGGAAGGCGGCTGCTTCTTCTTGCAACTGCTTTTTGATTTCTGGTGTTAGCTGGTTCCACAAGATGTTGTGGGCTGCGCCGTACAGGGCGTAGAGCAGGTTGAGGCTGGCCTGTTCGTGCTGGGCTTTGATGAGGCAGTAGGCTTCTACCACGCCGATGGCCTGCAAATCGGTGAGAGTGTGGATGCCAATGTTGTGCAGCCATTGGCTGGATTTGGAGCCAAGATTGGGGAGTTGGGAAACGGCCGTATCGCTCATGGTTAAGGCTTTGCCAGCCGTTGGGCTAATTGTAGGTAGGCTTCTTCGAGTTGGGCACGAGCCTGGGCGAAATCGAGGGTTTGGAAACGGCCGTCTCTGTACAACCACTCCCCCGCCACCATCACATCCCGCACGTGCATCCCGGAAACAGCATAAACCAACGCCGTGTACACATCTTGCCCTGCCATTGGCGACCAGCCAATCTCGTCCAAATCCAGGCTGATCAAATCGGCCTGCTTGCCCACTTCCAACGAGCCAATCGCCTGTTCCCTACCGAGGGCTTTGGCTCCATTGGCTGTTGCCATGCGCAAAATGGCGCGGGTGGGGATGGCATTGGGCGTGCGGTAATGCAGCGACATGAGCTTGCCTGCCAATTGCATCTCCTTGAACATGTCGTAGCTGTTGTTGTTGGTCACATTATCCGTGCCTAAGGCCAGATTGATGCCTGCTTGCATCATGCCACGCACATCGGCCACGCCGGCGGCGTTGCGCATACAGGAGGAGGGGGCGACAACGGCCGTAAAGGGCACACTTGCCAACGTCTCATAATCCGCCTCCGGCACAGTCAGGCAGTGCGCGGCCAGGATGGGGTGTTGGAGGATGCCCATTTGCTGCATTTGGGCAACGGCCGTTCGCCCATAATGCTCCTGGCAGTAGCGATCCTCCTCGCCGCTTGTGCCCAAATGGATGTGCAGCCCCGTGCCAAATTGCTCCGCCAAAGCCATTTCCTCGGCCATCGCTGCTTCGCTGTTGTCCACAAAAAAGGCGTGGGGGCCAACCCAGCCCGTGAGGCGCGGGTCATTTTGCAGACTGTTGAGGAAAGCGGCCGTTGCCGTCAATTCCCGTGCCCGCGCCGCCGCCTCGCCCAACTCCACAATGCCATAGGCTAACGCCGCCCGCAGGCCGCTTTGCCGCACAGCGGGCACAATCTGCTCCATCCAAAAATATTGGTCAGCAAAGCAAGTTGTGCCTGTGCGGATCATCTCGGCGCAGGAGACGAGCACCGCCGGGGCAATCATGTCCGGGGTCATTACCTCCTCCACTACGCGGATGGTGTTGTACCAGCCGTCGAAGTTGAAGAGCGAATGGCCTTCGGCCAGCCCGCGAAAGAGGCTCATAGGGCTGTGGGTGTGAGCGTTAATCAGCCCCGGCATGATGAGGCGCTGGCCTAAATCCACTATCTCCGCTGCGGCATCGGGTGGTTTGTCGGTGATGGTGTGGAGACGGCCGTTCTCGTCTACCACCACATACCCCGGCGCAAAAATCGTATCGGCTTCATCTAAACAGACAACTTGAGCTGCTTTTAGGGTTGTTTTCATGGGGAATGGGGGACTAGAGACTAGGGACTGGAGACTTAGCCAGTCTCTAGTCTCTAGTCTCCTAGCAATGCCAGTAACTCCGCCCGATAGGGCATGGCCGAACTGGCCCCGGCTTTGGTGGTGGCTAACGCACCCGCCGCCGCGCCCCAGCGCACGGCGGTGGCGATGGGCAAGCCTTCGGCCAGGGCGACGGCCAGGCCGCCGTTGAAGGCATCACCGGCGGCTACGGTGTCAATGGCGTTGACCGTGAAGGGCGGCACAAAGCCGCTTTCGCTGCCCGATTGGTAATAGACCCCTTGTGCGCCGAGTTTGATAACGGCCGTCTCCACCCCCCGCCCCTGCAACACATCCGCCGCCTGTTTGGCTTCAGCCTGGTTCGTTGGCCGGAAACCGACCAACACCTCCGTCTCCAACTCATTGGGGGTCATCACCTGGCACAGTTGGTAAGCCTCGGCAGGCAGCGGGCTGGCCGGAGCGGGATCAAAAATGACGGTTACGCCTTGTTCGCGGGCGCTGCGGGCTGCCGCCAAAGAGCTTTTTAGCGGGCTTTCCATCTGCAACATGAGTACCTTTGCTCCGGGCAGGACCGCCGCGCAGCGAGCCACCTCGCTCTCGTTGTGGGCCATGTTGGCCCCCGAAATCACAATAATGGCATTCTCTGCCTGCTCATCCACGCTGATGACGGCCAGCCCGGTGCCGTGCGCCGGGTCAATGGCAATGCCGCTCACGTCCAGCGGCTCGGCGGCGATGAGCTGTAAAACGCCAGTGCCAAAGGCATCTTCGCCCACGCGCCCAATGAATTTGGTTACGGCCCCCAAACGGCCAGCGGCGACGGCCTGGTTGAAGCCTTTGCCGCCGGGCACGGTGATGAAGGATGTGCCAAACAACGTTTCCCCCGGTGCGGGCAGGCGGGGGACGTAGGTGGTTAAGTCCATGTTGATACTGCCGAGAACGATAATGCTCATTTTTCTCCTTACGGGGAGACTAGAGATTCAGTAGAGCGAAAAATCTTGACGCAAAGGCGCAAAGGCGCAAAGAATTGAGAGAAAAGCCTAAAATCCTTTGCGTTTCTTTCATTCTTCGCGTTCTTTGCGTCAAAATCATCTGTTTTTAAACTTCTAGCCTCTAGTATTCACTTGTTCGCCACGCTTCGGTGAAATTATGTTGGGGCAGGTCGCGGACGCGCAGGCCGTTTTTGAGGGGGTCTTGGTAGTGGGTGAAGTGGGTGTGGAGAACGGCCGTTAACTCCGTCACCACCGCCTCATATCCTGCCGCCCCCAACAAGTTCCGCACCTCACGCGGATCAGCTTGCAGGTCAAACAACTCGCTGGGGACATCGGCGCGGGTGATTAGCTTGTACTGCTCCGTGCGCACCATACGCACATCGCCATATTCGCCAAATTGCACGCGCCGCCAATCGGGAATGTGCCGATTTTGCACGAGCGGCCAGAAGCTGCGCCCGGCGTAATTGCCTTCTGGCGGCGTGACATGGGCCGCTTCTAAAATTGTTTGGAAGGTGTCCAGATGATCCACAAACTCTTGCCGCTGCTGATGCCCCACCGCCAGGCCCGATTGCCAAACGATGAGCGGTATGCGAATGGACTCTTCCAGCATGTTCAAGGGCAGCGTGCCATTGCCCTTGCCCCAAATGCCATGATGCCCGCAGTTGAGGCCATGATCTGAGGTGTAAATGATGAGGGTGTCATCTAAAACACCTAACGCTTCTAATTCGTCCAACAAACGGCCGATACCTTCATCAATCTCGGTCACGGCGGCGTAATATTGCGCCAACGCCTCGCGGGGGTTGTTGCGGGTGGCATCGGTGGATTCCAGATTTTGACGGCCGAAGGGGTGCATGACATCGTTGGGAATATCGGCGAAGGTGCATTGGCGATAGCTAGACACGAGTCGTTCGGGATGATCTTGCCAGGGGCTGTGGGTGGCGTAGTAGCCGACGGTGAGGAAAAAGGGTTTGTTGGCTTCACGTTGGTGCAAAAAGCTGATGGCTTTGTCGGTGACTACGCGGGTGATGTTGCCGGGTATGCTGTGATGTTCACCGTCGAAGCCGTATAGATGGGGGCCTTGGTGGGGAATGGGCCAGCCGCGCCCCAGGGTGAACCATTGGTCAAAACCAGCTTGGGGATGCTCGTCGCGCCCCAGGTGCCATTTGCCGGATTGGGCGGTTTGGTAGCCTGCGTCGCGGAGTAGTTGGGCGAGGGTGGCGGCATCTCCCAGCCAGTTGTGGGCATCTATGGCGGGGTCGTCGGTGGAGAGGTAGTCGTGCAGGCCATGCTGTGAGGCGAGTTGGCCGGTGTGAAGGCAGGCGCGGGCGGGGGAACAGACGGGAGTGGGGGTGAAGGCGTGGCGCATTTGCACGCCGGTTTGGGCCAGGTAGTCGAGGGTGGGGGTGCGGATTTCGCGGTTGCCGTAGCAGCCCAAGGCCCATTGGGCGTGGTCGTCGGTGAGGAAGAGGAGAATGTTGGGGGTCATGGTTGGTGAACGGTTATCGGTGAACGGTTGTCGGATTACCGATTACGGATTACGGATTACCGATTACCGCTTTATATGGGCTATTATTATGGGGTAATTTGGGGGTTTTAGCGAGAATTTGGGGCGGTTGAAACCGCAGCAACGATTACGAAGTTGGCCTGCGCCGACTTAGACCGCGTAGGCAGGCTTCGTAGTCGCTGCCGCGAATTTATGTGTAGGGTGTGATATGTATTCTTCTTATGAATTGTTGTTGGCGGAGTTGGATTTGCGGGAGCAGCAGGGGGTGGATGGGGTGGTGTTGGCGGGGATTAGAACGGCCGTTTCCCACACCCCCGATGCCGATCTTACTGCCCATTGGCAGCAGCTTGAGATGCTCAAGCCTGCCCCTGGCTGGCCTTATTATGAACCTATCTCTCTGGCCGATATTCAGGCGACGCTGCCGCCAGCGGCGCAGTTGGCCGAGGCGCAGGATGTGGCGCAGCGGGTTCATGGCGGTGTGTTGGGGCGGTGTGCGGGCATGATGTTGGGCAAGCCATTGGAGGGGACGAATCCACCGGCGCAGATTTGGGCGTATCTGCGGCGGGCGGGGGCGTATCCGCTGCGGGATTATGTGCCGCTGCTGGAACCGTTGCCTGATGACATTGCCGTACCGGCGTGGAGCCGCTGGCATGATACGACGCTGGGCAATATTGGCGGCACGGTGCGGGATGATGATATTGATTATATGATTGCGGCGTTGCTGATTTTGCAGCGGTATGGTTTTGAGTTTACGCCGGCCGATGTGGGGCAGTTTTGGCTGAATCATTTTGCTTATGAGCAGGTGTATACGGCGGAGCGGGTGTTGTATCGGCATTTGGTGAATGGGGTGGATGTGGCGACGGCCGTTACCCTGCAAAATCCCTACCGGGAATGGATTGGGGCGCAGATTCGGGCGGATGTGTATGGTTATGTGTGGCCGGGGCAGCCGCGCCGGGCGGCGGCGTTGGCGTATCAGGATGCCAGTTTGTCTCATGTGCAGAATGGGGTGTATGGGGCGATGTGGGTGGCGGCGATGGTGGCGGCGGCGTTTGTGCTGGATGACGTGGAGGCGATTGTTCGTGCAGGGCTGGCGGAGATCCCGCCGCAAAGCCGTCTGGCGGAGGCGATTGGGGATGTGCTGGTGTGGGTGGAAGAGGAGGTGAGTTGGGAGGGGGTTTGGCAGCGGATTGAGGGGAAATACGGCCGTTATTACAAAACGGATGAAGGCACCAATTGGGTGCATACGATTCCCAATGCTTGTTTGGTGGCGTTGGGGCTGTTGTATGGGAAGGGGGATTTTGGGGTGAGTGTGGGAACGGCCGTTATGGGTGGCTGGGATACGGACTGCAATGGGGCAACGGTCGGCTCGATTCTGGGGGTGATGCTGGGGGTGGAGGGTATTCCGGCGCGGTGGGCCGAGCCGCTCGATGATAAAATTGAGAGTTCTATCTCTGGCTATAATCGCCTCACCATTTCGGGGTTGGCACAGGAAATTGCAGCATTGGTCAAAAGGTAATTATCAAAGATTACGCGGATTGTGCGGATTAAAGAAAATAATCGGCGTAATCTGCGTAGTCCTTGAAAAGCAGAGGTTTGGTATGGAAAAAGAGCAAATCATTATTCGGGATTGTCATGTGTTGCAGAATGCGCCAGGGGAGGGGCTGACGATTGCGCGGGATTGTGACATTGTGGTGGAAGGGCAGGAGATTGTGGCGATCCGGCCAACGACTTTAGAGGTTGCCGATGGTGTGACAGTGGTGGAGGGGCGGGGGATGTTGGCGATGCCGGGGCTGATTAACACGCACGCGCACGCGCCGATGGTGATTTTTCGGGGGCTGGCGGAGGATGTTTCGATTGAGCGCTGGTTTAATGAGTTTATGTGGCCGTTGGAGAGTAATCTGACGGAGGAGGATGTGTATTGGGGGATGCTGCTGGCGTTGGCGGAGATGATTGAGGCGGGGGTGACGACGGTGGCGGATCATTATTTTTTCATGGAGCGGGCGGCGCAGGCGGTGACGGAGGCGGGGACGCGGGCGGCGTTGGGCTATGCGGTGTTTGGTGACCGGGGGTATGAGGCGTTGGCGGCTACGGCCGATTTTGCTGAACAGTGGCAGGGGAGAGCGGACGGCCGTATTACCACCTGGATGGCCCCCCATGCGCCGTATACGTGTGATGATGACTTTTTGCGGACGGCCGTTGACCATGCCAAACGGTTGGGTGTGGGCATCCACATCCACGCGGCTGAGGAGATGGGGCAGACGAAGGCCAGTCTGGAGAAGCGGGGGATGACGCCGATTCAGGTGTTGGCGGAGACGGGTATTTTGGATGTGCCGACGATTATTGCGCATGGCTGTGGCATTTTGCCGGAGGATATAACCATTTTGCGGCAGGCTAAACAGGTGGGCGTGGCTCACGCGCCCAAGACCTATTTGAAGTTGGGGATGGGGCTAACGCCGATTACGGCTTTGCGTGAGGCGGGGATTGCGGTGGGGCTGGCTTCGGATGGGGCGGTGAGTAATAACACGCTGGATATTTTGGAGAGTTTGCGGCTGATGGCGATGCTGCAAAAGCATGAGGCGCGTGACCCGGAGGTGATGACGATTTCTGAGGCGTTGGATATTGCCTTTAATGGCAGTGCGGCGGTGTTGGGGTTGGGGGATCGGATCGGCCGTTTGGCTCCTGGTTATTTGGCCGATATTGTGCTGTTGGATATGAGCGGGACGCATCATCAGCCTTTGCATAGTATGAGTGCCAGCCTGGTTTATAATGCGCGGGCGGGTGATGTGCAGACGGTGATGGTGAACGGCCGTCTCCTCATGCAAGACCGCCAACTGCTGACGATTGATAAGGCGGAGGTCATTAAGCAGGTGAATAAAAACATGGAGCGGCTGGCGCAGCGCATTCCTAACAAGCGGATTCAGGTTTACAATCCTTGATTCATTTTGTAATCGTTCAGTCCCTCGAGGGAAAAATCCTCCCGGAGGCTTCTTTTACGAAGGCACTCTCGAGGGAAAACCTCCGGGAGGGTGAACGGTTACTCCATTTTTGGCTTTGATGATGACTTCTCGTCGCTGGCTGCTGCCATTGGCGGCACTTGCTTTAAGTTTGTTGGTGGGCATGTTGTTCATTCTGCCAACGGGTGAGAATCCGCTGGCGGTGTATGGGGCCTGGTTTGAGGCGGGGTTTAGCTGCCACAGTGGGGCGGGGCGGTGTGCGCTGCTGACGGCTTTGCAGTATGCCACGCCGATGATTTTGAGCGGTTTGTCGGCGATGATGGCTTTTCGGGTGGGGCTGATTAGCATTGGGCAGTTGGGGCAGATGGTGATGGGGGCGGGGGTGACGGCCTGGTTGGTGTCGGTGCTGCCCTGGCCGCCGTTGTTGAGGGGGGTAACGGCCGTCTGCATTGCCATCTCCTTTGCCGCCCTGTGGAGTGCCATTCCTGGCTTCCTCCGCGCTTTTCTGCACATCAATGAAGTCATCACCACCTTCCTCATGAACTCTTTTGCCCTGGCTGTGGTTGGCCCCATCAGCTTTTGGCGCATTCCTGAGGAGATGCAGCTTACGCCACTGGTGGCGGCTACCAAGTTAACAGTGGCTCTGTTTATTGCCCTGCTCGTGGCTCTGTTTATGTATCTGTATCTTTGGCGCACCAGTGCGGGGCTGACGGTGCGGATGTCGGGGCAGGCGGCTTATTTTGCCCAATATGCGGGCATGAAGGCCCGCTGGGCGGTGGTGGCGGGGATGGCGGTGAGCGGCATGTTGGCTGGTTTGGCGGGCGCGTTGGAAGTGTTGGGGGTGCATTATCGTTTTGTGGCTAATTTTTCTAGTGTGGATGAGTTTGACGGGATTATTGTGAGCTTATTGGGGCAGCTTCATCCGTTGGGAGTGGTGTTGTCGTCGGTGTTGTTGGGGGGGCTGCGGTTGGGGGCGTTGAATGGCTTGCAGTTGCAAACGGCCGTGCCCCGGGAACTGGGTAATGCTGTCATTGCACTCACGATGATCTTCATTGCCGCCCCTCGTTTTCTGCATTGGCGCCGCCCTGGGCACCGCCGCCGCGACCCCCAAAATTGATGCTAAATCACCGCTTTTCAGATGGCAAAATTGAGAAGCCTGTTATACTACTTTGCCATTGTTACGATACCTACCTGGATGGTGAGAGGAAGCCCATCCACTCTAGAAATAGGCCGCTAAGGATAGTCGGCAAAGGAGGTCATCATCGGCAAAAAGTCCCAATAAATGTTCAATTCTACTTACTTTATTAACCTAAAGGTCTGTTGCTCTGGCAGCAGCCATCCCAATTAACGCCTATTTACTTAGGAGGAAGAGAATCATGAAGCGTTTTGTTTATTTGTTACTTGTGGCGACTTTGTTGACGCTGGCCTTGACCGCTTGCGGTGGGGCTGAAGAGGAAGCCGAAGATTTTAGCTTTGCCCTGGTTTTGCCGGGGCCGTTGGGCGACCGTTCTTTTTCCGATTCGGCGAATCGTGGTGCTGAACGAGCCATTGACGAGATGGGTGTAAAAGGCACGGTGATTGAGACATCGGGTATTGCTGAACATGAGGCTGCCTTGCGTGGTGCGATTCAAGCTGGTAATGATATTGTGCTGCCGCTGGCTATAGATGCTCAGTTGGTTTTAGATTTAGCGGCCGAATTCCCCGATCAAAAGTTTGGTGCGCCTTCTGATGTGTTTGCGGATGAGTTGCCCGATAACTTTGCGGCTTTCCAGATCAATGTGCATCAATCTAGTTTTCTGGTGGGGTTGATTGCGGGTAGTATGACGGAAAGCAAGACTGTCGGCGCGGTTGTTGGTGGCGATGCCCCGGCTTTGAACCAGTTCTTTTATGGTTACAAGCAAGGTGTGTTAGAGGTCTGCCCCGATTGCCAGGTGTTGGTTGGCTATCTTGGCTTCGATTTTGACAATCCCACGCTGGGTTTGGAAACGGCTTTGGGCCAATTTGAGCAGGGTGCGGATATTGTGTATCAGGTGGCGGGGCGTTCTGGTGAAGGTGTTTTGGAAGCGGCCAAACAAACGGGTAATTATGCTATTGGTGTGGATTCTAATCAGGACTGGATTCAACCTGGTCATGTGATTGTTTCTATGATTAAGCGGGTGGATATTGCTACCTATACCCTGATTGAGTGGGCGAAGAATGATACCTTCAAGGGTGGTTTTAATGAGTTGGGTATGGCGGATGGTGCGGCTGGTATCTCTTGGGATGAAGGCTCTACCACGTTTGAGGAAGAAGGCCCGGCTGCTATGACGGACAAGCTTCCGGCTGTGAAGGAATTGGTTGAGGATTATCGTCAACGGATTCTGGATGGCGATTATGAAGTGTGTGATGCTTTGAACCCAACGGCCGTTTGTGACCCGTTGATGAATTAATAGCCTGTAATGGGTAATCGGTAATCGGTGAACAGGTATCCGATTACCGATTACTATCTACGAATCATGTCCAACGCTGTTGAGTTACGCAATATCACGAAGTTTTTTCCTTCATCGAATGTTCTGGCAAATAATCAGGTGAGTCTGGAGGTGAAGGAGGGGGAAGTTCATGCGCTGGTGGGGGAGAATGGGGCGGGCAAGACGACGCTGATGAATATTTTGTATGGCCTGCACCCACCCGATTCAGGTCAGATTTTTGTGGATGGGCAGGAGGTGACTATCGGCCATCCTGATGATGCGATTCGGCTGGGGATTGGCATGGTGCATCAGCATTTTAAGCTGGTGCCGTCGTTTACGATTGCCGAGAATATTATGCTGGGGATGGAGCCGAATAGGTATGGTTTATTGCAGAAGCGGGAGGAGGCGGAGATGGTGCGCCAATTGGCGGACAAGTTTGGTCTGCCGGTGGACCCGTATGCCCGTGTGCGTGATTTGCCGGTGGGGATGCAGCAGCGGGTGGAGATTTTGAAGGCGTTGGAGCGGGAGGCGAAGATTTTGATTTTGGATGAGCCAACGGCCGTTCTCACCCCTCAAGAAGTCAAAGAACTGCTCAATGTGGTGCGCAAACTGGCCGAACGAGGCCGCACCATTATCTTCATCACCCACAAGCTGGTTGAGGTGAAAAATGTGGCCGACCGCTTAAGTGTGATGCGTGGGGGGCGGATGATTGGCACGAAAGAGGTGGCAAATACTTCGATTCCCGAAATGGCAAGCATGATGGTCGGCCGTCCGGTGCTGCTCAATCTGGATAAAAAGCCAGCCAACCCTGGGCAGGTTGTCTTTGCCGCTGACGACGTGACTATTTCGGATATCAGTGGTTTGCCTGCGGTGCGCCATCTCTCCTTCCAGGTGCGGCAGGGCGAGGTGTTGGGCGTGGCTGGTGTGAGCGGCAATGGGCAGACGGAACTGGTAGAAGCCATTAGCGGGATGCGGCCTGTTGATGGCGGCTCGATGCAATTTTTGGGTGACACCATTACCCATGCCAGCGTTTATGAACGGCGCAATCGGGGCATGGCCCATATCCCTGAAGACCGCATCAAAATCGGCCTCAATTTGCAAACTGATCTGGATGAAAACTTAATTGTCAGCCGTTATAAGTGGCCGGAATTTAACCGCCTGGGTTTTTTGATTAAGCAGGCGATGCGCCGTTTTGCGGAGATTTCGATTAAACAGTTTTCGATTGCGGCGGCGCAGCCAGGGGGCGGCATTGCCACGCTGTCTGGGGGGAATATGCAGAAGGTGGTGCTGGCGCGGGAATTGGCGGGGAATCCCAAATTTGTGATTGCCAATCAGCCGACACGTGGTTTGGATGTGGGCAGTATTGAGTTTGTGCATCGTTCGCTGATTAAGGCGCGGGATGAGGGCGCAGGCATTTTGCTGGTTTCGGTGGAGTTGGATGAGATTATGTCGCTGAGTGACCGGGTGATTGTGCTGTATCGGGGCGAGATTGCGGGGGAGGTTGACCCGCAGACGGTGACGCAGGAAGAGATTGGGTTGTTGATGGGAGGGAGTAAGGCGGTAATCGGTGAACGGTAATCGGTCATCCGATTACGGCTCACGGTTTACTGTTAACTGAACTATGGATACGTATCGCCGACAACAGTTGATTAGTTCTGTGCTGGTGCCGATTTTAGCCATTTTGTCTGGCTTGTTGGTGGCGGCTGTGTTGATTTTGTTTACGGGGGAGTCGCCTTTGGCGGCGTTTGGGGAGTTGTTTCGGGCGGGGTTTGGCTGCCGTGCTCTTGACCGTTGTGCGTTGTTTACGACGTTTGAACGGGCTACGCCGCTGATTTTGACGGGATTATCGGCCGTTATCGCCTTCCGCTCTGGTATGTTTAGTATTGGGCAGGAGGGGCAGTTTGCGTTGGGGGCGTTGGTGGCGGCCTGGTTGGGTTTTGCTCTTGATCTGCCGACGGTTATCCACCCTATTGCCATTATGTTGGTGGCGATGGTGGTGGGGGGCATTTATGGCTATATTCCTGGTGTGTTGAAGGTGAAGCTGAAGATTAATGAGGTGATCACGACCATTGTGATGAACCAGATTGCGCTGCTGTTTTCAGTGTATATGGTTAACTTTCCGCTGCGGGCAGACCGGGGGACGACGGCGTATTCGCCGGTGATTGATGAGACGGCGAAGCTGGCGACGTTTTTGCCTGGTTCTAAATGGGGTGTGGGTTTTGTGATTGCGTTGGCGGCGGCGGTGGCGGTTTATTTTTATCTGTGGCGTTCGACGCCGGGTTATGAGCAGCGGATGGCGGGACAGTCGTCACTGTTTGCCCTGTTTGGTGGTATTCGTAATGATCGGGCGGCGCTGCGGGGGATGTTTATTAGTGGGGCGGTGGCTGGTCTGGCGGGGGCGATTGAGGTGTTGGGGGTGCATTATCGTATTAATCAGGATTTTTCGGTGGGGTTGGGGTTTGATGGTCTGTCTGTGGCGATTTTGGGGCAGGTGCATCCGGCGGGGGCGGTGTTGGTGGCGATTTTGTTTGCGGGGGTGCGGCTGGGGGCGCAGTTGGGTTTGCAGATTAATATGGGCATCCCGCGTGAATTGGGCGGCTCGGTGATTGCGTTTATGATTTTGTTTGTGGCGGCGGAGCAGTTTTACCGGGGGAATATTGCCAATATTCGGGGACGGATTGATCGGTATCGGGGTCGGAAAACGGCCGTTGAACTGGCCGTTGAGGAGAATCAATAATGGACGATGTTTTTACCATTGCCTTGTTAAGCAGCGGTTTGCGGTTGGCAACGCCGATTATTTTGGCCGCGTTGGGCGGTGCCATTTGCAGCCGGGCTGGCGTGCTGAATCTGGCGTTGGAAGCCAAAATGTTGTTAGGGGCGTTTGTGGCTATTGTGATGGCTTACTATTTGGGTAATACCTATGCGGGTATTCTGGTGGCTATGCTCTTTGGCGGCATGTTGGGTCTGCTGTTTGCGTTTTTATATCTGAAATACAATGTCAATTTGATTATTTTGGCGTTGGCGATCAATCTGCTTATTTTGGAGCTAACCGTCTATTTCATGCGCGTGATGTTTGGTAATGTTGGTTCGTGGGCTGACCCTAGCATCCAACGGTTGCCCGATTTTGAACTGCCGCTCATCCAGCATATCCCCATTATTGGCGATATTTTTAGCGGCTATAACATCATCGTTTATTTTTCGTGGGCGGCAGGGATTATTGGTTATATAGTGCTGTTTCATACGAAATTCGGCCGTCATCTGCGGGCGGTGGGCGAGAATAAGGCAGCGGCGGAGACGCTGGGCATTAATGTGGCGCGAGTGCAGATTGCGGCGTTGGTGATTGCGGGGATGTTGTGTGCTTTGGGCGGCGCGTTTTTGTCGGTGGGCCATCTGACGTTATTTACGCGGAATATGAGCAATGGGCGGGGCTGGGTGGCGGTGACGGCTTCGATTTTTGGTTTTGAGCATCCGTTGGGGGTGCTGCTGACGGGCTATTTCTTTGGCCTGGCCGAGGCTTTTGCCGTGCGTATTCAAAATGTGACGGACTTGCCGCCCAATTTGGTGCAACTGCTGCCCCAATTTGCCACGCTGGTGGCCTTGATTTTGGTGGCTTTGCGGGAAAAAGTGAATCTATTTTTGAATCGTCGCCGCTTCCGCCAACGATTGGCGCGTGGCGAGATGATGAGCCAAGCAGGAGATTAGGGGGGTAATTGGGTAATGGAGTAATTGGGTGTATTCGTATATTGGTGTAGTTGGTTGGATCAAATACACCGATATACCAATAAACCCATATACCTCTTTATGGATAACACGAATTGGTGGCAAGTGTTAGAAAAGGAATTGACAGCACCATTAGCTGAGGTGTGGGTTCCGGTGGGGCTGCCGGGGTATGCGGGGATTGCTAAAGCGCAGTGGCGGGAGGTGTTGGATGAGCGGTATTCGCCGGAGGGGTGGCGGATTGGGCATGTTGTGCGAGGGAAGATTGTGCCGAAGTCGGTGGCGATTGTGGAGTATGAGGCGGCCTACCGCCATTTTTTGCACTCGCAGCCGGCGTTGGTGCGGTTTTTGGTAACAGTTTGTGGCAACGTCTATGATGACAATATCACCAATGTCTATGATGACGAGTATGAGCAGCCGCACACGGCGATGAATCATTATCAGGATATTTCGGTGCGGCGGGTGGTGGCTGAGTTGGTGGCGGATGCAGATTGGCCGGAGGTGGTAGAGACGGCCGTTTCTCCCACTGATCTCACTGACTTGGGTGATGGGCAGGTGTACCATCTGCCCCGTGCTTATGGCTTTCGCGGCAATTATTTGCTGCAAATTCGTGATCCGTTGTCGCCGGGATTTTGTCTTAATCCGGCTGTTGTGCCGGTGCATGATCCGACGCTCATTAGTAGTTTGCCCAATCATGTGGAATGGTATCACCACGAGGGCTGTGCTCATCTGTCGGTGGAGGCGTTTTGGCAGATGAGTAAGGTGGTGGAGGTGCGTTATGATCGCTTTTTGGCGTTGGGTGCGGGGCGGGAACGGCCGTTAGCGGGGCTTTAGTCTACAATAAATAATCACCAACCAGTATTCACGGTTCGTAGGGTGATTTTGCAAATTGCCCAGACGATTTACAAAATCGTCCTACACTAAATCATATGATCCGCTTTGATCTTCTGAGTATAGTATATGCAAAATGTTCTGCTAGGTGCGGTTAGTTTGGATATTTATACCGATAGTGGCTTAATTTTGCCTGGGGGTGGCTGTCTGAATATGGCCTATCATTGGCGGCAGTTGGGCGTGCCTTTTACCTTTATTACGCGCATTGGGCAGAATCATCCAGAGGTGTTTCTGGACTTTTTGGGGCGGCATCAGATTGCTTATTTGCCAGCCAGTATTGTGGGGCGGGGGGCGGCGGCGGCGATTGATATTGCTATTTTGCCAGATGGTCAGCCGCGTATGGATAATTTTGTGGAGGGTGTGTGGGCGGATTTTGCGGTAACGGCCGTTGAGCAAACTCTCATCGCGCAAGCCGAGCATGTCCACACGGTGCTGGTGGAGGGCATGATTCGGGAGTTGGTGCGGTTGGGGGAAAATGGTGTTTGGGAACGGCCGTTGCTAACGGCCGATTTCCTCGATTTTCGCCATTTTACGGTGGAACGGCTGGCCGAGATGATGCGTTGGGTGGATGTTGGTTTTGTAGGCTGGCCGGGCGGTGTGGATGATGAGCGGCTGCTGGCGATGGGGCAGGTGGCGCAGGCGCAGCAAAAACTGTTGGTGGTGACGCTGGGGTCGCGGGGGGTGCGGGTGTTTGACGGCCGTTCGACGGCGGTGATGCCTGACCAGTTTTTTCCTATTCAAGCATTGCCCGTTTTAGGCACGACGGTGGGCTGTGGCGATGCTTTTATTGCTTATTTTTTGGCCGAATTTTGGCCTCGTATGGATGTGGCGGCGGCGGTGAAGCAGGGTGCTGTGGGTGGGGCGAAGGCGTTGGTGTGGCAACGGCCGTTGCCCGACGCTGCTTATAATCTGCCTCCCCAAAATGATTCATGAAAAAGATAGGAGCGCAGATGCTGCCAGAGATAATTGCCTTTTTTGAGAACTGGTTGGCGGTGTCCACAGAGGGTGCCGCGCCCTTAGCGGAACTGCTGACGCACCTGCATGATTTGGGTGAACCACGGGCGATTAAACCGGTGATGCTGCCCATCGTGCAAAGCTGGTTTGGCCAGGCCAGCCAACTGCCCACTGCACCCCACTGTGCTTCTTTGTTGTCTGTGTTGATAACGGCCGTTGAACAGTTGAGGTGGATACCTTTTGCCGCCGATTACTTGGGAGAGCAGTTTGCGGATGGGTTTGCCTATGTGCAGCTCATTGGCCCGGCTGTTGATGGGGAAGAGGTGGCGATATTCCCCAGTGACAACATTGCCGTGGGCTTTTCCCTGCAAGCCCCGTCTCTTTTTTATCCGCCGCATTATCACCAGGCGATTGAGTTTTATGGTGTACTGGCGGGTACGGCGCGTTGGCAGTTGGGCCACCAGCCGCCAGCCTGGCGGCCGTCTGGTACGCGCATTTTTCATGATAGTGATGTGGCTCATGCGATGGCAACAGATGTGGAACCCATGCTGACGATTTGGGCCTGGTTAGGTGATCTGGAGTCGCCTATTATCATTCCTGCGTGGGACTGGTTGTGAGTTGAGGGGGGTGAAAGGATTTGTACGAAAATTAGCTTCATCAAGCCCCCCAAGGCCCCCAGAGAAATTCAGGGGAACTTGGGGAACTGAGAGGAAACTGAAAAGTTATTATGAAGTAGGGGGATCTAGAACAAGCCCCAGTCGCCGCCAGCACCTTCTTCCATCATAGATGGGTCCCACAGCTCTGTGCCGATCTCCACGGTGACACCGTTGCCCATGACTTTGCCGCCCATTTGGCGCACTTGCTCGATGATGGCTGGCCCGTAGGGGCAGAAAGGGGTGGTGAGGATCATGGTGATGTTGGCGGTATCTTCTTCTTCGTCAATATCCAGGTTGCGCACTAAACCGAGTTCGATGATGTTCATGCCGATTTCGGGATCAATGACGTTGCGCAGGGTTTCAATTAATTCTTCTTCTTTGCTGATAACCATTTTTAGCTCCTAACTAAGTAAGCGTTCGTTTTAACTTAGCGATTTTGGAGATTGGAGACTAGAGACTGGAGTCTGGTTAATTTTTAGTCTCCAACTAAACCATGAAGTTATGGGTGAACGATTACCAAGGCCAATTTCCCCAATAAGTGATTAAGAATTGAAGGTTTTTAGGGAATTGGGTTGAGGCTTTTTCATATTTTACGGGATTATTATTTGTCTGAAAAAGCCTAATTTGTGGTAACGACAGAAAATTCGCAGCAGGCAGCGCCTTCTAACATGCAACTGTGCTGCTGGATGGGGGTTTGGAGGACGGTGAGCATGAGTTCTTTGTCGAAGGTGCAGACTTCGTTGTGCTCATGACCGACGGAGATGTAGGGGCAACTGTATTCGGTGAGTTTGTAGCCATCGGCCGTTTTTTCCCAATTGGATAAAAAGCCTTCGTCACCTAATATTTCTACCAGATAGTCGAGTTTGCGCTCGATGGGCAGGTTTTCAAACTCACCAGCGTGGTCGGCAATGATGCCCTGGACAACGCCTTTGAAAATCTCGGCTACCATGTCGTCGGGCAGGCGGGTTTTGAGTTCATCGAGCAGGCGGCTGGTGAGACGGACGTAGCGTTTGGGGAAGAGTTCTTGCCCTTGTTGGCTGAGGGTGTAGACGAAATAGGGACGACCGACTTTGCGGCGAACGGCCGTTGCTTCAATTAACCCATCTGCCAATAACCCATTCACATGGTGGCGTACTGTCACCGGCGACACATCAGCGGCTTCAGCCAACACCTCTATGGTGGGTTCTGGGGTTGATTTAATAGTGTGCAAAATCACCTCGCGGGTGCTTTGCTTCTGGTTGTTAGTTACAAATTTCACGATACAATTCCCTTATCCAAAACCGCTGTGCATTATAGCAATCCCTAAAAAAGCTGTCAATTTATGTTATTTTTATCATTTTTATCATAAATATTGACGTTAGCCAAGCCCTTTGTTATAATCGCGCCTGCTTACAAGTAATTATCTAATTGAGTAATTGAGTGATTTTATCGTTACCTGATTACCCAATTACTTCACAGAAGCCAAACCTTCACAGGAGATTTAGATAGAATGACTACTGCTTTAGAGATCAAGAATCTACATGTTAACGCGGGTGATGTGCCCATTTTGAAGGGCATTGACCTGCTGGTGAAACAGGGCGAGGTTCATGCCCTGATGGGGCCGAATGGCTCTGGTAAAAGCACACTGGCCTATACATTGGCCGGCCATCCTGCTTATGAACCAACTGCCGGACAAGTTATTTTTGATGGTATTGACCTGTTTGAGTTAGAAGCTGATGAACGGGCACGGGCTGGTTTGTTTTTGGCATTCCAATATCCGGCGGCTGTGCCTGGGGTGACGCTGGCGAAGTTTTTGCGTCAGGCCATCACCTCACGGATGCAGGCTGATGACCCCGACTCGAAGGGGATTTCGATTCCTGCTTTCCGCCGTTTGCTGAAAGAGAAGATGGATATGTTGGGTATTGACCAGAAGTTTGCGGGTCGTTACCTGAATGAAGGCTTTTCTGGCGGCGAAAAGAAGCGTGTGGAAATTTTGCAGATGGCTACGGTTGAGCCAAAGATTGCCATTATGGATGAGACGGATTCGGGTTTGGACATTGATGCGCTGCGTATTGTGTCTGAAGGTGCGAACCGTTTGCGTGAACAGTTGGGCATGGGTGCTCTGGTGATTACGCATTATCAACGTATTCTCAACTACATTAAGCCAGATTTTGTCCACATTATGCTAGACGGCCGTATTGTGGAAAGCGGCGGCCCTGATTTGGCACTTAAGCTGGAAGAAAGTGGCTACGATTGGATCCGTGAAAAGCACAGCGAACTAGAGGAGGCATAATATGTCTGAAGTCGTTGACCGTGAATTAACAGAAGAAGAAGTTGTTGCTGAAATCAATCAGGATTACGCAACCAAATATGGCTTTGCCGATGCTGAGGATTATGTCTTCAAAGCGGAAAAAGGCTTGAATGAAGAGATGATCCGAGCTATGTCTAAGATGAAGAATGAGCCGGAATGGATGCTGGACATTCGTTTGAAGGCATACCATCATTTTATGGAACGGCCGATGCCCCAATGGGGTGCGGATTTATCGGGCATCAACTTTGACGATATTTATTACTACATTAAACCCTCAGATCGCCAGGGCGACACTTGGGAAGATGTACCCAGCTACATTAAAGATACCTTCAACAAACTTGGTATTCCTGAGGCGGAACAGAAGTTCCTGTCGGGTGTGGCTGCACAATATGAATCTGAGGTTGTTTACCACAACATCAAGAAAGACCTGGAAGCGAAAGGGGTTGTTTTCTTGGGGATGGATGATGGCTTGCGCCAATATCCAGAGATTGTGAAGGAACATTTCGCCACGATTATTCCTTACAATGACAACAAGTTTGCGGCGTTGAATACGGCCGTTTGGTCGGGTGGTTCCTTTATTTACGTGCCGCCGGGCGTGAGTGTGGAGATGCCTTTGCAGGCTTACTTCCGCATCAATGCTAAAAATGTAGGCCAGTTCGAGCGTACCCTCATCATTGTGGATGAAGGCGCGTATGTGCATTATGTGGAAGGTTGTACGGCTCCCATTTATTCAGAGGATTCGCTGCATTCGGCCGTTGTCGAAATCATCGTCAAGAAAGGCGGACGCTGCCGCTATACCACTATCCAGAACTGGTCTAACAATGTTTACAACCTTGTTACCAAACGCGCTGTGGCCCACGAAAAAGCCACCATGGAATGGGTTGATGGCAATTTGGGTAGCAAAGTAACCATGAAATATCCGGCCGTTTACATGATGGGCGAAGGCGCACACGGCGAGATTTTGTCCATCGCCTTTGCTGGCAAGGGTCAGCACCAGGATGCTGGCGGTAAAGTAGTGCATGTGGCTCCTAACACGACCAGCCGCATCATTTCCAAATCCATCAGCCGAGGCGGTGGCCGTGCCTCTTATCGTGGCTTGCTCAAAGTGGAAGATGGGGCGCATAACTGTAAATCGAATGTGGTCTGTGATGCTCTGCTGCTGGATGAAAAGAGCCGTTCCGATACCTATCCTTACATCGAAATTGATGCCCAAGATGTGACCATCGGCCACGAGGCTTCGGTGAGTAAGGTGGGTGAGGAGCAGTTGTTTTACTTGATGAGTCGCGGTATTCCCGAAGATGTCGGTACTTCGATGATCGTCAATGGCTTTATTGAGCCGTTGGTGAAGGAACTGCCGATGGAGTATGCGATTGAGATGAATCGGTTGATTCAGTTGCAGATGGAAGGGAGTATTGGGTAATTACGTAATGACGTAATTGCGTAATTAAGCATCATGACTAAGTTTACCAAAGAAGCAGTTTTAGAACTTTCGGCGCATTTGAATGAGCCGGACTGGATGCGGGAGTTTCGTTTGGCGGCATGGGCGGTGTATGAAAATATGCCGATGCCTACGACGAGTGATGAAGCCTGGCGGCGCACGAATATTCGCCGCTTAAAGCTGGATGAGATAGGACCATCTCTGAATGGCGGGGTGCCCACAGCTACAGTACCGGATTACCTGGAAGCCCAGTTTGCTGATGAGCCTTCGGGCGGGATGTTGACGCAGATTGATGGCGTGACGGTGAAATATGCGCTGAGCGATGAGTTGCAGGCGCAGGGTGTGATTTTTTGTGACATGGAGACGGCCGTTCGTGAACACGACGCTCTCGTCCAAAAATATTTCATGACCGAAGGTGTTAAAGTCACCGATGGCAAGTTTGCTGCTTTGCATGGGGCCTTTTGGCGCGGCGGCACATTTTTGTATGTGCCTAAGAATGTGAAGGCAGCTGCTCCGCTGCACAGCACCCTCTGGTCAGCCAACGGCAAAACCTTCTCCCATACGCTGGTGGTGATGGATGAAGGTTCGGAAGCTAACTTCCTGGATGTGTATGGGTCTGCTGATGGCGAAGGGCAGGCTTTGCACAATGGCGTGATTGAACTGTTGGTGCGGGACAATGCCAATTTGATTTACTCTGGTTTGCAGGATTTTGGCAAGCATGTGTGGATGTTTAACCATGAGCGTGGCCGCATTGGCCGCGATGCCAAGCTGGACTGGGTGACGAGTTGGATGGGGTCGCGCATGGTGAAGGCGTTCCAGACGTTGGAATTAGACCAGCCCGGTGGTTGGGGTCGGATGTCGGGGGCGTTTTTCACAAACGGCCGTCAACATCTCGACCTGGACACGCAGCAGAACCACAACGCGGGTGATACCGTCAGCGATTTGCTCTACAAAGGTGCCCTCAAAGATGATTCGCGTACCGTGTGGCAAGGGATGATCAAAGCGCTGCCTGGTTCGCAGAAGATTGATGGCTTCCAGGCCAATCGCAATCTGATGCTGGACAAAACGGCCCGTGCTGACTCGATTCCCGGCCTGGAAATTGAGGCGGATGATGTTGCCTGCACCCACGCTTCTACCGTCGGTAAGATGGACGAGGAAGAGGTGTTCTACCTGATGGCGCGGGGCATTCCCCGTCAACGGGCTGTGGAGATGGTTGTGGAAGGCTTCTTCCATCCCCTCCTCACTCGTATTCCGGTAGAGGGTGTGCGCGAGCGGATTTTTGGTCGCATCTTGGAGAAGATGAACCAGTAAGCAGCTTCCCAGAGGTTTAAATTGTCAAGATTTATCTTAGTTGAATCCTCCGGGATAGTTGCCGTTAGGCACAGATGCACCTGTATTAGGCGAGAAGGGTAGCCAACTCGCCGCAACAATTGTTTGAATTGCGAACGGTGGCAGCCTTTCTCGCCAATTGAGAGGTGAAAGGGCATTATGCCACCGTTTTGTTTTTACAAATAAATCATTGGGCAATGGGTAAGGGCTTGATTACTTAGTTACCCAATGACGCTTTAAGGAGTTTGTGATGAGTGATAAAGGTTATGTACATGGCGAGGTTTTGGTTAGCACCGATTGGGTTGCGGCGAATTTAGGGAATACAGACAACATTCGGTTGGTGGAATCGAATGAGGACTTGCTGCTTTACAGCACGGGGCATATTCAAAATGCGGTGCATATTGACTGGGTGGCCGATTTGAATGATGCTATTCGCCGTGACTATTTGGATGAGGCGAAGTTTGCGGACTTGATGGCTAAGAATGGCATTGGCAATGACACGACGGTGGTGTTTTACGGGGATAAGAACAACTGGTGGGCGTGTTATGCTTTGTGGGTTTTCAAGTTGTTTGGCCATGTTGATTGCCGCATTATGGATGGTGGCCGCAAGAAGTGGGTGGATGAAGGGCGTGAACTGACGAAAAGTGTACCTTCATTTGCGGCGACGGAGTATAAAACGGCCGCTCGCACCGACTACAAAATCCGTGCTTTCCGTGATCAGGTGCTGGATCATGTTCGGGCGGGGCAGCCTTTGGTGGATGTGCGCAGCCCGCAGGAGTTTAGCGGTGAATTGCTGCACATGCCTGGTTCACCGCAAGAGGGTGCGCTGCGGGGTGGTCACATTAAGGGGGCGGCGAATGTTCCCTGGAGCCGTGCCGTAGCTGAAGATGGTACTTTCAAAACGGCCGATGAACTCCGCGCCATTTACGAAGGCGAGAAAGGACTTTCATCCGATAACAGCGTTATCGCCTACTGCCGCATTGGCGAACGCAGCTCGCATACCTGGTTTGTCCTCACCTATTTACTGGGGTATCCTTCTGTCCGCAATTATGATGGCTCCTGGACAGAATGGGGCAACTTAGTCGGTGTACCGATTGAGAACCCCTCTAAAAATTAGCGATTGACGATTTTGGATTTACGATTGACGATTGTGATGCGTAAATCGTCAATCGTAAATCGTCAATGTGTTATGTTTGATGTAAACAAAATCCGCGCTGATTTCCCCATTTTGCAAGAAGAGGCGCACCCCGGTGTGCCTCTTGTTTATTTAGATAGTGCCGCTTCCTCGCAAAAACCCATTCAGGTTATTGAGGCCATGAATGATTATTATCGCCGTTACAATGCCAATGTGCATCGTGGCATTCACCGTTTGAGTGAGGAGGCGACTAATGCTTACGAGGGAGCGCGGGTGCGGATTGCGCGATTTGTTAATGCACCTGATGCTGCCGAGCTGATTTATGTGCGGAATGCGACGGAAGGTTTTAATCTGGTGGCTTACACGTGGGGGCGGGCCAATATTCAGGCGGGCGACGAGATTTTGCTGACGGAGATGGAGCATCACGCCAACATTGTTCCCTGGCAGATTTTGGCACAGGAGAAGGGGGCGGTGATTAAGTATGTGCCGTTTTGTGAGGATGGTACGCTGGATTTGACTGATTTGGCGGGGTTGCTGACGGAGCGGACGAAGCTGTTTTCGTTTACGGCCGTTTCCAACGTCTTCGGCACCATCAATCCCGTCCGCCAACTGGTGGATGCTGCTCATGCCGTCGGTGCCATAGCCTTCGTGGATGCGGCCCAAGCTGTGCCGCACATGGCCGTAGATGTACAAGCCTGGAACTGTGACTTTATGGCCTTCTCCAGCCACAAAATGTGTGGGCCAACGGGCATGGGCATTTTGTATGGCAAGCGTGACTTGCTGGAAGCCATGCCCCCCTTCATGGGCGGCGGCGATATGATTCGCCGTGTGACGTTTGCTGGCTCCACCTGGAATGATCTCCCTCATAAGTTTGAAGCGGGTACGCCCAGTATTGCTGAGGGCATTGGCCTGGGCGCGGCAGTAGATTATTTAAGCAGTATTGGCATGGAGGCCATTCACGCCCATGAGCAGTTCATTACCCATTATGCTTTGGAAGCCTTGAGCGAAGTGCCAGATTTGCGGCTGATTGGGCCAACAGCGTCCCAGAAAGCGGGGGTGGCAGCCTTTACATTGGGCCGAATCCACCCGCATGATATTGCCGAGTTGGTGGATAAGGATGGCATTGCCGTGCGCGCCGGGCATCATTGCGCTATGCCCCTGCACCAGAAAATGGGCATTAATGCCACCGCTCGTGCCAGCTTTTATTTGCACACCACGACGGAGGAGATTGACAAGCTGGTTGCCAGCCTGCATCGTGTGCGGCAGGTTTTTCGGCTATAATTAAACATTATGGACAGTAGCTATTACCGCGAACAAATCATTGATCTGTATGAAAATCCGTTGAATTACGGTGAGTTGGCAACGGCCGATTTCTCCTACGAAGAAGACAATCCCCTATGTGGGGATGTGGTGCGGATTGATGTGAAGTTGGATGAAAACGGCAAAGGAAATAATCATGATGCCTGTTGCAGATAAAATACATCAACGTGTTGTTGGTTTACCTGAACCGCTTCAGAATGAGGTTTTGGATTTTGTCGAGTTTTTGTGGTCTAAAACGAAATCGGATAAGCAAAAGAAGGAATTACGGCCGTATGGTCTGGCTGCGGGTGAATTTGTTGTGCCTGATGACTTTGATGATCCTTTGCCAGAAGAAATCATTGCAGCGTTTGAAGGCCAATGAAACTTCTTTTAGATACGCACATTTTCCTTTGGTATGTGAGTGGAGACGGCCGTTTGCCTATTGATTTTCAACAAGTCATTAGTGATCCTGATAACGAAGTTTATTTAAGTGTTGCCTCACTTTGGGAGATAGTTGTTAAATATCAAATAGGTAAATTGCCTTTGCCTCACGCCCCAGAAATTTATTTACCTGCTCAACGCCAAAAGCATCTTATCAATAGTTTGCCTTTAGACGAGCAGAGTGTTATGAAGCTCACTTCCTTGCCTGCCGTTCATCGTGACCCATTTGATCGCATGTTGGTTTGTCAAGCATTGGCACATGATTTAACTATTGTTACAGTAGATGATGCCATGAAGGCTTATCCTGTCGAATTCATCACTTAGTAGAATATTATGGACAGCAGTTATTACCGAGAACAGATTATTGATTTGTATGAAAATCCGTTGAATTATGGGGAATTGGCAACGGCCGATTTCTCCTATGAAGAGGACAACCCGCTGTGTGGCGATGTGGTGCGGATTGATGTGAAGTTGGATGAAAACGGCCGTGTGGCCCAAGTTGCCTGGTCCGGTGAAGGCTGTGCCATCAGCCAGGCCGCTGCCTCCCTTCTCACCGAAGAGATCAAAGGCAAAACGCTGGCCGAAATCAAAGAATTTCCCAAAGAGAAAGTCCTAGACCTGATAGGCATACCCCTCAGCATGGCGCGAGTTAAATGTGCCCTGTTGTCACTCAAAGTGCTAAAAGCAGGGGCATACGGCATTCCCGATCCCAGCGAAATGCGGCACGAGTAACTGAAACTTTATCTACAGCAGCCGGAGTGGAGGCTTTAGCCGGAATAGTTCCGGCTAAAGCCTCCACTCCATTGAAGAGTATATGACCCAATTTGTGAAGGTGGCAAAGATAGCAGATATTCCCCCCGGCGAGCGGTTGTGGCATGACTTTGAAGAAGAATCGGTCATCGTGTTTAACGTGGGTGGTGAATTTTACTGCGTGGCCGATTTGTGCAGTCACGATGATGGCCCCTTGGAAGATGGGGAACTTGAAGGCTACGAAGTAGAATGTCCCCGGCATGGCGCACGTTTCGATGTGCGCACAGGCAAAGCCCTGTGCCTGCCTGCTACTTCGGGCATCCCTGCCTACAAAGTCAAAGTTGAGGGGGATGACATCTACATTGAATCACCGGATGACTAAACTGACCTTGGTTCAATCTCCCAGGCTTGCTTTGAGCTTGGCCGAAGGACTAAATCAATCTAAAAGCTGGTAAAAATAAGGAGCGCAGTCGAGAAATCTGCGCTCTTTTTGTGTTTGACAGCAGCGGTAAAATTCCCTATATTTGGCCTTCCAATTATTAGAACAAATATTTCATAGAGAGGTTGGAGATTGGAGATTAGGTGCTTTAATAATCTCCAACCTCCAATCTCCAATCTCCCCAAATTATGGAACTAGGACTTGTAAAAAAGATTGACATTGATGAAGAAATGCGCGAATCGTACTTAAGCTATGCGATGAGCGTGATTGTGTCGCGGGCTTTGCCAGATGCTCGTGATGGGCTGAAACCGGTGCAGCGTCGTATCCTCTATGCTATGTATGATATGCACCTGCGCCCCGATAACCCTTATAAAAAGTCGGCGCGTGTGGTAGGTGAGGTGTTAGGTAAGTACCATCCGCATGGCGATCAATCGGTTTATGATGCGATGGTGCGTTTGGCGCAGGACTTTTCTATGCGTTATAGGCTGGTGGATGGGCAGGGCAATTTTGGCTCGATTGACGGTGATGCGGCGGCGGCGATGCGGTACACCGAGGCGCGGATGTCCAGCATGGGCCATGATATGCTGGAGGATATTGGCAAGAATACGGTGGATTATGGGCAGAATTTTGATGATTCGCTGCAAGAACCGGATGTTTTGCCCGCGACTGTCCCTAATCTGTTGGTGAATGGTTCATCGGGTATTGCGGTGGGTATGGCGACGAATGTGCCGCCGCATAATTTGGGTGAGGTGATAGATGCGCTGGTGTATATGCTGGATCATTGGCGTAATTTGGATGATGTATCCGTGTCGGATTTGATGCGGTTTATTCAGGGGCCGGATTTTCCCACAGGGGGTCTTATCTTCCGGCGGCGCAGCGCGGATGGGGATAATCGGGATGCGATTGCTCAGGCTTATGCGACAGGTAAGGGGCGGATTACGGTGCGGGCGAAGGCGTATGTGGAGCAGATGGGGCGTAATAAGTCGCGGATTGTGATTACGGAGCTGCCTTATCAGGCGAATAAAACGAATTTGTTGGGACGAATTGCTGATTTGCACCGGGAAGGCAAGGTAGAGGGGTTGACGGATTTGCGTGATGAGTCGGATCGGAATGGGATGCGGATTATCTTGGAGACGACACGGAATGTGGAGCCGGAGAAGGTGTTGTCTGACTTGTTCCGATTAACACCCATGCAGAGTACGTTTAGTATTTCGCTGCTGGCGTTGGTGAATGGTGAGCCGCGTGTGCTGACGTTGAAGCAGGCGTTGAAGGTGTATCTGGATCACCGACAGGAGGTGGTGCGGCGGCGTAGTGAGTATGATTTGGCGAAGGCGCAGGAGCGGGCGCATATTTTGGAAGGGCTGTTGAAGGCGCTGGATAATTTGGATGAGGTGATTGATACGATCCGGCGGTCACGAACGGCCGAAACGGCGCACAATAATTTGCAAAAGAATTTTAAGTTGACTGAGGTGCAGGCGACGGCGATTTTGGATATGCCGCTGCGCCGTTTGGCGGCTTTGGAACGGCGTAAGATTCAGGATGAGTATGATGAGAAGTTGAAGTTGATTAAGTATTTGGAGCGTTTGTTGGGTGATCCGGCGATGATTCGGGGGGTGATTAAGGAGGAATTGCTGGCGACGCGGGAGAAGTATGCGGATGTGCGGCGGACGCAGATTGTGGATGATGAGGATAGTATTACGGTGACGGCGGCTGATTTGCTGCCTGATGAGAATTGTTGGGTGTTGGTGGGGGAGAAGGGGACTATTGCGCGGACTTCGTCGCCGGAGATGGTTAAGCTTCCGTTGAAGCCGGCGGAGCCGCCGAAGTCTTTGTTGGCGGCGAATACGCAGGATGTTTTGTATTTGTTTGCTGCGGATGGGCGAGCGGTGAGTTTGCCGGTGCATCAACTGCCGCAGGCGCGGGAGATGGGGGAGGGGACGCATTATGCGGATATAACGGGGTTGTCGCGGCGGGATCATTTGGCGGCGGCGTTGATACGGCCGTTGGATGCGCCAGGGTATCTGTTTTTAACGACGTTGGCGGGGGTGGTGAAGCGGGTGGAGTTGGATGATGTGCCGGGTATTACCAGTGAGCCGTTTGTGGTGATGAATGTGGCGGAGGGGGATGCGCTGGGGTGGGCAAAGTTGACAACTGGAGAAGATCAGATTATGCTGGCGACGGCTTCTGGACAAGCGATTCGGTTTGAGGAATCGGAGGTACGGTCAATGGGTTTGCCGGCTGGGGGTGTGATGGGGATTAAGCTGGCTGATGAGGCGGATGGCTTGATTGGCATGGATGTGGTACAACCTGAGGGGTATTTGTGGAGTGTTACGGACAATGCGATGGCGAAGGCGACGGCGATGGAGGCTTATCCGACACAAGGGCGTTATGGGCAGGGGGTGATTAATATGCGCTTGCCGAAGGGGGCTGCGGAGGTGGTGGCGGCAGTGATTGTGCCGGAGAAGGCGGAGGTGTTGGTGTTGACTTCGCTTGGTTCGACGAAGCGGGTTACTTTGGAGAAGACGGCCGTTGGCAGTCGTGCTATTAAACCAAAGGAGCTGTTTAAGATAGGCAATAATCGGGTGACGGGGGCGTTGACGACGATGGAGCGGCCGGAGGTGGAGGAGGTTGAGGGAGAAACGGCCGTTGCTCAACAGCTATCCCTTATTGCCGAGCCAGCCCCCAAAACTCAAAAAGCTGCAAGCCAAAAGCCAAAGAAATAATGAATTGGAGACCAGTATGAACTACAAAGATGAGTGGGTAACAGACGACAGCGGGAAGAAATTTGTATTTACTGTAGAAATGCAACGCCAACTGAGTGAGGCCGGGTTGCCCCTGGAACCGGCTTCACTCAGTGCCTTAACACAAGGAAACTATCGCCCCCAAGATAACCGGCGGACAGAAAAGAAGACAGAGGAGGTAACACAAGCGGCAGCCGCAGACGATCTGCCGTTTGACCCTCCCTCAGATATTCAGATCGATCCAGAAACGGGCAAATATATCGGCCGTGTCAAATGGTACAACACGAAAAAAGGTTATGGTTTCATCATTCGTGGCGGTGGCGAAGAAATCTTCTTCCACAAATCAGGTGCTTCTCATGACCCTATGAAGTTTGATGAAGGTGAATGGGTGCTTTATGATGTGGAAGATACCCACAAAGGCCCGGAAGCGACAGACGTAGAACCCTATCAAAATGAAGAAGCTTTTTCATGAAAAAATGAAGAGCAACGAGACACAAAGAAGGTAAATCCCTGCTAAGACAAAGGCCATGCGTATTACGCGGGCCTTTATTTTTCTCTCGCGCACAGAGTCTTGCAAATAACCTTGCAGCATTGTTACCAAGAATAACCATAAGAGGCCCAATATCAGGGTCAGAAAACGCCCCAGCCCATGAATGGTGTGCGTATTCCAGCCAAGGGCATGGAATGTGGGTAATTGCACAACCTTGAGCGAAAAGTAGATGAGGGTGGCGTGAATCTGAAACGCCACCAAGGCCATGCCAGCAGCCAGAACAGCCCACAGCACATATACACCTAAACCCTCAAATAGATTTTGCAACCGAGGTGACATTGTTTACTATCCAAAAAAAATATCGGCATCTTTGCCGATATTAATATCTCTTTTCTTCTGTAAAGAACAGGCAGCTATTTCCCTCTCAGTCGGGGGTCAAGCGCATCACGCAACCCATCACCAATAAAGTTCACGCTGATTACCGTTAGGGAAATAGCTAAACCGGGCCACAGAACGCGAGTAGGTGTTAATTGGATAAAATCCTTACCATCAAATAGAAGGCGGCCCCAAGTAGGGAAATCGGAGGGGAAGCCAAGCCCTAAGAATGATAGAGCTGATTCAGTTATAATAGCTCCAGCTACTCCTAAAGCTGCTGCTACCATGACGGGGCTTAAGACGTTGGGAAAGATGTGTCGCAGGATGATTTTGCTTTTGCGTGTGCCGATACTGATAGCGGCCGTTACAAACTCCTGATTCTTGACCTTCAACACTTCGCCGCGAACCACACGTGCTGTCTGCATCCAACTCGTCACCCCAATAATAAATACAATCAGCAAGAAGATGCCGGTTTCCGGTCCAAACAATGCACGTAAACTATCCCGAAACAACAAAATAACAACCAAGAGTAGAGGTAAGATAGGGAGCGACAGAAACATATCTGTCAGACGCATGAGCGGATCATCTAAACGTGGGAAATAACCAGCCAATATCCCCACAGTTACACCCATGGTAATAGAAATTAGCATCGCTGTGACCCCTACCGCCAAAGAAATCCGGCCGCCAGCTAAAACCTGAGCCAACATATCTCGTCCCAAATTGTCAGTTCCCAAAGGATGGGCTGCGGTTGGCCCCTGGTTTTGCGATATGGGGTCTAGCAGTTGTGGATCAACTGTATAAATTAATGGCCCGACAAGGACGGCCAGAACGAAAAAGGCCAGAATAGCCATGCCAGTTAATGCGCCCTTATGTTTCCGAAACTGAAGCCAAACATCCATCCACAAAGAGCGGTGTTGGTACTCTGTCTGAATTGTATCAAGTGAAGCGGGTGTGGCTGCCATTGTCTACTCCTAATCAAGATCAAAAAATATTACAAACATTGCCAAGCCATGCTTAGTCATACCGAATACGAGGATCGAGTACGCCATATAGAACATCAGCCACGATGTTAAATAAGACGATGAGTACAGCAAAGATAAATGTTATGGATTGTACCAGGGGAATATCTGCCCCTTGAATGGCAATAATGAGCAATTGTCCCAGACCATTTACACGGAAGATTTGCTCGGTAATGATAGCCCCGCCAAAGATGCCCGGTATGCCTAAGGCTAAAAGCGTGACGACGGGAATAAGGCTGTTCCTTAACACATGCACCAAGATGACAATCCGCTCCACCAGCCCCTTAGAACGGGCTGTGCGAACATAATCCTGATTCAGGTTGTCGAGCATGGCTGAGCGGGTGAAGCGGCTTAATTGAGCCGCGTTAAAGAATGTGAGCACGGTTACGGGCATGATCATTTGTTTGATCTGTATCCACAAGCTGGGTAAGTCAGTCACCTTGTGCGTGGTATTATAAAATGAAGGAAACCAATTTAGCTTCACGCTAAAGATGATGATGAAGAGCAACCCCGTGAAGAAGGTGGGGACGGAAAACCCAATCAAGGATATGAAGGTGCCAAATTGGTCAAAGAGTGAGTACTGTTTGTAGGCGGAAATAACCCCTACGGGAATGGCGACTAGGGCACCAAGTACATAGGCCAGCCCGAGTACCCACAGGGTTTGTGGCAGTCGTTCTAGAATTACGTCAATAACTGGGCCGCGTGTTGCCCAAGAACGAACGCGAAGCCGATTGGCTGAATCCCCTATTTGTACGTTGAATACTTGCTCAACTACGTTGAGGGGTTCATTGATGAGAAATTGCTGCATCCATTTGAAGTAACGTATATGAAATGGCTGGCCTAAACCTAGAGATTCTCTGATTTGTGCTTTTACTTCAGGTGGAATGGTTAAGGGCAGGTTGCCTGTGGGATCGTTGGGAGCTAAGTCAAGGATGGCAAAGATGACAAAGCTAATCACTAATAAAGTGGGGATAGCCGATAAGAGGCGACGAATAATGTATCGAACCATGTCTTGCCCCGGTTGGTAAAGTGGCCTACAGCCATTAGGCTGTAGGCCACTTACTACGAAGTCAGTTTTTAATTACTGACTATTTTTATGGAGATCAACTAGTTGCCAGAACGTGACCAGTCGGCGATGTTCCAGACTTCGGAATCCCAAGCGTTGTGGCGCACACCCAATAGGGTATTGGCCCAGGCAGAAACGCTACCACGATGGATGAGCGGGATGATGGCGTAATCTTGCATGAGCATGTCATTCATCTGTTTGACGATTTCAGCACGTTCTTCGATAGCGGCCGTTTGTGCTAACTCTGCTGCCAAGGCATCATATTCTGGGTTACACCAACGTCCGACATTAGGCCCAAGCCATTGATTTTCGGCACGGGCGATGTTGTCGCAAATAAATGCGGTCATATAGGCTTGCGGGTCTGTACCAGAGGCACCATTGGTAAACATGTTAATATCAGCATAGAATTTACCATAGGTATCTGGACTGGCAGGATCGCCACCAAAATAGACAGCCGCGTCTACATTCTTCAACTCAGTTTCCACACCAATTTGCTCCCACCACTGCTTTATAAGAGCTTGGGTGCCTTGACGCACAGAATTGGTAGAAGTTTGGTAGAGGAAGCTCAAGCGTACACCATCTTTTTCACGTACACCATCACTCCCAACAACCCAACCTGCTTCATCTAATAGAGCATTAGCCCCATCAATATCTTGAACCAGACAGCCATCATTAGCCGTTGAAACGTAGATAGCTGGAGCCGGCCAGATATTACAGGTAGGACGACCAGCCTGACCATAACCAACGCGGGTCAAAGTAGCACGATCAATCGCCATGGATAAAGCTTGGCGTACCGCAGGATCACTTAAAGCTGGATGTGGATTGGGGTTCTCAGGTGTCCATTCTGAACGGAGGTCACCCAAGGCCGGATCGGGATTAGTGAAGTTGACTATTATGTGTTCAACGTTGGTAGCGAAGGAAGAGCTAACTTTACCTAAACCAGCTAACTCCATGGCTGATAAGATTTCCGGCTCAACTTGTAAATTCCAGGCGTAATCTGCTTCGCCTGTCTCTAAAACAGACCGTGCGGCTGAAGCGGCATCACCACCACCTTTCCAAATAACCTCGGCAAAGAAGGGCTTGTTCGGATCACGGTAATTTTCATTGGCAACGAAAATGACAACATCATTAGCCCGGAACTCTTGAACTTTGAACGCACCTGTACCGATGGGGTTGAAGTTTTGTTCAGTACATTCCTGAGCGGCAGTACCCAAACAATCAGCGAATTGGGCCGCCTGGATGACTGGTACTTGAGCACCGACAAAGGGGCCGTAAGGGAAGGGGGTCGGTTGCGAGAAATTGATGCGCACAGTTAGATCATCAATAGCTTCAACGCTTTCTACACCTTCAAAGAATTGGATAGAAGCACAGCCGGTGTCGGGATTCATGCAATAATCAGCAGTGAAGGCCACATCAGCGGCTGTTAAGGGTGTGCCATCTGACCAAAGGATACCTTCTTTCAAGTTCCAAGTAATACTTGTCAGGTCTTCAGCGACGCCGCCATTATCTACGGTCGGAATTTCTGTGACCAAACGGGGAACAAAGTTGCCGGCTTCATCGTAGCTGGCCAGCGGCTCAATTACAACGGAAGAAGCATCAATTTCTTTGGTACCACCAGAGAGATAAGGATTCAAGTTTGAGGCAGCTTGCCAATAGATAACGGTTAAGGTGCCGCCCTGACCACGAGAGCTAGCGGTTTCGACGACGGTTTCCACAACAGTTTCGACGACGGTTTCGACGACGGTTTCCACCTGGGTCTCGGTGACAACACGGGTCACTTCGATGGTTTCGCCTTCTTCCACGATTGTTTCTGTAACAACACGGGTCACTTCAACAGTTTGTGGCTGGCAGGCTGCTATCACCAGACTTGCTATCAACATCAGTAAAAATAAGGATACTTTTTTCACAATCTCCTCCAAGAGTTTTCAATATTGAAATATATTAGGGTGGATAAAAAGTGGTTTAGCTTTATTTTTCTGTTTGTATTCGGTTTCGTCACCTCCTTGAGGTAAGGGGAATCTAAAAATCACCTTACACACTATAGCGCAAACCCAAGAAACATGCCAATTTTCTGGCCCTGTGGTGTCACTGGTATGACACTGTTATGTCACTCGGCCAGGTGGCAGTAAACCCAATGAGCAGGACGCAATTCACGCCACTCGGGTTCTATGTTGAAGCATTGTTCGACGGCAACCGGACACCGGGTATTGAAGGGACACCCTTTGGGGGGATTGGCAGGGCTGGGGACATCTCCTTGCAAAATAATACGCTTTCGCTCTCGTTCCAAAATAGGGTCGGCAACTGGAACGGCCGATAACAATGCCTGCGTATAAGGATGAAGTGGCTCAGTATACAAAGAACTACGCTCTGCTAACTCCATCACCTTACCCAAATACATGACAGCCACACGATCCGAAATATGACGAATCATGCTTAAGTCATGAGATATAAAAAGATAAGTTAATCCCAGCTCATTTTGCAGTTCTTCCAACAGATTCACAACCTGTGCTTGAATAGAAACATCCAGAGCCGCAATAGGCTCGTCACAAACAATAAATTCAGGATTGAGCGCAATGGCCCGAGCAATACCGATACGTTGGCGCTGACCACCGGAAAACTCATGGGGATAGCGATTGGTATAGGCCGGATTAAGGCCCACCATCGCCAATAACTCTTCCACCCGCTTCTTTTTAGCTTGGCCTCTTACAACACCATGTTCATCCAACGGTTCACTAATGATACTGCCAACCGTCATGCGAGGATTGAGACAGGCATGGGGGTCTTGAAAGATCATTTGCATACGCGGGCGGACTTTACGCAAATCATTTCCCCCCATCGTAGTAATGTCTTTTCCTTCAAACTGAATGCTGCCTTCTGTCGGTTCATACAGCCGCAAAATAACGCGCCCTGTTGTTGATTTGCCACAACCACTTTCCCCGACCAACCCTAAGGTTTCCCCTTTGTATACATCAAAAGAGACACCATCAACAGCTTTAATAGCCCCCACCTGGCGGCGGAAAACCCCTTTCATGATGGGAAAATGTTTTTTTAGATTATTAACCCGAACCAGAACCTCTTTATTATTAGTGCTCATAACGTGGCCTTGATTGGTCTATATCCCACCAACAGGCGACTTCTTGCTTGCTGTTGACAGGTAGTAATTTGGGATTCTCTTGATGACATCTTTCGTAGGCGTAGGGGCAGCGCGGGGCAAAGGGGCAGCTTGCCGGTTCTGACAGGAGATTGGGCGGTTGACCTTTAATATTTGTGAGTCGCTCAGCACGTTCTGTATCTACACGAGGCAAAGAACCAAGCAAACCTTGTGTATAGGGGTGTTGTGGCGACCGATATAGGCTGACGACATCTGCTCGTTCAACAATGAAGCCACCATACATCACCATCACTCTATCGGCAATGCCAGCGACAACACCCAAATCATGCGTGATCCAAATAATGGCCATGCCCAACTCTTCGCGGAGACGTTGCACTAAAGATATGATTTGGGCCTGGATGGTCACATCTAGAGCTGTTGTGGGTTCATCTGCGATTAAAATTTGGGGATTACAGGACAGGGCAATGGCGATCATAACCCGTTGGCGCATACCGCCGGAGAATTGGTGGGGAAAGTCGTTTAACCGCGATTCAGCCATGGGGATGCCGACCAGTTGCAGCAGCTCTGCGGCGCGTTTGCGGGCAGCGTCTTTGGTCATGCCTAAGTGCGTTTCTAGCGACTCGGTTAACTGTTTGCCTATGGTTAGGACAGGGTTTAGAGATGTCATGGGGTCTTGGAAGATGAACCCAATTTGTCCACCACGTACCTGCCGCATTTCATCTGCACTCATTTTAAGGAGATCGTGTTCGGCGAAGATGGCTTCGCCAGAGGCGATTTTCCCTGGGGGCATGGGAATGAGTTGGAGCAGTGACATCATGGTGACGCTTTTACCTGAACCACTTTCGCCAACGACGCCGAGCATTTCGCCTTCATCCAGGTAAAAACTGACGCCATTGACTGCATGAACTGTGCCATCTTGGGTGTGAAAATGCGTTTTGAGATTGTTGACTTCTAAAACTTTGGGTTTTGATCCTGACCAGGTAAGCCCAGACATATAATATTTTTACCCTTTGTGTGATTTTCCTCTTCTCGCTTTCGAGTTTACACGAAAATGAATAATATGAAAAATAGTGTCTACTAAGCCTCTCTGGTGCGATTTTCGCGCGGTTTACCATAGGAACAAACGTCTTGGTTGAAACCTCCTGGAGTTTTAGTAGTTACGAAGAATATAAGGATTTCTACATGAGTTCGGATAGTAAAAGGGGCAAGATACTGCCAGCTTTGCCTCTTAGGGAATGGTGAAAATAGGGGGAAAGGGATGTGGTTTGGGGGTTGATTTCGATGGTGAAGGCTTTGTGTTGCAGTGCTTCGAGCGGGAGGGAAGCGGCGGGTTGGACGAGGGCGGATGTGCCGATGGAGAGGAAAACGTCGCAAGTTTGGCTGGCTTTTATGGCCTGGGAGAGGGCTTCACGAGGCAGGTTTTCGCCGAACCAGACGACATCGGGGCGCAGGGTGCTGCCGCATTGGGGGCAGGTAGGTGGGGTTTGTTGTGCTGGGGGCCAATGGCTGATGATGTGATGGTTGTTGAAGCATTTGGTGCGGGTGATGTTGCCATGTAGTTCTATGATGTTTTGGCTGCCGGAACGGCCGTGTAGCCCATCCACATTTTGCGTAATCAGCGTAAACTGTGGCACTCTCCTTTCCAGTTGAGCCAGGGCCAAATGACCGGCATTCGGTTCAGCTTTCGAGACCAGATCGCGCCGCCAGGCGTACCAGTCCCAAACCAGCTTTGGGTTGCGCTGAAAAGCCTGGGGGGTGGCTAATTCTTGTGGATCATACTGTGCCCACAAGCCCGTTTGAGCCTCTCGAAAAGTGGGTACACCACTTTCGGCAGATATGCCGGCTCCTGTTAACACAACAACGTGTTGGGCAAGTTTTAGTTGGTTTATCAGGTCGGGTGGGATTTGAAAGCTCATGTTAGAGATTATACGCCCTAAAGGCCCAAAAGTATTTTGGCTAATAGAAAATAGATCAGCAAACCTGTTGTGTCTACGATGGTGCTGATCATGGGGCCGCTGATGACTGTGGGATCGATTTTGAAGTGATTGGCGAGTATGGGGACGAGCGTGGCGATGGTGGTGGCCCAAATGACGACGATGGGCAAGGTGAGGGTGACAACGAGGGCTACCTCATAACCGGTATCCCATAACATGGCGCGGGTGAACCCGACGGCCCCCATGGCCAGACCGAGCAACATGCCCGCGGTTACTTCGCGCAGCCAGGCCTGGCCGATGTTGGAGAGGCGCACTTCGCCGAGGGTGAGGGCGCGGATGATGGTGGCGACGGTTTGGGAGCCTGCGTTGCCGCCGGTGCCGGTGATGAGGGGGATGAAGAAGCTGAGGGCGACGACGAGGATGAGTTCTTCCTCAAAGAAGCGGAGGACGGTGCCGGTGAGGGTGGCGGCGACGAAGAGGAGGAGAAGCCAGCCAATGCGTTTGCGGACGACTTGCAGCAGGGAGGCTGTGAAATAGGGTTGGTCGAGTGGTTCGGAGCCGCCGAGCCGTTGGATGTCTTCGGTGACTTCTTCTTCGAAGATGTCTACGACGTCATCTACGGTGACAACGCCGAGAAGGTGGTTGTCGTCGTCTACGATGGGGATGGCGAAGTAGTCGTAGCGGGCGACCATTTCGGCTAGTTCTTCCTGATCGGCCGTTACGCGGACGGCGGCGATGTCGCTGGTCATGATGGCTTCGATGGTGGTGTCTGGCTGGCTGAGGATGAGGGCGCGGAGGGGAGTGACGCCAATGAGACGGCCGTTTCTGTCCACCACATACAAATAATGCAGCGTTTCCGCATCTTCCAAGTTTCGCAAATAATCTAAAGCTTCGGCCACTGTCCAATGACGGCGCAGCATGGCGACATCGGTTGTCATCAGGCGGCCGGCCGTTTCTTCTTCATAGGCCAAAAGCTCCCGAACTTCTTCCGCTTCCTCCGGCTTCATCAGGTCAATGAGACGGTCAGAAACTTCTTCGGGCAGGTCCTCTAGGAATTCAACGGCATCATCCATCGGCAGCTCTTCGAGCAGGTCTGCCAGCCGCTCGTCGTCTACGCGCTCCACCAATTCTTGGCGTACCAGGCTGTGGGTTTCGTCCAAAACTTCACTGCCTACTTCAATGGGAAGCAGTTCAAAGACGGTTACACCGTCTTCTGGTGATAAATCATCCAGCAGGTGAGCAATGTCTGTGGGATGAATGGCTTGTAGGAGTTGGCGTAATTGTTCGATCTCACCATTTTTAATCAGTTGTTCGATCAGTTCATGCGTGGGGGGAGGGCTGGTGAGTTGTTCCATTTCTTACCTCGAATTGTGTTTTAGTTGTGGCGAACGGCCGTTTATGATAACGGTGGCACGCAAGCTGCGTAACTACTCTTCCTCGTCATTTGCCAGTGGCGGCAGTTCGGTGACAGCACCCAGGCCGAAGTGTTGCAGAAATTCAGGTGTTGTGCCGTAAAGAATGGGGCGGCCTGGGGTGTCGAGACGGCCGTTTTCCTCAATCAACCCCTTGCTCAACAACGTCCGCAGCGAGCCATCCGAATTCACGCCGCGCAGTTGGTCAATTTGGGGGCGGGTGATGGGCTGCAAATAGGCCACAATCGCCAACACTTCCAGCGCGGCCTGGCTCAAGCGAGTTGTTACTTCCAAACCTAAAAATCGTTCAATCACACTGCTGGCTTCGGGGGCCGTGGTAAGCTGCACGTCGCTGCCCGACCATTGCAACCGCAGCCCCCGCTGCTGGCACTGTTGGGCCAGGTCATGGAGGAGGCTGTTAACGGCCGTTGTCGTCGTTTCCAAAGCCGCCGCCAAGCGGTGCAAGGGCACCGGCCCACTGGCAACAAACAAAATGCTTTCCAACAGGGCGGTAGGGGAGAGTGTGATTGGGTCGGTGCTGTTTTCCATTGGGCTGATTATAAAGTGTGACCAATTTCTAACCAAATCTAAAAGGACAATTGGGGGGGACTGGGGTACTATATGCCCATTCTCACACATTGTGGGCAATTAAAAGGAGTATCTCAAATGAATCGTTCCTGTTTTGTTGGTTTTTTGTTGAGCGTTGTGCTGCTAACGGCCGTTTCACCCCCCTCTTCTGTTCTCGCGGCCACCTGCCTTTCCACCGGTGCAGGCTCCTGGAATAACCCTGGCATGTGGGACTGTGGCACACCACAGGCTGGCGATACCATTCACATTCAAAATGGACATACGGTTACACTGGATGCCCCCCTGCCCGCTGTCACCATTACCGTAGAAAGCGGTGGCATCTTGGACACATCCGGCAGTTTTGATTTGGGAGGATCAACAGTGACGGTCAACGGCACATTCCGCCTTAACGAAGGTGGTTATGTGGACAATGGCACCTTCACGTACAACGCTGGCAGCACCTTGGCCTTCGCCACACTCTCCGAATTCGGTTTTGATGGCCTAACCCACGTTTTCTGGCCGTTTGGCGGTGCTCCCACCCACGTTACAGTGGGTTCCGGTGGGTTGGACTTGAATACGGCCAATCGGCAAATCGCCGGCACGTTGCAAACCAGCGGCCCACTTCGGGACATTCAAAACCTGACAGTCAACGGGGTTTTGCAACTGAATACGGGTGGCTTTGTAGATACGTCCCCCATTTATGGCTCCGGTGCAACTTTGAATTATAACAGCGGCGGCAGTTACGGCCGTTCCCAAGAATGGTCAACCACCAATCCCCACCACGTTCACCTTTCCGCCAATACCACCCTCGATCTGGCCAATGGCGACACCACGACAGCCCGCACCATGAATGGCAACCTGACCATAGACAGCGGTTCCTCCTTTACTATGGGTAACACCAATGCTGATTTGACCGTACAAGGAAACATCAATAACAGCGGCAACCTCATACTGTCTACTGGCACAGGTAATCTTGCAGTGGGTGGAAATTGGACGAAAGCAGCTAGTGGCACATTCACCCACAATGGCAGTTGGGTCACGTTCAATGGGGGGACGACACAAACACTCATGGGTGTTATGACTGGTGCTGCTAACCGTTTCGAGCGCATCATCGTCACCAATAACTCAGTGGCTGTTTTCAATAACAATGTCGGTGTACGAACTGGCTTGCAAGTAGACAGCGGCAGCACCATCCGTCCCCAATCAACCAACGAAACCTTTGTGCAGGAAATAGCCGCCGCTGGCAGCGATTTAACTTGTGATGGCACTTGTGAATTCAATGATTTAACCATCCGCAACATAGATGCCAGTGGCTCCGATGGTGTTATTGATGTTAATGGGGCCTTCACCATTAACAATGCAACCAGCAACTTTACCGCCCCATCCGCCACAGCCACTTTTACGATTGCGGGTGATTTCGTTAACAACATCACGACTGGCTCGACCAACTTTAACAATAGTTCTGTGCAATTTGATGGCGGCGTGGTGCAAACGATGAGTGGCAGTGGGGTTAACAATTTTTATGACTTGGTGGTTGGTTCGGGTACAACTTTGGTGGATGGGGCAGCAACGGCCGTTTCCACCACCAACAGCTTCACCAACAACGGCACCTTTCGCCGCACGGCAACCATTGGCAGCACCGGCACATTAGCCTTTGGTTTGACCAATGTAACTTTAGAAGTGAACAGCTTCACCCTCACCCCGCAAATCACCATAGACCGCATAGACAGCGATCACCCTGGTGCCACCACTGCTATCGCGGCCAACAGCCAGCGTTATTGGGTCATCAGCGATGATGCCAATGGCACATTTGACGTAGATTTGATTTTTATGGATGAGACCATGACTGATAATACAGCTCAACGCACCTGCCGCACATCCGATAATGGTGCTTCATGGGACTGTGTGGCCGATGCTGACCCAGCGACAACTGTTGCCCGACGCAATGGCGTAACGGCTTTTTCCGATTGGCAAAATTGTGGGGCTTGTGGGCCAACGGCCGTTTCCCTCACCACCCTCTCCGCCACACCCCAGCCAGCGGCCAGATGGATATTCATCATCTTGGCACTGTCCTTTACCCTCGCCACCATCATCTTGCGCCGTAAAAATCTAAACCCGTAAAGTTTTTTAAGTGGAGTGGAGGCTTCAGCCGGAACTATTCCGCCTAAAGCCTCCACTCCAGCCCAAGTTAGGTCAACGGCCGTAAACCACCTCACCCTCACCCACCACATAGGCGTAAGGCATAGCCGTCGTGTTAAACGCCCACCCCACCTGCCCCCAACGGTCAATGGCAATCACGCCGCCCTCGCCCTGCACCCGTTCTTCAAGCAGCCGGATGGCGGCCTCGCAGGCCGCCTGTGCCGATAAACCGTTGCCCACAAAATCGCACACCCGCTTGCTCATCAGCACCTTCATCAACGCTTCGCCATAGCCAGTGGCACTCACCGCCGCCGTCCAATTATCGGCGTATCCCCCCGACCCCACCAGCGGACTGTCGCCCACACGCCCTGGCAGTTTGCCGCCAATGCCGCCCGTAGATGTGCCCACCGCCAAATTGCCCGCCGCATCCAAAGCCACCGCCCCCACCGTGTCGCCAAAGGATTGGCCGTGTCTGGTCTGATAGGCTTCTACTTCGGATGGGGCCAGGAGATCGGCCGTTTGGCAGCGGGGAAAACCAATGCTGTCGGCAAAGGCTTCGGCCCCAGCCCCGACGATGAAATTGTGCGGGGTGTCCACCATCACCCGGCGCGCCAGGCTGATGGGGTGGCGCACCTGCCGTACAGCCGCAATAGCTCCAAGACTAAGATCACGGCCGTTCATAATCATCGCATCCATCTCAATTTCCCCCGCCGCATTCATCTTGCTGCCCCTCCCCGCTTCTAAAACGGGGCAGTCTTCAAGGATGTGAACGGCCGTTTCCACCCCATCCAATGCCGACCCACCCCGCAACAACACGGCCTGCCCCGCCCTGGCCGCTGCCACACAAGCCTCAATCCCCTCCTGCAATTCCGCCGAGGTCAGTCCCCAATCGTCAGCGCCACCATGAACAATGATGGTTGGTGTCATCTCATATTCTCCTGTTTTACATCCAAAGTCTGTTCTGTTTGTTTACTCATGATTGATCTCCGCGCATGAGAACCATATCCCAATAGATTGGTTCTTTTAATCTTGGCTCTACCTCTCGCCAAACTTGCTCATCCCGTTCCGTGCGCAGGTAGGGCTGAAAGCCGAAGTGCCGATAGAGATTGAGGGCCGGGAGGCGCACATTGGCTGTGCCAAGATGGGCTTTTTGCTGGCCCAGGCTGAGGAACTTTTGGCAAACGGCCGTCATCAACCCCTTCGCCAGCCCTTTGCCCTGCGCCTCTGGCCGAATGGCGACCCAATGCACCATGCCCCACGTATCATCCCAACCCGGCCAGGCGGTGGCCGTGCCAATCGGCCGTTTCGCCCCATCCAGCAAATAAAACTGCCGCTCCGCTAATACCTGTTCATCCGTGCCAAACTGCTCGGCAAAAAGCTCCGGCGTGATGTGGCTGTACGCATCCGCCACCACATGAATCTCCGTCCAGTGCGCCCCATCCCCAGGTTGATACATCCGCAAAGTATAAGGCGTGGGCAACGTATAAACAGGTGTCTGCGCCAGATTATGGCAGACCATTTCGACTGATTCGTAATTCACAAGGTTGTCCTCATTGGGTGGGAGTGATGCACTTGACGTGCTGTGACTCGGCGCACCACCAGCCAGAGCCAGGCTTCCAGATGGCCTCAACACAGGCTAATCGGCCGTTTCGTTACATCGTTTCGTGCCTTCCCTCCGCAAAAATAAAGGGTTTCTAAAGAGTTGGCGCGTATGGTAACAGAAAAATGAAGGAGTGAGGATATATGAACAGAGAAAAACAAGGTTATCAATGGTTGCTGGGAGGGATAACGGCCGTTACCCTCCTGCTCGCCCTCTTATACCCCCAACAAACCCCCTTAGCCCACGCCGCCGCCATCATCACCGTAGACGGCACAACCTGCACCCTGCCCGATGCCATCACCGCCGCCAACAGCAACACCGCCACCGGCGGCTGCCCCGCCGGCAACGACACGGGCGGCTTCGACACCATCGAACTGCAAACCGATGTCACCCTAACGGCCAATCTGCCTCAAATCACTTCTCCCATTGTCTTTAATGGTAATGGGCATGTCATAGATGGCAATAATCTCTATCGCCCTTTCTACATTGATATCCCCGCAGCTGGCGACTTTACGCTAAATGACATCACCGTAACTGGAGCCAGAGCCAACTCTGGCTCAGCATTATACAATGCACAAGGCAATATCATCATTCGTGATAGCACATTCTACAATAACAACTCTAATGGTAGTGAAGGGGCCATTCGCAATTATCTGGGAAATGCAATGCTTATCGAAAATAGCATGATACATGACAACACAGCCAACAGCCGGGGCGGTGGTGTCTACACTGGTCAGAGTTCAACCCTCGTCATTCGCAACAGCCAGATTTGGAACAATAGTGTTAGTGATAATGGTGGTGGGATTGGCATAGGCAGCAGCTCGGCGGTAACGATTACCAATAGTGTAATTACGAACAATGCCAGTCAATATGGAGGAGGTATTTATTCGTTAGGCGGTGGTCAACTTGTGATAAAGAATAGCACGATTGCTAACAACACGGCCGATTTAGGAGGAGGCATTACCATCCAAAACGATACGAGCATTTCCTTAACCCACAGCACAATTAGTGGAAATGTAGCTGGCTATGTTGGTGGTGGTATTTTTGGTAATGGGATGGGGAATTTAACCTTAAACAACAGCACCATCAGCAATAACTCTGCCGACATGGGAGCAGGTATTGGTTTTAATCCATTTATCACCGTGACTAATAAAACTGTAACCATTAACAACAGCACTATTGCCTTCAACAATGCCGTTAGTTCCGGTGGCGGTGTGAGTAATGCCACAGGGTATACCATCGATCTGAACCGGACGATACTCTCTGGTAACACAGCCCCAACGGCCGCTGAAATAGACAGCACCAATGGTACGGTTACAGGCAACAACTACAACGTCATTGGCAGCAGTGGCTCGGCGAACTCTGTGGGCTTTACGCCGTCAGGCACAGATATGATTCCCGGTCTGCCTGCTGCGCTGGTGCTAAACACCACGCTGGCCGATAATGGCGGCCCCACCTGGACACACGCCCTTACCAACAACAGCATTGCCAAAGACAAAGCCCCCAACGCCGACTGCACGGCCGATCCCATCGGCGGCATTGACCAGCGGGGCGCGGCGCGGAATTTTGATTTGAATGGCTCCGGCACGGCCAATGAGTGTGATATTGGCGCGGTGGAAGCCCATGAAGTGCTGACTGCGGGCGGGAACTGTGTCTTTGGCCCCGAATTAGCTGGTTTGCAGACGTTTGCCTTTGGCAGCGGCCATACCGTTACCATTGATGTGCATGCGGCTAATGGTTTGCGCTGCCTGTCGGTGGAGGAGATGGGGCCACCGGCTTACCATCTGTTGGAGTGGTACACGGGCATGACAGGTTTTGGCTTGCATACGGGTAACTGGTGGCATATTACGGGCAATGTGACGAATGGCTTGGATGTGGATGTGACGCTGCCTTATGGTGCTGCCGATGCCGACAGCCGCCTCTGCCGCTGGACGGGGGAGGTAGGGTCGGCGGTGTGGCAGTGTGGCGACGGGGTGACGACGACTTTTGTGGCCGGTACGTCGGTCACGCAGTCGGGTGTCAGTGCCTTTTCGGATTGGGCGGTGGGCGATTCGCAGGCACCAACGGCCGTTTCCCTGCACAGCATCACCACCACCCACCGCCCCTGGGCCAACAGTCTGCTGGGCGCAGCGGCCGTTCTGCTGCTCCTCTCCCTCTATCACCTCCGCCAAAGGCAAACGCGGCGGCAAAAAATGGGGCATGTTTCAAGTTTTCTTTACAAATTGTAGAACGATTTTGCAAATCGTTCTCTGGGTGATTTACAAAATCGCCCTACAAACTGTTAAGCTGATTGTCCAGGTTCCTGAACCATGCCCAAAACGGTAAATCTATTCTCGTTAAGGTCATAGAGTAACATTTTCTTGGTGGCTAGAGATTGGAGACTGGTCAATCTCTAGTCTCAAGCCTCCAATCTCTTTTAGTAGAAGATAACTTTATGCCCGTGTTTAGTATAGTCCCCTTTACCCAAGCCTGTTGTTCATTTGTAACTAAACTCCGTACAATAGAGCCAAATTCCACTTTACCACTGAGGAGCTTACTATGAACACACAAGATAAACGGCCGTCTGACATCGTAATCGTCGGTGCAGCCCGGACAGCGGTCGGCAAATTTAATGGGGCCTTGAGCGCATTGAGTGCCCCCGAGTTGGGAGCGGTGGCGGTGCAAACGGCCGTTTCCCGCTCCGGCATCAACCCCGAAACCATCTACGAAGTCATCATGGGCAACGTCGTCTCTGCGGGCGTGGGGCAGGCTCCCGCCCGCCAGGCGGCTATCAAAGGCGGCTTGCCCGACACAGTGGGGGCCACCACCATCAACAAAGTCTGCGGCTCCAGCCTCAAAGCCGTCATGATGGCCGCCAATGGCATCGCCGCGGGCGAAGGCGATGTGTTCGTCGCCGGTGGCATGGAGAGCATGACCAACACCCCCTACTTTTTGCCCAAAGCGCGGCAGGGACTGCGCTATGGGCATGGCGAACTCAAAGATGCCCTCCTGCATGATGGCCTCTGGTGCGCCTTCCAGGATTGGGGCATGGGCAATGCCGCTGAATTCATCGGCAAACAGTTCGAGATTTCGCGCCAGGAGATGGATGAATTTGCCCTGCGCAGCCACGAACGCGCCGCCGCCGCCACCGCCAGAGGTGATTTTGAGGCGGAAATTGCCCCCATTGAACTGAAATCACGCAAAGGCACGACAATCTTCAACCGCGATGAGTCTATTCGAGCCGAATTCAGCAACGGTGATTATGAAATCGGCACCAGTTTGGCACAGTTGGCAAAGCTGCCACCGGCGTTCGAGCAGGATGGCAAGGTGACGGCGGGCAATGCCCCAGGCTTGAATGATGGCGGATCGGCCGTTGTTGTGACCAGCCGCGCCGAAGCGGAACGGCAAGGGGTGCGGCCAATGGCGCGAATTGTGGGATATACGCATACGGCCGTTGATCCCCAATGGATTTTTGCCGCGCCTGCCCGGGCCATTCCCCGGCTGCTGGCTCGTCTCGATTGGTCGTTGGATGACGTTGACCTCATCGAACTCAACGAAGCCTTCGCCGCCCAAGTTTTAGCCAACGGCGCCGAACTCAGCCAAAAAGGGTACAACTGGGACTGGGACAAGGTGAATGTGAACGGTGGCGCCATTGCTTTGGGCCATCCGTTGGGAGCCACAGGCACCAAACTGCTGGTGACACTGCTCTATGCCCTCCAAAATCGCAGCCTCAAGCGGGGCATTGCCGCCCTCTGTTTGGGCGGTGGCGAGGCCGTCGCTTTGGCGGTGGAGATGGCGCAATGATGGCCGCGCTCAACTTGCGGCCGTAACTGTGTGACTGGACGTAAGTGTTCGTTTTTAACTTAGCGGTTTTGGAGATTGGAGATTAACTAGTCTCCAATATCTAATCTCCACTCTCCAATCTCTCGCTGAACTGTGAAGTTATTTATGGACGTTTACAAAGCTGTGGCAACGGCCGTTGAAGGAGATTAATTTATTTTGACTGAATTCACAGGCAACACCACTAACTTCCCCTCCCGCCTCACCTGGTTTGGTGTGGGGCTGATTCTATTTTGTAGTTACATCCTCTATTTCTTGCTGCAAGATGTGAGCAGTGTGCCGGACGATCCGCAGGTGATGGGATTGCCAACGGCCGTTCAGCAAGCCAGCGACGAACGCATGTACGTGCAGCTACAGGGCGGCCAATGGGACTGCGACAGCATCACCTACGTCCGCACCCCCCGCGCCAACAACCGCTCCGCCAGCACCGACACCGAAGTGTTTCTCACCAGTGACGACGGCTCCGTCGTCGCCTTCGTGCGCCTCTCCGGCGAGCAAACTTGCGCCGACCTCAACGCCACCACTCCCCAAGGCTACCTCACCCTTCTCGATAGCGACAAACAGCAAGAACTAACCAACGAAGTACGGCTGGCAAAATACATTGCCGCCACCGACTATTTGGAGCTTTGCGGCTATTGCAGTCCCAACAATTCCCGTTTGGGCATCATTATTAGCTCAATTATGGGCTTGATGGGTGTGGGGTTGATTGGCTTGGATTGGAAAAACGGCCGTTCGTAGGGAAAAGGTACGCCTTTTCCCTACATTTCCCTACTGATAGGTGTCGTAAAGCGAAAAAACGTTGAGGCTGTTCTGCACGGCCGTTACATCCGCATCGCCCTCCACGGTCAACGTCACTGTTTTGCGGCCGTTTGCCCCCAAATGGAAGAAGTTTTCTGACAACTGTGCCGGCCCCTGCACCTCTACCCACACCCACAAAGCTGGTTTGTCTGATGAGATGGTGATTTCGTAACGGCCGTTCGTCCCCTCTGCCACTTCCCAGGCAAGCTCCGGTTGAGGCAGCAGCAAATGCTTGGGCCGGGCAAAAATCGCCAGATTCTCCGAGACGACAGCCCCATCCACCAGCAGTTTGAGCCAGACCAGCAGGTTGCGTGTGCCATGTTCAGCCACCAGCGGCTGCAAATCGAGCGTGGTAATGGGCCTGTTTTGGTTGGGGCCGATAACGGCACTACCGTCGGCGCTCGCCGTTACCTCACCCCTGGCTACCTCCTCACCAACGGCCGTTGTCACCATCCACTGCACCACACCAGCCTGCTCCGTCAGCAAATCGCTGGTGACGTGGATGGCCACCGAGCCATCTTCAGGATGGGGTACAGCTGAGACGAGGGTGGGGGCAAAGAACTGTTTAGCCATATAGTGCAGGGCCTTCCAACGGCCGTCATAATCCAGCGACGACCAACTCGCCACCGGCCAGCAGTCATTCAACTGCCAATAAAGCGTACCCATGCCGCGTGGCATCGTGCGCCGCCAATGCTCCACCGCATGTTTAATCGCCATCCCCTGCAAAATCTGGCTCAGCCACAACGTCATATCAAACGACGAGGGCAGGCGGAACCAGGCCAGCATATAGTGCATAATAATGCTGTTGCCACTGGGGTGGCGCTGGTGATGCTCCATCACAAAACTAGTCACATTCTCATCCTCCGGCTCGGCAAAACTGCGCACCATTTGCGGCTCAGGGAAGGATTGGAAGCCAAATTCGCTGTTGAAGCGGTGGAAACAGGTGTAATAAAACTCAAACGGTTTCAGCGCGTGCCACACATCCCAAATATGGGCATCACCCCAGCGCGGATCATTAAAGTAGTAGCGATCTTCATGCGGTGTGTGCGGGCTGCCCGGCCAATAGCTGGTCTCCGGGTCCAATTCAGCACACAAATCGGCCAACAGCACATCATACAACTTGCTGTAATCGGCCCAACTCATGGTTGTATTCGTCCACTCCTCGCCCACCAGCCCCTGCTCCAATTCGTTATTGCCACACCACAAGGCCAAACTGGCATGATGGCGCAGCCGGCGAATATTTTCCCGCGATTCGATTTCTACGTTCGCCATAAAGTCATCATCAAAAGTGGGATACGTCGCACAGCCATACATAAAATCTTGCCATACACAAATACCCAATTCATCACACCAATCGTAAAAATCGCTCTGCTCGTAAATGCCACCACCCCAAACCCGCAGCATGTTCATGTGGACATCGGCGGCGGCTTGCAGCAAACGGCCGTAATCATCATACGTCAGCCGCGTCACAAACACATCCGCCGGAATCCAATTCGCACCTTTGGCAAAAAACGGCACGCCATTGCATTCAAAATGGAAACTCTCACCCCACTCGTCTGGCTGGCGCACCAGGCGCAAGGTGCGCAGGCCAATGCGCCGCTGCCACTCATCCAGCGGTTGGCTGGCCGCATCCAGCAAAGTGACAGTCACCGTGTACAAAGGCTGCTCGCCCAAACCATTCGGCCACCATAGTTGGGGATGGTCTATGGTGAATGTAGCTGTGGCTGCCGTTCCAGCCAGATTCACCACCTGTGTCCCCACTTCTTGTCCCTGGTAGTGCATTTGGCATCGGGCTTGTAGAGGGCTTTCCGCCAGCCGTTCGGCCGTTACCTGGCAAGTAACCTGCACTGCCCCGGTGAGCAAATGTGTCTGCTGCACATGCACATCAGCCAGCCGCGCCGTATCCAACGCCACCAGCGAAATATCCCGCCAAATGCCGCACGTCACCAACTTTGGCCCCCAATCCCAGCCAAAATTGCACTGCGACTTACGCACATAATTGCCGCCAGGCAGCTTGTGTGTGTCCGTGCTCCAACTGTGAATATACCTCTCTGCCAGCCGTGCCTGCCCATAGAGCAGGGCCGAATCAAAGCGCACCCGCAGCTCATTTTCACCTTCATTCAGCAGCGCCTTCACCTCAAATTCCCAGGTGCGGAAGGCATTGTCGGTGCGCCCGATTTCTGTGCCATTCAGCCAGATGGTGGCCAGAGTGTCCAGCCCTGCACAATGCAGCAAAACCTGGGTGTGCTGCAAGAAGTCGGCGGTGACGCTGAAGGTACGTTGATACTCCCAATCGGCCCGCTCAATCCAGCGCACCAGCGACTCGTTATCGCTGTAAAAGGGGTCGGGGATGGCTTCGATTGCCAGTAAATCGGTATGGACGCAGCCGGGCACGCTGGCTGGCTGCCATGTGTCGGCCGTGCTTTGTTTGAAGTGCCAACGGCCGTTTAAGCTCAAAGTTTCCATGATAAATTCTCCCAATAATTGAGATTGGAGACTGGAGACTGGAGACTGGCTAATCTCTAGTCTCTTGTCTCTAGTCTCCGTTCTGTTGACAACCCATACCCAAAAGGAAAAAGCGGCGGTTCGCCACTGGCGGCCAGGGCCGACAGCGGCACTTGGGCCATGCTGCGCGGCCAGGTGTAGGCCAACTTGCCCGTAAAAGGCACATCGCCAAACAGCACCTCGCTGATGGCCGCGCCTTCGCTGCCGGGCAGCCAGGCAGCGACCACAGCATCGCATAAATCAACCTGTTCCGTGATAATGAGCGGCCGCCCAGAGTAGATGATGAGCAGAAGTTTGTCACAGTGAGGGCGCACTTTGTGGATGAGGGCGACTTGATCGGCCGTTAGGCTCAAATCATTCTTGTCCCCTTCACCTTCAGCGTAGGGCGGCTCGGCGATGACGACGATGCCCACGCTGGCTTTGGCCCCGGCGGCAAAATCGCCAGTGGGACTGTAGCCCACATCCCCTTGCAGCACCTCTTGCACCCCTTGCAGCACGGTGCTGCCTGGTGTAATGGCCCCTGTTTTGCCCTGCCATTCAATCGTCCAGCCGCCGCATTGCATACCGATGTCATTGGCGGCTGCACCAGCCATGAGCAGATCGGCTGTTGCTTTGGGCAGCGGCAGCACACCCTCATTTTTGAGGAGAACGAGTGATTTTTGCACGGCTTCGCGGGCCGCGGCGCGGTGGGTTTCGCAACCAATTTGGGCGAGGAGGGTGGGTTTGGCGAACGGCCGTTCACCCCACGCTGCCTGAGGCCACAGCCCAAACTCAAACTTCACCAACAAAATCCGGCGTACCGCATCATCAATCCGGCTCAGAGGTACATCACCTTTTTCTACGGCTTCGGTCAATGTGTCTATAAACTTAGCCGCATCAAAGGGAACCATGATCATGTCCATACCAGCGTTAATAGCCTGAACGACACAGGTGTAATAATCCGGGTCTAGCTGGTTAATGGCCATATAGTCCGAGATGAGAAAGCCTGCAAAGCCCATTTCGCCTTTCAGCACATCCGTCAGCAGATATTTGTGGCCGTGCATCTTCAGGCCGCCCCATGAACTGTAGGAGACCATGATGTTTTTGGCCCCGGCAGCGATGGCCGCAGCATACGGCCGTAAATGCACCTCACGTAAAGTCGCCTCATCCACCTCCGTCACGCCCTGGTCCATGCTCCAGCGGTCATCTTCAGCCTGCCACATGCCCGGAATCCAGGGAATGGGGTGGGTGCTGTTCCAACTGGTGCCGCCATCACCCACAAAATGCTTGACAGAAGCGGACACGCCGCCCGCCTGCAAACCACGCACATAAGCCGCCCCTAGCTCAGAGACCAGATCGGTGTTTTCACTGAACCCTTCGTAAGTGCGGCCCCAACGAATATCTTGCGGCACGCTAACAGCAGGGGCAAAGTTCCAGTGGATGTTGGTGGCTAAGATTTCAGCGGCGGTAAAACGGCCGATCCGCTCCACCAACCCCGCATCTCTCGTCGCCCCCAACCCGATATTGTGCGGGAAAATAACGGCCCTGTGCATATTGTTATGCCCATGCACCGCATCCACGCCATAAATAATGGGAATGCCCAGCCGGGTTTGGCCCGCGGCTTTCTGGAACGCCCCCACCATTTCAGCCCAGTCCTCAGGGCTGTTGCCTGCCTTGGGGTAGCCGCCGCCACCACTTAGAACAGAACCGAGGGCATATTTGGTCACATCCTCAGGTGTGAGGCTGTTTTTTTCAATTTGGGTCATCTGCCCAATTTTTTCGGCCAAAGTCATACGGCCGATCAAATCGCAAATACGTTCGTCAATAGGGCAAGATGGGTCTTGATAAGGGTAAGTCGCCATATGTTATCTCTAGTAGGGTCATGGCCCGCCATGACCCTACGCCATTACGCACCTTCGTGCGCTTGTTGTAAAAATCCAGCCACCATATCTTCTGGGTGCTTGCCAAAAGCCTGTTTTTGGAACATCAGTACACTCACCAGCGGCATTTCGCTAAACATCTCCATAATGTCCATGCCAATGGCACTGTCGTTGCCGTATCGCTCATTATCACCGCCGAACATTTGGTGAACCGCAGCCCTCATCTGTTCATAGTACGGCCCAAAGATGGCCTGGCCGCGTGGATCGGCCAGCCATTCGCGCACGGTAGATTCCTTATCCAGGATACAGGGTAGTGCCAACGTTGACTCCAGCGTCACCGTCAAGGTGTGGCGAATATCTGTCGCCGAAGCCGCGATGAGCAGGTCAAAATCGCCATCTTCCGTAATCCACTGCTTATATTCAGGGTGGTAGTAGGCAAAGGCGCGAAAATCGAGGGTTATGGAGACGGATTTGGTCTCACCTGGCTGGAGTTCTACTTTGGCAAAGCCTTTCAACTCTTTGTAGGGGCGTATCAGCCCGGATTTTTGGTCATGGACATAAACCTGCACCACTTCTTTACCAGCTTTATCGCCGGTATTGGTCACATCCACCGTTACCGTCACACCATCCACATCTTTGAAGGTGCGGGCCGAGACTTGGGGATTGCTGTAGGCAAAGGTGGTGTAGCTTAGTCCGTAACCAAAGGGAAACAGAACGGGCATTTCTTTGGCATCATAGTAGCGATAGCCGATGAACAGCCCTTCGCCATACTGCACCTGGCCTGCCCCGCCCGGCCAGTTGAGGTGGGAGGGGGTGTCTGCTAGTTTCAGGGGGTAGGTTTCGGCCAATTTGCCGCTGGGATTGATTGTGCCGAAGAGGATGTCGGCGATAGCGCCGCCACCGGCCTGGCCCATCATCCAGCCTTCCAGCACAGCGGCTACCTTGTCAATCCAACTGCTCATCGCCACAGGTGCGCCGTTGTTGAGGACGACGACGGAGCGGGGCTGAACTTGGGCAACGGCCGTTATCAAGGCCATCTGATGCTCCGTCAAATCTAAATCCGTCCGGTCATACCCCTCCGATTCCTTAAATGTGGGCAGGGCAATATAGAGAATGGCGACATCGGCCGTTTGGGCGATGGCTGCCGCCTCATCAATCAAATCCTGACGGAAAGAGTTATCCGTAGGGTATCCCTCTGCATAACTTACCTCCGCGTCGCCAGCCTGGGCTTGCAGCTCCTTAAAGGGCACCGCCACCTTTGTGGGGTTGATGTGTGAACTGCCACCACCCTGGAAATGCGCCTGCTGGGCGGAACGGCCGATCACCGCAATATGCTCATGACCTTTAAGCGGCAGCAGGCCATCATTCTTAAGCAGCACCATACCTTCGGCCGCAATGTGCCGCGCCAGTTCATGATGAGCATCTACATCAAATTCGCCACCTTTCACTGTTTCCGCTGCCTTAAACACAATCCGCAGAATGCGGCGCACCGATTCATCCAAAATCGCCTCATCCAATTCGCCAGCACGCACCGCCTCAACCACCGCCTGCACCCGGCGTTCCTGTGGTCCAGGCATCTCCCAGTCCAGCCCGCCCTGCAACGCCGCCACCCGGTCACGCACCGCCCCCCAGTCCGAGACAACCAGCCCTTCAAAACCCCACTCCTCTTTCAGAATCTCCGTCAGCAGATAATGGTGTTCAGAGGCAAAGGTGCCATTCACTTTGTTATAAGCGCACATCACCGACCAGGGCTGCGCCTCTTTCACCGCTTTCTCAAAGGCAGGCAGGTAAATTTCTCGCAAGGTACGCTCATCTACCTCGGCACTGATGCTGAAACGCTGAAACTCCTGGTTGTTAGCCGCATAATGCTTCAGCGATGTGCCTACTCCTCTACTTTGTACGCCGTTGATGTAATTGGCAGCCATCTCGCCTGCCAGATAGGGGTCTTCGGCAAAATACTCAAAATTGCGCCCCCCCAGTGGGGAACGTTTCATGTTGGCCCCAGGGCCAAGCACCATGTCTACGTTCAAAGCAATACATTCCTCAGCCAGTGCCTCACCCATTTTGTGAATCAAAGCCACATCCCAGGTGGAGGCCAGGCAAGATGCCGTGGGGAAGCAGGTGGCTGGCAAACTTTCCATGTCCATTTCATGCACATTACGTTGGCGGCGCACACCATGCGGGCCATCGGAACAGATAAATTCTGGTACACCCAGCCGCTCGATGGGGGTTGTTGTCCACGAGCTGGCCCCTGTGCAAAGTGCTGCCTTCTCTTCAAGCGTCATTTGTTTGATAATAGATTGAATACTCATTATTTTCCTCTTATTAAATGGAGTGCAAGCTCTCATACTGTGGCCGGTGTCCTACTGGGCCACGTCCAGTTTTACTCTTTTATGTTTCTCCAAACTGTTTGCAAGGCACGATAATCTAGAAGAATAATGCCTTCTTCTTCAATAACATCTTGCGCTTGCTGGGATATTAAAAACTCAAAATCTATCTGGCGGATGTGACTGCCGCCAGGGTCTATGGCCTGTAACTCAGCATTATCCAGGCCGGGATGAATGGCCCATTCGCTCAGACCAGGGGGCAGTTCACGTAAAAGTTGTCTGTAATGGGCAAACTTGGTTGCGGGATCAAGCAGGTAGCTGTCTAGAAAGCCATGATCGTTACAGGGGAGGCCCAGGTGTTGTACTTTTGTGATTTGAGAACGGCCGTATACACGCAGCGCCAGCCCATACTCCCTTGCCAGCCCCAGCATCACGTCGGAAATATCTGGCCGCTGACTAATCCGCAGCGAATGCCAATCTAGATGAGTCGGCTGCAACCCCGCCGCCAACACAGCTTCGATCTGTGCCCTGAATTCCATCTCCAATTCATCTAAACTGACCTGTGCCAAAAACGCTGGCATCTGTTCAAAGTTGTAAAAATGACCTGCCTGATTAATCAGGGAAGGTACGTTTTCCTGGGGGGCGACTGGCCCCCAGCGGTAATCGGCCCAATCAGAAACGGCCGTAAGGTGAACCCCAAAAGGGAATTCGGGATGATCCCTGAGGAAGTGCAATGCGTGCAGCGACCAGGCACAGGGCAGCATCAAAGTGGCCGAACAGAGGAACCCCTCGGCAAAAGCCTGGAAAACAGCGGCGTTAACGGCGTGGCACATGCCCAAATCATCGGCGTTGATAATCAATAAACGGGCATCCGAGGGATACCCTAACAGGTGGTTTGTTTGATTATGTGTACGCATGTAGACGGATGGGGGTGCTGCGTTGGAGGATGGCTCTGTTTGTAAGAGAGTGAAATTGGAGATTCATTTAATCTCCAATCTCTTCTCTCCAATCAACTACACGGTTGAGAGATCCCATTCTTCGTAGATTTTGGGAACATCGTTAATAAGCCGTCTGGTGTAAGGCTCTTGTGGGTTGAGGATGACAGCATCGGCCGAGCCGCTTTCTACAAATACACCTTTCTCCATAATGTAAACGGTGTCGGAAACGTAATAGGCCAACCCAATATCGTGGGTGATGAAGATGGGTGTCATACCTACTTCATTGCGCAGGGTCATCAACATGTCCAGGATGGTTGCTCGTGAACAGGCATCAATCATGGATGTTGGCTCGTCGGCGATGAGCACTTTGGGCTTGAGCAGAAAGATGCGGGCGATCATGAGCCGCTGCTGCTGCCCGCCGGACAGTTCAAAGGGATATTTGTTGGTCAGTTCCTCGAATTTTAGATTGACGAAGCTGCACGCTTCGGTCATCATCTCTCTTTTTTGCTCATAGGGAAGCCGACCCCCACCGCGCATTTTGATGCAATCTAAAAGCACGGAGTCAATTTTGTTGAAGATGTTGTAGGAGGCGAAGGGGTCTTGGAAGATGGCCTGAATCTGCTGCCAGTAGGCTTTTTTCTTGCGATGGGAGCTGATGTCGCGTTTTTCTCCCTGGAAGAAAATCTCGCCCTCTGTGTGGCTGATTAAGCCCAGCAACATTTTTGCCAGAGTTGTTTTGCCACTGCCGGATTCACCCACGATGGAGATGACTTCACCTTCTTTGAAGTCGAAATCTACATTGTTGACGGCGACGGTTTTGGTACGGCCGAAGCCAAACACTTTGGTGACGCCTTTGCCACTCAGACATGATTTACGTGTATCAGCCATTTTAGGGGGACTCCTTTGCGTATAGTTCTCTTAGTTCTGCTTCGGGTATGATGCAGCGGTAGAAACGGCCGTTTTCAATTTCACGCAGCGCAATAGACTGCACCTGACATTCAGGTCGGACATATTTACAACGGGCGGCAAAACGGCAACCCTTGGGCGGGTTTTTCAGATTTGGGGGGGTGCCAGGAATAGCAGCCAACTTCACATCTCGCAGCCCTTCCTCCGGCACAATGATGGACCCCATGAGACCCTTGGAATAGGGGTGAAGCGGATCAAAGACAGCCTCGTGGGCACTAGCCTTCTCCACAATTTGCCCTGCATACATCACCATAATGTCGTCGGTGACGTTGTACAACAACGGCAGTTCATGGGTGATGAAAATCATCGCTTTGATGTAGCCATTGTCCATCAAGTTGCGCAGCATCTTGATTACCATCTTTTGGGAGGTCACGTCAAGCGCGGAGGATGGCTCATCGGCGATGAGAACTTGTGGCCTGAGGATAACCGAGATGGCAATGACGGTGCGCTGTTTCATACCACCAGATAGTTCGACAGCGTATTTGTGCAGGACTTCGGCAGGCAGCCCTAAAGACTCGAAAAGTCCTTTAGCCATCTCATATATTTCTTTCTTCGTAGCGGTGGGATCATGCGCTTGCACGACATCCTCAATAAAGTTGATGATCTTTTGGGTGGGATTGAGGGCATTCAAGGCTGCCTGAGGGATGTAGGCAACTTCTTGCCCCAGGATTGATTTCCGCACATCATCTGGATTCATGCCGGAAATGTTTTTGCCGTCTATGATGATGTCGCCGCTGGTGTAGTGTAAAGGTGGGAAGTAATAGCCCATTAGGCTGAGGGCTAGGGTAGACTTGCCGCAGCCAGATTCTCCCGCAATACCCAACGATTTCCCTTCTTCAATTTTTAGGGAAACATGATCCACTGCGTAAACATCCTCATTAAACCGAGTGATGTATTTTGTGGTCAGTTCCCGTACATCTAACATAACTTTTTCCATGGTAAGCATCTACTCCCTCAAGGCTGGATTGAACACCTGGTCGAGACCCGTATTCATTAGGTTCATTGAAAAGGCAATGAGCGCAATGGTGAGAATGACGGGGAAGTAGGCCCACCACTTGCCTAGGATATGTGCCTGATAGATCATGGCCCAGTTCATCATGAGGCCCAATGTAGGGACTAAGGTTGTCTTGGGACCCAAGCCTAAGATGGATAACCCGGCTTCAGCCAAGATGCCGGAAGAAATTTGCAAAATCAGGGCCATAATCACGTAAGAGGCGATGTAAGGGAGAATATCTCTGGCGATGATGTGGGCGATTGAATGACCGGAGAGTTTGGACAAATTGACGTGATCGCGATTACGCAAGGAAATGACCTGTGAACGCACGGCTCTGGCCGTCCATACCCAGGAGGTGAAGCCGATCACGACGGCGATGGTTGTTGCCCCCCGTTGTTCCTGGCTGATGCTGAATGAAATCAGGATCAACAGCACAAAGCTGGGGATAACGGTAAATAGGTTGGTGATGAACATGATGGCATCATCTACAAAGCCGCCAATGTAGCCAGATACCAACCCCAATATCAGACCAATCAGGGTGGCAATGGTGCCGGCCACGAGGCCGATTTGGAGGGAGACACCGGTGGCGCGAACGAGTTCTGTTAGTACGTCTCGACCAAAGTTGTCGGTTCCCAGGGGTAATATGCGCACGTTGGGAACTTGGGACACGTTGACATAAGCAGTTTGGGGCACGGTTGATTTTTCTTCGAGAACGGCCGTTTCCTCATTCATCTCCGCAATAGTGGCCCCTTCAGTGGCTAACAGCCCCTGAATATTGTTGTTCAGGCGAATATAGTAATTGCGATCCGCATTGGTCATGCCTGGCAGCCGCGTGGCCGGGTCAAAATTGTTAAACCACTGATCCAAGAGCAGTTCCGTATTGGCAATGTCAATTTCGCCTTCAGCCATGCCATTGCCCACCAGCCATGTCTTAATTGCTTCTCGGTCTGCATCCCCTAAACGGCTGGCAATGCGCCGCTCTGCTGCTTCGTCCAAGTTGAGTGTGTAATAGGTTGTGTTGATGCTGTCATAAACATTCACGTAGATACCAGGCTCAAAAAATGTGCCTTGGGCAATAATCTTTAAGGGCGGGTCGGGGATAATGATCGGGTAAATGAGGACACCCAATACAATGGACATAAAGATGACAAAGCCCGTCACAAATTTACCTGAGCGAAAAATTTGTTGAAGTGTAAATTTCATGGTCGCCTCCTCCCTTAATCTGCCTGCGCGGCCTTGATGCGCGGATCAAGGATGCCGTAAAGGATCTCTAGCAGAAAGTTAGCACTCAACACCATGACGGTGATAATCAAAGTGGTAGCTGAGATGAGCGGGTAATCTTGTCCGAGAACGGCCGTTAAAATCGTCGAACCCAATCCCGGATAACTAAAAATAATCTCCGCCACCAATGCCCCACCAACCATCGTGCCAATAGACAAAGCCAGACCCGTAATCTGCGGCAGCATCGCATTACGAAATACATACCGCACAATCTTGCTATCCTTAATGCCCAAAAAACGGCTGTATTTCACATAATCCGCATTCAGTTCATAAATGGACATAGCCCGCATACCAATCGCCTGTCCCCCAATCGTAATCAAAACAATAGACCAAAACGGCAGTTGGTAATGAACAATCACCGACCAAATAAACTTCCAACTAAAGTTAGGAATCAAGTCAAAACCATAACCGCCAGAGGTGGGGAACCACTTAAAAGTGACCGCAAAAACAACGAGCATAATGACGGCCATACCAAAAGCTGGCAAATTACTAACAAAAATACTGACCGGCATAAGAATTCTGTCAAAAGTTCCCCGACGGTAAGCAGCCAGAGCACCAAGCGTGTTCCCAATAATCCAGCCCACAATGATCGCTGGAAACTGCAAACCAATGGTCCACCAAATAGAAGATTTCAGAACGTCAGCCACCGTGCGTGGATATTGACTGAACGAAAACCCAAAATCACCCCGAAACACATTCCTCACATAGAGAAAAAATTGTTCGATCATCGGCTTATTTGTGCCAAACAGCTCGGTATATTGTTCATAAATAGCTTGAACCCCCGTTGAATTACTAATCCCCTGAGCCAATCTAGCCACAATAGCCGCCACAGGATCACCAGGCATCAGGCGCGGCAGAACAAAATTCAGGATAAAAGCGGCTACTAAGGTAATTACGAACCAAAGCAGCTTATTAAGAAAATAATTTCGATACCCTTTCAAAACAGCACCTCCTCCTCATAAAAAGTTGCTATAAAAAAAGTGACGGTCATTTGCTCGGACTACCATGGACTTATGATTCCACAAATCGTCCACAATAGCCACAAAATGACCGTCACCTTTTTAAATAGCTATGCCTTAGAAACAAAGCATAGCTATTATGACTCATTTACGATTTACGGATTAACAAGCTCCAGATTATAGAGACCTGCAATACTCCACCCATCAGTCAGGTTCAACGGCGGAACTGGTGGGTTCGTGCCATCACCTTCGTAGGGGAAATTCGTCCAAACAGATTCGTTCACAGTGTGGAAGTTCTGAGGACGGTACATGAGCGTGAAGGAGGGTACATCAGTCAAATAAACCTCAACCAATCGCGTGTACATTTCCTTCAAGGCGGCGGGATCTGTTTCACCAGGGATAGCTGAAATCAGCTCATCAACCTCTGGATTGGAGTACTTGCCCCAGTTACCGCTCCAGTTGCTAGCCATGCCAATAAACTCAGAGCTGAGTAAGTGGCGGATACGGCTCCACGGCTGCGTCGGGCCAGCACCATCGCTCCACATCATGAAGATGTCATAGCCTTCGGGCAGTGGTTTGTCAGATACGGTTACAACTGTTTGGTAAACAGACCATTCGGGGTAATTGGTTGTAATTTCAATGCCAATCTCAGCACCAGCAGCCGCAACCACTTCGATAGCAGCTTGCCAGTCAGACCAACCGTTGGGGCAGGTAGCTACATAGCTGAGTTTCTCGCCATTGTACTCGCGCCAACCATCGCCATCGGTGTCTACGATGCCAGCTTCATCAAGCAAAGCTTTGGCACCCTCGATGTCATTGCCAACCCACTGCAAATCGGCAACAGCGTCATGATCGAAGAGTGCTTGTTCGCCAGGTGTTGGGTTCATGAGCGAGCGCGGAACTTGCTCGAAGGTAGCAGACTGGTTGGTCATCGCGTTCGCAATGATGGTGGGGTAATCCACAGCAATAGCAATCGCCTTACGTACCGCAACTTGATCTAAACCAGGTGAATCTGGGTTGAAGAAGGCGGTAGGCAGGCTGGCACCAATGCCGTAGGGTGCATCAGGCAGATAGGTGGAAATGGGCAAACCATCTTTCACCCACAGGTCCTGAACATTGGAGTTGAATTGTTGGCTAACATCCACCTCACCGGCTTGCAAGGCGGTTGTACCGGCAGCATTATCCTTGAAGATGGTATGAGCAATATATTTGGGAGCGGGCAACTTACCCCACATGCTAGCATCTTGGCCCCAATAGTTGTCGTTACGAATGAAGATCACCTTGGAGTCATCAGCAAAGTAGGGGCCATAAGGACCAGAGAAAACCACATCTTCGGCTGTATCTGCCATCAGTGCGGTGGCATCGCCACCTGTCCGTTCTTCCAGGGCCTCAGTCCATGCTTTTTGCATAACATAGTTGGCACTCAGATAAGCTTCAACGATCAGCGGGTTGACGGCGTTGCCATCAGCATCCAATTTAGCTTTCACCATAACGGTGTGATCGTCAACGGCCACAATGTCTTCAATATAGTCTACATTGCCAGCACCCGTACCCGTATTGTATTTGACGTGGGTAGCCCAGGTATAGGCAACATCCTCAGCGGTTACAGGAGTGCCATCGCTCCAATGAGCGGTGTCTTTGAGCATGAAGGTGATTTCTGTGCGGGCATCATTCCAGGCATAGTCGCCATCGGCCAACAGAGGATAAACCTGACCGTCGAGCATGTTGAATACGTATGGGGTTTCAAACATGATAACGCGAGCATTGTCTCCCGCAGAAATGGCCATATTGTTATTGCTGCTGGAGTAGGGGTTGTAACCAACAACAGAACCCCACTGGAAACCGTTGTAATACAGGGTTTCGTTGCGGGGCAGCGAGTTCGGGTCAGCTGCTTCTTCTTCGGCGGGGGCTTCTTCTTCGGCGGGGGCCGCTTCTTCTTCAGCAGGGGCTTCTTCTTCTTCGGCGGGGGCTGCTTCTTCTTCAGCAGGGGCTTCTGTAGCCTGCACACTTTCTTCTGCTTCGGTGCTGTCTTCGGTGCCACTGCTGCAGGCTACCAGCAACAGGCCAAGGATTAACATTAAAATGAACCAAAATCGAAACTTTTTCATGTTCCTTCTCTCCTTAAATTATTTTCAAACAATTTGAATGTTATGGGGTTCAGTCAAAATATTAAGCTAGGTTTGTGGGTTTGTTTTTTGGGGGATATACACCTCCTCACCTTAGGATAAGGGTTTGGGATGGCTCTGTTTGGGAAACAGAGATTTGACATAAATAAGCTGTTCTCCTCTGCCAACTTCCCAATCACATTGTTATTTGGAGAAAAGCCTACAAATAACTTGTTTTTGGGAGCGGTTTCAGGAATAATACTGATTATAGGCGAAATTGTCAAGAAAATGGCTGTTTTTCTGAAATCGGTTTCAGGTGATGATAACTATGGGACGAAACAAGAAAGTAACAATTGCGGACATTGCGGAAAAGGCGCGCGTTTCCAAAAGTACGGTTTCGCGGGTATTAAATGATAGTGATGCCGTAGTGGAGGAAAAGCGAACGGCCGTTCTCGATGCCATCGCCGAATTAGATTACCAACCTAACTTGTTTGCGCGGGGCTTGGCCGGTGGGCAAACAATGACCATTGGTATTTTGACTCAAGACATCACCAGCCCTCATAACGACGCCCTTTTGCATGGTGTCCTTGATGCCCTAAGCGGAACAGGCTACTCTCCCATTATTGCCGATGGCTCCTGGCAAGCCGAGCGCGAAAAGGAAGCAATTCAGATCTTATTAGGCAGACAAGTGGATGGCCTGATTGTGCTAGGCGGTGAAGCACCAGAACTATTTTTGCAGCAAGTAGCGCAAAATGTCCCCTTAATTATCGTGGGCCGTCATCTGGATGGGTTAGCCGAGCGCTGCCTGTATATTGATAACTTTACAGGGGCTTACAAAGCAACCAAATATCTGGTAGACATGGGCCATCGGCGCATTGCCTACATGACTGGCCGCCTCGATCATCCAGATGGGGCCAATCGGCGAAAAGGCTATTTGCAAGCATTGCAAGATGCCGGTTTAGAAGTAGACCCCGCTCTCATTGTCGAGGGCAATTTTACGGAACAGTCCGGCGTTGTCGCTATGGAGATGCTCTTTAACCGCAGCCGCAGTTTCAGTGCCATCTTTACCGGCAACGATCAGATGGCGTTTGGCGTGCGGCTGGCTCTTTTCCGGCGGGGCATTCGTGTGCCAGATGATATGTCTATTATCGGTTTTGACGATCAGCACGGTTCTGCCTACATGACCCCGCCCCTCACCACAGTTCACCAGCCTGTGCGGCGCATGGGTAAAGCCGCAGCCGAAGCGATGCTGCACTTGGTGAAAAATGAGCCATATGCGCTGCCCCGGCTGCCCATGGACTTGATAATTCGGGAATCGGTAAGGCGTTTACTGTAAAGCTGTTTATGCGGGGGGGATTGGCCGCTGATATGGGTGGCAATGCAGAAACGCATACCCATTAAGCCTCTATCTGTACGGGAGGGTGGAGTGGTGGGGCAACGGCCGTTTGCCCCTGCAAAAACAAAAACAAACTCTCCACATTCGCAAACCGCCGCTGCTCACCCGTCAACACATTCTGCACCGATGCCCGCCAGGGCATATCCGGGCCATCCCGCCACATACGCACCAAAAAAGATTGATACTGCTGATGAACCTGCTCCACTTCCAACTTACTCATTTTGCACTCCTCACATCTTTTCCGCTCCTCCGGGAGGGTTATTTCAGGGATAAATCGCGGCTCTTTAGGAATTCGTGGAGTATCCACCATATGATGTAGGGCAAAGGCACGCCTTTGCCCTACATAGCGGATCAACCTAAAGACCCTAAATCTCTTGAAAAAACCCTCCCAGAGGGTTAGTAATGGAGATTAGCCCAGTCTCCAATCCCCATTCCCCATCACCTAATAACGACAGGCAAATAAATCACATGCGTTTCCACGGGAACTTCAGTAAAGGAAACAAACAGTTCCGCCACATTATCTGTCTCCTGTTCGGCCTGATAAAGCACATGATTACTGTCCGGCGCAATTTCAAAGTTCAGATAAACCGCACCGCCATCAACCAGCGGTGGATTCAATTTGGTAACTGGCCCATCTGTTAACGGCACGCTGTATAGTTCCGACACACTGGCTGTCTGCTGTATGGCCACATACACCACCCGGCTGCTGTCTGGGCTGAGGGCATAGCTCAACACTGCACCTCCCGCCACTAAAGCGCCATTCAGTTTTGCCACCGGGCCACCCTCAATCGGCACACTGAATATCTCCTCATTCACACCGGGGTTCACATTGCCCGAATAAACGACCCGGCTGCCATCTGGACTAATTTCAAAAGAGTTGATATGTCTGCCAACTGTTGTAATCGTCTCATTTAATTTAGTGACAACACTGCTCGTACCTACAATATGGGCACTGTATAGCTCCCGAATATCGGCCGTATCTTGCTCCGTCATATACACCACCCGGCTGCTATCAGGGCTAAAGTGGAAGCAGTCGAAGAAGGAGCAGTTGATGAGATCAATGCTTTCCGCCAGTGGGTCGTTTAGCTTTACGGCCGTTCCCCCAGCCAACGGCACCGCATACAACTCATTCATCCCATCCACATCCTGATCCGCCAAATAAGCCACCATGCTGCTGTCCGGGCTAATCTCCAACTGGTAATACGCCACATCCCCATTCGCCACCAGCGGCGGATTCAGCTTAACCGCATCGGCCGTTGGGTCTGCCAGCGGCACCACATACAACTCCCACACCCCTTGCATCTCCTGGTCCGCCACATACACCACCTGGCTGCTGTCGGGGCTGATGACAAAGTTATACACATTCCCACCCGGTACCAGCGTATCATTCAACTGATATTTAGCCCCACCAGCCACCGGCACAGCAAACAGTTCCAAAATATTAAACGCATCCTGGTACGCCAGATACACCACCCGGCTGCCATCCTGGCTCAATTCAAAATCAACTACCGCCCCATTGGGCGGCAGATCGCTGTTCAGCCGCACCGGTGTGCCCCCATCTATCGGCACACTAAACAGCTCAAAATCATTCTCAAACTCCCAATCCGTCAAAAAAATCACCCGGCTGCTGTCCTGGCTGATCTTAAAACAGCAAGACAGCACCCCACCGTTAACGGCCGTTATCGTCGGATTCAGCTTCACACTCGTGCCACCCCCCATCGGCACACTATATAACTCCAGCACATCCGTCGTATCCTGAGCCGCCACATATACCACCCGGCTGCCATCCGGCGCAATCGCAAACGCCTCAACCATCGTGCCGCTAGGCAGCAGCCCACTGCTCAACAGCGTCGGCTCCGCCGAGCCATCAACCGGCACACTGTACAGCTCAAACGCATTATCCGTCACCACATCGGCCATAAACACGGCCGTTTGCCCATCCGGGCTAAGCCTCGCCTGAATCACATCAGCCGTATCCGGCATCATCCCACTCAGCTTCAAATTCATCAGCGAATCACCCGCCTTCACCGCCCCGCCAGCCCAAACCAGCCACACCACCACAGCCCCAAAAGCCAAAACAACAAAACCAGGTTTCATTCTTCCCAAATACATGAGTGCCTTCATCTATCATACCCTTTGCCATCACCAAATGGCCCTTTCAGTTTTTCATAGCTACGTTCCAAAGACGCAGCTCCACCCCCCCACCTTTCCCTGAAATTTATCGCTAACCGCCATTCTGCCAGCCAAAGAATGCCACAGCCCCGTCCCCAAAACGTCCCCACCCCACCATAGGCACGGTTTCTTACCGCTGCGGTATAATCCGCCCATGTCTCACCTCACTGTGACCCTCTTCGGCACATTTCAAGCCACCCTGGGCAACCAGCCCCTCACCCGCTTCCGCTCCGACAAAATACGCGCCCTGCTGGCCTACCTCGTCATCGAAGCCGACCGGCCCCACCGCCGCGAGACATTAGCCGCGCTGCTGTGGCCCGACATGCCCGACGCCGACGCGATGCGCAACCTGCGCAAATCACTGCACCGCCTCAAACAAACGTTTGATGAACAGTCGCCCGGTTTTAGCGACGAATTACTGGCGATAACACGGCAGACAGTGGCCGTGAACACGGCCGTTTTCACCGCCGACACCCACCACTTCCAAACCCTCCTCCACGACTGTGAACAGCACCCCCACCGCCACCTGCACACCTGCACCCCCTGCCAGCAGCGGCTGACCCAGGCCGCCGACCTCTACAAAGGCGAACTGCTGACCGGCTTCACCCTGCCCGATGCCCCCACCTTCGACGAATGGCTCATCATCCAGCGCGAGAGCCTGCACCACAACATCCTCCTCGTGCTAGATCACCTCACCCGTGCCGCCGAGGCCAACGGCCGTTACCCCCAGGCCCAGCGTTACGCCAGCCGCCAAATCGCCCTCGAACCCTGGCGCGAAGAAGCCCACCGCCAACTCATGCGGGCCTTCGCCGCCAACGGGCAGCGGGCCGAAGCCCTGGCCCAATACGACACCTGCGCCCAAATTTTAGAAGAGGAATTAGGCGTAGAACCCGCCCCCGAAACGGCCGATCTGCGCCAACAGATCACCGACAACCGCCTGACCATCGGCCCAGCCCCCGCCCGGCCCCTGCTGCACCACTTCCCCACCCAACTTACCCCCTTCATCGGCCGCCACACCGAACTCGACCAAATCACCAGCCAGCTCAGCCAGCCCGACTGCCGTCTGCTCACCCTCATCGGCCCCGGCGGCATGGGCAAAACCCGCCTCAGCAGCGAAGCCGCCAAACGGCTGGCCGATGGCCCTCACTTCGCCGATGGCCTGTACTTCGTGGGGCTAACGGCCGTTACCCACCCTACCCACCTCGTCGCCGCCATCGCCCACAGCCTCGGCCTCACCTTCGACGAACGCGCCGATCCCCAAACCCAACTCAGCCAATTCCTCACCACCAAACAAACCCTGCTCGTCCTCGACAACTGCGAGCATCTCCTGGCCGCCGACGGGTCTGATGATGCCGCCACGATTATCAGCGACCTGCTAACGGCCGTTCCCCACCTCAAACTCCTCATCACCTCCCGCGAAGCCCTCAACCTCCGTGCCGAACACCGCTTTCGGCTCGATGGCCTCACCTTCCCCACCACCGACAGCGCCACCGACCTCACCGCCTACAGTGCCATCCAGCTATTCACCCAAACCGCTCGACAGATGCAGCCCGGTTTTGTGCTGGCCGAGGCAGGGCCAACGGCCGTCAGCCACATCTGCCAACTGGTTCAGGGCGTACCCCTCGCCATCGAAATGGCCGCCTCCTGGGTGCGGCTCATGGACTGCGCCACCATTGCCCAAGAAATCCAGCGCAACCTCGACTTCCTCACCACCTCCCTGCGCGATGTACCTCAACGGCATCGCAGTATGCGGGCCGTCTTCGCCGAATCGTGGCGGCTGCTCCCGCCCGGCGAACAGCGCACCCTGGCCCAGGCCGCCTACTTTCGCGGCGGCTTCGATCTGCAAACGGCACTCCAAATCATAGACACCAGCATTGGCGACCTGACCTCACTGTTGGATAAGTCGCTGCTGCGGCGCGGCGTGGGCAGCCGCTATACCTTGCACGAACTGCTGCGCCAATTTGCCCTTGAAAAGTTGGGTGAAGCGGGGGAAACGGCCGTTGCCCGCCGTCACAGCCAATTCTACCTGCACCACCTGGCCCGCCTCGGCCCCCAACTGCATGGCGAAAACTCCCGCCAGACACGTACAACCATCCAGGCCGATCTCGACAACATACGCCAGGCCTGGCAGTGGGCCTTATCGCATAGCCAGTATGAGTGGCTCACCCCCGCCATCCAACCCCTGGCGGCGTACTTTCGTTTGGCCGGCCTCACCGCCGAGGGCGAGGCGGCAATGGCCGCCGCCAGCCAAGCCGTGCCGCTCAGCCAGCCCCTGGTGTTGAGTCAATTGCAAGTGCAGCAGGCCAATTTTCTAAGTGTGCAAGGGCATTACGAGCAGGCGATGACGGCCGTTCAATCCGCCCTATCTCTGGCCCAAGCCCAAAACAACGCGGCCCACATCGCCCTTGCCCAAAACACACTGGGCGAAATTTACGAGCGGCAGGGTGAGTATGAGGCGGCCCTGGCACAGTGGCAGCAGGCGTTGGCCTATTGGGAAACGGCCGGTAATCCCCTGGCCCACATCAAAGCCCTCGACGGCTTGAGCCTCATCTATTTCCACAAAGGGGAGTATGACCGGGCTTTGCGCTATCACGAGCGCAGTTTGCATCTGGCGCAGCAGCAGCACAGCCACCTGCACATTGCCAACAGCTTCACCCGCCTCGGCCTCATCCACCAGCATCGCGGCGATTTCGGGCAGGCTGAGTCTTTTTATAAACAGGCGTTGGCCATTGAGGAGGCGATGGACGACCAGTTTGGCATTGCCAATACATGCAGTACGCTGGGGGTGTTGCACTACAAACAGGGTGATTATGACACAGCCATTGCTTACTTGCGCCGTGCCCTGCACATTAATCGGCAGTTGGGGCAGAAGGAGCGCATAGCGGCCGTTTTGGGCAATATGGGCAATGTCTATTTCGACCAGGCCAATTATGACGATTCCTTGCGCAGCCAGCGCGAAGCTTTGCAACTGGACTATGAATTGGGCAACAAACGCGGCATCATCATTCGCAGCAACAATGTGGGGCTGAACTTGTGGCGTAAAGGTCGTTATGAGGAGGCGCTGGAGACTTATGACGGTGTGTTGGGTATGGCGCGGGAGATGGGTTTTAAGCTGGCAATTTCTATTTTGGTGGGCAACAAAGGTGTGGTGCAGTCGCTGCAAGGGGATTATGCGGCGGCGTTGGCTTCGTTTGCGGAGGCGTTGCAGGTGGATCGGGAGTTGGGTAATAAGGAGGGGGAAGGGCGGCATTTAAGCAATATTGGTGGAATTTATCGGGAGATGGGGGCGTTGGATAAGGCGTTGGCGCATCTGGTGCTGGCGATTCCCATCCAACGGCAGTTGTCGGCGAAGTTTCATTTGTGTGAGGCGCTGTTGCGCCAGGGGCAAACGCTGTTGGATATGGGGCGGCTGGCGGAAGTGGCGGCACCATTGGCGGAGGCAACGGCCGTTGCCCGCGATATAAACCGACAAGATACGCTGTTTAGCTGTGAACTGCTGCAAGCACAGGTGTGGGCCGCTCAGGGAGATGAAACGGCCGCCCACGATCATCTGCAACGGCTGTGGGGGCAAACGGCGGCGGTGGCGGAACGCGCCAGCCTTGCTTTTGAATTATGGTGTCTGACAAAGGAGACGGGGTGGCGGGAAACGGCCGTTGCCCTCTACCACCAACTCTACCAAACCACCCCCAACATTCTCTACCAAACCCGCCTGACTGAGCTTAAGCCTTAAGGCAAAGGGGCAAAAAGGTAAAGAAGAAACACCCTCTTTTCTTCCTTTGCCTCTTTGCCCCTTTGTGTCTTT
>JACKBT010000070.1 GCA_020634415.1 Ardenticatenaceae bacterium
ATGAGTATAAACCAACCTCCGTAGAACATCCGCTCTAATTGTAAAGACGACCTCGCCCCCTGTCAAAACAGAGTCCACCCGCCCACCTTGTCACCCCCTTCCTCTCCATGCTAAAATCACCCCATCAAATCACACGGAGGTGACATCTGGAAAGTTTAGAATTAGCTCATTTACTTGTGGATACAATTATTGACAAAAAAGGTAACAACCTCGTTTTACTCGATATTCGTGAACAAGCCATCTTTGCCGACTATTTTCTCATTTGCAACGGCGACAACATTCGCCAGCTACAAGCCCTGGCCGACAGCATTGCCGAAGATGCCAAACACAAAGCATCCATCTTACCCATAGGGGTAGAAGGTAATGCCCTGAGCGGGTGGATTTTAGTAGACTTTGGCGATCTGGTTGTACACCTGTTTGCCCCCGAAAAACGTACCTACTACAACCTCGAAGATTTATGGCGCGAGGCGCACCCTGTTTTAAGAATGCAATAACACGTTTAGCCATCAGGCTCATAGGTCAGCCTGCAATCTCTCTCCAGCCTGGCAACAGAATACACATTTCAACTGGAGTTCTGGTGATGTGGCGCGATTTTCAAAATCACGCCATATCGCCTCGCGCCAGTTTAAGCCAGCCACAGCTACGCATCCATCCGATTAATGCCATCTAACGCAGCCACTTTATAGGCTTCCGCCAGCGTTGGATAGTTGAAAACTGTATTCACAAAATAATCTACCGTGCCGCCAAAAGCCATCACCGCCTGCCCAATATGCACCAACTCACTCGATCCCTCCCCGATAATGTGTGCCCCCAATAATTTGCGATCTTCCAGCCCAAATATCAGTTTCAACATGCCAATCTCATCGCCAATAATCTGGCCGCGAGAAATTTCGCGGTAATGGGCTTTGCCAATCTCATATGGCACGCCCGCCTGGGTCAGTTCCTCCTCCGTTTTGCCCACCATTGAAATCTCTGGGATGGTGTAAATGCCGTAGGGGAACAGGTCGGGGATGCTGCTGGTTTTGATGCCAAAGGCGTGGGCTGCCGCCAAACGACCCTGTTCCATGGAGGTGGAAGCCAGACTGGGAAAGCCAATCACATCGCCAACGGCGTAGATGTGAGGCACTTCGGTCTGGTAGTTGGGGTTGACGGCTAAACGGCCGCGTGTGTCCGCCTTGAGTCCCGCAGCTTCCAGGTTCAGCTTATCAGTTGCGCCTGTCCGCCCAATCGAATAGAGGGCTTTTTCGGTAATGACTCGCTTGCCGCTGGCAAGCTGTGTCACCACTTTGCCTGTTTCGGGGTCAAGGTGCAGGCTTTCTACTTTTTCGCCCAGGCGCACGGTGACGCGCTGCTGGCGCAGATGGTAAGTCAGGGCGCCGATGACCTCATCATCTACAAAACCCAACAGTTCTGAGCGCATGTCAATGACGGTGACGCGCACGCCCAAGGCGGCAAAGATGCTGGCATATTCAATGCCAATGACACCGCCGCCGACTACGCACAAACTGCGTGGAATGCTGCTTAGGTCTAACATGCCATCGCTGGTGACGATTTTGTCTTCAGTGAAGGGGATGCCGCTGACCAGGGTGGGGGTTGTGCCTACGGCAATGACAATGTGATCGGCCGTTAACAACCTATCCCCGTCCAGCGTAACCACCCGCAAACAGTGTGAGTCGGCAAACGAGGCAGTGCCGTTGATTAGCTCAATATTGTTGCGATACATCTGGTGTTTGATCACGTCCATCTCGTGACGAATGACATGATCGCAGCGGAATTTGAGGTCATCCATGGTGATGTTCTGCTTCACACGATAGGATGCGCCGTAGATGTTGCGCTCACGAAAGCCGGAAAGGTAAAGAACGGCTTCGCGCAAGGTTTTGCTGGGGATTGTGCCCGTGTTGACACACACGCCGCCCACATAATCGCGCTTATCAATGATGGCAACTTTTTTCCCGGCTTTGGCTCCCTGAACGGCCGCTTTCTGCCCCGATGGCCCCGTGCCAATGACTAACAAATCATAATCATGCTCACTCATGCGCTGCCTCTTCTTGAATTGGGATATGAATTTATTATAACGGCAGATGAAACAGTTACGCTAAGTAAAATAAGGCGGGTAGTGTATACTTGAGTTATATTTAAGCGAACAGCCTCAAATAAAAAATGTAGTGAGGAGAATAATCAAGTTTGCATCACGCTTTACAGTAGGGCCGCTAGCTTATGAATTGGCAATTTTTTCTCGGCATTGCAGTTGGATTAAGCGTCATGGTAGGGGGTGTAATTTTATGGTGGCGTTCAGCACGTCTGTCTGAATTAACAGCCTTAGACTATAAACAAGATTGGCATACGGTTGCCGAGGCTCTGTTGCTCCTCAGCCCGGAGAACACCATTTTGGAAGCCAACCCGGCGGCAGTGGCCCTTTTAGGCGAGGGGATTGTGGGGGAGTCGTTAACGGCCGTTCTGCCCCCACCGCCCAGCCCCTACACCACCCACACCCTGCCCCTGCACACCTGGCGCAAACAAAAACGAGGCCACCTCGTCATGGTAACGGAAAAACCACTGCCACCACCGCCCATACCTCCGGCCATGCCGCTGCCCGCCGCCCCCACCGACACAGCCGCCACCTCCATCTCCCCCACCATCCCCTACAAAGTCCTGCGAGCCATTGGCGAACTGCTAGAACCAGAAGCCGTAGCCTACATCGCCGTCCAGGCCATCGCCGACTTCACCCATTGGCCCATTGTCGTCGTCTACACCCCCGATGATGAGAACAAATTGGTTATCCGAGCGGCCGTTGGCATCCCCTTCACCGACGAAGGCGTGATTGGCCGCGCCTACCGCACCGGCCACACCCAAATCATCCCCGAACCCCAACAGCCCGCCGCCTACCTCACCCCCTTTAACCTGCCCCCCAGCGCCCTGGCCATTCCCCTCAGGCGGGGGCGCAAACAGCTTGGTGTACTCCTCATCGAACACGATCAGCCCGATGCTTTCAGCGAAGACGACATCCTCATCGGCGAAGCCCTGGCCGATGCCATCGTCCTGGCTCTGGACAATGCCCGCCTCTTCACCGAAGCCCAAAATCGGCTCACCGAACAAAGCGTCCTGCGCGAAGCCATGTCCGTCATCTCCTCCACCCTAGACCTCAACAGTGTCTTGTTCCATCTGGCCGAGCAGGTAGGCAAGCTGATGCGAGCCACCAGTGTGTATATTTGCAGTTATGATGCCCAACAAAGCACAACGGCCGTTCTCGCCGAATATTATGGCTCCCGTGCCTCCGAAACCGAAAGAGTCTCCGACATCAGCACCACCTACTATCTGCCCGACGAATTCCCCGGCACAGTCACCGCCCTCGAAGCCGGCGAACCCATCCTGGCCTACGTAGACGATCCCGCCCTTTCCCCAGCCAAACGGCAGCACCTGCAAGCCTTCAGCGGCTACACCTCCCTCGTCATCCCCCTGCAAGTCGGCGGCAAAACCATCGCCTACGCCGAAATCTGGGAGAGCCAGCAGCGTCGCACCTTCACCCCCGCCGAAATCCAACTGTGCCAGGACATCGCCCATCACGCAGCCATCGCCATCGAAAACGCCCGCCTATTCAAAGCCATCGCCGACGAACGCAGCCGCCTGCAAGCCCTCATCGAATCAGACCGCGATGGCATCATTCTCATCGGCACCACTGGCGATATTTTGGTGATGAACGAGCCAGCCCACCGCTTTCTCCATTTTGACGGCCCCCTGGAAAAATGGAGAAACATTTCCAGCAACCAGGCCATTGCCTACCTGGCCCAAAAAGCACCCGAAATTGCCCAAATCGCCCAAAGCGAAAAGACACGCCTGATCCAGGGAGACACCCAGCCCCACGAAGGCGAATACGATCTGCCCAACCGCTCCATCCACTGGCGCAGCCTGCCCGTCATCGAAGAAGGCGAAGCCCTCAGCCGCCTCATCGTCCTCCGCGACATCACCGAGGAGCGGCTTCTGGAAAAGATGCGCGAAGACCTCATCCATACGATGGTACATGATCTGCGCAGCCCGCTGGCATCCATTTCCATCACCCTCGACCTGCTTAACATGTATCTGGGCGAAGCCAAAGAAGCCAAAATCAGCCGTGCCCTCAAACGCGCCCAAACCAGTTCTGAGCATATGCTATCCATTGTGAATGCCATCCTGGACATCAGCCGCCTGGAAAGCGGCCGGGTGGATTTGGCCTACAGCACTGTGACCTTCACCAGCATCATAGACCCCGTGCTGGAGATGCACCTGCCGCTTACCCTGGAAAAACAGTTGCAAATCACGCGCCACTTTTCGGCCGATTTGCCCCTCATCGAGGTAGATGCAGCCTTGATTGAGCGAGTCATGCAAAATCTGGTGGGTAATGCCATCAAATTTACACCAGCCGGCGGCACCATTCAGATTGAGGCCCAGCCTCAGGCAGATTGTCTGCTTGTGTCGGTCATTGATTCGGGGCCAGGCATCCCCAAAACGGTGCAGAACCGCCTCTTCCAAAAATTCTCCACTGGCGACCATCCCCAGCGGGGCAGCGGGCTGGGTTTGGCCTTCTGCAAGATGGCCGTGGAAGCGCACCAGCACCGCATCTGGCTGGCCCATTCATCGTCGGCCGGTAGCACCTTCCAGTTTACGCTGCCCCTCGCCGATTCCACTCATTCGTGATAATTTTGTGCCAATGACTGAACCGCGCACCAAATTTGACTGGCTTATTTATGCAGATGCCACCTTTGCCGGGCTTTCTATTCTCATCCCCATTCCCCTGTTGGATGTGCTGTTTGAGCAGATTTTTCGGCGCAGAATGCCGGGAGCGATTGGGCGGAGAAACGGCCGTTCCCTGCCCAAACCCACCATCCAAGAACTCAACCGCCTGCCCCCCGGCTGCCTGCAAAGCTGCCTCGGCTGGCCCATCCTCATCATCCTCACCTTCCTCAAACGCCTCTACCGCACCATCCTCTACTTCCTCACCCTCAAAGATGCCAGCGACAACCTCAGCCACTACTGGCACCGCGCCTTCCTCCTCGACTACATCATCCGCGCTGGTTATGTGGACAATCCCGCCACCGTCCCTCTGGCCGCCGAAGCCCTGCGCCAGATATTAGACGAAATCACCACCAGCCCGCTCTCACAGTTGGCCGGGGAGATCGTCTCCAGCGTGCGCCACATCTTCTCCAGCTTGCGGCGCGTGATGCGGCGCGGTGAGGAGGATGAGGTTGTTACCCAGGCCAAAGAGCGCATGGCCACCATTTGGAGCAGCTACGACAGCTACTTTGCCGAAGTCGCCACCCGCTATGAAGCGCGGTATGAGCAGCTTGTGACGACAGAGGGCACGCAGTGGAACGTGGGCGAACCTGGGGGAACTTTGGCCGAGGAGCCAGCCCCAAATTCTAACAATCAAGATAGTGCCGATGCCCCTGATTCATGAACGCACCTTTCGCGTCCGTCATTATGAATGTGATGCTTACGGCCATGTGAACCATGCCCACTATTTGCGCTATATGCAGGAGACGGCCTTTGATGCCTCGGCTGCCGTTGGCTACGATATGGCCCGTTATGAGGCGATGGGGCGGCAGTGGCTGATTCGGGAGACGGATATGACTTATTTACGGCCGTTAACCTACAACGACTCTGTTACCGTCAAAACCTGGGTCATGGACTTCCGCCGCGTGCGCTCCCGCCGTGCCTACGAACTGTATCAGGCCACCACGGGCGAATTAGTGGCCCAGGCCCATACCGATTGGGTCTATCTGGATCGTGCCACACTGCGCCCCGTTACCGTACCCGACGAGATGATTACGGCTTTTGTGCCTGAAGGTGTGCCCGAACAAGCGCCGCGCCGCGATCCATTCCCCGAACCGCCGCCAGCGCCAGCAGGCATTTTCCGGCTGCGCCAGCGCGTCAAATGGCGCGATCTGGACCCGGCGCAGCATGTGAACAATGCCATGTACCTGGCCTATGTGGAGGACTGCGGCGTGAGCGTGGCCGCCGCGCACGGCTGGCCGATGACGCGCATGATGGCCGAAGGTTTTGGCATCGTGGCCCGCCGCTATCGGCTGGAATACAAACAGCCTGCTTTGTTGGATGATGAGTTGGAGATTGCCACGTTTATTTCTGATGTGAAGCGGTCAACGGCCGTTCGCCATTACACCATCACCCGCACCAGCGACAACAGCCTGCTGGCCCGTGCCCATGTGCTGTGGGTGTGGATTGATTTGCAAAACGGCCGTCCCATTCGCATCCCGCCCCACTTCATCACCGACTTCGCCGCCAACATCGCCTAGAAAGAGACCTCTGAGGTTTTCCAAAACCTCAGAGGTCCACGCCCATGCTGTACAAAGGAACGGGTTGACAACTCCCCCATTTGCGGCGATAGTCGCTCCTCGCATCTGAACATATGGGGAGATTGGCGATTGGCGATTGGAGACTAATAATCTCCAATCCCCAATCGCCAATCTTCACTCCCAAAACCATGAAATTCAAACAAATGGATCGCCGCCTCATTACGATCCTCCTCATCGTCTTTGTGCAAATGCTCGGTGCCTCCATGGCCGTGCCCATTTTGCCACTTTTTGCCCAACGCCATTTTGCCATGGAGCCGCAGTTCATCGCCTTTTTGGTATCCTCCTTCTTCATTGCCCAGTTTTTGGCAGGGCCTACCATTGGACGGATGTCGGATAAATACGGCCGTATTCCCGTCCTCATCGTCAGCCAAATCGGCACCGCCATCAGCTTTGTCATGCTGGGTGGAGCGCAAAGCGCCGCCATGCTCTTCGCCGCCCGCATCCTCGACGGCATCACCGGCGGCAACATCATCGCCGCCCAAGCCTACGTCATAGACATCACGCCCCGCGAAAAACGCACCCAGGCGTTGGGCTACATCTTTGCTGCTTTTGGTTTGGGGTTTATCTTTGGCCCGGCCCTGGGCGGTATCTTATCATCCAGTTTTGGCGAGAGGGCACCATTTTACATGGCTGCTGTCGCGGCCACGATTGTGGTCATTCTCACCTGGTTCACACTCGACGAGTCCCTGACCGCCGAACAGCGGCAGGCCAATCGCCTCAGCCGCCGCGCCAAATTTAGCCCGAGAGAGGTGATGGCCAACACGCCCCTGATGCTCGTCTTGCTCATTGCCTTTGTCGGGCAGTTCGGCCTGGGCATGATACAAGCCACCCTGGCCTTATATGGGGAGGCCGTTCTCTTCAAAGGCTACACACCAGAGGCTACCAGCCTGGGTATTGGCCTGCTTTATACCAATGTAGGCATTGCCCAATTTGCCACCCAAAGCTTCATCTTACCCCGTATGCTGCGCCGTTATAACGAAGCCTGGCTGGTTATTGTGGGCAATCTGTCGCGGGCATTGGGACTTCTTCTCTTTGCGGTCATTGTCACGCCCTGGCCGGCCGCTATTGCCATTATTCTCTTTGCCATGGGGATGGGATTGGTCATGCCCCCGCTACAATCTTTGGCTACCAGCACGGTTGGTGATGAAGTGCGCGGCGGTGCGTTGGGTCTCTTTCAATCAGCTACTAGTCTTTCGGTGATTATGAGTACGGCCGTTGCTGGCTTCATCTTTAACCTGCACCCCGCCTACCCCTACTGGATTGGCTCACTTCTCTCGTTTCTCGTTACGATTCCGGCTGTTTTTTTGTGGCGACAGTCCCAAGCCAAAGCCGAGAAACTCCCTGCCTCTGCCGATTAGGCTTTCACCACATCCAACACATCGGCCACCAAATCATAGCGGTTGAAGGCGGGCATCATGTAGATTCCCTGCACAATGTCCTGAGCCATTAAGCCCAAAAAGCCAGTACCTCCTGCTCCGCTGGCCCATCCGCAAACCGCCCCAACTGTACCACACAAGGAAACCCCGCCGCCTGCAACAAACTATCCATCTCCACCAAACTCAAGCGCGGCACCTTCCCCATCCGCACCACATCCTGCCAGTGCCGCGGTTGTTGGACACGGCCGTTCAGCCAGTTCACAATCGTCATCGGTGGTAGTCCGGTCAAACGAGCCAACTGACTCGGCCGATAAACCGAGCGCTTCACATACTCATTCAAAACATCCGTAAATGAGGACTCCTCTTTCATGGTACACCTCCCATTTGGTAACAATTGGTAAGAATTGGTCGAAATTCCTACCAGATTTTACCAAAACTTTTGTTTATCATATAACAAAGAAAACAGTAGTTCTGAACAGTGTCTCTATTAAATTTGACAAGGAGTCCGTGATGCACTTATACAAAAACAACATACTTATATGCCTGATAGGACTGGTTTGGGGATTGGTCTCTTGTACGGCGGGAACAGAGGTGGTCGTGGTTACACGAGAGTCCCTACCCACAGCCACAGCCCAGCCAGCCCTGACAACGTTGCTGGAACTTACCAACACGCCAGAGGGTCTGCCCTCCCCGACCCCACCGCCACCCCAGACAACCACGCCAGAGCCTTACCCACCCCTTACCGCTACTAGAGATCCCGCTTTGGTGATGACCGAAGCTGCCATAATGACTGCTGCCGTCCCCCAGCCTACTGAGACTCTGCCCCCGCCGCCTACACTCCCGCCTACGCCTATCGTTACGCCGATTCCCACGGCTATCCCCCCCCTCATCACCCTGCCTGACGGACAGACTCCCCAGCCCTTCACCATTGTGTACAAACAGGGCGATGTCATCTCAGCCATTGATAGCGACGGCACAAACCAGCGCAGCTTGCTCAATGTCCAGGCGACCCTGGGCTTACACTTGCCCATAGAAAATTTGGCGCGGTTTACGGGATGGGCCAGCCCTTCGCCGGATGGTGAGCAGTTGGCCCTGATTTTAGGTATAAACGCAGAACAGCCACCTACATACCATATCCCAATAGATTACTCTATGTATGAGTTCTCTATTTACCTGCTCAACTTGCACACGGATGAGATACGCTTTCTAGTAGCAGACGCCATACTACCCCTTTGGTCGCCTGATGGCACACACTTGGTCTATCGCCACGCCACCACTGGCAGTTTGTGGTTGGTCGAGATAGCCAGCGGCCAAATCCGAGAACTCTACGCAGTCAGCCCAGATGAGATGGAGCCGCATGCTGTTACCCAATTATCCTGGTCTCCCGATGGTCAAAACCTGGTTTTTATAGACGAATCTCCCTCTGTTTCCAGAGATATTGTGGTCGTAAATGTCGACCAGACCCAACCGCCTCGTGTCATCTTATCCGCAGAAAGCTATCCCGTTACATTCCCTCAATGGTCTCCGGATGGAACACAGATTTTATTCGTTTCACCAGTAGATCAGGCGACAGGTTTTTCTGAAACAGCTAATCTGTGGTTGATATCTCCCGACGGCGAGCAACAAAAACAACTTACGCAGTATATAAGTGTGGGCATAGGTGGCATTCCTCATTGGTCGCCTGATGGCCTGTGGATTGCTTTTGCTGGCGCACACGCTTTTGAAGAATTGGAACCTCGAATAGACTTATGGCTCGTAGCTAAGGACGGGACAAATATCCAACGTCTCACTTCTAACTTAGATGGAAAAATCGATGAAAGTAGACCATTATGGTCGCCAGACAGCACGCAGCTTGTCTTTCATAAAGATCAGAGCGAACTATGGGTGATCTCGCTGGTAGATGGCAGCCAGACACAAATGCCCGTTTCGGTTTTCAACTTTGTCGATCCCATAGCACTGCCTTAGACCTAGCACCACCAGAAGAATGAAGATGATCAGACTTTCTCAGCGATATGTCTTGACTATCCTAGCACTTACCTTACTTGCTCTTGTGCTGAATATACATAGTGGACAGGCAGCCTACCCAGTTGTTCGCCCAATAAGCAATGGCCAGATTGATCAAGGTTACAAATACGGAGCATCCGGGCCTTCCCTGCATAAAGGGGTAGACTTTGCATATTCCGTTGGCACAAGTGTCTATGCCATAGCTTCTGGCACTGTTGTAGACCTTCGTGAAGATATACCCAATGGAACACCTGGGGATTCAGAATTTGGTAACTTCGTTCTTATCCAGCATGATCAACAACATTATGACCGCATAAACGAGCAAATGGCATATGTGTACTCTATGTATCTGCATCTGAGTCGAGACAGCGTTATGCCTGCGGAAGATCAACATGTAAACGCTGGGCAACTCATCGCCCAAACAGACACTTCGGGCAATACAACGGGGCCTCATCTTCATCTGCAAATCGTAATTCACCCAGAAATGGATAGGCAACTGTATCCAAATAATACCCTTGATTCGGAAAATAGATCGCGCAACCCTGAGTTGTGGCTCAAGCCCTATAACAACAATACGGCCACCGCTATTGGCAAGCTTACTGACCTAGTTTATGGGGACCCGCTGGTCAACAAGGTTATCTGCGGTTTGGAGAAACCCTACGGTAGTTATACCTGGTCGCGCACCTACTCCTACTCTTGGACCAACCCTGACGATATTTTGGTGGAGAATTGGGCCACAACAGATATTTCACCGGGTACCTATCATCTCTATGCTTACAATTATACTGGCCCCAATACCCTTTGTAGCGGCACCCCCTTCCGTGATCTAGGCACCCACACCTTTACTGCCAACAAAATCACTTACGTCGGGCTGTACCCAGTGGCCTTGCCCTTTGTTCGTGGTAATTTTAGTGGCTGGAACAGTACCCTCACCATTCGCAACAACAGCAATACCACCAATGCTCAGATTAACACCACTTACTTCTATCTCAATGGCGAGGTTCATTCCCAGCGGACAGATGTCATCAACGCCAATGGCAATCTCACCTTTGTTCCACCCAGTTTTTTTGAAGGATCAGCCCAGGTGGTTGCCAGCGAAGATATCGCCGTGTCTGTCCTCAATGAGTACGCCCCTGGCTTCGCCGGTTCAGCCTATTTAGGGGTGAGCCAGACGGAAACATCTGTGTGGATTCCCTTAGTGCATCGGGCTAATTCTAACTTGTACAATCTTATCAGTATTCAAAATGTGAATAGCGTAGCCGCTAATGTCTCGGTAAGCTACAAATACAGTAGTGCGGGTAATGACGACTCTTCCAATTACGTACTGCAACCCTATGAGACCAAACGAATCTGGACTTCATCTCTTAGCGGGCTCGGTTCACCATTTATAGGTTCAGCTATTATCGCTTCCACCCAACCACTAGCGGTTACTTCTCAACAGTACCGCAGTGATTACAGCACTTTCTTAGAAACATCCAACGCAGTCAAGGGCGGCGATCCTCTCTATGCCCCTCTGATTCAAAATAACAACTATGGTATTCGTTCTGGCTTAAGCATCCAGAACGCCCATAATGTGCTTCAAGTTGCCGTAAATACCTATTACCAACCCAATGGTAGCATCGCCTGTACCCAGAATTCTCCCTCGATCAACCCACAACGTTCCGTCATTGTTTACCCAGCACCCGCTGCCGGTTGCACCTCCAGTCCAGTTCTGTCCGCCATTCTCAACCCAACAGCAGGTAATATGGCGGTTCAAGTCAACCAGGTCGTGGCGAACACGCCACAAGGCTCTGATTACCTCGCCATGTCTCAGCCGACAAACACAGTCCATGTTCCTCGCCTGTATCGGAACAGTACAGGCTGGAGCACAGGCTTGCAAATACAGAATACAGGCTCTATACAGACCACAGTGACGGTCGCCTATTACAATAGCAATGGCACAGTTCACAGTTGTCAGGGCTGTCCAAGCATCATAACAATAAATGCCAAAGGGACGACTACCATATACCCTTTGCCGGTTTCTCTTAACTTTACTGGTTCAGCCAAAGTCACTTCTTCTTCGCAACCTATCACTGTCATAGTCAATCATCTGAAAGTAGGGGGAACGGGAGATATATTGGCAACCCACGAGGGACTCAATCGTTAATAACTTGATGGTCTCGATGAAGTGTTATGAGATTGTACAAATCACATATCATCTATCAGGAGGAGCGGATTCTATGCTACGGCCGTTCCACCACATCCAACACATCCGCCACCAGATCATACCGGTTGAAGGCGGGCATCATGTAGATTCCCTGGACAAACGGCCGTATCCCAACGCAATCTCTTAACGCAAACCGTTGTCAGAAAAGAAGGCATTGCGGAAATAATCCTGCAACAAACGGTGGTGGAAGGTGTACCCCCCACCAACTTTCTGTAACAGCAGCGCGTCAGCCGCATAGTTTAGCAATTGATCGTAGCGGAGAGGCACTTTACCCTCAGCCCAGAGCAATAAACGAATGAGAAAATGTTTGATGGCATCATTAAAGCCGTGCATGGAACCCGCTAATGTGCCGTACACCATCCCCGTCAGCAGCCCAGAAATGGGATCAATCGTCAGGCTCACGAGCAGGATGGTTGGTAGGCTCAACAGCAAAGCGGCTTGAACGCCATTTCTGCTGGCAATCCGAATGCCTTCGTTGGGGCGGTTTCTTTCTTCCAGGCGCTTGCCACGCACACCGCCCATTAAAAAGAAGGGCAAGGCGGCATTCACTAAATTTGCCAGCCAACGTGGGCTATCTGGGTCTTGTAACCAGGCAATGCCCGACCACACAAGGGACAAAACCATGCCTAGCAGCCCAAATTGCAGGGCATGGAGCCATGACCATTGCCAGGCATCGCGGGAGCGTACCTCTGTTTGCCAGCTTTGCCCATAGTTGACATAACCAAAGGCTAACAGAAAGCAAATGGCTTCCATGCCGCCTAAGGACAAGGCCAGCAGCCAGTTATCGGTTAGGGAAAAGAGGGCGGTGGCGGAGAGACAAACGGCACCGCTGACACTCAGGGCGTGGAACAGACCCAATTTGTGGTTGATGTGGGCTTCGTCGTGGCGATGCTGCCGCCAACTGAAAAAGGCGGCATCTACGGTGGCCGCGACCAGACCAGTGACCAATACGAGGAGAAAGATGGAGAGGATGCCGTCGAGGGGAACGGCCGTTACTCCCAACAATGCCGCTGCTTCGTGCAAAAAGTGGAGTTCAATGCCGGGTGGATTAACCTGGAGGAGGGCAATAAAGCCCCACCCAATGGGTGTGCCTAACAAAGCGGTGGTTAAGGAGCGGGTGAGCAGCAGATAGAGCCAACGGCCGTTACCCAGCCAGCTTGGTTGCAACTGCTCAATCAGAAAGATGGATTGGTTGTGGCTTTCCATTTGCGTTGCCAGCCAACTGAGATGCTCAGAAACGGCCGTTGTGGGCAGGGGATCGGCCGTTTTCGCTGCCTGCCGTTGGCACATACGCTGCACATATGTCTCAAACAGGTGGGACATGGTGGCTGGCATAGGTTCACTGGTCTGCCCATCACGGTTGTAGGCTGACCGCATCATGTTGAGTGTGAGGGGTGTTTGCGCCATTTCCAGCAGATCGGCATCGGCGAATAGGGAGGCGGCTAGATGGGGTGGGGTGTGTTCCTGGATTTGGGCGGTGGTTAACGGCCGTATCAAAACCGCGCCATTCAACTGCAACTGCTCATCATTCGCCGCTTCAGTATAAGCTTCGTGGCGACAACAAACAACCATATCCGCCAGCCCATGCTCCTGCCGAAAACGGTTTAAGGCAGCCACACAAGCAGCCCGATAAGCTGGCTGCATTTCATCAAGTCCATCAAACAGCAGCAAAAGCCGATCTTGTTTGAGCCAATTCCGTCCCATGCGGCGGGGAATTTGGTATTTAGCCACCATCTCCTCCACCGCCCAACTGGCAATTTCCACCTGCTGTCCCGCCCAACTGCTCAAATTGAGGATGACGGGAATGGGCTGAACAGCATCTTCGGTCGCCATAGCCAGTAGATAGTCGGCCAGCTCTACCAGGCTCACGGTTTTGCCCGCGCCCGGTGCGCCCAGAATCAGCAGGGCGCGTTGGGCATTACGAAAAGCCTGGTAAATATTGGCTGGGGCTGTTGTCGGCTGTGTTGTCAATACGTCTGCCCAGGGGTGGTCTACAGCCTGGTGGATGGGGTGCAGTTTGAGATGAATGTAGGCTTGCTCGGCACGCAAAGGAGCCAGGACGCTTTTGACCCAAAAGCGGCGTACTTTCTGGATTAATACCCACTGGCTGCGCTGTTCGGGTGTCTGTTCGCTGCGGGGGGTAACGGCCGTTGGCTGGACACGCTGCTGGCAAAGTTGTTGGTACAAAGCAATGGTTTCAGGCTGCGGTGTGGCTCCGATTTCTTTGGCTAACAGGTCATTGAGGGCTTGGTATTGATTGTGAACGGCCGTCCACTGTCCTGTTTCAGCATAAAGCTGCATCAACAAGCAGTGGGCGGGCTCATGCCAGGCATCCAAATTCAACCAACGATGGCCGTAATCTAGGGCGGCATCCCAATTTTGCTGTGCCTGGTAAACCAAGGACACTCGTTTGAGGGCTGTTGCCAAATCTCGCCGCAAGGTGTTGGCCTGGACCAATATCCACTCATTAAATTGCTCACTATCGCGCAGGGTAAAGCCATGCAAAAAATCGGCCTGATAAAGGGTAATGCCTTGCCCTACGGTTTGGCACTGGGCAAGGGTTAATTCGCCTGTGGGTTGCAGGGCGGGGGCGAGTAGATGGCGTAACTGCACCACATCTATCTGGCAAACGGCCGTTGGCTCCAAACCAATGTGCTGCCGGTCGGCTATCAAAAAACCATCGCCTACCTCTTTTTTG
>JACKBT010000071.1 GCA_020634415.1 Ardenticatenaceae bacterium
TGCTAGCCGTTTTACACCATGTGGACAGGCACAAAGGCTCTTTGGGAATTCATGGGGTTGACACCAAATGTAGGGTCGAGGCGCGCCTCGACCCTACCACAAATACCGATCATCCCTTCAAATCCTAAAGACCCACAAAAAACGGGTGGTTGAATAGGCATTCAACCACCCGTTTAGAGAGGCGGCTTACCAGCAACTAAGAAGCGAGCCTAATTACTGACCACAGGCAGATTGGCAACCGCATACGTTGTCGTCAAATAGTTGGCACTAGACCAACCTTCAGTGCCATCGGCCAGCCGGATTTTGAGCCAGGAGTTGGAGACGGTACGGCCGATTAAGGAGACTTGTGTGCCACGCGCAACGGCCGTTACCACCCCAAACGATACCCCCGGCCCCGAACGCACATTCAACGCATACACCGCATTCGAGATCGTCGCCACCGGGCCAGACGGCGGCGGAGTTGTGGGCAGCCCCTGCCCCACCGGCAAATTCGCCAGATTATAGGTGCTAGACAGCAGCGGGCCATACACCCAACCCTGCGTCCCTGTCGGCGTAATCACCTGAATCCAGGTCGTGGTGGCATTCCGCGCCAGCAAACTCACCGTTTGCCCCTGGTTCAACACCTGAATCACCGGATTCGTCACCGCCGGGCCAGAGCGCACATTCAGCAGTTGGCTGGCAACTGTAGCCGTCGCCGCCACTGGCGGCGTAACTGGGGTAGTTGGCACATTGGTGCTGGTCACCTGCGTCCGCACCAGATTGGCCCGTGCGCCACCTGTGTTCTCATAATACTCCATCACCACATTCATATTGCCGCCGGCAAAATCTACCTCACTCACAAAATCTTGCGGTGTGTGATCGCTCCAGGCGTTAATAACCAACTGCCCATTCACCCAGACCCGCACCCCGTCATCGGCTGTGGCCGTAAAGCGATATTTGCCAGCCGGGCTGTTGGTAAAAGTACGCGACCAACGCACCGAGAAGTTGTCCTTATTCACGCTCGTCGCCGGTGAACCCGATCCCCAATCAAAGGCAATATTGGCATCATCACGCACCAGAACTGGCGAGCCAGTCAGGCTGGTGTTGTTGAAATATTCACCTTTCCAGACAGCGGTTGTCGAGCCGCCAATCTTCTGCCAGGAAAGTGCGGCCGACGCGCCCCCCTGGTTGTCGTAATATTCCATTTGCACGGGGATGGAGCCGCCAGCCAGATCAACATCGGCAGTGAAGGTGGTGGCCGCCTGGTCTTGCCATTTGTTGATGAGCAGTTGACCGTTGACCCACACGCGCACACCATCATCGGCCGTTGCCGAAAAACGGTAGCGGCCAGCCTCCAAATTCAGATTGCGCGTCCAACGCACGGAGAAGGCATCTACGCCAATGCCCGCCGCAGGCGCACCCGTGCCCCAGTTGAAGTTGAGGTTGGCATCATCGCGCACCAGACTGGGGGTACCGGCCAAAAACGGATTGTTGAAATATTCACCGCGCCAATTGCTGATGGTGCTGGGGCCATCAAGATTAACGGCGACCCATGACAGCTTCACCACGGCTGCGCCACCAGCATCATAGTATTCCACTTTCAAGTTGTGGTCGCCGCCGCTCAGGTGGTAATCGGCCGTTAACGAATGAACCTGGCTGTCCGTCCAAGAATCAATCACCAACACCCCATCAATCCAAAAGCGCAAACCATCATCCATCGTCGCCGTAAAGCGATAGGTTCCTGCCGGCACATTCAGCGTGCGCTTAAACCGTGCCGAAAAGGCTTCCACATCCAAATTCCCAGGGGCATCATCAGCACCCCAGTTATGATCTAAACTACTACCCTCTTGCCGCACCAAAGCTGGTTCACCCGACAAGTTTGTATTTGTCCAATACTTTGCCTCCCAGTCCGAGGCAGCGGCCTGAGCAGCAGAAGTCAATTGAAACAGGCTCACAAGAGCCAATACCAATACCAGACTTACTTTTTTGATAAACATCGTACAATCTCCTATGTACCTGAAATAGTTACTCCGCTGCTAAAAATTGTGCCAGAGGCAATCAGCCGAAGATAGTTACAGGATAGAGAAGTGGCAAAAAAAAGAAATCAGTCAGCAGACGGATTAGAGCTACAGCAAAAGATGGAACTGGCAGTACGACAAATGTTGTAAAGCGTAAAACGTAGTTTTTTACGTTTTACGCTTTACGTCACAGTTTGATGCTCAATCCGTTAATTCCGGGGTTTTGCCGGGTAATGCACCCACACCCAACGGCTGCCATTTGGTGTTGAGTGTGCCGCTGCGCAAGCGATGTTCCTCGCCGCCTCGAGCGTGGGTTTGGTCGAAGCCTTCTGGCTCGATGGCCAGGCGCTGCCCTTCCAGCAAACCAAACACACCCTCTTGTCCTGGCTCCAGGCGGTGCGGCGGTTGGGGCTGCAGCAGCACTTCAGTGGGATCATATTCTGTGGGTTCTATGTAGGTGGTGATGAAGCCTTCAAAGTTGCGCAAAACCACTTTACCAGACCCTTGGGAGATGAGGTATTGGGGCTGGACAGGGATTTTGCCGCCGCCGCCAGGAGCATCTACCACATAGGTGGGAATGGCGTAGCCGGAAGTGTGGCCGCGCAGCCCTTCGATGATTTCGATGCCTTTGCTGACGGTGGTGCGGAAATGACCGGCACCTTTGACTAAATCGCACTGGTAGAGGTAATACGGCCGTACACGCATCTTCACCAACTCATGCACCAACTGCCGCTGGATGTGGACGGAATCATTGACACCGGCCAGCAGCACACTCTGGTTGCCCAGCGGCACACCAGCGCGAGAAAGCCGATCACAGGCGGCGGCCAGTTCGGGGGTGATTTCTTTGGGGTGGTTGACGTGGATGTTGACCCAGATGGGGTGATATTTGGCGAGGGTTTCGCAGAATTCGGCCGTTATGCGCTGCGGCAAAAAGACAGGAACCCGCGAGCCAATACGGACAATCTCCACGTGCGGAATAGCCCGCAACCGAGACAGGATCATATCAAGCTGCTTAGGGGCTAATACCAACGGATCGCCGCCAGAGATGAGGACATCCCGAATTTGCGGTGTCTCTTCAATATAAGCAATTTGGGCATCAAAGTCGTGGCGGCTGAAAGTTTGGGTGGGGTTGCCCACAATGCGGCTGCGTGTGCAATAGCGACAGTAGCTGGCGCACTGGGTGGTAATCAACATCAACACCCGATCAGGATAGCGATGCACCAGACCGGGCACAGGCGAATGTTTGTCCTCTGCCAGAGAATCATCCATCATGGCGTAATAGGGTAAAACTTCACGGTCGGTAGGGATAACTTGTTTGCGTACCGGGCAGTGAATATCGTCAGGATCGATCAGGCTGGCAAAGTAGGGGGTAATATCTACCCGAAACAGGTCGTTGGCTTCAAGAGCCTTCTTTTCCGATTCGGTTAAGTTAATGACACGGCCTAATTCGGCGACAGTGTTCAAGCGATGGCTCATTTGCCAGCGCCAATCTTGCCACTGTTCATCGGGCACGTTTTGCCAGTAAGGGGCGCGGGTATGTACGGTTTGTGAGGTATTCATGGGGTTTTTTGGCTTATGGGCTTATTGGTATATGGGGATTACCCCATATACCAATAGACCTTTATACAAACTTAATCTGCAAAACTTAATTCGACTTGCGGTTCAGGCATGGGCAGCCCGAACCGTTCAGCAGCGAGATAGAGTATTTCGCTGATGAGGGTTTCGTAAGGGAAGTTGTCGGCGCGGGCCATAATGCAGAGGTCGCTGACGGCCGGATTGAGACCGGGCAGGGTGTTAATCTCTAGCAGGTATGGCTCACCGGCGCTGTTAAGGCGAAAATCTACACGAACCACATCGCAAGCGCCGATGGCTTCGGCCGCTTGCCGGGTGAGGGTATAAAGTTGGTGACGTAAGTTAGGGGGGATGTTGGCCGGGCAGAGATAGTCGGGGGCGTATTCGTCATCCAAAGGCAGTGATTTGGCATCGTAGCCATAGACACCAGGGCTTACGCTGTCTTGTGTGCCCAGTTCCAAGATGGGTAGGAAGTAGTAACCATCGGGGTTGTAGTAAAACGGCCGTTTCGTCCCCCTATTTCCAATAAACCCCACCGTAAACTCCCGTCCCATTAAATATTCCTCGACCAAAGCGGGTTGTTGATAGGTTGCAATGACCCAAGCCACCTGCTCACGCAGCGCAGCTTCATCATAAACAATCGAAGCCAAATCCATACCCATTCCCGTGCCTTCCCGTGCAGGCTTCACAAACAGCGGAAAATGCAGCATTGGCTGCAACAGATCATCAGCGGCTTGGAATTCTTGAAAACGAGCGGTGGGTAGTCCCAAACTTTGCCAGACACGCTTGGTTTGTGTCTTATCCAGCGAAATGGCATTCGCCAAAACCCGGGAAGCCGTATAAGGAATGCCCAACAATTCACACAGTGCCGGTACCTGAGCCTCGCGTGAATCGCCGCCCAAGCCTTCAGCAATATTAAAGCAGATGTCAGGCTGCAAGTCTAGCAAAGCATCGGGCAGGGTGCGGTCAGCAGAGCAGAAGGTAATGGTATGCCCAGCTTTTTGTAGAGCAGCCGTGATGGCCTCGATTGTTTCTCTGGCATCAAATTCGGCACCCGCATCGTGGGGCGCACCGGGATACCAGACAACATCACTTTTTAGATTCGCCGTCAGGGCTACACGCCATGACGGCCGCTTTTGGTCAAATTCATCCATTAATTATCTCCTCAAAAAAAAAGACTCCGATATCCACTTAGACATCGGAGTACTTTGTATGTACTTGGTAATCTACCTAATCTTCCTCATCATAATCGTATTCGTCGTCTTCATCGTCCCAGTCTTCTTCATCGTCCCACTCCTCCTCTTCTTCCCACTCTTCAAATTCATCATCATAGGCCCAATCCAGCTCTAAGGGAGAGAGGGAAATGACTTGCAAAGTTTCCCCACACTCATGACAAGTGAGGGTTTCCCCGATTTGGGGTGTTTGGGGAAAACGAATTTTTGTTTCGCACTCAGGACATTCTGCCGAGAGCATTTTTTGAGATGGTGTTGCCATGATTTATGTCTCCTTCATTTCAATATTCAAAGCGTTAGCCCATAAGGGGACGCTCATCCATCAAATGAAGTGTAGCGAATTGCCACAAGCCACTATACAGACAAATGCTGTATTTTTGTCTACGTCAAATGTATTAGGCTTCATTCCAAGGTTGCATACCCGTGCCGCAAGGCATACAGGGCAGCCTGAGTACGGTTTTCCAGAGAGAGCTTTTGCAAAATGTGACTGACGTGAATGCGGACGGTGCGCTCGTCTATTTGCAGGTGGTCGGCGATGGTCTGGTTGGGGTAGCCTTTGGCTACAAGTTGGAGGACATCTTGTTCGCGGTTGGTAAGGGTGGGAATTACGGCCGTTTTCCCCTCCACTTCTGGCATCTGCTGCATGGCCCGCATTAGCACATGGTTAATGCTGGGATGCAAGGTCAATTTACCCGCATACACCTCCCGAATGGCCGTAATCACATCCGTAAGCACAGCATCCTTGAGCAAATAACCTTGCGCCCCCGCCCGCAAAGCCGCCAACACCCGAGGTTCATCACCAAAATTCGTCAGCACCAACACCCGCATCTGGGCATCTTGCTGCCGGATGGCGGTAATGGCCTCAATGCCGCCCAAACGGGGCAGCACCAAATCCATAATGATGACATCGGGTTGGAGTTGTTTGGCCTGGTGAACGGCCGTTAAACCATCAGCAGCTTCCCCTATAACCTGCATATCGGGTGCGGTGTCAATAAGTGCCCGTAAACCCTGGCGCACAACTGCATAGTCGTCTACGATGAGAATGCCGATTGGCTTGCCTGTCATATTGCCTCTTTTCTATGAAACAAGCTTAACAAAACGGCCGATCCCCGACATCGGCGGTAAGATGGGAATTCCCCTGCGACAAATGAAGCACAACATCTACGTCAAATGATGTAGAAGCAGATTGGTTTATTGGCGTAGTCGTGTATAAATATACCCATACACCTAATACACCATGTCCAACCAACCCGTACTCCAACTCTACCCCTTACCGCCTCAAGAACGGCCGTTAACCAACCTCTACCTCAACCACAACCTGCGCCAATATCCGGCCACAGCGGGACGAGCCTTCGTCTATGCCAACTTCATAGCCAGCTTAGACGGCCGTATCGCCATTCCCCACCCCACCAAACCCGGACTAACCGTACCCCAGCAGATCGCCAACGAGCGGGACTGGCGATTATTCCAAGAGTTAGCGGCACAGGCCGATGTGATTATCAGCAGCGGCCGGTATTTGCGCGATTGGGCCGACGGGCGGGCACAAGAGATTCTAGAAGTAGACGATCCCCGCTTTGCCGACTTGCGCCAATGGCGGCGGCAGCAAGGCTTGCCCCCCCAACCCGACATCGCCATCATCAGCCGCAGTTTGGACTTTCCCATTCCACCCCTGCTAACGGCCGTTGGCCGCCGAGTCATCATCTTCACCACCACCAACCCCAACCCCCAGCGCGTGCGCGAAATTGAAAGCCAGGCCGGACAAGTCATCGTAGCTGGCGCAACAAGCGTAGCTGGCAACCAGATGGTGCAACATTTAACCCAACTCGGCTACCAAACAATCTACTCCGCCGCCGGGCCGCAAATTTTGCACTTGCTGCTCACAGGCCGCGTATTAGATCGCCTGTATCTGACCCATGCCCACCGCCTTTTAGGCGGCCATCCCTATGCGTCCATTGTAGAAGGAACATTGTTGGAAACGGCCGTTAACCTCACCCCCCACACCATCTATCACGATCCACATGGGCTAGATGGCTCCGGCCAACTATTCACAGCCTATAACGTGCCATGGGAGATTGGAGACTAGAGATTGGAGACTGCCCAGTCTCTAGTCTCCAATCTCTAATCACCAGTCAACCACTCCACCGCCCCCTGCCCCGCCACACGGCCGCTGGCAAAACAGGCCGTAAGCAAATATCCTCCCGTCGGCGCTTCCCAATCGAGCATCTCCCCCGCCACAAAAACACCAGGCAAATCGCGCAGCATGAGACGGCCGTTCACCGCCTCCCACAACACACCCCCCGCACTGCTAATAGCCTCCGCCAACGGGCGCGGCGCCAGCAGCGTAAGCGGCAAGGCTTTGGCCGCCGCCGCCACCCGCGCCGCATCGCCCATCGCCTCCGCGGCAAGGTATTCGCGCAGCAGACCCGCTTTCACACCATGAATACCCGCACGACGCAGGTGATTGGACAGCGACTGCGAACCGCGTGGCGCAGCCAGCTTGCGGCGCACCTGGGCCTCGCTTTGGTCAGGCAGAAGGTCGAGATGGATAACGGCCGTTCCCTCGCGGTAAATCTCCTCCCGCAGCCGCGCCGATGCCGCATACACCAAACTACCCTCCACCCCATATTGCGTCACCACAAACTCACCACGCTGGGCAAATGGCTCATCTTGCCCATCAGCCAACGTCAGGCACACCGTCTTCACCGGCTCGCCCGCAAAGCGGCTGCGAAAATGTTCCGACCAGGCAACATGAAAGCCACAATTGCTGGGTTGGAAATCCGCCACCGGAATGCCGCGCTGCATGAGCAGCGGCATCCAGGCCCCATCCGACCCCATACGCGGCCAACTGCCGCCGCCCAGGGCCAGAATCACAGCATCGGCCGTTACCACCTTTTCACCATCGGGCGCAGCCAAACGCAGCGCACCATTCTCCGCCCAACCCAACCAACGATGGCGCAAATGAAAAACAACACCAGCCATCTCCAACCGCCGCAGCCAGGCCCGCAGCAAAGGTGAGGCTTTCATGGTCGTGGGGAAGACGCGGCCCGACGAGCCAACAAAGGTCTCAAAGCCCAGTTCCTGCACCCAATGGCGCAAATCAGTGGGGGTGAATTGGCGCAAGATGGGTTCGAGAAACGGCCGTCTATCCCCATACCGACTCAAAAAATCCGCAAACGCCTCTGAATGGGTCAAATTCAAACCGCCGCGCCCCGCCAGCAAAAACTTGCGCCCCAGCGAAGGCATGGCATCGAAAAGCTGCACCCCTATGCCTGCCTGGCTCAACACCTCCGCCGCCATCAACCCCGCAGGCCCGCCGCCGATGACAACGGCCGTTTGTGTGGCAAAATCATGATTCATGGTGAGAATTATAGCAGGTGGGTGTATGGGTGTATTAGTGTATTGGTGTAGTAGGCTATACTCAGTAGATCGAAGCAGATCACGAGTATTATGTTGTAGAGCGATTTTGCAAATCGCTCAGACGATTTACAAAATCGCTCTACAAGGATTTCGATCTACTGATACTAATATACCAATATACCCATACACCAATTCACCATGAGGTACACCATGAAACTACTCTTAACCGGCTTTGAACCATTTGGCGGCAGCAGCATCAATCCCTCGGCGCAAATTGTGGCGCAGTTGGCACGTGTGGGAGTGGATGGGGTGGAATTGGCAACGGCCGTTCTCCCCGTAGATCATCATCACGGCCCAGCTCAGCTTCTCCAGGCAGTGCAAACCCATAGGCCCGATGCCGTGTTGTGCTTGGGCCTGGCAGGTCACAGCCCGGCCATCGCCATCGAGCGGGTCGCCGTCAACTTGCTCGATTTCCGCATTGCCGACAACAGTGGCCACCAATTTGTAGATGAACCCATTGTGCCTGATGGCCCAGCGGCCTATTTCACGACGTTACCGCTTCGTGCCATGCACAAGGCGGCCCTGGCCGCAGATGTGCCAACGGAGCTATCCTTAAGCGCCGGTGCTTTTTTGTGCAATCAGGTAACGTATGAACTGCTGCACTATCTGGCAATACACGAACTGGACATTCCCGCGGGCTTTGTGCATGTGCCTTATTTGCCGGAACAGGTGGCAGGCAAGAAACCACTCTTGCCCTCCATGAGTTTGGTGACGATGTGTGTGGGGATAACGGCCGTTATCCAGGCAATTGTCTCGTAATCGGTTATCGGTTATCGGATAACCGTTCACAGATCACTGCTTATGGCTCACCGTAACGGCCGTTACCACATCATTCCGCAGCGCCATACAGTTCACACCCTGCACCACACCCTCCTTCGGCGGCACTTCCTCGGCCATAAAGCGGATAATCTTACTCGTTTGCGAGATGGCCAAAATATCATCCTCGCCCGACACCGTAAACGCCCCTACCAAATCATCCGTTTTCATGGCAACCTTACCGCCCGAACCAGGCGCAGCGTTAGCTTTGAAACCAGACATCAGCCGGATGGTGCCTTTGCCGTCGTTGGTCATCATAAAAACACCGCTGTCTTCAGAAACGGCCGTAATCGCCACCACCGCATCATCCACATCCACCCGCATCCCCAACGTCCCCTGCGAATGCACCTGCGTCTCCTTAAAACGAATCCCCTTCCCCAGCCGCGTCGCCATAAACAAATCCCCATCACCCGCAGTCCAGCAAGCATCCACCAGATACCCCCCCTCCTTCACATCATGGAAAACCATGCCTGGGATGAGACTGCGCCCCAAATAATTACTGCGCACCCGGCGCACCCGCCCGCGCTGGCTGGCTAACACGGCATACGCGCCGCCATTCTCCGGCAGTGCCTTCACAATGCGCTCATGCGGCCGAAAAGGCAGATGGTTAGCCAGTGCTTGCCCCGGCCCCCGCACCGCTGCCTCAAACAGATCACCCACAGGCAGGCGGAAGGCCCGGCCAAAATTGCTGAACAAAACGATGGCCTCATTCTCGTCGGCCACAGCCAACACCGCCGGGGGATCAGATTCGGCCGTTTCCAAATCAAACACACCCATGCCGCCCCGCCGCTGACGGCCGTAAAAATGGCGCGGCGTGCGCTTAGCCTGCCCATCCTTGCTAATCGTAATCACATTCAGCGTCGTCGGCGGCTCCGACGGCTCTGGCTCACGCTGTTTGGGCTGCAGCTCTTCTAATTCAGCTTCCAACGCTTCAATATAAGCGACAATTTCTGGGGCAACATTGGTCAAATCGGGACGTTCCATGCTTTTACCTCCACTGTTATGGGGCAATTGTAGCAGGGTAATCGGGTAATTGGGTAATTAGACAAACCCTTAACTAGGGAAACTTACGATAAATATCTTTGCGATGTAAAAGCCTAACAAAAATCACTTGCTCCGATACAAGTTCAATACCGACTCGATAATCACCTAGTCGAAGGCGATAATAAGTGTCGTACCCCTGCATCTTTTTCAGATTACGCACATCGTTCAAATGCTCGGCACGTTTCACTTCTTCAATGGCTGCTTGTACACGTTTCAACAAGTGCTTATCTTTGATGTTTCTCAAATCTCTGGCAAAACTGGCTTAAAATAGAACATCCACAGCTACCCTTCCAAAATCGCCTGGATTTCTTCCTCAGAGATAAAATCACCTTGTCGCCCTTCACGAATAGCAGCCGCCAAACCAATCTCCTCAATGACTTCCATGAGTAGATCATGGAACAAGTCTTGCCTATCACTCAGCAACTCAATCATGATTTCTTTGAGCAATTTTTTCGTATTGGCTTCGTAATTATTCAGCAGGGACAGGAATGAAAACATCACCCTGAAAAACGCGAACCAAGATGGGAAAAAGCTCGTAGCCCTGCTTGAGTAAAGTGGAGATGTAGCCACGAATGCGGCAGAAAAGAGCCGCGCCGCCTTGCGAGCGAAAACAATGGGAGATTTTCTGCTGAACCTTGACCATTCGCAGGTCCCGTTCAGCCAGATTGTTGTCAAAAGGCACCTTAAAATCAAAGATAAAGCGCAAGATGTCCAGCTTATAAGTTAGCAAACGGTCAATTAAATTGCGCGTTTTAGTCTGTTTGGTGCGTCCTCGCTTAGTAGAAGGAGGCGGCTTAGGATGGAGCGCATGAGCACGAGCAACAATGTCGTCATATAACTGTTCCAGCCGCATGAGGGTAGCTTCAGGTAAGACCGTCTCTCCTTCCGCTTGAGCCCGTTGCTTGAGCCGATGGCTGAGAACCAACAATTGGCTAAGCCGCTTGGCCCAAGATTGTGTCTCCTCTCGCTCAAGCACTGCTTGTAAATCACGCAGCAAATGAGCATTACACAAAGCATGCTCACACTCATAGCTCAGGTAAGCGTGGTAGAAGTCATGCACAGCCGTCCCTTTGAACTCCGGTAGGATAGTACCCTCTTGATGGGCACGTTGTCCTCGGGCCGGGTGGGAGTAGTAAAAGGTCCATTGTTCGGTCGAAGCCACATGCAGCCACCATGTTTTTGTCCCCACACGATGACCCGTTTCATCCACATGTATCACATCCGACTGGGTGATACTCGCCTGAATCTGGCTTTCCGCTTCGCCTAATAACTCATGTCCATCTTGCAGCATCCGGTGCAGTGTGCCAGTGCTGATTGTCAGTCGGTAGAGTGTGCTCAGCAGTTCTTGTGTCCGTTGGTATGGTAACAACTGATACACCATCAAGTAGGTGACCAGTGCTCTCAACTTGGCTCCATACTGAACTTGCCCTTTCAGCTCACTGGGCAATGGCTCTTGATTGACTACCCCACAGCAGGGACAGGCTTTGGACACGGCTTGGTGCTCAGTGATGATGACTTTTGGCTCAGGTATGTCTATCACCTGCCGTCGTTGCACCACTTCTCCCGCCACTTCACTCAGCTGGAGACCACATCCCCGACATTGCTCCCTTTCATACCGTATCGTCTCCGTGGGGTTATCTGATAGGGTTAAGGTGTTGCCTTTGTGTCCTTCTTGTCCACCCGCTTGTTTCTTCTTTGCTTCTCTATTTGGCTTTGGTTTTGGCGGCCGTTTTTTCAGCCCATCACTTGAGGGCGGTTTATGGCTATTGCGGCTATCTTTGTTGAGTTGCTCTTCTAGCTTGCTGACTCGTTCTGTCAAGCTCAGAATGATCTCGACAATCGCTTCTGGATTGTCCCGACACAGTTCTAAAATGACCTCTCGAGTTAACATAACATCAAATTTATCTGATTTGTTTTTTCTCTGCAACCTGCTGAATAATTACTTTACTTGTCGCTGTAAAGAATACGGCCGTTTGGTGGTTGGTGGAGGAGAGAGGGGAGAACGGCCGTATCAATCGTCAATCGTCAATCGCAAATCGTAAATAGGAACAACGGCCGTTGGTTTTCTAACTTGCAGTCATGGTCATTCTACAACCAAGTGAACATCCTTGACCAATGCCAATAATCCACGCAAGGCCCGGTTAACAGCTTCAGCACTAGGAAAAGCCTCCGCTACATCGGGGTCTAGCATAAC
>JACKBT010000072.1 GCA_020634415.1 Ardenticatenaceae bacterium
GTAATTGGGTAATTACGTAATTACCTAATTACGTAATTAGGCCGTTTATGGCACACAGATGATGGTTCCAGAGTAAATGGTGTAATTGGCATCGAGGGTGTTGATGGTGCGTAAATTGTCGGGGGTGGTGTTGCGGCGTTGGGCAATGCTGAAGATGGTGTCGCCTTCGGCAACAGCGTAGGGGCTGAGACCAGGGCAGTAGGCGGGGTTGCCAATGGGGACCTGGATGGTTTGGCCGGCGACGAGGTCTTCCTGGTCTATGCCTTTGACGGCCATGAGGGTGATGGAGGTGTTGAGTTGGCGTGTGATGTTGTAGAGGCTGTCGTTGGCCTGGACGACGTAGCTTTGGTAGATGATGGCATCTACGGTTTGATTGGCGGTGTTGAGGGGAACGGCCGTTGCCAGCTCTATTGGCTGTTCTTGTGTTTGTTCTGTTTGCTGTTCGGCTGGCTGCTCTTGTGTTTGCTCTGTTTGCTGTTCGGCTGGCTGCTCTTGCGTCTGTTCTGTTTGCTGTTCGGCTGGCTGCTCTTGTGTCTGCTGTTCTGGTTGGGCGCTTTCTGGCTGAACGGGAGTGATGGGCTGCATGAACAGGGCATTGTCTACCGTGCGCCGCACTGCAATGTCTACACCCTCGACGTTGATGACTTGGGTTTCGGCTGGGGCTTGTTCCCCTTCGGTAACTTGCTCTTCTGGCGTATCGGGGCGATCTTGCAGGGCAAGCAGAGCGAGTGAACTGGCAATCGCCAGGATAACGGCCACAATGATAATGAGCATAATGATAGAAGATTGAGGTTTTTGCATGGTTGCGCTCCTCAGAATAGTGCTGAAAGGATGAGTTTATGTTACACTTGTCATAAGATTATGTCAAGGAGTCCGCAATGGTATTCAATCGTCAGAAATTAGAAGAGATAGAGATTGCTGGTCTGGCTCCCTATGGGTTACGCAGTTCGGCTTCCAAAGGGCGTGAGTATCCAGAGGACGAATCGGATACGCGCACGGCGTTTGAACGGGATAGGGATCGCATTATTCATACGACAGCTTTCCGCCGTTTGGAGTATAAGACGCAGGTGTTTGTGGTGTATGAGGGGGATCATTATCGCACGCGGCTGACGCACACGTTGGAGGTGGCGCAGCTTGGCCGTTCGTTGGCGCGGGGGTTGGGTGGCAATGAGGATTTGACGGAGGCGATTTGCCTGGCTCATGATTTGGGTCATCCTCCATTTGGTCATGCGGGTGAGTTTATGCTGAATCGGCTGATGGCGGGGCATGGCGGGTTTAATCACAATACACAAAGTTATCGTATTGTGACGGAGCTGGAACAGCGTTACCCGCATTTTAAGGGTTTGAACCTGACGTATGAGACGCGGGAGGGGATGATTAAGCATGAAACTTCTTATGATAAGAGTGATGCGGTGGGTTATGAGCCGGATAAGCAGGCTTCGCTGGAGGCGCAAATTGCCAATCTTGCGGATGAGATTGCGTATAATGCGCATGATTTGGATGATGGGCTGCGGGCGGGCTTGTTTACGACGTATGATTTGGATGAGTTGGAGATATGGCTGTTGCTGAAGGAGAGTGTGGGCTGGCAAAATGGACGGCCGTTTAGCACAATGACGCGCCATGAGATTATTCGGGAGTTGATCGGCCGTTCGGTGGAGGATGTGTTGTATCATACGGCCGAGCAGTTGGTGCAGCACCAAATAGATTCGCCCGAAAAGCTGCAATTACACCCCGATAAAGTGGTAGGCTATTCGATGGAATTCGGCCGTAAAATCCAGGCTCTCAAAAAGTTCTTGTATGAACGCATGTATCATCATTATCGGCTGGTACGTATGCAGGCCAAAGCCGAACGTTTTGTCTCTGAGCTGTTCGATGCTTATATGAAAGCCCCGGGTATGCTGCCCGATGCCACCCAAGAACGGCTAAAAGAAGCCCCTGTGGAACGAGTGGTGACCGATTACATTGCGGGGATGACTGACCGGTATGCGTTAGAAGAGTGGCAAAAGCTGTTTGATCCCTATGTGAGAGCCTAAATCAATGGGCAATGGGGTGTGAAGGCAAAAACAAAAGACCCCCGAAGGGGTCTTGAGTGATTCGATAAAAGGTGTTGGTTTATCCACAAATAAACCAGCACTTTTTTTAGTAGTTCATCAATTCGTCGGCGCGTGCCTGTAAATCTAGCTCTTCAAAATCACCCTCTTTTGACCAGGCAGAAAGTTCGATGGTGAAACGCTCAAAGAAGCTTTGCGGGGGCAGTGTGCCTGTGCCATAGGCTAATTCTGTTACCTCAGCGTTGATGATTAACGTGGCTGTTTCTAAGACAACCGTTTCGTTTTCACGAGCCAAGACGGGTTCGCCCTTGGGGGCTAACTTGGCTTTAATGGCATCATCAAAGAAGGCGTGATCGCTCATAATCACTTTGGTGATGGTGCGGATATCGTTTTTATCAAACAGCCAGACTTCAAAGGCGGTGACGTTTTTGGGTGAGTCTGCGCCCAAAGATTCGGCAATGCTCACACCACATTCGCCTAAGAAGTCACCACTGCTATTCTCAATGCTGAACGAATCGTCATAGGTGTCATGGCCCAGAACGTAGCTGGTGCGGAAACGGGCAATCGGAACGGTGGCTACGTCTTCGCCGCCATCCACAACAGGGCCAGCATCGGGCACTTCGGTGTAGCGGGGTGTGTCTACAGTATCGCCGGTGAGGGCATTGCGCCGCCGCCAGACAATAACGGCCGCTACGACCAGGACTAGCAATAAGAGAATGAGTGTTAGGGAGGAACTGCCGCCGCCGCTTTGGTCGGTTGGTTCAGCCGTATCTTGGGGTACGTTGGTGGCATCAAAGCCGCAGCCTACGCCGTTGTAGGCTCTGACCATGTTTTCGTAGATGGCTCTGTCGGCTGCGGTGGTATCGGCATCTGCGGCTACACCACAAACGGCCGATGCCAAGCTTTGGGCATTATTAAATGTCCATTCCGCTGGTGAAACGACCCAGGCATACACCAGCCCAAGTACGATACCGACGACCAAACCTATAAGCAATCCTGTTCGTTGTTGTTGGATTATATTCATCTGTCACCCGCCTTCTGTCCTTATAAACAAACTGAAATAAGATTTTAGGTGTTCAGCCTTGTATGGCTATGACCGTTTATCCCCTAAACGGCCGTTGGTTCAGATAATACAGACACCCGTTCCAAACCTGAACCATAATAAAGGTGACATCCCCTCTGCAACGCTAATCTTACCATAACTATAAAAGGTGTACAAACATTATGTGAATTCTTTTTACTTATTCTGGCCTGTGGTATACTTTTCACCATTAAATTGGCAAGGAGAGCAACACCGTGGAACACTTTCTTTCCATAGCCGACCTCACACCGGATGAAATTCACAATTTACTGGCACTTGCTACCAGCCTGAAAAGCGAATGGCAGCAGGGTGGCAATAAACCCATCCTCAAAGGCAAAAGTCTGGGCATGATTTTCCAAAAACCTTCATTGCGGACTCGCGTCTCTTTTGAAATGGGCATGGTGCATCTAGGTGGTCACGCCATTTACCTCGGCCCTAGCGAAGTAAAAATGGCTGGCCGCGAAAGTGTGCCAGACGTGGCTCGTGTTTTGTCTGGGTATGTAGACGGCATTATGGCCCGTGTCTTTGATCATGATCATATTATTCAGCTTGCAACCTATAGCACCGTACCCGTCATCAATGGCCTCACCGATTACAACCATCCAGCGCAAGCATTTGCCGACATATTCACAATCCAAGAGTTGAAAGGGCGTTTGGAAGGGTTGAAGTTGGCTTATGTTGGTGATGGCAACAATGTGGCCCGCTCGCTGCTGTTTGCCGCTATGAAAGTGGGGATGCACTTTGCTATTGCCTCCCCCCCGGGTTACACATTAGATGAAGAGGATTTTGATCTCGGCGAATCATTTAGCATGGCAGGGGCTACCATTGAAGTGGCAGAGGAACCAGCCAGGGCTGTAGCGGAGGCCGATGTCATCTACACGGATGTGTGGACGAGTATGGGGCAAGAGGCAGAAACGGCCGAACGCCTGCGTGTATTCCCTCCCTATCAAATCAACCAGATGCTCGTCAACCATGCTCAAGCAGACTGTCTGGTCATGCACTGCTTACCGGCTCATCGTGGTGAGGAAATCACCGACGATATTGCCGATGGCCCTAACTCCGCCCTCTTCCCCCAGGCCGAAAATCGGATGCATGCGCAAAAAGCAATTCTTGTTCATTTATTGAGTGATAGATCATAAATAAAGTGATTAGAGTTTGGAGGTTAACCAGTCTCCAATTCCTAATCTCCAATCTTATTCTTACGTCTTATTCATCGGAGGCACCACTGTGTCCAAAAATCGCTCACAGTTTGAAGAGGCTCTAAATCGTGGTCATGCTTACAATTGGGATCAGCGGTGGGAAGAAGCTATTGCTGAATTTGAAAAAGCCATCAAGTTGGGGCCAAATGAGCCTGCTGCCTATGAAGGGCTGGGGACGGCCTATCGTGGTCTGGACAGGCTGACTAAGGCTTTAGAAAATTACAAATTAGCCGCCCGCTATTCTCGTGGGGATATTCTTTACTTGCGGCAGGTAGCCGATATGCAGGAGCTTTTGGCGCAAGAAAGTGAAGCTGGTCGCACCTATCTGGCTATTGGGGAAGTGGAATTAGGGCGTAAACGGCTGCAAGAGGCGATGGATTATTGGCATCGAGCGATTATGTTGGAGCCAAATTTGTTACAGGCACATCGTCGGCTGGCTTCTGTCTATAAGCGGCAAAAGTCTATTCCCAGTGCCATCCGAGAATATTTGGAGATAGCGCGTATTACGCAGTCGGAGAAGAACACGCAAGATGCTTTGTATGCGTGCCAGCAAGCTTTGGAGCTTGATCCTCGGAATAAGGATGTGCTGACGGCGATTGAGTTGATTAAACAAGGTACGCCGATTGCCAAAACGGATAAGCGCGGCCCGCTTCATACGGGGCAGACGGATGATTTGCCGCGTATGACGGCCGCTTTGGATAGGGTGGCGAAAAAGCCGGAAATGGGCGCGGTTGTGCCGATTGTGAAGGCCCGTCAGGATGCGATGGCGCAAATGGCGGAGAAGCTGTTTGAAGAGGCTTCAGATATGAAGACTTCGGCGCTGATCAGCCAGGCGTTGGATGCCCAGACGCAGGGGATGACGAGTGAGGCGATTAGTTATTATGAACAGATTATGCAGGCGGGCATAAGGGGGCCGGCGATTCATTTTAATTTGGGCTTGCTGTATCAGGATAAGCTGCGGTTTGAGGATGCGATTAAGCAGTTTGAAGTGTCGGTGAAAGATCAGGATTTTCGCTTAGCCAGCCATTTTGCCCTGGGTGAGTCTTACCGGGCTAGAGGGCGCATTGAGGAGGCGATTGAGCATTTTATTACGGTGCTGAAGATTGTGGATATGTCTACGGTGCAACATGCTCATTCGGACCGGTTGATTGAGCTGTATGAGAATTTGTCGGATAGTTTGATTGCGAAGGGGGAGCGGGATCAGGCGACGAATTTTGCCAATGCGCTGGTGGAGTTTTTGAGCCAGAAGGGCTGGGAGGATAAGGCGAAGGAGGCCCGGGCCAGGTTACAGCAGCTTTCTAATACGGATATGATGATTTTGGGGGATGTGCTGACGGCCGGTTCGGAGCAGGTGTTGGAGTCGCTGTTTTTGAGCCAGGAGTATACGCGGCGTAAGTTGTATGATACGGCCGTTGAAGAAGCCTTCCGCGCCATTCAATTATCTCCCGAATATTTGCCCGCCCACTTGCAGTTGGCGGATGCTTTGGCCAAACAGGGTCGGCCCGATGTGGCCGCTTTGAAATATAGCACAATTGCCGACACCTATCAGATTCGGAGCGACATTAATGGGGCGATTATGGCCTATGAAATGGTGGTGGAACTGAACCCATTGGATGTGAAGGTGCATACCAAGCTGATTGATTTGCTGAAGCAGCACGGCCGTATTGATGATGCCATTGCCCACCTCATCGCTTTGGGTGAGACCCATTATCAACTAGCCAAGGTGGAGAAGGCGCGGGAAACGTATCAGGAAGCTTTGAAGCTGGTGCCACGAGGCACCGACGCCAGTTTGAAGCCGAAGCTGCTGCGGGCTATGGCGGATGTAGACATGCAGCGTTTTGATTGGCGGCGGGCATTGGTGGCTTATAAGGAGCTGCGCGAACTAGACCCGGATGATGAGCGCACAGCGATTACGCTGGTTGATTTGTATTACAAGCTGGATCAACCGAATAATGCTGTGAGTGAGCTGGATAAGTATTTGATTCAGTTGGTGCGGAATGGGCGGGGTGGGAAGCTGTTAGGGATTTTGGAGGATATGGTACGGCAACGGCCGTCTGATGCCAACCTGGTGGATAGACTCTACCGGCTCTACATCCAGCAAAAGCGGGTCAAAGATGCGGTTAATCTGCTGGATCGCCTGGGCGAACTGCAATTAGAAGCAGGCGATACCCAGGGAGCCGTGCAAACCATCGAAAGAATTGTTAAACTCAAACCACCCAATGTTGCCAGTTATCAGCAGTTGTTGGGTCAATTAAGGCATTAGCCCTTTCGGATTCGTAGACTTTTCGTTAACATAAAACGTAAAACGTAAAACGTAGGTGAGGACTTATGCTTTACGTTTTACGTTTTTTTCTTTTGGCATATGATTACTCCCGTTTTGGGCATGGAGAATGTGCCTTTGTAGGTTAAGAAACAGATCAGAGAAATCATCCCCCCCAGACTTTTCCCGTGCGGGTTGGGGTGAGGGTCTTTTATTCGATTCGTTATTGAACGGTAACTACCAAGCCCCGCTGGATTCTCCTCCGGGAGAGTACGTAGTTACATGGAATGAGCAAAGGCACTGGTATAGGTATAGAAATTTGGCGGCTTTACGCTGGCGTTTAGGAATTTGTTTTGGAAAGTTTTCTGGATTCTTTGCAGTTTGATTGGTTAAGTATTTTAGACATTGCTTTGGTAACGGCCGTTATCTATGGCACCCTCGTCCTCATTCGGGGCACACGAGCCGTGCAAGTGCTGCGCGGCTTCATCGTGGTCGCCCTCATCATCTTCGCCGTCTCCAATCTCATTGATTTACCCGCCTTTGAATGGCTGGTAGATCGCATTCTTCCCGCCCTGGTGGTAGCCGTACCCGTTATCTTCCAACCGGAACTGCGCCGCGCCCTGGAGCAGTTGGGACGTTTTAGCAACTATTTTCGTTTCTCCCGCACCAACGCCCAAGACCCTATGATAACGGCCGTGCGCGAAGCCAGCCTCTACCTCTCCCAACGGCGACACGGTGCCCTCATCGTCTTCGAGCGCGACACCGGCCTGCAAGAATACATAGACACAGGCATCCTGCTCAATGCCGAACCCTCAGCCGAACTATTTACCACCATCTTCAACAAAAATACCGAACTGCATGACGGAGCCATCATCATGCGCGGCGGCAAAATTGCCGCCGCCGCCTGCGTCATGCCCCTCTCCACCAGCAGCCTGTCTGATCGCCAAATGGGGCTGCGCCACCGCGCCGCCCTGGGCATCAGCGAAGTAAGTGATGCGGTGGCCATGGTCGTTTCCGAAGAGACAGGACAGGTTTCCATTGCCCATAACGGCCGTATCATGCGCCGTCAAGATATATCCCGTCTGGACATGGTTCTCAGCACCTTCCTCAACAACCCACGAGGAGCCAGCAAATCATGATTCGCTTTCTCCGTTCTCTCATCTCCAATCTAGCCACCCTACTTTTGGCCCTGGTCGTCGCCCTCATCATCTGGGTCAATGCCTCCCAAGTCGAAGAAGAAACGGTGCGGCAAAACCTCGCCATTCCCATCAACGTCGTCGGCATCCCTGAAAACGGCATCCTCCTCAAACCAGACCTGGAAGCCTTACAAGCCTTGCAAATTGGGTACGAAGGGCCAGAATCCATTGTCAGCGAACTGACCGTTGATGATTTCGCGGCCACCCTTGACTTTAGCACGGTGCCTTATGGTCAGGAAACGGCCGTTCCCATCCAAGTCAAAATCAACGTCCCCGAAGGCGTCACCCTCGTCTTCCAATCCGCCGAAGAAGTCACCGCCCTCCTCGAACAATCCATCAGCCGCGAAATCCCCATCGAACTAGACATTCGCGGCACAGTCGCTCGCGGCCACACCCAGGGAACTCCCCTCATTGATCCCCCCTTCATCACCGTCTCTGGCCCCGCCTCCAGCGTCGAACAACTCAGCACCATCCGCCTCACCGTCTTCCTCAACAACGCCCGCGAAACCCAAGTCTACTCCCCCCAAATCATCTACTACGACTTGCAAGGGCGCGTCACCAGCACACGCGGCCTCACCCAAAGTGCCGACGAAGTACAAGTCACCATCCCCGTTAACGAGTCAGCCGGTTTCGCCGAAAAATTCATCACCGTCGCCCGCACCGGCGAACCCGCCCCCGGCTACCGCCTCCTCAACATCACCGTCGAGCCAAGCAGCGTATTCGTCACTGGCCCGCCAGCCCAACTAGCCGCCCTCACCCGCGTACAAACCGAACAGATCAACCTAACCGGCCTCACCGCCTCCACCCGCCTGCAAGTCGCCCTCGATTTACCGGCCGGCATCGAACTAGATCAAGATCAGGAAGTTTTTGTAGATGTTGAAATTGAACCGCGTGTGGATACGGCCAGTTTCCGGCGCGACGTAGAAGTGATTGGCTTAGGCCCAGAATTGGAAGTAGCCCGCATTCAGCCTGAAGATGTGCGCATCATCTTTTTTGGCCCAGTGCTGGCTTTAGATGGCCTCATTGAAGGCGATATTCGCGTCACGGTAGACCTGTTTGAACGGCAAGAGGGCACGTACAGTGTTGAGCCAAAAGTGGAATTCCCCGAACGCGGCATCGAACTGCGTTCCATCCAGCCCTCTGTCGTTACGGTCGAAATCACCCGTGTCAAGGCCATTACCGATACTTTGACAGATACCATAACGGTCACAGAAACGTCGCGCCTGCCGTATGTTGAGGGCGGCGTAACGGCCGTTCCCCCACCCACCGCCGCGCCCCCTGTTGCCAACCTCGCCCCCTTCGCGTATCATCCATCGTTTGCATATCTGGTAAGACGAGAAACAACATGAAAGCACTAATAGCCCTGGTAGGCCGACCCAACGTCGGCAAATCCACCCTCTTCAACCGTATTGCCGGACGACGACTAGCCGTCGTCTCCGACACAGCGGGGACAACCCGCGACCGCCTCTACACCGACGCCGAATGGGGCGGCATCGCCTTCACCATCGTAGACACCGGCGGCATCGAATTCCTGGCCGGTCATCACACCATCCCCCTCTCCGAAGATTCTGAGCGGTTCCTGCCCCTCATCGTCGAACAAGCCCGCATCGCCATTCAAGATGCCGAAGTCATTGTCCAGGTAGTAGATGGGCAAGCAGGCATCACCGCCGCCGACCGCGAAATCGCCAACATCCTGCGCCAAACCAACAAACCCATCATCATCGCCGCCAACAAACTGGAATCCTCCAACATGCGCGATAACGCCTACGAATTTTACGAACTGGCCTTAGGCGAAGTTATCGCTGTATCGGCTCTGCATGGTGTTGGCTCTGGCGATCTGCTGGATGCCATCGTAGATGCCATCCCTGAACCCGAAGCCGAAGAAGATGAAGAAGATGAATCCGTAAAAATCGCCATCTTAGGCCGGCCGAATGCGGGCAAATCCACCCTTCTCAACAAATTGATCGGCCAGGAACGAGCCATCGTCAGCCCCATTGCCGGCACAACCCGCGATGCCATAGACACCAAGATGATGTGGGAAGACCAGGAAATCACCCTCATTGACACCGCAGGCATTCGGCGGCGCGGCAAAATAGACCCCGGCATCGAAAAATACAGCGTCCTGCGTGCCCTCAAAGCCCTGCGCCGTGCCGATATCGCCCTGCTGCTGGTAGATGCCACCGATGGGGCCGCGACAGCGCAAGATGCCCACATCGCGGGCATGTTGGCCGATGAGGAATCAGCCGGTATTGTGGTGCTGGTTAACAAATGGGATGCGATAGAGAAAGATTCCCACACTATTTACCAGTTTGAAGAAAAACTGCGTGATGATTTGCGCTTCCTCCCCTACATCCCCATCCTCTTCATTTCGGCCCAATCGGGTCAGCGTGTAGACAAAATCATTCCTATGGCCTTGGAAGTGAACGAGTCTCGCTATCATCGTATAGGCACTGGCCCGCTCAACAAATTCATGTTTGATGCCATTGCCAAACACCCCCCGCCCAGCAAAGGGGGCAAGCGGGTGAAGTTTTTCTACGCGACGCAGGTTTCGGTGGCCCCGCCCACATTTGTCTTTTTTGTAAACAAACCACAGTGGGTGCATTTTGGCTATCGTCGTTTCTTGGAAAATCAACTGCGCCAACTGCACCCCTTTGTGGGTACTCCCATCAAAATCATCTTCCGCGCCCGCAGCGAAGACCGCTTCGGCGAATAAAACCCCACCATACGCAGCCGCGGTATTCTTACCGCGCTCCCC
>JACKBT010000073.1 GCA_020634415.1 Ardenticatenaceae bacterium
GATACCTTCTTCTGGGAGGTGGGTGATTTGGATGCCATGAATGGCATTGTCAATGCTGTATTCTCTACCAGCGCACCTGGCGCGACCTGGAATGCGACGACAGGCGATTTTGCCATTCGTGTTGAGGGTTATGAGACGGGAGTCTGTGTTGATTTGGCCGACATTCCCTGGGCTTCTGTATCACCTGCGGCTGGCTCGACGGTTTCTAATACCAGTTCTATGGTGAATGTGGCCTTCGACTCGACTGGCATGGCGACTGGTACGTACACGGGTACACTCTGTGTCAACAGCAATGATCCCGATACACCTATCGTGCAAGTGCCGTTGACGTTAACGGTCGTGCCAACGGTATATGGTGTGGAGATTGCGCCTGATGCAGCTATGACAGGTACGAATGGCACATCGGTTATGTATTCTCTGTATGTTACCAATACGGGTAATGCGGCTGACACCTTTGACCTGAGCGCGACTGGTGTGTGGACGGCTACGCTGTCGGACAGCAGTGTGTCGCTGGGGGCCGGTGAAAGTGCCATGATCATGGTTACGGTTGATATTCCGGCGGATGCAGGTGATGGCGATATGGACATGGCGACGGTGACAGCCACTTCGCAGGGCGATGCGGCGGCTACGGATTCGGCAATGCTGACGACAACGGCCGTTGTGGAAATCATCGAACCGCCCGTGTACATGCTCTATCTACCATTTGTTACTAAAAACTAGGAACTAAAAGCCCTGGTATCATAAGAGGCGATCAATTTTGATCGCCTCTTTTTTTCATTTTAGAACTTGCGCAGTAGCTCTGGTTGGTCTATTAACGGCCGCTTGCGGCTGAGAGGCGAACCAGGAATGGTGTGGCGTGGCTTGTAGGCCACAATCCCCGGCAAGTGTGTGGCCCCTACATGTATGAGGATTGTAATCGTTCAGTTCCTCGAGCGAAAATCCTCCCGGAGGCTTCTTTGTATGGAAGCTCTCTCGAAGGAAAACCTCCGGGAGGGCGAACGGTTACTGAGGATTAAAAGAAAATGCGTAAATTATTTGGAATTATCGCTATAACGGGTGGGTTGGTTTTGCTTGTCTTTGTGCAAACATTGCTGCAGAGGCGTGCGCCCCTGGCGCAAGCGTTGGCTGAAGGGGGCGCGGCTCCTGTCATTGCGGTAGACCCGACCGCTTTGGAGAGTGAACAGCCTTCTGGTTCACTGGTTACACAAACGTTAACAGTTCACAATCTGGGGGACAGCGATTTGAACTGGCACATTTATGATGGTACTGCGGTTGGCCTGTGGGATCAAACAGACAATGCCAGCAGCAATGGTGCGCCTTCGCAATATTTCCCTGATCTTTCAGGTGGCGGGTATGCGGCTGATGATTTTGTGGTGCCTGCCGAGCAAAGCTGGCAAATCAGCCAGATTTTTGTGCCAGGCAGTTACACACCTGGTGCGGGGCCAGCCCCAGATTTCGATGTGACGGTATATGCAGATGCGAGTGGTATGCCGGATGCAGTGGTGGCGAGTGAATCGGGCGTTGCTGCCAGCAGCGATGTCAATGGTGATATTACGTTGGCATTGGCCTCACCTATTGTTTTGCCCACAGGTTCCTACTGGCTGTCGGTGAACGCCAATATGGCCTTTACCGGGCCGCCAGAGCAGTGGTTCTGGACAGCCCGAACCGTGCAAACCGGCTCACCCTATCATTGGATGGAGACGGGGGTGTTTAGCACGACAGCCTCCTGTATTGGTTCGTGGCAGCCCGGAGCGGCCGTTTGCGGCGTGGGTGGCGGTGTTGACCCCGACCTGGTATTTGACCTGCAAGGTGTTTATGCTGGCTGTGAGACACTGCCCTGGGTAACAGTTAGCCCTGTGACGGGAACAGTGGCCGTGAGTGGCACCATGCCTGTGGCGGTGGCGTTTGATGCGTCCGGTTATATGCCCGGTGTTTACACTGGCACGTTGTGTATTGCCAGTGATGATCCGGTGCAGTCGCTGTTGTCTGTGCCGGTGACAATGACCGTCATTACCCCCACTTATGGTGTGTCTGTTGGCCCAGATGCCAGTGCCACCAATTTGCCTGGTTCAACGGCGAACTATCTGGTTTCGGTAATGAATTTTGGCAACTCGGCTGATGTTTACACCCTAACGGTGAGCAGCACGTGGACGACGACGCTGTCGGTGGACAGCCTGGCGTTGGCTGGCGGTGCTTCGGAAACGGTTACTGTGACGGTGAATATCCCCGCTAGCGCGACGAATGGGGAGGTGGATACGGCCGTTTTCACCGCCACCTCTCACACCGACCCCGCCATCAGCGATACAGCCACCCTAACCACGACGGTGGGTACACCACTGCCGGATAACTTTATTTACCTGCCTTTTGTGCGTAAGTAAAAGGGGGAAAGCGTAAAACGTAAAACGTAATTTTTCTTACGTTTTACGTTTTACGCATTTATGCCTATTTGGTCATTACGGCCGTTTCACAAGCCCCTACATTGGCCGTCAATGTCGAGCCATCCGGCCAGGTTACGGTGATGGCGGCGGAGGGAGCCGAGCCAACACCAAACAGCAGCGTGGCGCTGTCCTGCGAAAGATAGCCGCTGCCCGCGTGAACATCACGAGTGGTGGTTGTGCCGTCGGGCAGGGTCACAGCCACGCGGGAGCCAATGCCCAGCGGATTGACGGGGGTGCCAGCCAGCCGCACCCCTACGGCGCAGTTGCTGTTTTGTGACTGATTTTGGAAGAGCATTGGCCGTCCATTATTGATCGCCACCGCAATATCCACCCAGCCATCTTGGTTAAAATCGCTCACAGCCACCCCACGTGCATCGTGCGTGACTAGCAGGCCGCTTTCGGCTGAGGGCACAACCGTGAATGTGCCATTCCCGTGACCGCGCAGCCAGTAGCTTGTGCCGCCTGTGTAGAGCATGGTCTCATGGTCGGCATAGCTGAAATTGCCCACGAGATAAAGGTCATCGTGGCCGTCATTGTCGAAGTCGGCCACCGAAAGGCCAAATCCGGCTGTGACTTGGGCCAGTTGGGGCAGGGGTTGGCTGGTGAAACGGCCGTTGCCATCATTCAAAAAGACACGGTGGGCCAGCGTATTGGCCGCAAACCGCTGCACCTGGTTGAGGCGGTCGCCATAAATCTGCTCCAGCGTGGCCTCGCCATAGGCGCGGAATGTCGCAAACTCATCGAGGATGAAAGGCATTTCGGCCCCGGCCATGCCCCGCTCCTTCAAGGGGTAAAGGGTATCGCCTACGTAATAGGCTTCGATGATGTCCACATCGCCATCGCCATCTACATTACCGGCGTAGACGACGGCGGGATATTCGGGGGAGGCTGTGTATTTGGTGTTGAGACCGAGATTGGCGGCGGCCAAATCCATGAAGCCATCGTGGTTAAAGTCGGCGGCGACCACGCCCGTCCACAGTCCTGTCCACTGGTCGAGGCCGTAGCTGGCGGTTTGGTCGGTGAGACGGCCGTTTTCGTTCACAAACAGATGCACCGGGCCAAACTCGGTGGCAATAACCAGATCGCTGTCCCCATCGTTGTCCATATCCGTCCACAATGAACCTGTTGCCAGCCCCAGGTTAAGCAGTTCGGGCGCAGCATCGGCGGTAACATCTGCCAGATTGCCGCCCTGGTTGGCGTAGAGGCGGCTGGGTGCGGGCAGCGGCCAATGTTCCGGCACCACACGACCGGCCACAAAGAGGTCTAAATCACCGTCGCCGTCAAAATCGGCGGCGGTGGTGGAACTGCTGGAGGCCAGGGAAGTGTCGGTCCAGCTGTTGTCGAAGAGGGTGAAGGGTGTGGCTGTGTCGGCGAAGCGGCGGAAGCCGATGGGTTCGTCGGCGGCTTCGATGCGGCTGTAGGTGATGAACAGTTCGGGCAGGCTGCTCTGCCCATTGTGCCACCAGAGTGGGGCCATTTCTTCGGCCCGCCGCCGCCAGTTGGGGGTTTGTATGGTGACATCGGTAAAGGTGCCGTTGTCGTTGTTGGCGTAGAGGGCGCCTGTTTCGCCGGCCGCGCCGGCAAGGTACAGGTCGTCGTCGCCGTCGTTGTCCACATCGGCCCAGGCCAGGCCGGGGCCAAGCTGGGAGAGGCCGCGTGGCAGCAGGGTTTGTACGGCGAAGTCGTCGAAGGTGCTTTCCTGGTGCTGCCAGGTGATGCCAGCGTTTTGGGCGACATCCATGAACCAGGGGGAAACGGCCGTTAGTGGCTGAGGTGGCACGACAGTGGGTTCTCCTTCTGGCTCGGTGATGATGAGTTCGGTGTTGGCCTGGATGGGGCCGGATGTCTCGTTGGGCAATGTCTGGAAGAGACCCGACGGCCACTCGATTTGCAGCGATTGAATGGTCATGCCGCTGCCGAGGCCAAAGATGATGGCGGGATCGTGGCTGGAGAGGTAGCCGCCGGAGCTGCTCATCACACGGGTTTGGATGCCCTGGTTGGTGACGAGGGTGACGATGGCTCCGATGCCGTAAGCGTTGGATTGGAGGCCGTGTAAACGCACCACGAGCCGTTGATTGGTGCTGTCGTTGCGGTAGACACCGGCCTGGGCATTGAGGTTGTTGGTGATGACATCCAGGTCGCCATCGCCGTCGAAGTCGCTCATGGCAGCGCCGTTGCTGACAACGGCCGTATGGAAGCCCCATGCCGCCGACACATCGGTAAAAGTGAGATCGCCGTTGTTGCGGAAGACCATGTTGGGGTTATCCAGGCGCGGATATTGCTGCAAATAGGCGAGAAAAGCATCGCGCCCCTGTTCCTGGCTAATGCGGCGAGCTTCAACTGCGGCATCGCTGTCCATCCAGTCGCGCACCATGCCATTGGTGATGAGTAGGTCTACCAGACCATCCAAATCCAAGTCATTGAATTTAACCGTCCATGTCCAATCGGTGGTGGCGACATCTGCCAGCCAGGCGATGTCGCTAAAGGAGCCATCGCCATTGTTGAGGAATAGCCCATTGCGCATGACCTGGGGGGCGGCATCGGACGGAGGCGGTGACATATCCATTTCCCCATGTTGCGTCATGCGGTAGGTGTGATCACGGCTAATCATTTCGCCAATGAAGTAGTCGTTGAGGCCGTCGTTGTTGATGTCGGCGAAGTCTATGCCCATGGAGAACCAGGGCGTGTGCTGTACCATGTCGGGGTCTATGGGGGAGAATGTGCCGTTGCCGTTGTTGTGATAGAACTGGTCGGGTGACCAGAGGTCGTTGGTGACGTACAGGTCGGCCCAGCCATCGTTGTCTATGTCGTTGAATGTGGCCGATAAGCCCCAATAGCCGCCTTCGATGCCTGCCTCAGCGGCCACATCGGTGAAGGTGCCGTCGCCGTTGTTGCGATAGAGCAGATCGCGCTCGCCTAGTTCGCGTAGACTGCCGCTGGATTCGCCGACTTGCAACAAGATGAGGCGGTCTTGATATTCGGGCGGAATGACGACTTGCCCATCTACCATTTGCAGTTGGAGGTTGTCTGTTTCATATTCGATGGCGGTGGGGCGATAGGTGGCGACGAAGAAGTCGAGATCGCCATCGCGGTCATAATCGGCGAAGGTGGCGGTGGTGGCGCCACCGGCGTAACCTACGCCTGCTTCGGTGGTGATGTCGGTGAATGTGCCGTTGCCGTTGTTGCGGAAGAGGCGGTTGCTTACTTTCCAGTTGGTGATGAAGAGATCGAGGTCGTGATCGTCATCAACATCGGCAAAGTAGGCCCCCATGCTGAAGCCGCCAGCATCTTTGGTGTTGAGCAGTCCGGCTGCTTCGGTGACATCTTCAAAGCGCATGTTGCCCAGGTTGCGGAAGAGTTGGCTCTGGCCTTCTTCGTTGGCCAGGAAGACATCTATTCGGCCGTCGCCATCATAGTCGCCAGCGGCGACCCCCGCGCCATTGTAGGTGTATTTGATCTGGTTTTCGGGGGAGAGTTGGTTTTGGAAGGTCAGCCCTGTTTCTTGGGGGGTGAGGCTGGCGATGAGGGTGCTGGTTTGGAGGGCCTGGGGGGTGAGGGGGCGTGTGGTGACGGAGCCGGGTTGGAGGTTGGTGCTGGTGGTGCTGCTGCGTGTGGAAATGAGCCAAATGGCAGCGATGATGACACCGATGGCGACAAGGCCGATGATGAGCAGCCCTGTACGTGTTTTGAGTTGGTTTAACATGGGTTCTCCTTCTTCTATGGTAATCGTTCAGTCCCTTGAGCGAAAAATCCTCCCGGAGGCTTCTTTTATGAAGGCTCTCTCGAGGGAAAACCTCCGGGAGGGTGAATGGGTACCTTCTATGTTGTAAAGCGGAAGGATTTTAACAGATTTTGCCGAAGGAGGGGGGATGGGTTTGGCTGGGGGATGATTTGCCCCCAGTTCCTCTCTGGCTGTGGGGGAACTGGGGGCGATGGTGGTTGTTTGGTTTAGGCGGGGATGAGTTCGGTGGCGGCTTCTTGCATGACGGTGGCGACGAGGGTGTAAACGGCCGTCCACGCTTCTTCTACTTCGGCGGTGAAGGCTTCACCCAAACCCTGGGCCAATGTCCATAGTAGGGCTTCGCCAACGGTGGCGTAATGTTGTGGTTGTACGCCGTAGCCCACATGTTTGCGCCCCAGGTGCTGGACGGCCGGGATGATTTTGTCGGGCTGGCGTAAGCCTTTGACGGCCAAGGCCAGGGTGCTCATTAACTTTTGGCCCTGTGTGTCCATGCTGCCGCGAAATAACGGCCGTAATGACGGATCCAACGTAAACAGCCGGTCATAAAAGAGCGCGGCGGCCTGGTTGGCAATGGGCAAAACCATAGCGAATGTTTCTTGTACGAGGTTAATTTGTTGTGGGGTCATCTGTATCTCCTTTACTTTGTTTGCTTAGAAGACGCTGGAGGCGGGCAGCACCTTTCCCTGAGTGTTCGAGCCAAAACGAATTTGGGCTTTGGGCGATGGGAGACGCGAAATTGGAGACTGGGTAGTCTCTCGTTTACAGTCTCTAGCAGTTTGTCGGAGAACCCCAATTTGTAGCCGCGAAATCCCTTTCGCGTTCTGGGAGCACGGTATCCTTAACGCGCCTACGGCCACTTTTCCGACAGCCTGCTAGGCTCCGTCAAGGAGATTTAGTTTGTGTGGAAAGTTTGTAGATATTTGTCGCGGTTAGCGCTGCGGGCTAGTTTGCCGCTGGAGGTTTTGATGAGCCAGCGCGGGGGGACGAAGCGGACATCGGCCAGGGTGACTTCGGTTTGGGCGACGATTTGGCGGCGCAGGGTTTGTTCGATTTCGTGATGGGTGGTGGATTCGGCGGTGGCTAACAGCTCACACACCAGCACAATGCTTTCTGTGCCCAGCCGCTCATTCATTACGCCAAAGGCCACTGCCCGCCCCGGATAAATGCCGGGAATGGTATTGGCAATGGCTTCCAGGTCTTGGGGGTAGACGTTTTTGCCAGCGGTGATGATGAGGTCTTTTTTGCGTCCGGTTACATACAGTTCGCCATCGCTCAGGTAGCCCATATCGCCTGTGTAATACCAGCCATCGCGGACGGACTGGGCTGTGAGGTCGGGGCGTTGGTAATAGCCGCTGAGCATGGCGTTGCCGCGCAGGATGATTTCGCCAACATGGTTATCGGGCAGGTGTTGGCCTGTTTCGCCGACGATGGCGATTTCTGTGCCGGTGATGGGACGGCCGCAACTGACAACGGCCGTTGCCTGGGCCTCTGTAGCAGGGATTTGCACAGCGATCTGGCTGGTTTGGAGGTGGGGCAGGTGGATGTATTGGTGGTGTAACGGCCGTTCACTCTGGGTCACAGCAAACGTGTTTTCCGCCATCGCATAACAGGTCGCCAAAGCCGATTCCTGAAAGCCAAAGGGGGCAAATCGGGCCAAAAAAGTCTGGTGGCTGTCGTGGCGTACCGGTTCGGAGCAGTTAATAGCCAACCGCCAATGGCCCAAATCCAGCCCCGCCAAATCCCGCTGGCGGATGGCTTTGACCATGTGGTTGTAGGCAAAGTTGGGCAGCCAGCAAAGCGTGCCCTGGTGTTCGTGAATGGCCCACAGCAGCCGCTTGGGGTCGCGCACCCAGTCAAACGGCGACATCAATACCAGGGGGATGCCCGTGACCAGGGGCAGGATGAAGCCCGCAATTAGCCCCATATCGTGGTAAAGTGGCAGCCAACTGACGATGACATCTTGGGTATTGAGGGCGATGGCCTGGCTGTAGCCTTCAATCTGGTTGAGAACGGAGCGATGGGGCAGCGCCACCCCTTTTTGCAGGCCGGTTGTGCCGCTGCTGTGTTGCAGGAAGGCGATTTTGTGAGGGGATGTACCCTCACCCCAGCCCTCTTCCAGAGGGAGAGGGTTAGGGTGGGGGGCTGCACTGCTGAACTCAAATACCTCATCCATCCCCAAAACCTGGCAGTTGACATCGGCCAGTAATTGCGTGAGGGGTGTTTTGAATTGGGGGAAGGTGAGGACGGCGCGGGCCTGGGCGTGGGCGACGAGGGTGTGAACGCGCTCCATGTAGATGTGGGGATCGAGTTTTTCGGTGAGGAAGGGGAAGATGGAGGGGATGGCGCCGATGATCATGGCTCCCCAGAAGGCGGCCAGGAGTTCCTGGCTGTGCTGCATGACGAGGATGACGAGATCGTCGGGGCCGATTTTTTGTTTTTGCAGGGCGTGGGCGGCGGTAACGGCCGTTTGCCAGAATTGGGCGCGGGTGTAGGTGTGAGAACGGCCGTCTTCCCCCATAAATACCAAAGCCAATGCCTCTGGCTGACTGGCTGCAGCCAGTTCTACGGGTTCCACTAGCGTCGAAAATTTAGAATAATGCGCCCCCGCCACAACTTACCCTTGCAGCACTCGTGCCGCCATCTGATTCAGCGTATCCATCTTCGCCACCGTTAAATCAGGATCGGGAATATAAACCGCAAAAGCATCTTCCACGAAGACCCCAACTTGGGCCAGCGAAAAAGAGTCCATCCACCCGCCTGAAATAAGCGGTTCATCATCGCCAAGGGGATAATCGGCCCGATTGAGCAGCTCATTAGCAATAAACTGCTTGAGTTGTTGCTTTACTTCGTTAATGTCCAACTGAGAGTTCCCCCCTACTTGTGTGAATTGGTGAGTTGACTAACCCGCTCTTGCAGCATTTCAATATTTTCTTGCTTTTTCCTATTACGTAGTTGGTGAGCCTCGGCACTGAAATAAGAATGGGATGTGACAAATTTCAATTGACCCTCAAACCACTGCTGATCAGTTACTTGAGAACCGAGATAGGACAACTCTTGCCGCAGGCATTGGTTACGGTCGAGAAAATCATCACGGCCCAGTACATCCAAGTCAGCATCGGCGATGCACTCCTCAAGTGGGGTGCGCGGGCTTTGAGGCAGCCTGGTCGCCATGATCATGCCAATAATTAGCTCAATTTGGGTCGAGTCGAAGCCAAAATCGGGCAGCACCTGGGCCACAATGCGAGCACCGGTTAACTCATGATTTTTCTTCACCAGGGTGAAGCCGATGTCGTGAAATGCTGTGGCAATTTCTAGCAGCTTAATGTCGGCTTCATCGAGGTTCCTCATGCGAGCTAATTGCATGGCGACAGGCATGACTTCTTGCTCTGTGTGCCATAAGTTGTGATAAGTAAATTGAGACGAGAGTTCAGTACGCAAACGGCCGATTGCATAAGCAATGGCCCCATCATAGTCTGGATTTTTCATAACTTGGCAGATTAACCGATCTTGCCCCTCCTGTCCATAATTTTTCTGAATTTAACCTAGATTGCCCTTTTGGGCTAATTCGCCGCGAAGGGCAGCCACAGCTTCTAAATCCAATTGGGCTGCCAG
>JACKBT010000074.1 GCA_020634415.1 Ardenticatenaceae bacterium
CATATTGGCGGGCGTTTTGCAGAGAAATGGCAACCTGATACGCGAGAGATTGCAGCAATTCTGCATCTTCCTTTCCCAGAGAGTTGGCAATATTTTGCTGCACATCCAAAACGCCTAACACCTGTGAGCCTATGGCAATTGGTACAGCGATTTCGGCTTTCGTTTCGGGCAGCAAGGGGTTGGGCAACCAATCAGGACTTTGACTGACATCTTTTACCAAAACGGGCGTGTTGGTGGTGGCTGCCTGGCCTACAAGACCGCGACCGGTGGGAATGCTGTGTTTATTGGCCAGCATCACCCGACCGGCTTGCCCCGTGCCTCCGGCCATAATCAGGTTGCGCCCCTCATCATCCAGAAGATAAATATGAGCGTGATAATAGTTGAAAGCATTCCGCACCTGTTCCACAACCGTTGTCACCAATTCTTGTTCATCCAAAATAGTCGAGAGGCGGCGGCTGACTTCGCCACTGATGGTTAGCGCCGAAGTACGTTCAGCCACCCGTTGTTCCAGGCCGGTTAGCGTCTGTTGCAATTGGGCCGTCATCTGATTAAACGTTTGGGCCAGCGCCCCAATTTCGTCTTGTGAATTTACAGTTGCCCGTACTGTCAAATCCCCTTCGGCAATTTGTTGAGCCGTTTGCGCCAGCCGGGTAACGGGACGGGCGATGGTAAATGACACCCACTGCGCCAAGAAAGCCGCGGCAATCAGAGCAACAAGGGCAATGCTAATGCTGAAGTAGATGTTTTGGTAGGCTGGGGCCAAAGCCTCGGCTCGCTCTTGCTCTACGACTAAGATAACTTGCAGATCGGGCAGCCAGTGATATTCACCCAGGGTGACAACATTCCGATAATTGGTAAATGTACCCTGTGTTTCACCCTGGTTGGCCAAGATTGTTTCAACAGGCTCTGTCCGAATGTAGGTTTCGTCAATGGGGAAGCCGGGGAAGCGTGAGGCGGTTAATAATACACCATTGCCGCCTACCAGATAGGATTCACCTGTTTCGCCCAACCCTGTCTGGTTTAGCATGATCTGGCTGAGTATGTTTAAGTTTGCTTGCCCACTTAAAACACCCACTGCCTGCCCCTGTTCATCGAGAATGGGGCTGGATACAAAAATGGCTGTTTCTTGTAGAGTAGGGTAATAGACAGGTGGTGTGAGGTAAAATCCCTTGATGCCCTCTTGAAAGTAGCTTTGATTGCCGAATAGTTTGCCTTCTTGGGTGGGGTCTGCACTGACTAACACTTTACCTGTTCCATCCATAATAAACATGGTTTGAAACAAGTTGCTCTCTGTTGTAATTTCGCGCAAATCGCTGCGAAGTGACATGATGCCTTGCTGTAACTCAGGTTCGGTTACGGCTGCCGAGGTTATCTGCTGCATCTGTGCCGACATTTCATCGTCAATTGTCAAATCCAGGACAATCTTCAATTCGGTGCTCCAGGCTGTAATGCTGTTTTGCTTGAGGGTGATGTTGGTTGTGAGGCGTTCGTTTACGCGCTGACGGCCGCTTTGCAGGGCTAATTGGCTCGAGGCCGTTCCCAATAAAACGGACGAGATAAAACTGACAGCAAGCAGGGCAATTAAGAAGCGTCTGGCCAATGAGCGGCTGAATACCCGCTGTCGCCAGTGCCTTAGCCTAGAAGATACTTTTTTTGTTTCAGACATGATGCTCTCCTTGCTGCTGCAAATGGATGAAGATGAATGGGTGGTAAGGGGAAACGTTTATGATTTGTTATCCATCCTTGACGAGTTTGCGTTTAATGATTGCCTGCTGCCCATGTGTTGCCTATTGTTGTTCGGGGTTAAATTCATTGGTGAAGGCTGCTTGCCAATCTATGGGTTCTGCCAATAACCCTTGCTCTAGCAAGATGCTGTGGGTGCTTTCCCAAACGGCCGTATCCATCAGACCTATGCGAGAGTCGCCAGTGTCAATTAAGGGAATCTCTGCCCGCATGGAAGCTCGCTGGAAATCCTCATCCAAAGTCTCGTCATAGGTCAGGGTTGTGGCCACGGCTTCGTCTATGTGTTCGATGGCATATTGGTAGCCTTTTAGGGTGGCTTGCACGAAGCGAGCGACGACTTCCGGGTTTTCATCTATGAATGATTGATTGGCGAATACGAGATCGCTGTAGATTTGGATGCCATATTCTTCAGGGAAGATGAGATTGACATCTACACCGCGTAAGTTGGCATCTACTACTTCGTTGGTGGAGAAGGCATTGTAGACATCTACTTCGTCGGAAAGTAAGGCTCCGAGGCTGTAATCGGTGACTTCCATGAAGTTGATGCTTTCTATGTCTACACTGGCTTGGGTTAACATGGCAAGCAGTTGAATGTCGTAGCTGCTGTCCATGTTGGGGGCAATGCGCTGTACGCGCTTGCCGGCAAAATCGGCTGGCGCTTCGATGCCTGATTCAGCCAGGGCCATGAGGACGACGGGGCTGCGGCGTAAAATAGTCATAACGGCCGTAAGAGACTCCCCATCTGCCCGCGACAAAAGAATGGCATCGGACCCCACAATGCCAAAGTCAGCTTCTCCATCAATAACCGCCTGATTTGGCGAAACATCCGGCCCACCCGGCAGAATTGTGACTTCCAAATTTTCATCAGCATAAAAGCCCTGTTCGATGGCCGTATAAAAGCCGGCAAATTCCACTGTATGGAACCAGCTTAACTGGACTGTGATTTGTGTTGGTGGCTCTGAATTGGCGGTGTTGCCACTACAGGCTATAAGGAATAATAAACTTATGAGAAGCGTCAGTTTGTGTTTCATTTGTTACTCCAATGAAGACTGTAAATGTTCCATTTTACATCTTCACCATTAAACACTTGGGGCAAGGCTGTTTGTTTTGCCATTCGTGGGTGGGCTGGATATATCATCCAGGTAGACGGATGTTTCTACGCCTAAGACGCGGCTGACTTCTTGAGCGGCTGTTTTCAACACAGACTCCGCATCGGGGGCTGCATAAACACGTGCTGTCACTTCGCGCAGAATCTGTTCCTGGCGGGCACGGGATTGAACTTGTTCAAAGAGGCGAACATTTTCAACGGCCGTTGTCACCTGAAAAGCCAATGTTTCGGCCAATTGCAATTCATCTTGTGTAATTCTTCTCTCTTTATCAATAACCTCCATGGCGAGCGTCCCTATAGCTGTGTTGCCTACCGCCATCGGCACAATCACCAACTGCTCTATGCCCTGCGCCCGCATCACATGATGGATATTCGCCAGGCGCGGATCATGTTGCGGATCATCTACCACTTGGGTCTGGCGCATATCTATAACCATCGCCGCCAAAGGATCGGCCGCTACGGGAATGGTCATCCCCATAATTTTCTGGGTAATGGAATGCTCGGCCAGAACCACCAGATTGGCGCGGTCTTCATCCAGCAGCAAAACCCGTGCCTGGTCAGCCGCAGTGGCTTTAACAATTTCATCCACAATAATTTGTAAACTTTCCTGAATATCGAGCGAAGCAGAAACGGCCGATACAACCTCATTGATCAACGCCAACTCTTCCGTCCGATGCTGCGCCTGCGCCAAAGCCCGCTCCGTTTGCACACCCAGGCGCAAATTTTCCAAATGGGCGCTAAGACCCTGCGAGACAGCCGCTAAAATATCTTTTACCTCATCCTCCGCACTCTCCACATCTGCCGCCACAATTTGCCCAATGCGCTCGCCCTGTACGGTTACGGGTTGAATAATTGTCCCCTCACCATCCACCATTGGCTGTTCAACCTGGCCGATTTGGAACAAACCCTCATCCGTTAAAGCAAAGCCAATATGGGCCGACCCGGTTTCGCGCAAATGCTGCTGCCAGCCTTCCCGCGTCAGGCGGCGTGTCAGGGCATCCAACTCATGTAAAGTTTGGGCCGTTTGCTCACTGGCGCGAGCGTTTTGCAAGGCTACGCCAATCTGAGCCGCCAGAATCGTTTGGATGCGGATTTCTTCTTCGGTGAAGTAATTGACCTGCTCCGATTGCACATCTAACACACCCAAAAGTGTCTCGCCTACGATGACGGGTACAGCTAATTCGGCCGTTGTGTCGGGCAGCAGCAGGTTGGGCAAAAAGTCTGGGTTTTGGGTGACATCGTTCACCACCACAGCTTGCCGGGTGCGGGCGGCACGAGCCACCAATGATTGTTCTCGATTCAGCGGAATGGCATGTTTTTGGGCCGTCATGGTGCGCCCGGCTTCATCTGCCCCTGCCGTTAGTTCCAAGGTATCACCCACCTGATTGAGCAGGTAGATGTGGGCATGGTAGAGGTGGAAGTTGCGTTTGGTGAGATCAACAACGGTTTGCAACATGGTGTTGGGTTCGCTGATCGTGGCGATGATCGTGGCTAATTCCATTACCGTCTCTAGTTCGGTTGCTTGCCGGGCTAAAATGGCCTCGGTTTCTTTGCGCTCGGTGATGTCGAGCATGATGCCCACAGAACCAACAGAGTTGCCATCGGCCCCCCTAATTTCGATAGAGTTGTCGGAAATCCAGCGTGAACGGCCGTTACGGGTTCGCAGCCGATAATCCGCTTTCCAGTTGGGTGATTGTCCGGCACGAGCTTGTTGCACGGCCTCAGGATGGGATAACGTGACGGAATAAACGATTGTCTCTTCTAATATCTGGTCAAAAATAGCTGGTGTTATCTCCTCTGCCTTATAACCTGTCATTTCGTAAATCTTCTCACCCATAAAGGTGAATGTTTCATCCCCATAACGGCGGGAATAGGCGACTGCCTCCGCAGAATTGATCGCGCGGCGGTAAATATCTTCTGTTTGGCGCAGTGCTTCTTCGGCTTGTTTGCGCTCTGTAATGTCTTGCACCGCTCCTTTTACACTGGTGACATACCCTCTGTCGCTGGTTTCTACGACAAAGCGAAATACAAAATGGCGTATATCGCCGTTGCGGTGCAGCAGCCGGTATTCTAAGTCTCCTGCCATTTGCCCTGTGCCTAAAACGCGGATGTCTTCCTGTAGTCGGGCTTGATCTTCGGGGTGAACAAAGCGTTGAATGGCCTGGCTGATGGGTAAACGGGTCCCGCCTTCGGCCTGGGCTGTTGTGCCTAGTAGTTCAAAAAATTGTTCGCTAAAGACAACGGCCTGTTCCGGTATGATAAGCTCGTAATTAGCCATGCGGGCAATGCGTAAGGCTTCGGCTAATTCGGCTAGAAGTGTGCCAGTGTGTTGTTGGGCCAGCATCAGTTCTTGGGTGCGTGTCTGCACTCGCTGCTCTAGTTCGCTGTTCAAGCGGGCCAGCTCTTGTTCGCCTTGCCGGGCACGATCAATGGCCTGTTGTAGGCTGTTGATGATGAGATAGATGAGAATGGCGGTGATGATAAAGACGAGCGTAAAGTCGCGGGCCATGGAGTTGGGCGAATCTATGCTGTAATCCAAAATGCCTACGTTTTCTCCGTAAGCAAAGGCCCACCCTAGAGCGATGGTGAGTGCTGTGAAAACGGCCGCTGCCCGCCAACCCAATAATAAACTGCAAATCAGAATAACGATGACATTTGCCAAAAAGGCAATATCGCGCACACCGTCGGCATCCCAGGCCAGGTAGGCCAAAGCGAGCCAGCTAATAGTAGACAGGGCATAACTGGATGCCTGCACGTAACCCCGATGCAGCGCAAAGCGCAGCCCCATCATGACGACAATCATGATCTCTAACGTGAGGTTGAATGTATTAAAGAGACGTGAGCCAGTGGACAGACGATAGAGTACGTAGACGAGGAGAACGGCACTCACCGATAATAAAATGGCGTTGAGTTGTCTGGCTTTGCGGCTTAGGTCTTCATTTTTGAAGACGGGTGGTTTGATAAATTCGTTTATGGCGACCATATCTCTTTTCCCTTCAATGGTTAGTGCCCATTGGGTGTTGTGCCAATTTCTACGGTGGCGCGGCGTGCTTTGAGTTGTTGGGCAATTTCGCGGGTGGCGATTTCCAGGGCGGCCTCAATGGTGGTGGTGCCTTGCACTTTTTGGTTGATGGTGTTGATGATGGATTCACGGTTGGCCCGTTTGGTGGCTTGCTCGAAGAGGCGTTGGTTTTCCATTGTGGTGGCCACAACGGAAGAGACTTGTTGCAGCAGGTTGGCATCGCGCTCGGTGAAGGGGGCGGCTTCGTCACGGTTCATAACGGTGAGGATGCCCAGGGTGCGGCTGCCGATGAGGAGGGGGGCGTGGATGACGGAGCGGATGTTGAAGCGGGCCATGTCTTGTAAATCTCGTTTGTCGCTGTTGCGGATGTCTTTGATGAGCATGACATCGCCTTCTTGGAATACGATTTCGGCTGAGGTGCCTGCTAAGGACATCTGTATGCCGTCGGGTGTGTGCAGTTGGGTGACGGTGTTGTTTTGCATGATGTAGGCGGTGAAGGAACGGCCGTCTTCTGCCAACAGCATTAACCCTGCTGAGTCTGCCCCAATAATGCCGGGGGTCTGCTGGAGGGCAACACTCACGATCTCGTTTTGGCTGCTGGCCGTTGTCAATTGTCGGCTCATTTGGTTAAGCAGTTCCAGGCGGTAGGCTTGTTCTTCTGTTTGGGCCAGGGCTGTTTGGGTGACTTGGGTGAGGCGCAGGTTTTCGATGTGGGCGCTGAGGGCATCGGCGATGGTGGTGATGATGGAGTGGGCATTTTCCTGGTTAGGGGAGATGTTACTTACGTTGAATGTGCCGATGGTTTCGCCGCGTATTTGTAGAGGGAAGGTGTGATCGGCCGTTTTCTCCTCAGCCGCCATCTTTGCCATAGCCTGAACTTCTACATGGTCATACACGTAGGCCGGGATTTGGGTGGTTTCTTCAAAAGCTTGCCAGCCCTCCCGAATAAGACGGCGGTTGGCTCCTTCAGCTTCGGCGCGGAACCTTTCGGCCTCATCCAACAAGCGCAGGTTTTCAATCTGCTGTGCCACCTGATCGGCGACGGCCTGGATGATGAGGGCATTTTGGTCGCTCCAGGGCTGGTTGGGCGCATTTTCAATTTGGATGGTTCCAACCGGTTCATCCAACACTTTGATGGGGGTGACGATGAGAGAATCGTGGACGGTTTGCAGCACGTCGGTGATTTGGGGTGTTGTGCCTTGCAAACTGTAGGTGTAGCCCAGGCGTTCCTGGCGATTGATGGCGTTGAGATATTCTTGCCAGCTTTCGCGGGCCAGACGGCGGTTTTGTTCGGCTAGCAGTGCTTGTGACTGCCGAATTTGGGCGAACAGGGTGGCGTTGTCTAGGGCGGTGGCAAGCTGTCCGGCCAGGGTTTCGAAGGCGGGCAGGTTTTCGGCGGTGAGGCCGTTTATCTGGTTGCCTTGCAGGTTGAGTGTGCCGATAAGTTGATCGCGGACGAGGAGGGGAACGGCCATTTCGCAGCGGGTTTCGGGCAGGAGGGGGTTGGGCCGGAAGAGGGGGTTTTCGAGAACGTTGGGGATGACGATCGGCCGTTTTTCTAGTGCCGCCATACCATTAATTGAGCCTACACCGACAGGCAGGTTATGGTTACGCTGCAACAATTCACGGCCGGCCAGGCCGGCTGCCGCCCGCAACATCAGCCGCTGGCCATCGGCTCCCGTTAGGTACACTTGCACATGGTAGAGCTTGAAATTGTCTTGTATGAGGGTGATGGTTTCGTTTAACAGAGGGTCAACATCACGTTGTTGGGCCAGACGACGGCCGATTTCGGCGGCTAAGGTAATATCCAATGTACGAGCCGCTACTCGATCTTCCAGCGAAGAACTTAAGGCCCTTAACTGGGAATTTGTCCCTTGTATTTGAGTGAGGGCATTATTCAGTGTGTTCATGGTCGAGCGCAGCAGTAACCCCACCAATAAGATAATGGCTAGATAGAGGGAGACATCAATTAGTAAGTTTGCAGGAATAGGGGGGGGGAGCAGGCTCTGTAATTGGAGGTAGCTAATGAGTAGAATTCCCATGCCACTGAAGATAGCGTAGAGTATGGCCCAATGACCGCCCAGTAAGATGCCGGCTATTGTGACAATTAGAAGCAGGCCAAT
>JACKBT010000075.1 GCA_020634415.1 Ardenticatenaceae bacterium
AAGTCCTGAGAATTTTTATGTGTTTCTGATTAGCGGCGATGGTTATTATGCCATTGGCAAATACCAGAGCGGCAGCGATACGATTCTCTATCTGACAGGCGACGGCGAGTATCATTACATCTTCTCGGATGCGATTAATCAGGGCATTGCCACCAACCAACTGCGGGTGGGTTGTGTGGGCAACGAGTTGAGTCTGGCGGTGAATGGGCTGCCGCTGGTGACGGTGACGGACCCGACGTTTGTGACGGGTGATATGGGTTTGGGTGTGAGTGCGTTTGAATTGGGAACGGCCGTTATCGAATTCGACAATATCCAGGTCATCGCCCCCTAACATGAAACAAAGCCTGCTGCTCCTCCTCCTCGGCATAAGCCTCGCCGCCTGCTTAGACACCCCCGACCCCAACGCCAACATCCTCTTCCAAGATCAGTTCGCGGCGGGGCAAACGGGTGCCTGGATATTGGAAGGTGATGCCGTCGGGCGCACCTCCATCTTGGACGAAAGCCTCCTCATCGAAGTCAACGAGCCGCGCACCATGCAGTTTGCCACCCTGGAAGACCCCCTCTTCACCGACTTCGATTTGAGCGTGGATGCCCGCATTTTAGAAGGCGATATTCGCGGCAGTTTGGGCATTCTGTTTCGGGTGCAAGACCCCACCCAATTTTACCGCTTCGAGATTACGGGCGATGGCCTTTCGCTTGTCGAGCGGCGCAACGCCGATGGCACATGGACGCGCCTGGTTGAGGATTGGACACCCTCGCCGGCCATTAATCAAGGCACCAACGCCTCCAATCAACTGCGGCTTATTGCTGTTGGCCCTACCCTTTCCTTTTATGTGAATGGCATTTTGCTGCACCGGCTGCAAGATGGGCAGTATAAGGCGGGGGCGATTGCGCTGGACGCGGGCACGTTTGGGCAAGGCGGCTTGCGGGTGATGTTTGACAATGTGGTGGTGCAGCAGGTGGGCGGCAGTTGAGCTAAGGAATGAGAGAGAATTCAACAACTTACAGGAGACAGGAGACTAGAAATTAAACCAAGTCTCCAGTCTCTAGTCTCTAATCCCTTACTAAACAATGAAGTTTATCGTGAGCGATCATGGACGTACTAAGGGGCAAAGGTATAATTGGCTATGCGTAAATCTATAGAATTGGGTGTTGTCCCTTCCCTTTTGCTGGGCGCAGGTTTGTTTTTTATCGGCATTGTGAGCCTGAACCATATCGCCAATAACTGGTGGCCGTTTGATGTCGGCCGTTTAGATTTGGTACGAGCGACTGGCCTGAACCGGGCCGATGCCGCCCTTATCTTGGATTCGGCTAATCCCGAAATTATTGTGGCCTTTTTAGCTACCATTTTGTTAACGATAACGGGGCTGGTGCTGCCTCTCACTTCGTTCCTCAACAAACGATTTGTCTCCTCACGGCCACCCACCTATTTTGTGGTGGTGCGCCAATCTATGTGGGTGGGGTTGTGGGTGGCTTTTTGTGTCTGGCTGCAAATGAATCGGACGCTGGGGGTGGCGGTGGCCGGGTTGGTGGCCGCTGTGTTAATGATGTTTGAGGCCTTGTTGCAGGTGCGCACACGGGCGACGAATATAACGGGGTAATATGGAGACTGGAGACTAGAGACTGAATAATCTCCAATCTTCAATCTCTAGCAGGCTGTCGGAAAAGGAGCCGTAGGGGCGGTATTTTTACCGCGTTCCCAGAGCGCGAAAGGGATTTCGCGGCTACAAATTGGGGTTCTCCGACAAACTGCTAGCCTCTAACTTTATTATGAGTTCAGATGTACAAACTCTTTTGCGGGAATTGCCAGCAGTGGATAAGCTGCTGCGGCTGCCGGTGACGGTGGAGGTGATGGGGCGATACGGCCGTTTGCTCACCACCGAGGCCCTGCGCCACACCCTGGACCAGACACGCAGCCAGATTTTGGCGGGGGCTGCTTATGTGCCAGCACCGGCCATGCTGGTGGATGCGGCGGCACAGTGGTTGGATGAGATTTTAGCGCCTACGCTGTATCCGGTGATTAATGCCACTGGGGTGATTGTGCATACCAATTTGGGCCGGGCACCGTTGAGTGAACGGGCAATTGGGGCGATAACGGCCGTTGCCCACAACTACTCCACCCTCGAATACGATCCCCTGGCCGGGCAGCGCGGCTCTCGCACCGTTCATGCCGAGCAACTGCTGACCCGGCTGACAGGAGCCGAGGCGGCGTTGGTGGTGAATAATGCGGCAGCGGCCGTTTTGCTCATGCTCACCAGCCTATGCCAGGGGCGCGAAGTCGTCATCAGTCGCGGGCAGTTGGTGGAGATTGGCGGTGGCTTCCGCATTCCCGATGTAATGAAACAGTCCGGCGCGAAATTGGTTGAGGTCGGCACAACCAATCGCACCCATTTGCGCGATTACCAGGCGGCGATTAATGAAAATACGGCTGCTATTTTGGTAGCCCATCATTCCAATTACAAAGTGATTGGCTTCACCGCTGAGCCAGACTTGGCCGAGTTGGCCGAGTTGGCGCATGAGCATGGCCTACCCCTGTTGTATGATCAGGGCAGTGGGGCGATGTTGGATGTGAGCCAGTTTGGGCTGGAGCCGGAGCCAACGGTGCTGGCGGGGCTGGCGGCCGGGGGCGATGTGCTGGCCTTTAGTGGTGACAAGCTGTTGGGCGGGCCGCAGGCGGGTATTTTGTGTGGCCGCGCCGAGTTGATTGCCCAGTTGAAACGACATCCGTTGGCTCGCGCTGTGCGGGCCGATAAATTGTGCCTGGCCGGTCTGGCGGCGACGTTGACTTCGTATGTGACGGAACATGCTTTGCAGGAGATTCCGGTGTGGCAGATGATGGCCCGGCCGTTGCGTGAGTTGGCGGAAACGGCCGATACGTGGGCTGCTCGTTGGCAGGAACAAGGCATCAAGGCGGTGGTGATAGATGGCGCATCCACTGTAGGCGGCGGCAGTTTGCCGGGTACGAGTTTGCCGACGCGGCTGATTGCTATTGAGCAGGATGATGTGGAAGGGCTGGCGGCGGCTTTGCGGCAGCATCAGCCAGCGGTGGTGGGACGGATTCAGGACGGCCGTTTCCTCCTCGATCCGCGCACAGTTTTACCGCATCAGGTAGAACCTTTTATTCAAGCAGTTTTACAGCATGGCGTGAAACGGTAATTGATAATTAGGTAATTAGGTAATTATCAATTACTCAATTACTGAATTACTCTTTGTCGTTTCCGTTTTTTACACAATATGACGATTAGTGGCCCACGCCTGCGTGCCTTGTTGCGGCAGGCAGAAAGAACGGCAGAGGCGGGTAAACGTGCTGCTGCCCAACAGATTTACGAACAGATTTTGGAAGAGGATGAAACGGCTGAAGAAGCCTGGTTAGGGTTGGCGGCTTTAGCTGAGGATGAAACTGAGCGGAAGAAGCTGTATGTGCATGTCTTGTCGCTGAATCCTGACAACAAAGAAGCGCTGCGGGAATTAGCGCGGCTGCGGGGTGAGTTGGTGTTGGCGCCGGAGCCAGTGGAAGAGATAGTGGTGCAGACGGCCGTTCCCGAAGCCCAATCCGACATCCACGAACTGAAAGCGGAGGAAGAGGCGTATGAATTGGCCTGTTACCGCCACCCCAACCGGCCCACGAGCTTGCGCTGTTACACCTGTGGCAAGCCAATTTGTACGCAGTGTGCGGTGAAGACACCGGTCGGCTATCGCTGCCCGGACTGTGTGCGGGAGTTGGAGAACACGTTTTTTGAGGCGACGTTGCAGGATTATGTGCTGGTAACGGCCGTTCTCTTGCCTCTCAGCCTCCTCATTGGCTATCTGGTAGTGCGCTTTGCCGGCGGCGGCTTCTTCTTGATTTTCCTCATGTTTGCCGTTGCCGGGGCCGTAGGTAGTTGGATTGGCCGCGTGGGACATCGCGTAGCGGGGCGACGGCGCGGCCGTTATCTGCCCATTATTGCTGCTTCTTGCGTGGCTTTGGGCGTGATCTTGCCTTCTCTTTTCTTTTTGCTTCTGTTTGGCGGTGTGCCAGGCCTAATTGGCAGCGGCATTTATTTACTGGTCGCTCCCTCGGCCGCTTATTACCAGATGCGGTAATGTGGAGATTGGAGATTGGTTAATCTCTAATCTCCAGTCTCCAATCTCCACATTTTCTTTTACGTTTTTCGCTTTACGTTTTACAATATTCCCTCATGTTAACCGAACTGTATATTCGTAATTTTGCCATCATTGAAGAGCTGCGTTTGGCGTTTGACCCTGGTTTTAATGTATTGACGGGGGAAACGGGCGCGGGCAAATCTATTATTTTAGATGCGGTGATGTTGGTCTTGGGTGGCCGTGCCGACACGACGATGGTGCGGGCTGAAGCACCGGAAGCCTATGTGGAGGCCACGTTTAAGCTGAGTTCGGATTTACAAACGGCCGTTCATCCCCTGCTGCTGGCCGAAGGTTTGGAAGATGAAGAAGCACCCGACACCCTGGTGTTGGCGCGGGAGCTGCGCCTGAACGGCCGTAACTTTTGCCGCGTAAACGGCCGTACCGTCAACCTCTCCCTCCTGCGCGATCTCGCCGAGCCGCTGATAGACATTCACGGGCAAGGTGAGCACCTCTCCCTGCTCAAACCCCGCTCCCACCTGCCTTTGCTCGACTCTTATGCAGGATTAGTCAGCGAACAACGTACCTTAGCCAAAGAAGTGGCGGCTCTGCAAAAAGTGCAGCGCGAGTTGGCCGATTTGCGCCGCGATGCCCGCACCATTGCCCAGCGCATTGACATCCTCAAGTATCAGCTTGAGGAGATTGATGCGGCTAAGTTGAAGCCAGACGAGGAAGAAGAGCTAAAGCTGGAGCGGGATCGGCTGGCGAATTCAGAGCATCTGAGCCGTGCCGCTACGGAAGTTATTGCCCTGTTTACGGGTATGGACAACGACGAAGCCAATTCGGTGGTGGATATGATGGGGCAGGCGGAAAAAGCTCTGACCCAGTTGAGCCGTTATGATGAGACGCAAACGGCCGTTCTCGAACGAGTTCAGGGACTATCATTCCAAATCAACGAAGTGGCCGCCGAGTTGCAGGATTATCTGGACGAGGTGGAGTTTAACCCCAAGCGGCTCAATCAGGTGGAGGAACGGCTGGAAGCCATTAACCGCCTCAAACGCAAATATGGCGATACGATTGAGGCCATTTTAGAAACCCGCGACAACGCCGCCGCCGAGCTGAAAAAGCTGGAAAATTCAGAAATCCGCACGGGGGAATTGGAAGAGGAACAGGAACGTTATCTGCGCCAGATTGGCAAGTTGGCGCAAGCCTTGTCGCAAAAACGGCAAAAAGCAGCGCAAGAGTTGTCTAAAAATGTGGAACGGCCGTTGGCTGAGTTGGGCATGGAAGGGGCGCGGTTTAGTGTGCAGTTTGAATGTGTGCCGGACAGCAACGGCGTGTATGTGAATGGCGACCGGCTGGCTTTTGACAGCATGGGCATTGACCGGGCCGAGTTCCTCATCTCCACCAATCCGGGCGAGCCGTTGAAGCCCATGGCCAAGGTTGCCAGTGGCGGCGAGACGGCGCGGCTGATGTTGTCGTTGAAAACGGCACTGGCGCAGGTGGATCGCACGCCGACGCTGATTTTTGACGAGATTGACCAGGGGATTGGTGGCCGGATTGGGGATGTGGTGGGGCGGAAGTTGTGGGGCTTAACGGCCGTTGCCAACCACCAAGTCATCGTCGTCACCCACCTGCCCCAACTGGCGGGCTATGGCGATGTTCACTTCCACGTCAGCAAACAGGTGCATCATGAGCGCACCATCACCAGCGTCCACAACCTGGATATCACTGGGCGGGTCCACGAACTGGCAAACATGCTGGGAACGGGCCGCGAACACGCCGAAGGTGGGGCGAAGTCTATTTTGGAGCAAGCCAAGCAGGCCAAAGCCAATCATAAACAATCCCACTCTTAATCCCTTCACCTTTGTTTAATTTGTTCCATCATTGCCAGCACCAATAATTGAGCCTGCCGTGCCGTCTCCGCCTTACAATGGCGATGTTCTCAGCCGCTCCCGACTTATGAGCCAGATTGCTGATCACCCCCCTCATGCCAATAACTTTATGGATTTAGGCGACTAGAGATTGGCGACTAGAGATTAATCAGTCCCCAGTCTCCAGTCTCTACATACACAAATCCACAATCATCTTTTCATACACATCCACCGCCTGCACCAGTTCATCAACGGGGATGAATTCACCGACGGTGTGGGCGACGCTGATGCTGCCGGGGCCGAGGACGACCATTTGGGGGATGACATCTTGCAGGTAGAGGCCGTCGGTGCCGTAGGGGACGGTTTCGGGTTGACGGCCGTTGGTGGCGCGAACGGCCGTTTGCGCCAGCAGCGAATCCTTGGCCACATACAGCGGCTCAAACAGATGCACCTCATGTTCCAGGCCATACTTCTCCGCACTAGCCAAAATCATCTGCAACAACTTTTCGCGGTTGGCGTTGGGCATCCCCCGAAAACCCACGCGGCAAATGGCTAACGGCGCCGTCACATTACCGGGCGTATTGAAATCGGTCATGGTCATATTGAAGCCGTTGGTTGGTGGATCAAATTCGTCATTCATGAAGGAGCGATCTTGCATCACCAACTCCTTCAAATCGGCCATTTCTGCCATGAATCGGGCCAACTGGAAGTTGGCCGACACACCTTTGTCGGTGCTGGAATGGGCGGCCACGCCTCGGGAGGTGACAGCAACATGCACACCGCCTTTGTGGGCATAAACGGGGATCAGCGTTGTCGGCTCGGCAATTACACCGTAGATGGGTTTGTCCTGGCGCAGCATTTGGGAGTTTTCGGCCACATATTTGGCCCCAAACAGACCCGTCTCTTCGTCGGCGGTAACGACGATGTAGATGGGGCGTTTGAGTTGGCTGGCATCAATTCTGCTGGCGGCAATCATGGTGGCG
>JACKBT010000076.1 GCA_020634415.1 Ardenticatenaceae bacterium
GGTTGATATGAGATATGATACGCCTAAGGGCGGTTTATGCGACTATTGTGTTTCTGGCGACCTCTTCCTGCGCGGAGCGCTTAGTTCAACATAGTATTAGACCGCATCAGGCGGTCTAATACCCCTTATCGGGAATCTTATACCGCAAATTTGCGGTATAAACCCCCGTTTTTTCTTGATTGGCCGCAAATTTGCGGTATATGACGCTCATATGGTTACTTAGACTGCCAATAGGCTCTTTATCACCTAGTTTTTTGGGTGATGCGGACGATCTGGTTTGTAGTATAAACAAAGCCAAAAGTGAAGGCAATGGACAGGGAGGATATGGGTGGATTAGAAGTTTTTTGACTAGATTGGAGCAGTTTTCAAAACTGCTCTAATCTTGCGGGCCGTTACACAGAAAGTAATCACATCCCGGCCGTTAACCCCACACCTTACCGACTTGCCTGCCACCGATCAACACGCCACATCAAAATACCCAGCACCAGAAAAACAACCACCAACACCCCCGACCACATGGCTACGCCAGAGTAACCCAGTGCGTTGACATCAATAAAAAAATAGGGGTAATAACCCACCCGTGGCCCGCGTATGAGCCAATAAATCAGATAGGCGATGGGATATGCGAGCCATACCACCGCATCCCGCCAGGTGAGATGCCCTTTGGGCACACAACGATACCAAAAGATAGCTCCCAAAATGGGCGACAAGGTATGCGCCAGGATTTCAGGAACCCAATCCAGGAATGTCACTGCATTTTTAGGGCCGCCCAATAAAAACCAGAAGCCCAACCCGACAAAGGCGATGTAGAGGCAGATGGCCGACTGCCGCGATGGCGATTGAAACCAGTGCGCCAGGCGGCCGCGCCCATACAACAAAGCTCCGGCCATGATAATGGCAAGCAAGTTAGAAAAAATAGTGAAGTAGCTCAACCAGGCGACAGTTTCCGCTCCCCATTCACCTACAGGAGCGGCTGTCAGCCGCTTGATGTACCAGATGGTGATACCAATCAATGAAGATAACAGCATCGCCCACAATAAAATATGCCGTTCAGTTCTACGGTCCATCGTCATCCTGCTCTCTCCCTTGTCACCACCGTTGCCACTACCGCTTGTGTTCCCGTGTCGAAAAACGATGAAGCCCTGCTGCTATCGTCTAGCTATTGTGCTAGCACTGGGTCTTGGTTGTTCCAAATTGCCGTTTGCCCCACACTCTCAAAATCATCCGACGGCCCCATTACAGTTGCTCATCAGCACCGCAGCCCATAATGGCGGGTAACATCTGCTGTGCCGTATACCCGCCTGGCTCACCCCACCTCGCCGATTTCGCCACACTAATACACAAATCGGCCCCCTTGGCAACCGCCTGCGCCGCATGTGCGGCCACCGACAGCTCATAACAAATCGCCAAAGCCACCTGGGGGCTGCGGCCCACCAACCCCGCCGAACGCGGCCCACTCGTAAAAAATGGCTCCTCATCCCCATGCAAAAACTGTTTGGAATAAAGCTGCCGCGGCTGGTTTGGCTGAAAAATCACCATGCTGATAGAGGGAAGCGGCTCATTGACCGTAGGTAAGCCCACCCCAATTGTCATCTGTCGGCAATCGGCCGTCTTTTGCAACCTATCTAACCGCGCATCGTCCTGATGGGTGGCTAACGCTTGAGCCAGCGTCGGTTCATACCCCGTCAACGATAGTTCCGGGAAGATAACAGTCTCCGCGCCATACGCGGCGGCCCTCTCCACCAGCCGTTGATGGGCCACTATATTGCCCTGAATGTCACCCTTAATCGGTCTTGTTTGCACGACACAGATTTTCATATTGGTTCCTTTTGGTTGTGGCCGCACCGCGAATTTATTCGCCCAAAATCGCAGACAGGGCCGCGACAACGATTATAATTAGGCTCAATTGTATCGCTTTCCTATAGGAATGGTTACACTGCAAAAGCAAGTAAAGTTCACAAATAAGTTAGCAATTAGATGGGGTCAATCTTCTTGGTCTTTAAGAAATTAGCGGGGTAATCGTTTTGCCCTCACCTAGCCCTCTCCCAATTGGTCTTTAACTAATTGATCGGGTAACAAAGTAGAGCGATTTTGCAAATCGCTCGGACGATTTACCAAATCGTCCTACACTTGTTACCCGATTTATTTCTTTAACGGCAACAAGATGGACCCCATCTCGCCAGGTTAAAAATGGACAATGACAACGCGCTGGTCGGCCTTCTGGCCGGGCCAGCATAGGCGGTACGGTGAGGACACCGGCCGCACATGAGGTTTGATGGTTACACAATGACGCAAACAACAGAAACAATTATCTATTCCCGCCCCGTGCAGCGGGCGGATTATGAGCGGATTGCCGCTTTTTTGCGGCAAACGCAGGCGATTGCGCCGCCGTGCTTTAATTGGGATATTCGGCGTTGGGAGGGCAAATGTTGGTATGACCCGGAAGAGACGGGCAACCCCCATTGGCACGAGCAGAGTCAGTTGTGGCAAACGGCCGATCACCAACTCGTCGCCCTGGTTCACACCGAAGGGGCCGGGTTCCCCCACATGCAAATCCACCCCGATTACCGCCATCTTGAGGCCGAGATGATTGACTGGGCCGAAGCCCATCTGGCCGCGCCCCAGGCTGACAGTCCCCACCACCAGCTCCAATTCTTCGTTTATGACTATGACGCGCAGCGGCAGCAGCTTTTGGGTGAACGGGGCTACCAGAAGATGGCCTACGGTGGGGTGGTGCGGCTGATGCGGTTGGGACAACGGCCGTTACCCGCCCCCGAACTTCCCCCTGGCTACAGCCTGCGCCACACCGACCCCGAAAACGGCCGTGATGCCCAGCAAATCGCCGATCTCCTCAATGCCGCCTTCAACCGCGACTTTCACACCGCCCTCGAGTATCAGCAGTTTACGCGCCACGCGCCCAGCTTTCGGGCGGAGTTGGATTTGGTGGCAGTGGCGGCAGACGGCCGTTTCGCCGCCTACGTCGGCATCCCCTACGACGACACCAACCAACGCGGCATCTTTGAACCCGTCTGCACCCATCCCCACCATCAGCAGCGGGGCTTAGCCAAAGCCCTCATGCACGAAGGACTGCACCGGCTCAAAGCCTATGGGGCCATAGACGTAGAAGTCGGCACCGGCGACATGATTCCGGCCAACCGCCTCTACACCAGCATGGGTTTTACCGAAGCCTATAAGGGCTATTACTGGCGACGAGAAATCAACAAATAGGCAGCAAGTGGCAGGTAGCAGGTGGCAGGTTAGATACCTCTCATACTTGCCACTTGTCGCCTGCCACCGGCCACCAAACTATTGCAAAGCCAACTTCAAGCCATCCTCAAACGCTTGCAGCGTCTCCGCCGCATTCTCCTCCGTGTGGTCAGAGCAGAGGAAGAAAGGTTCCAGGCCATCCGTCTCTGGCATCACACCCTTGCTAATCATATACTCCGTAATGGCCTCATACAGATCCCAATCACAAGCCTTCAAATCGCGCCAATCGCGGGGCATCTTGTCGGTAAAACAGATACCAAACATCCCGGGCACACCCGTCACAAAGTGCGGCACACCATAGCGGTTCAAAATCTCATCAAAGCCCTTCATCAGCAACCCGCCCACCTTTTCAATTTGGGGGAAGACTTGCCCACTCTGCATAAACTCCAAAACCGCATCCGCCGCCGCTGTGGACACTACATTGCCCGTATACGTGCCACCCTGGAAGACTTTGCCCGGCCCCATCGTCATCATAATGTCCCGATGGCCGCCAATGGCCGCAATAGGATAACCATTGCCCAGTGCTTTGGCATAGGTGGATAAGTCGGGCATCACGCCAAAATATTCCCGCGCCCCACCAGCCGCAATGCGGAAGCCCGTCTTCACCTCGTCAAAAATAAGGACGATGCCATATTGGTCACATTGGTCGCGCAGGAATTGCAGGAAACCGGGCTGGGGCATCAGGCCGGCGCCATTGCCCAGCGTTGGCTCCACAATGATGGCCGCAATCTCATTGCCGCGCTCCTGCAAAATGTCGCCCAATACTTCCACATCATTGTAAGGGGCCAACTGCACCAGGCTGCG
>JACKBT010000077.1 GCA_020634415.1 Ardenticatenaceae bacterium
ATATCTCTCACCTCTTCTCACTCCCCACTCCCCACTCTTCAAACTAGACCTTATCACGGAAATACTTAACCGTCTCCACCAACCCTTGCGTCAAGTTCACCTTCGGCTCCCACTCCAAAATCGTCCGCGCCTTCGTAATATCCGGCCGCCGCACCTTCGGATCATCCGTCACCCGCTCATCCTTCGGCTGAATATGCACAATCTCCGAATCACTGCCCGCAACCTCCACCACTGCCTGGGCAAACTGCAAAATCGTCATCTCCGACGGATTACCAATATTCACCGGCATCTTCTCATCCGACATCAGCAAACGGTAAATCCCCTCCACCAAATCACTGTAATATTGAAACGAGCGCGTCTGGCTGCCATCACCATAAACCGTCAACGGCTGGCCCGTTAATGCCTGATAGATAAAGTTCGGCACAACACGGCCGTCATGCAAACGCATTCGTGGCCCATACGTATTAAAAATCCGCACAATCCGCGTCTCCAAACCATGATACCGCTGATACGCCAGCGTCATCGCCTCCGCAAACCGCTTGGCCTCATCATACACCCCACGCGGCCCCACCGGATTCACATGCCCCCAATACGTCTCCGGCTGCGGATTCACCTGCGGGTCGCCATACACCTCCGACGTCGAAGCCAGCAAATAACGCGCCTTCTTATCCTTCGCCAACCCCAACGTATTATGCGTCCCCAACGACCCCACCTTCAACGTCGGAATCGGATGCTCCAGATAATCATTGGGGCTGGCTGGCGACGCAAAATGCAGCACCGCATCCAACGGCCCCGCCACATAAATATATTTACTTACATCATGCTTAATAAAACTAAACCGCTCATGCCCAAACAAATGGGCAATATTATCCATATTCCCCGTAATTAAATTATCCATGCCGACCACTGTATGGCCTTCAGCAACAAAACGATCACTTAAATGAGACCCTAAAAAACCAGCCGCTCCAGTAATTAATACACGCATGTTATCTCCTTATGTTTCGTAATCAATAATCGGTTATCAAATCACTGAAAACCGATTATTATCCATAGCAATTGTAGCCCACCCCCCCAGGCACGGCGAACAGAGTAGCCCATTCATAGGCAAACAGTGTATACTCGCACACCAGTAACCAGTAAGCAGTATTCAGTGTTTGTACACACTCCTCAGAGGAAATCCCCACTGATTGCTGAACACTGACCACTGAATACTGAAAATTGAGATGGAGCAGTGCATGACCGCACCCACAACCGAAAAACGCAAAGCCGATCATATTCGCATCAACTTAGAAGAAGATGTCTTCTTCAAAAAACTCACCAGCGGCCTGGAGAACTATTTCTTCATGCACCAGGCCCTGCCGGAAATTAATCTGGCCGAGGTGGATACGTCATTGGAATTATGGGGCAAGCGGCTGCAACGGCCGTTACTCATCTCCTCCATGACCGGGGGCACAGCCGAAGCCCGCGCCATCAACCGCACCCTGGCCGAAGCCGCCCAAATCACCGGCATGGCCATGGGGCTTGGCTCCATGCGTGCCGCCATCGAAGACCCCAGCCTCGCCCACACCTACCAGGTGCGTGACATCGCCCCCGACATTTTGCTCTTCGCCAACCTCGGCGCGGTTCAGCTCAACTATGGTTATGGTCTATCACACTGTCAACGTGCCGTTGCTATGATCGAAGCTGACGCTCTCATTTTACATTTCAATGCCTTACAAGAAGCCGTCCAGCCCGAAGGCGACGGCAACTTTGCCGGTTTGTTGGGCAAAATCGAAGCCATTTGCCGCGATTTGCCCGTGCCCGTCATCGCCAAAGAGGTCGGCTGGGGCTTTTCCCAAGAAGCTGCCCGCCAACTGGCTGATGTAGGCATTGCGGCCATTGATGTGGCAGGCGCGGGCGGCACATCCTGGAGCCAGGTAGAGATGTACCGTGCGCCCACCAAGCGGCTCAAACGGGTGGCGGGGGCATTTATTGATTGGGGGATACCAACGGCCGTTTCCATCCAATACTGCCGCCAGACCACCAAGCTGCCTGTTTTTGCCAGCGGCGGCATCAACAACGGCATAGACGCTGCCAAATGTATCGCCCTCGGGGCCAACATCGTCGGCCTCGCCGGCCACTTCCTCCGCGCCGCCGACAGCGACGGCGTAGCGGGTGTCATCGAACTGGCCGAAACCCTCACCGACGAACTGCGCATCGCCATGTTCAGCAGCGGCGCAGACAGCCTCAGCGCCTTAGCGCAAACACCTTTACACACAGAATTTTAGTTATTGGAGACTGGAGACTGGAGATTAAAGTCTCTAGTCTCCAGTCTCCTCCCCATTTATGTCCAACGACCTTACTCAATTTTTCCAAGAGATGCTGCCTGCGATTGAGGCCGAGATGAAGGCTGTGTTGCAGGCCGGTTCTACCGACGACTTTTATGGCATGATGCACTACCACATGGGCTGGGCCGACGAGCAGTTCCAGCCCGCCCACGTCAAAAGCGGCAAACGCATACGGCCGATCCTTTGCCTGCTCACCTGCGCCGCCGCCGGTGGCGATTGGCGGCAAGCCCTGCCCGCCGCCGCTGCCGTCGAAATCCTGCACAACTTCTCCCTCGTCCACGACGACATCGAAGATGCCAGCCCCACCCGGCGCGGCCGTGCCACCATGTGGCAAATTTGGGGCATTGAACTGGCGATTAACACCGGCGATGCCATGTTTGCCCTCGCCCATATCGCCCTCGGCCGCCTCCAAGACCGGGGCGTGGATGCGGCCATTGTCGTCCAAGCCTTGCGCCGCTTCGACGAGATGTGTGTGCGCCTGACGCAAGGCCAACACGCCGATATGTCCTTTGAAAAGCGCGAGCAGGTGAGTGTGGATGAATATATGGAGATGATTACGGGGAAAACGGCCGTTCTCCTCTCCCACTGTGCCGAATTAGGTGCGCTGGTAGCGGGCTGTGACGCCGCAACCGTCAACAACTACGCCGCCTTTGGCCGCGATTTGGGGCTGGCTTTCCAGGTTATTGACGACATCTTGGGCATTTGGGGCGATGAAGACCTGACAGGCAAATCGGCCGCCACCGACATCGCCACCAAAAAGAAAACGCTGCCCGTGCTGCACGGCCTGGCCCAAGACGAAAGCCTGCGCCAACTGTACCAACAGTCCGAAGCCAACGATGCTTTCATCCAACAGGTCGTCGCCCAACTCGACCAAACGGGTTCCCGCGATTTCGCCAACAGCAAAGCCAGCACCTACTCCCACAGCGCCGTCCACCATCTGGAGGCCACCAATCCCAGAGGCGCAGCAGGTTTAGCCCTGCAACAACTTACAGACATGCTCCTCAAGCGGGACTTCTAGTGAACCCAACTGTCATTCCGAGGTCCTCCGAGGAATCTCTCTTGGTTGCTTATCCAGAGAGATTCCTCCTCGAAGACTCGTCGGAATGACAATTTTAT
>JACKBT010000078.1 GCA_020634415.1 Ardenticatenaceae bacterium
TTGGCGATCCACGACGTAATTTGACCGATTCGGGAGAAAAATAATGAGCGACAATAACAATGATTTAGGAGCCTTTTTGGCTGGTTTTGTGATTGGGGGATTGGTGGGGGCAGCGACGGCTTTGATTTTAGCACCACAGTCGGGCGAGGAGACGCGGACGCAGATTGCCAGTCGCAGCCATGATTTGAGGGAGGCTGGCGGGGAACGAGTGCGCCATTACCGGGATGCAGCAGGTAGTGTGACGCACGACTATCGGGAGCGAGCGGAACAGGTGCTGGATAGTACGCGCAGCCGGGTGCAGGAGGCGGGGGGACAGGTGCAAGAACGGGCGCGTATTGTGCTGGATAGTGGTAAGGAGCGGGCCGCCCAGGTACGGGAGCAGGTGAACACCTATGTGCAGCGTGATGGCAAGCCGGGTGATGCGCCAATGGATGATGTCTCTACGAATAGTGAGGGTGCCCAGTAACGACTGATTGCCTATTGTGATTGTTACCCAATCTCGTTAATCTTTTTTCAACCTCAGATTGTTAAAAATGGGCATCTTCTTAAGTAGGAGATGTCCGTTTTTTGTTTTTCCCACCATGACCAAAGTTGCTTCGATTGCTTATGAAGATTTGTTGGCGTTGGTTGAGAGCCGCAATGGAACGGCCGTTAGGCAAGTGACCAATGCTTATGAATTTGCTCTAAACGCCCACGGCAATGCCCGCCGTGATTCTGGTGAACTGTATATTGACCACGATTTAGCGGTGGCCTACATTACGGCCGAGTTGAGCCTGGATACGACGATTGTTGTTGCCAGCATTTTGCATGATGTGTTGCTGCCGCACACGGGCAAGAAGGCAGCCGACATAGAAATTGCCTTCGGCAAAAGTGTGACGGAACTGGTGGTGGGTATGAAGGAGCTTTTTGCTTATACCGAAGGCGACCGCTACAAGGAACAGCAGTTGAATGGTGAGGGGCTGGAGAATGTGCGTAAAGCTATTGTGTCGGTGATTAAGGGCAATATCCATGTGATTCTCATTCGCATGGCCGACTGCTTGCACGATTTGCGCCGCGCTAAATATCTGCCGGAGACGAAGCGGCTGGAGATTGCCCGCGAGGTGAAGAATATTTATGCGCCCTTAGCTAATCGGCTGGGCATCTGGCAGGTGAAGTGGGAGATGGAAGACCTGGCTTTTCGCCATTTGCAGCCCGATGATTATAACGAGATTGCGGAGCAGTTGGATGAGCGGCGGGAAGCGCGGTCTAAGTTGGTGAAAACGGCCGTTGCTCAACTGCAAGCCAATCTCAAAGAAGCGGGCATTAAGGCCCATGTGACGGGGCGGGCCAAACATATCTACTCGATTTACCGCAAAATGCGGCACAAGCGGCTGACGTTTGACAAGATTTATGATGTGCAAGCTTTGCGCGTGATTGTGGAACCGACCGACCCGGAGGCGTATAAAAAGAAGAATCTGCGGCAGAAGGATTTTGAGGATCGGGCGATTTGTTACCAGGTGCTGGCGGTGGTGCATGAGCTGTGGCGGGCGGTGCCGGGTGAGTTTGATGATTATATTTCGACACCGAAGGAAAATGGCTATCGGTCGCTGCATACGGCCGTTATTGATCGCCAAACGGGCCAGACGTTAGAGGTGCAAATTCGCACCCAGCGCATGCACGAGGAGGCGGAGAAGGGTATTGCGGCCCATTGGGCTTATAAGGAGGACGGTGATCCGGGGTCGGCGGCCCGCAAACAGGTGGAGAAGATGCGAACGGCCGTTGCCCAACTCCTCGAATCCGATCATGCCACCACCGATGGCGAAGTCTTTGAAACGGAAATTGCCGCCGAGCGTTTTCACGTTTTTACGCCGCGGGGTGATGTGTTTGATTTGCCCGTTGGCTCCACACCCATTGATTTTGCCTATCAGGTCCACACCGAAGTGGGCAACCGCTGCCGAGGGGCACGGGTGAATGGCAAGATGGTCAGCCTGGATTATCGGCTGAAACCGGGCGATCAGGTGGAGATTATGACGGCCAAACGGGGTGGGCCTAGCCGCGATTGGATGAATTCTAGCCTGGGTTACACGGGCAGTGCCCGCACGCGCAGCAAAATCCGGCAGTGGTTTCGGCAGCAAGAGCGGGAGCAAAATATTGAACAGGGGCGGGAGGCTGTGACCCGCGAATTGAAACGGCTGGGTTTGTTGGATACTTTCAGCATCGCCGATATTGCCAGGGGCCTGCATTATGATGATGAGGAGAATTTTCTGGCGAAGGTGGGATTTGGCGATATTCAAAGCAACCAGATTAGCGGGGCGATTGCCCTGCTGAAACGGGATTTGGAGCCGGATGATGAAATACGGCCGTTACTCACCCCTCAGCCGCCCAGCAAAGGACTCACGGTACAGGGTTTAAGCGGTCTGGCGACCAAAATGGCCGGCTGCTGCAACCCCATCGCCCCCGAACCTATCGTTGGTTACATTACGCGGGGGCATGGCATCACCATCCACCGTCTGGATTGTAAAACCATCGCCGATATTGATGAGCGCGAGCGGCTGATTGATGTGAGTTGGGGTGAGGAGACGGAGCGGTATCCTGTGCCCATCGTCGTCAAAGCCTATCGCAGCCCCAACCTCATCGAAAATATTGTGGCAACCTTTCGCGGTCGCAACATCAATGTGCCCAAAACAAAGTCTGTCACCACCGGCAGTACGATGACGGTTTATCTGGTGGTGGAGGTGGCGACGTTGGAGGAGTTGAACTGGCTGCTGCAAAAGCTGGAAAGTACGCAAAATGTGATTGAGGCCACCCGCCAGCGCTGGAATTAGGCGATTTACGATTTACGATTTACGATTTACGATTGATGGGCGAAGCGTTGCCTGGCGGCATTGGCGATTGGGACGGCCGTATTCTCTCTCCGATCTTCCTCCGATCACAACACAAGAGCCCTGCTCAGTGCGGGTCTTCCTTCGCGGTGCGCCTCGTCGTGCTGCGGTCGCGTCACGCCGAACCGCCCCACTTGCTGTTGATAACGGCCGTTATTCTACCCACATCCCCCCTGCCTACCACTACGC
>JACKBT010000079.1 GCA_020634415.1 Ardenticatenaceae bacterium
GGGGGGTGGTTGGGGGGGGGGGGGGGGGGCGGCAGATGAAGGGGTATTGGGGCGAACGGCCGATTTGTTGATTGATTCGATTGAGACGATTAAGGTGGGTAAGGCGTAAAACGTAAAACGTAATTTGCTTACTTCGTACAGGCGCAAAATATGCGCCAAAAGCGTAAAAAGTTAGGTCCTCTCACGAACATAAAGGAACACGAATTTAATCATTTTGTTCGTGTTCCTTTTTATTCGTGAGAATTTGGTTGTGGCTTTGCCACGTTATGTTTTACGTTTTACGCTTTTTTGAATCCGGTCTACTCAACAGATTTAGGCTGTTTGCGAACCTGCCACAGAACGTAGATGCCTAGAGCAATCAGGGTGATGGGCCAGATTTTGCCGAGGAAGGCCAGGGTGCTGGCGAAGATGCCGCCGTAGAGGGCTGTGAAGCCGACGAGGGCCATGATGCCGCCGGGGATGAGGGGCCACCAGTGTGTTTCGTTGGTGAAAACGGCCGTTAACACTGTAATCAGCACCCATCCACCCGCAAACGCCAACATAAACAGGCCGCCATCACCATCTACACTGCTTGTTAAAAAGATGCCGGCACTGATGCCGCCCATGATGCCGCCGGGAATAATGGGGCCAGCTTCGTGGGTGATAATGCCCCACAGCAGCAGCAAAATGCTGATGGCTGGCAAAACATAAGCTCCCAATTTGATGTCGCCCAGGTCAATGAGGTTGCCTGCCAAAACCAATAAACCTATGCCAATTAAAACCAGGCCACCCATTGTATTATCACGTTTCTTTTCCATTTTAGAATCTCCTTATGTTGCCGGAGCCTTGCTCCAGGTCATTTGCATTTGTTTGTTTGATAGGGGCAGTATAGGCTTTTTGGCTGGCGGGTTGATGTGCCAGAAGTCATAACGAGGTCATATTGTGACTATGACTTGGGGTGGGTGGGGACTGGAGATTGGAGACTCAGTAGTGTGAAAACAGATGATTTTGACGCAAAGAACGCGAAGAATGAAAGAAGCGCAAAGGATTCCAGGCTTTTCTCTCAATTCTTTGCGCCTCTGAGCCTTTACGTCAAGATTTTCGATCTACTGAGACTGGGGACTGCACAATCTCCGGTCTTCAGTTTCTATATGAGTCCCAGTTCGGTGGCTTTGAGGACGGCTTGGGTGCGGTCGCGCACGCCGAGTTTGCCCAGGATATTGCTCATGTGGTTTTTGACTGTGCCTTCGGTGATGAAGAGTTGGGCGGCGACTTCTTTGTTGCTGGCCCCGGTGCCTACAAGCTGCAAAATTTCTAGCTCGCGCTCCGAGAGCGGTTCGATGAGGGGCTGCGGCGGCGGGGCTGCGCCGGTCATGCGGGTGAATTCGGCGACGACTTTGGCGGCGATGGAGGGCTGGAGGAAGGATTCACCCCGCGCAGCGGCGCGAATGGCTTCGACGAGTTTGGCGGAGGGTACGTCTTTAAGCAGGTAGCCGATGGCTCCGGCGCGTAAGCCTTCGAAGATGTCTTCGTCGTCGTCGAAGGTGGTGAGGACGATGACGCGCATGTGAGGCTGGCTGGCGGTGATGCGGCGGGTGGCGGCTACGCCGTTGAGAATGGGCATACGCAAGTCCATTAGAACGACATCGGGTTGGAGATCGGCCGTTTTTTGCACAGCTTCTTCCCCGTTGCTGGCTTCGCCTACGACTTCCAAGTCATTATGAACGGAGAGCAGGGTGTGTATGCCTTCGCGGAATAGGGCCTGATCGTCTACGAGGAGAATGCGGATAGTCATGGTGTGATTACGGGGATAGTGACCGTTAAAGTGAAGCCTTGTCCGGCGGCACTGCCTATTTTTACACCGCCGCCGAGTTGGCTGATGCGTTCGCGGATGCCGATGAGGCCGAAGCCGTTGGGCGTGGGATCGTCTGTGCCGAGGCCGTTGTCTATGATGGATAGTTGCACTTGGTGGGGTTGGTAGGTGAGGTTGACGGAGACCTGGCTGGCCTGGGCGTGTTTGCGGATGTTGGTTAGGCCTTCTTGGGTGACGCGGAAGAGGGTCAGTTCGCTGTTGGCGGGT
>JACKBT010000008.1 GCA_020634415.1 Ardenticatenaceae bacterium
CCCCATTCCGCCCAAATACCATATCACTTTCCGTATCCCCCACCATCATCATCTGCACCGGCTCAATGCCAAACCGCTGCGCCAGATGCTGCCAACCAGCCGGGTCTGGCTTATTCGGCAGCGGATCATTACCACAGACCAACACATCCACATAAGCCTCAATCCCCAACAGGGGCAGCGTCGCCTCTGTCGCCGCTCGGTCATCACTGGTAACAATGGCTACGCGAATACCTGCCGCGTGCAGCCGCTTCATCGTCCCCGCCACATCGCCAATGGGCTGGATGAGATCGGCCGTTGGCCTGGCCCCAAATATCCTAGAGCCAGTCCCTTGCGCCAATGTCTCCGCCTGATGCCAGCCCAGACCATGCTGATATAAAACGGCCGCTGCCACCCCATAAATCTTAGGATTAGAAGCCACCGCCACCGGGCCATCGGCTACCACCCGATTCCGTTCCACCGAAAAGCCCAACGTGCGAAACAAAGCCGCTTGCAGCACCTCATCACCAGCCACCGCCTCCACCATAGCCGCCACCCACCGCCGCGTCTTATGCCCCCATAGATGGTGGAAATTCACCAGCGTCCCATCTTTGTCGAAAGCAATTAACTCAGTGGTGAAAGAACGGCCGTTCACATGCAAAAGTGTCATATTCCTATTACCTACCTGCCTCTCAAAATAAGTTAGAAAGATAACAATTTGTTACAATCTGTCCACACCGATTGGAGTCTCTACAGTAATCGTTCAGTTCCTCGAGCGAAAATCCTCCCGGAGGCTTCTTTTACGAAGGCTCTCTCGAGGAAAACCTCCGGGAGGGTGAACGGTTACTCCCTAAAAACACAAATGAAAATCCCTACTCGTACCCAAGCCGAACAGCTCCTACAAGAAGGCGGACAGCGCAACCCCGGCCCCTGGATCGATCACTCCCTCTACGTGGCCCGTGCCGCCGCCCAAATCGCCGCCCGCCACCCCCACCTGGATGCCGACACGGCCTACATCTTAGGTTGCCTGCACGATATCGGCCGCCGTGAAGGCATCACCCAACTGCGCCACATCCTAGATGGCTACAACTTTTTAATGCCCCTGCACTTCGACGATGCCGCCCGCATCTGCCTCACCCACTCCTTCCCCACCCAAAACATCAGCGAAGCCTTTGGCGAATGGGACGGCACACCCGAAGAACACGCCTTTGTCGCCCACTACTTGCAGCAAATCACCTACACCCCTTATGATCGCTTGTTGCAATTATGCGATGCTCTCGCCTTACCCACCGGCTTTTGCGCCCTGGAAAAACGCTTTATTCATGTCGTCATGCGTTATGGGTTCAACGAATTTACTCTGGCAAAATGGCGGGCAACCTACATGATTCAGGCCGATTTCGAGGCGATTATTGGCTGTTCCATCTACTCAATTTTACCCGGTGTTATGGAGAACACATTTCAGACCGAATTTGAAGTTGGCCCCGATTATTTCAGGATAAAAACATGACTCTACCAAAAGAGGACGTAGACAACCCAGATGACGCGGATGTACGCTGGACACTCCACGCCTTTGCATGAGTTTTTTTGGCAAGATTCAAGAAATGACCTTTGTGATACAATACGCCCATTTGTAGTGATAGAGTAAATGAAAAGATGAGCCTGGAAACTCTGATAAGTTACGTGCCGGGCCTGATTGTACGGCGGCTGGCAGAAAAACCTGAACCCATCACCCAGGCAACGGCCGAACGCTTCCCAGCGGCCGTTCTCTTTGCTGATATTGTCGGCTTCACCCAATTGGCCGAAGCCCTCACCCAGGCCAGCAACGAACGCCAGGGCGCAGAACAGCTCGCCAACCTGCTCAACACCTTCTTCACCCAAGTCATCGAAATCATCACCGCGCACGGCGGCGATGTCGTTAAATTTGCGGGCGATGCCCTGTTGGCCCTGTGGTCAGCGCCCAACAAGCGCACGGGTTTTCTCTTCGACAGCGAAAGAGAGCTGACCCAGGCCACCCACCAGGCCGCCTACTGTGCCCTGGCCTTGCAAAAACAGCTTTACCCGTTGGAGATTGCCGGGCATCAGGTGGCTATGCAGATTGGTGTAAGTGCGGGACATGTATCGGCCGTTCACATTGGCGGGGTGCGGGGTCGCTGGGAGTTTATGCTGTCCAGCACCCCGCTGGTGCAATGCACCCATGCCGAGGAGATGGCCGGAGCGGGCCAGGTGGTTTTATGCCCCGATGCCTGGAAGTTGGTCAAAGGGATTAGCGGGGGACGGCCGTTAGCCAACAATTACCACCACATCACCCACATCACCCCGCCCGAATCCGTAGAACTGCCAACCATCCCCCCCCTAACCCCAGAAGCGCAAATGATGCTGGAGCGGTATATTCCAGCGGCCGTTTTGCCCTACCTCAAAGCCGGACACAGCGAATGGGTCGCCGAACTGCGCCTTGTCACCGTCATCTTCATGCACCTGCCCAGCTTTGGCACATCCATCCGCCACCCCTACAACCGCACCCTGCCCCGCGCCCAAGAAATCATGCACGCCCTGCAAGCCGCCCTCTACCGCTACGAAGGCAGCATCAACAAACTCAACGTAGACGATAAAGGCATCACCCTGGTGGCTGCCTTGGGGCTGTCGCCCCTGTCTCACGAAGATGATCCCGTGCGCGGTGTGCAGGCCGCCGTGGAAATGCAAATGGCGGCCTGGTCATACGGCCGTCCCAGCGCGGTGGGTGTTACCACCGGCCAACTCTTCTGCGGCCCCATCGGCCATCCCCAACGCCGTGAATACACCATGGTCGGCGAAGCCATGAACATGGCCTCTCGCCTCATGGAAGCAGCGCAAGCCGTCTACAACACCAATCGGCAGTTGCCCGCCATCTACTGCGACGAGACCACGTTTCAGGCCGCCCAAGATCATCTGGTGTTTGACACACTGCCCCCCATCCGCGTCAAAGGCAAAACGCAGCCCATGGCCATCTATCGCCCGCGCCTGCAAGAGAACACTGCCGAGCAGGTTCCTCCCTGGCGGCGTTCTACCAATACACATGGCAAGCTGATCGGCCGTGCCACCGAATGGGAGTTCCTCAATCAGCAGATTAGTGCCTTCCGCAGTGGTCATAACTCTGCCCCCAACCTCATCGTTTTGGAAGGGGAAGCTGGCATTGGCAAATCGGCCCTGCTGCACGCACTTTTGGCACGAGCCAGCCAGTTGCGCCTCTATACACTCGCCACCTTTGTCACCGATAGTGCCGAGAAGACGATGCCGTTTCAAGCCTGGCAATCCCTTCTAACCCAATTATTTTCTCTTGAACCGCTGCTCATGGAATCAGCCCAAAAACAGAGGGTGCATATTCTACGGCAGTTCCCCACTGGCCCCGAGGAACGTGGCTACCCGCTGCGTGCCTTAAGTATGGCCCCTCTCTTGAATAATTTACTGCCTCTCGGTTTACCCGATAATGAGTTGACGCGGCCTTTGCAGGGGGAAGCGCGGCTGCGGGCAACGCATGAGCTGCTGCTGCGTTTGCTGCCAATGATGTTGGGGAAGGTGAACGGCCGTCATCCCACCCTATTCGTCATTGATAATGGTCACCTGCTAGATGAAGCTTCAATGGCCTTGCTGCTGGCGGTGCAACAAACCGTAGCGCCCGTTCTCATCATCATCGCCACCCGGCCCCTGCCCACACCGGCAAACCACCTGCTGCAAACGGCCGTTGCCCACCACCTCCGCCTCGGCCCCTTCCCCCACCAGGCCATCCCCGACCTCATCCGCCAACGCTTAGGCATTCAGCAGCTCTCACCCGCCCTGGCAGAGTTCATTCAAGAAAAAGGTGGCGGCCATCCCCTTTACAGCCTGGCCCTCGCCAACACCATGAAACAGACCCAACTGCTGCGCATTGTCAAAGGAGAAGCGCGGCTGCTCAAACATGCCCGTCAAAACGGCATGTTGCCCTTGCCCTCCACCATTCAAAAAACCGTCACCCACGCCCTCGACAGACTCCCCCCCACCCACGAACTGCTCCTCAAACGAGCCAGCACCCTGGGCGAAACATTTACCTGCTACGATTTACAAACAACCTATGCCCAAACGGCCGATACCCACCATCTCCCCCACCACCTCGACGAACTCGTAACCTTAGGTTTACTACACTGTGAACATGGCGACACCCCCACCTACCGTTTCCCCCACCACCTCGGGCGCGAAGCCATACACAGCCTGCTCATTTCCGAACAACGCACCACCCTGGCTCTGTCAAACCGCCCCCGTTAAGCGGCTAACAGGATGTCATCCCTATCAAAATCACCCCAATTTCGCAGGTTTCAAGAGAGAAAAACAACGTTATTCTGCCCTAACTTGTCGTCTATACTCTCTTCCTATTTTGTTTGACAGTCCATACCCCTTATGGTATTATCCTCGCGTTCTTGCTAACATAATGTGAGAATACCACACTAGCAGTTAAGGTGATTTAAGGAGAATCCGGTATGAGATCGCGTACAGAGATGATGGTTGACCGCTTGCGAGACTTACAAGCAGGAACACCGGATATTGAGGCATCGGCCGTTGTGAGCGTTGATGGCCTTATCATGGCTTCATCCCTACCCTCAGGCGTAGACGAAGATAGAATTTCAGCTATGTCGGCCGCCATGCTTTCCCTTGGTGATCGGATCGCCATAGAATTAAAGCGCGGAGATCTTAACCGTGTTTACATTGAAGGGAGCGAGGGGATTATTGTGTTAATGGCCGTTGGCGATGAAGCGGTACTCACTGTCCTGGCCCGTGCCCAGGCCAGACTAGGGCTAATCTTCCTTGACATGAAGCGAGCCGTTGAAGATTTAAGCCGGCTGTTATGATGCGAATAGATTCGCAAATCTGACATTGACGTTCTAAGAGAGGGGCGTATCACCCAAAATGATACGCCCCTCTCTTTTTATTTGTGTAAACATATCATTATTGAGGTAACTACTAATCCTCCGGGAGGTTTGTTCTAGAGGTAACATCTTGGTCGAAACCTTCCAGAGGATTGCCCTCCCCCAGAGGCTTGGCAGTTACTTATTAAGAGGAAAACAATGACCAAATTTATCTTTTTCACGGGAGGCGTTGTCAGTTCAGTTGGCAAAGGTGTCACCGCCGCCGCGCTAGGCAACCTCCTTAAAGCACGCGGGTTATCCGTCGCCGTGCAAAAGCTAGACCCCTACATAAATGTAGACCCAGGCACCATGTCCCCCTACCAGCACGGCGAAGTCTTCGTCACCGAAGATGGTGCTGAAACCGATCTAGACTTGGGCCACTACGAGCGATTCATTGATAACAACCTGAGCCAGATGTCCAATGTGACCACCGGTCGTGTCTACGCCGAGGTAATTGCCCGCGAGCGGCGTGGTGACTATTTAGGCGGCACGATTCAAGTCATCCCCCACATCACCAATGAGATTAAACGGTGCATTCATCTGGTAGCCGAAGAAACTGGGGCCGATGTGGTATTGGTAGAAGTGGGCGGCACAGTGGGCGACATTGAAAGTTTGCCTTTTCTGGAAGCCTTGCGCCAGATGCGCTCTGATGTAGGCCGCAAGAATACCCTCTATGTGCATGTTACCTTCTTGCCTCACATTGGGGCCAGCAGCGAACTCAAAACAAAACCTACCCAACACAGTGTGCGGGAACTGCGGGGCATTGGCATTCATCCCGATGTGATCATTGCTCGTGCTGATCACCGCATTCCCAAAGAGCATATTAAAAAGATTGCGCTGTTTTGTGATGTGAAGAAGCGGGCGGTGATTCCGGCTACAACCAGTGAGATTTTGTACAGCATTCCGCTGTCGCTGGAGAAGGCTGGGTTGGCCAATTACGTAATGGATCGCCTAAAACTGAAGACCAAGAAACAGGCAGACCTCCAGGAATGGGCGGACATGATTGAGCAGATAAAACGGCCGAAACCCACCATCCGCATCGGCATCGTCGGCAAATATGTGGAGCTGCATGACGCCTACATGAGTGTGCGTGAATCTCTGTACCATGCGGGCATTGCCAATAACCGACAGATCGAGATTGAATGGATTCACTCTGGCGCTCTGGAGAAGAACGGCAATTGGCAGCAGTTTGAAGGGCTGGATGGCATTATTGTGCCCGGTGGCTTTGGTGAACGGGGCATTGAGGGCAAGATTATGGCCGCACGATGGGCACGGCAAAACAAGATTCCCTACCTCGGTTTATGTTTGGGGATGCAGGTGATGTGTATTGAATTTGCCCGTGATATCTTGGAAAGTGATGAACCGAACAGCACTGAGTTTGATGCCCACACCAAATACCCCATTATCAGCCTCATGCCCGATCAGCACCATTTGGCCGATATGGGTGGCACAATGCGGTTAGGGGCTTACCCCTGCGAATTGGTGGCGGGCACAAAGGCGGCAGCCGCTTATGACGAGCCGCTTATTCATGAACGCCACCGTCATCGCTGGGAATTTAACAACAGTTACCGCGAGTTGCTGGAGCGGCACGGGGTGGTGTTTAGTGGTTTGTCGCCCAACGGCCGTCTCGTAGAAATCGCCGAACTTCATGACCATCCCTTCATGTTAGGCAGCCAATTCCATCCCGAATTCAAAAGCCGGCCCAACCGGCCCCATCCACTGTTTAATGCCTTTATGCAAGCGGCCGTTGCCCACCAAGAAGCAGAAGAGCCTATTTTTCACTCCAGTAATGGCAAGGAGGAAGTAATTACGTCTTAACGCAATTACGTTATTAATCCATGTTCGATCTACTCATCAAAAACGGCACAATCATAGACGGCCGTAAAACGCCCCGTTTTGTAGCTGATGTAGGTGTGGTTGGCGATCGGATAACGGCCGTTGGCGACCTCGCCAGCGCCACAGCCCACACCACCCTCGACGCAGCCGGCCACATCGTCGCCCCCGGCTTCATAGATGTCCACACCCACTCCGATGCCTGGCTGCTCAAACAGCCCAACTTCCTCTCCAAAACCCTACAAGGCTTCACCACCGAGTTTTTGATGCTGGACGGCATCGCCTATGCTCCCGTCAACCAGCACACTATAGCCCAATGGCTGCGCTACCTGCTGCCCCTCAACGGCCTGCGCTTCGAGGAGTACATTGGCTGGGAGAGCATCGCCGAATACATGGCCTTGCTGGATGGCAATGTGGCCCAAAATGTAGCCACCTTCATCCCCTACGCCAATGTACGCACCCTGGCTTGTGGCTTCGGCCAAAAACGGCCGGACGACTACCAGATGTCCGACATCAAATACCTCATCCAGCAGGGCATGGAGCAGGGCGCGATGGGGCTTTCCAATGGGCTAGATTATGTGGATGAAGCCTTCGCCACCACCGCAGAATTGGTTGCCGCCGCGCAAGCAATGGCTGCCGCCCGAGGCATTTACGTGACCCACGTGCGTTACCAATTAGGCACACTGGAAGGCGTGAAAGAGGCAGTGGCAATTGGCAAACGGGCTGGTGTGCCGGTGCATATTTCCCATTTGAAGGGGTCAACGGCCGCCGAAGCGGAAGCGATTTTGCACTATCTAGACACGGTTGCCATTCATGAGGTGGACTTTTCTTTTGATGTCTATCCCTACGTTTCTTCCTCCACGATGCTGCAATATTTGCTGCCCCACGAGGTGTGGTCAGATGGCCCCCTCGCCCTCTCCCAAAAGCTGGTTGACCCCCGTATTCGCACCTTGTTTGGGCGGGAGTTGGCGGAACGGCCGTTAGACCACATCCACATCGCCTGGGTCAAAAGCAAGGGCAACAGCCACCACCAGGGCCAAACATTGGCACAATACATCACCGCCGTGCAAAAGTCGCCCACCGATGCCCTGTGCGATTTGCTGATTGAGGAAGCGGGCGCGGTGCTGCTCGTCTTCGGCGTGGGCGCAGATGAATTGGTGCACCCGTTTCTGGCGCACTCCCATTACATGATGGGCAGCGATGGCATTTTCCATGCGGATGGCGCGGTGCATCCGCGCCAGTTTGGCTCGGCGGCGCGGTTGGTGGGGCCATGCGTGCGTGACCATCGGCTCTTTTCATTGGAGGGGGCGGTGTATAAGATGACGGCGTTTCCGGCACAGCGGTTTGGCCTGCGGGATAGAGGGGTGATTGAGAACGGCCGTTTCGCCGACATCACCATCTTCAACCCCCACACCATCACCGACACCGCCACCTACACCCACCCCCATCAATACGCCGTCGGTGTCACCCACGTCATCGTCAACGGTGTCCCCATCATCCGCGAGGGACAAGCCGCCGACTTACACAAATCCTTCCCCGGTCGTTATCTCCGCTACCAACCCTAAACACCAGAGCGACGCACCCGGAAGGTGCGTCGCCCGTTTACTAAATATAGTGGGCAAGGGCATAATCTGGCATTTCCTTGGAGACTAGAGACTAGAGATTGGAGACTGGTCAGTCTCTAGTCTCTAGTCTCCAATCTCCTTTAGCGTAATGTAACTTTATGCCCGTGTTCAGTATATTGCCCATCTGCCAGGGTTGGGCTAAGATGAACCCATGACTGAAATCGGCCGTATCCTCATGATCATTGGCATCGTCATCACCATCGTCGGTGCTGCGCTCTGGTTTGCCGGACGCTACCTGCCCTGGTTGGGCCATTTACCCGGTGATATTCGTTACGAATCAGAAAATATGCGTGTCTACTTGCCCTTGGCCACCATGCTTCTCGTCAGCATCATTGGCACCATCATTTTGAATATCATCGTACGCCTATTCAATCGGTAGAGGAACGGCCGTTTACCCCACCATTAACTCACCCCCCTCAAGGAAACTCCACCCGTGCTGTTCAACTCTGGTACCTTCTTCGTCTTCTTTGTCATCGTCTACAGCCTCTACCTGCTGCTCAACAAACAACTACGCTGGCAAAACGTGCTGCTGCTCCTCGCCAGCTACGTCTTTTACGGCAAATGGGACTGGCGCTTTCTCACCCTCATCGCCATCTCCACCCTGGTAGATTTTTTTCTCGGACGCGCCATTCATCGCCTGCCCAACGACACATCCGCCAACCAGCAGCAGCGCAAACGCCTCCTGTTCATCTCCATGAGCGTCAATCTGGGCATTTTAGGCTTCTTCAAATACTTCAACTTCTTCGCCGACAGCTTTGTGGATCTCCTCAATCTGGTGGGATTAACGGCCGATCCCCTCACCCTCAACATCATCCTCCCCGTCGGCATCAGCTTCTACACCTTCCAGACCATGAGCTACTGCATAGACATCTACCGCCAACAGCTAGAGCCAACAGACAATCTGCTCGACTTTGCTGTTTTTGTCGCCTTCTTCCCCCAGCTTGTGGCCGGCCCCATCGAACGCGCCGTCAACCTGCTGCCCCAGGTGCAAAAACCCCGCCGCATCACCATCGAGCAGATCAACATCGGCCTCTACCTCATCCTGTGGGGCCTCTTCAAAAAGATGGTCATCGCCGACAACGCCGGACTCATTGCCGACACCATCTTCAACAACTATACCGATTACAACGGACTAGAAATCTTAATCGGCATCCTGGCCTTTTCCGCCCAAATCTATGGCGATTTCTCTGGCTATTCCAACATTGCTCGGGGCATCTCCAAGCTCATGGGCTTCGAGCTAATGATCAACTTCCGCCTGCCCTACTTCGCCCTCAACCCCACCGACTTCTGGCAGCGTTGGCACATCTCCCTCTCCAGTTGGCTGCGCGATTACCTCTACATCCCTCTCGGCGGCAATCGCGGCAGCAAATGGTTCACCTACCGCAATCTGATGCTCACCATGGTGCTGGGTGGTTTATGGCATGGGGCCGCCTGGAATTTTGTTCTGTGGGGGGCGTTTCATGGCACAATTTTGATTATTTATCGCGTTTTGGAGAAACGGCCGATCCACCTCAACCCCTGGCAAGGCGACTACAACCGCCTCATCGTCCTCCTGCGCATGGGCCTCATGTTCATCCTCACCCTCTTCGGCTGGCTGCTATTCCGCGCCCACTCCCTCGACCAAATCAGCTACATGATCACCCACATCTCCTTCGCCACATCCAGCACCAGCCTCGAGTTGGGCAAAGAACTTCTCTTCTACGTTACGCCTCTATTCCTGGTTGAATTAGGCCAATACATCAGCCGCGATCTCCTGTGGATTACCAAATGGCCCCAAGCCGCCCGCATCCTGGTTTACAGCATCATCCTCATCTGGATCATCGTTTTCGGCGCTCGTGAATCGCTTGAATTTATCTACTTCCAATTTTAACCATGACCCAATTAAACCACCCTCCCCGTACCCAGCTAACTGATGAAATTGAGCCGACCGCCAACGGCCGTCAACTCTTCATCACCCTCCTCTCCATCCTCATCATCCTGCTCCTCGTCAACTTCGCCGCCATCTGGTTCCTAGACAACTTCCCCAACAATCGCGGCTACTGGCTGGTTAAAGCCAAATGGCAACTGCTGCAAAATCTAGACCAATCCGTTGATTGGCTCATCGTCGGCGACTCCAGCGGCAATCAGGGGCTTGATCCCGCCATTTTAACGGCCGAATTGGGCGGAACGGCCGTTAACCTCGCCACCGTCGCCGACATGGGCACATTAGATGATGCCTGGATGCTGCAAACCTACATCGAACGCTTCGGGCCACCACCCAACCTCATCATCGTCCACACCTTCGACTCCTGGCAGCGCACCCTCAAACCCGTCTTCATCGGCAAATCGGCCATGCCCTGGGGAGCCTGGAACTCCCTCCAGCCCGATATGCAGTTCACCTTTCAGCAAAAGACCGACATCTTCTTAGCCCGTTACTTCCCCCTCTACGCCGATAATAAATCGCTCACACAGGCCATTATGAACACCGTGTTAAACGGCCGTCCCTTCTTCATCCGCCGCTACCAACTTGAGCCAAACGGCTTTATGCCCCAACCCTCCGCCTCCCCCCAACGAGTCAACCAAGAAGCCAACGCCCTGCTGCGCTCCATGCCCAACCGCTCCTTCAAAATCTCAGACCTCAACCAACAAAGCCTGACACAACTCATCACCCTGGCCGAAACCTACGATATTCAAATCTACCTTGCCGCCGGCCCGCTCTTTGAGGGCCTGATGGCCGATGAACAATTCCAAAGATACTTTGCCGAAGCCCAGGCCGCCTTACAGCAGTACGATCAACAAAGTGACCATTTCCATCTCCTCAGTGACCCCATCACCTTTCCCGCCGACCAGATGGAAAACCCCGACCACATCGTCGGCGATTCCGTCGTGCGCTACACCACAACCATCGCGGCCGCCATCCGCGAGGTTGCCGCTCAAGATTGAGGTAGCCGCGGTATCCTTACCGCGTTTTAGCAAAACACCGTTAACCCTCCCTGCCAAACCTGACATAGGATGTCAACATTGAGAACTAAGCTATCTTCATAAGGAGATAGCTATGACCACCTTCCAATTACAATCCAACTTTGAGCCATTGGGCGACCAACCCCAGGCCATTGACAAACTGGTTAATGGGTTAAATAATGGCCTACGCCACCAAGTTTTGCTCGGCGCAACAGGCACGGGCAAAACCTTCACCATCGCCAATGTGATTCAGCAAACACAACGGCCGTCTCTCATCTTCGCCCACAACAAAACTCTCGCCGCCCAACTCTACAGCGAATTCAAAACCTTCTTCCCCCACAACGCCGTCCACTACTTCGTCAGCTACTACGACTACTACCAGCCCGAAGCCTACGTGCCGCGCCACGACCTCTACATCGAAAAAGAGACCCAAATCAACGACGAGATCGAGCGGATGCGGCAGGCCACCACCCAATCCCTTGCCACCCGCCGCGATGTCATCGTCATCGCCAGCGTCAGCGCCATCTACTCCCTCGGCGATCCCGTCAAATACGGCCAGGCATACGTCCACTTTGAAGTCGGCCAGATACGGCAGCGTGATAAAGTGCTGCGCCGCCTCATAGACATCCACTACGAGCGCAACGACTACGATCTCGACTACAGCACCTTCCGCGTGCGAGGCAGCACCCTCGAAGTACGCCCGCCCCACACCAACGATGCTTACCGCATCGAGTTCTGGGGCGATGAAGTCGAACGCATCACCGAAATTGAGGCCACCACCGGCGAAGTGAAGCAGGAGATGGACAGCGTAACCTTCTACCCCGCCAAACATTTCGTCGTGGCTGATGATGAGATGGTGCAGGGCATTACCAGCATCGAAGCCGAATTAGAAGCGGTGCTGCCCCGCCTCCGCGCCGACAACAAGCTGTTGGAAGCCCAACGCCTAGAGCAGCGCACCCGTTACGATCTGGAAATACTGCGCGAGTTGGGCTATTGTAGCGGCATTGAGAATTACGGCCGTCACTTCTACCAACGGCCGTCCGGTGCCGCCCCCTGGACGCTCCTCGACTACTTCCCCGATGACTTCCTCACCTTCGTAGACGAAAGCCACATGACCATCCCCCAAATCGGAGCCATGTATAATGGCGACCGCTCGCGCAAACAGACATTGGTGGATTATGGTTTTCGGCTGCCCAGTGCGTTAGATAATCGGCCGTTAACCTTCGGCGAATGGGAAGAGCGCGTCTATCAAGCCATCTACACCTCCGCCACACCGGGCAGCTACGAACGCACCCACAGCCAGCAAACGGCCGAACAGATCATCCGCCCCACCGGCCTGCTCGACCCCCACGTCACCATCCGCCCCAGCAAAGGCCAGGTAGATGACCTACTCTTTGAGGTGCGGAATCGCATTACTCAAGGCCAACGCGCCCTCATCACCACCCTCACCAAGCGCATGGCCGAAGACCTGAGCGACTATCTGGCCGAGATGGGCGTGTCCGTCCACTATCTGCACAGCGATGTGCAAACGCTGGAGCGCGTCGAGATTTTGCGCGACTTACGTGCCGGGGTCTACGATGCCGTCGTCGGCATCAACCTTCTGCGCGAAGGGCTGGACTTGCCCGAAGTCTCCCTCGTCGCCATCCTCGACGCCGACAAAGAAGGCTTTCTCCGCTCCGAAACGGCCCTCATTCAGACGATTGGCCGGGCGGCGCGGCACAGCGCGGGGCAGGTGATTATGTACGCCGACCGCGTGACGGATTCGATGCAGCGAGCCATTGACGAGACCAACCGTCGCCGCGCCAAACAGGAAGCCTACAATATGGCACATGGCATCACGCCGCGCACCATTGAGAAGGCGTTGGCAGAGGCGATGGTGGTGAAGGAGGAAGGGAGAAGGGTGAGGGGTGAGGGGCGAGAGGTACGGGAAGTACAGCCCCTCTACCACAGTGATGATATTCTGGCGGAGATTGATGAGTTGGAGAGTGCCATGCAAACGGCCGCTCGCGCCCTCGAATTTGAGAAAGCGGCCCAACTACGTGATAAAATTGCCGCCTTACGGGAACAGATGGTTCCTGCCTAATTACTAGGAGACACCGATGACCAAAATTGACTACAAAAAAGAGCTAAAACATCTCTACAACCCCTCCACCAAAGCGGTGGGGATGGTAGATGTGCCCGCGATGACCTTCCTGATGATTGACGGCCAGGGCAATCCCAACACAGCCCAAGCCTACGCCGATGCCGTCGAAGCCTTGTTCAACGTGGCTTATGCCCTCAAATTTATGGTGAAAAAACAGCAGGGCATAGACTATGGCGTGATGCCACTGGAAGGGCTGTGGTGGGCCGAGGATATGAGCCAATTCAGTGTAGACAAAAAAGAGGATTGGCTGTGGACAATGATGATCATGCAGCCGGAACCGGTGACGGAGACATTGTTTACCGAAGCTGTGGTCCAGGTGCAAAAGAAGAAAAATCCTGCGGCTCTTTCACAAATCCGCTTTGAAGCCTTTGCCGAAGGGCGGGCGGCTCAAATCATGCACCTCGGCCCCTTTAGCGAGGAAGGGCCGACGATTGAGCACCTCCATGCCTTCATTGAGGAACGCGGTCAGCTCAGTGGCAAGCATCACGAAATCTACTTGAGCGATATTCGCAAAGCTGCACCGCAAAAATGGCGCACCATTATTCGCCAGCCAATGGCTTGATGGAGGATGGCATGAAATTTGCCGTTAACTTGCCCAATTTTGAAGATTTTGGCAATGCTGGCCTGGGATCAGAAGTGGCCGGTAGATACGGCCGTTCGCCTGCGAGAACGTGTTCAACAAGGCCCACCTCGACTGTGATGAGCCAACGCCTATTCATAATGCGTCCACATACGAATGATTTTTACGGTTTGCACATCCTCCAGAATTTGATAAACAAGCCGATGTTGAATATTAATGCGACGGGAGTATGCTCCGGTTAAATCTCCCACCAACTTTTCATAAGAAGGTGGTGTTTGATAAGGGTTTTCTTTTAAGATGGCTAATAATTCTTCGGCTTTGGCACGAAAGCCAGCGGCTGCCAACTTTTCGGCATCCTTACGCGCTTGTTTGGTATAGACAATGCGCCAGGTCACCATTCAACCTCGTCATCACACTCTTCGATGGGGGTATGGAGGCCCTCAACAATAGACTCTCTCATACCCGGAATGCCTAGCAGGTAAATTGTCTCCTCAATGGCTCGCCAATCTTCCTCAGAAAGCAGAACAGCGTTCCCCCGTTTGCTTGTGATCAGGATTGGTTTGTGTGAAGTGGTAACTTCATCTACAAGATGAAATAATTTAGAACGCGCTTCGGTAACTGTCATTGTTGCCATCATATACCTCCGAAATTGGGGCGAAATGTACGTCATCCTGTACGTTTTGTCAACACAGACTATGAGTGAAAATACTGCTTTCAAAGAACATCTGAATATGGAATTGGCCGAACGATGGGCGGAACGAATTACGGCCGTTTACCCAACGGCCGTTTATCCTCCCTTCAACACCCCCGCCTTCCTCGCCCAAATCGCCGCCGAGCTAGAAAACCTGGAACTCAAACAGCGTTCAGCCCTCATCGCCACAGCCCTGCGCGACCATTTGCCTGCTGAATTTAACCAGGCCATCGCCATCTTGCAGGACTGTTTCCCCGACGAGTTGAGCCATGTAGATGGCGAGTTTTCCTTCAGCTTCGACATGATGCCCATCGCCCACTTCGTGGAGTTGTATGGCCTGGATGATTTTGAAGTCTCAATGGCGGCCATGAAGGCCATTACCAAACGCTTTTCGGCGGAATTTGCTATACGGCCGTTTCTCACCCGCTACCCCCAACAAACCCTCGCCATCCTGCATGAGTGGGCGCAAGACAAAAATGTCCATGTGCGCCGCCTCGTCAGCGAAGGCACACGCCCCCGCCTGCCCTGGGCTAGCCGCCTCTACCAGTTCATTGAAGACCCGTCACCCGTTTTGCCGCTGCTAACCCAACTCAAAGATGATGAATCCCAATACGTGCGCCGCTCCGTCGCCAACCACCTCAACGACATCGCCAAAGACCACCCCGATGTGGTCATTGCCACCCTGCGCGATTGGCAGCAGAATAGCGGTGAGCATCTCGACTGGATAACGCGCCATGCCCTGCGTACTTTGGTTAAAGATGGGCATCCCGACGCGCTGGCTTTGTTAGGTTTTGGCAAGATTGAGCTGTCGGTCATTGCCTTACGAGTCGAGCCAGAACAGATGCAAATGGGCGAGAGTGTGACGATTACGGTGACGCTGCAAAGCGAAACGGCCGTTCCCCAACCCCTCGTCATTGATTACGCCATCCACTTTGTCAAAGCCAATGGCCGCACCAGCCCCAAGGTGTTCAAATGGACACAAAAGGAGTTAAACGGCCGTCAAACCCTCACCCTCAGCAAAAAGCACACCATCAAACCCATCACCACCCGCCGCTATTACAGCGGCGAACATGTGGTGGCAGTGCAGGTAAACGGCCGTGTTCTGGCCACCACATCCTTTCATCTGATGGCCTAGCCGCCACTAGACTGTGAGATTTGGCCAGCCTCACAGTCTACAATTTGGCGGGCCAACCCCCTCTGGTACAATCAGCCGCAAGATGAATTTGCGCCAAAGCCTCAAAAAACTTCTAGTCAACTCCCCCCTCAAATACTCCGAACGAGTGGACGGGCTGCTGCGCCTGACCCTGCTCAAAAGCTGGATTGCCCAGCACCAGCCACATCCTTATCTCAGTTCGCGTGAAGAATTGTATGCTTTTGTGCAGGAAACGGCCGTTCACCCCCACCCCATCACCCTCCTCGAATTCGGTGTCTACCAGGGCGACTCCCTGCAAACCTGGGCCACCCTCAACACCCACCCCCACAGCCAATTCATCGGCTTCGACTCCTTCGAAGGGCTGCCCGAAGCCTGGGTCAATCTCAGCCAAACTTTTGCCCTCGGCAGCTTCTCCACCGCTGGCAAAACCCCCATGATGACCGACCCTCGCGTCCATTTTGTCAAAGGTTGGTTCCAGCAAACCCTCCCCCCCTTCCTGGCCCAATTCACTCCCGCCAACCCACTCATCATCCACTGCGATGCCGATATTTACCCCTCCACCCTCTACGTCTTATGCCAACTAAACCCCTATCTGCAAGCAGGCAGTATTATCATCTTCGATGATTTCTCCTCCATGCTGCACGACTTTCGCGCCTGGGACGATTACACCCGCGCCTTTGCCCGGCAGTATGAAGTGCTGAGTGCCGCCGGACGCACTTACTACGAGCATGTAGCCTTGCGTCTTACAAATGAGCCGTAAGGTGCGGGTATAAGACCATAAACACGAACCCGTAGCGACGGTTTCTTACTCCTGCTCCGTGCAGGTCTTCCTCTCGCGTAAAACCGTGTCGGGCTGCGGACGGCGTCCCGCCGCTCCGCAATGCTTGCTGTTCATAACGGCCGTATTCTACCCCCTTTTCTTATCTGTTTCGTTGGTTGTGGTAGGCTAACGGCCGTTGCCAGACAAGATTTGTGGGGAAACGGCCGTTACAGATAGAGGCAGCAGGCGGTTCGGCGTGACGCCGACCGCAGCCCACATCAACAGCGCAATTCCAGCAAAATCCGGCCATCAACAAGGAATATTGCTGTCGAGCGTCAACTGCAAAGTTTCACGGAGTGGGCACGGCCGTCTCCTCTCCCCCTAACGCCCAAACAGCTAATCGCCAAACTTTTCAGCGAATTCGCCAAACCGACATCATCCCCAACCGCCGATAATGCAACCGCTCCGTAAATAGCGTCCCGCGCCGCCACATGCGCCCATCCGCCAAAAACCTCAAATTATGCAGCGCAATCGCCATCCCCAACGGTCGCCCGCATCACGGTAAAATCCAGACTTTCCCTGGCCATATTGCGCGCCAATTCTGGCTGCTGCGTATAAACGCCGTCTGAACAGCCCCGTCAGCGCATTAGCAATGCCCACCTTATGCCTCTAATCGCGGTAAGCGCTGCAATGCCTCCTCAAACACCACTCCTGCGCTGGCCCATATTCGCCCAAACTGCACTGAATCGAACCTAAATTAGTCAACGAAGATGCAATGCCACTCTCATCCTCAATCTGCCGCCGCACCCGCAGCCCCTCCCAGCACACCGCTTTGGCTCGGCAAACGCTCCCTGGCGGCGCAGCGACTGCTCCAAAATATTGAGCGCATTGCCCAGTCACGCTGCTGCCCACCCACACGGCAGATGGCAATGCTTTCTTGCAAACGGGCGACCGCCTGCCCATACCGACTCTGCATCAAGCCCATAAACCCCAAACCGCTCAAAGCCAAAGCGATTTCCGCACCATCCTCTAAGCGGCGGGCGATGGCTAAACCGCGCTTAAAACAGTCAGTGGCAATCGTCAAATCAGCCATCACCAACTGCCCACATTGCCCCTGCCGCGTCAGCAAACGGCCGACCAAACCTTCCGCCGTCGGATCATCCTGCCACTGGGTCACCGCCCACCCCAACTGATTAAATCCTTCCTGATGCCAACCCCGTGTCATATAAAACCGATAGAAACCTTCAAGCATCTGGTTTAGCAAAGCCCGCTCTTTGTGGGTAACAAGCCACTGCCAGGCCGCACGGTAATTATCCCAATCGGCCTGGATAGCGGCCATTTGACTGCCATTGAAGGAATCATTGGGCGTAAGGTGCAGACGATGGGCAAAGTAGCGGGCGTGGGCCTGCTGCACGGCCGTTTTCTCCCCAGCCTCCATCGCCTCCGCCGCAAACTGCTGCAACGTCTCGTGAATCTGATAACGGCCGTTCCCCTCCCGCTGCACAAACGACTTATCCACCAGCAGCGACAAACTCCGCAGCGAAGCGTCCGCCACTGCTTCCGCCGCCGCTCGCGTAAACCCACCCCGAAAAACCGTCAACTTCTGCAAAACCGCCTGCTCCACCGGCGACAACAACTGCCACGAATAATTAAACGTCGCCCGCAAACTGCGATGGCGTTCAGGAACATCTTGCACGGCCGTTGCCAAAAAATCCAAATTCCGCGCAATCTCCTCCGCAATCTCCACACAAGGCAGCGTCCGCACCCAGGCCGCCGCCAACTCCACCCCCAACGGCATCCCCGCCACCAAATGGCAAATACGAATAACGGCCGTCTTCTCCCCATCCAAATCAAAATCCACCCGGCTGCGCCGCGCCCGCTGATAAAACAACTGCACACTGCCCGCCGCCTGCCAATCCCCCTCATCCGCCTGCGGCAGCGTCAAACTCTGCACATCAAACCGCCACTCCTCATACAAATTCAACTGCACCCGCGATGTAACCACCAACTTCACCCATGCCGCCGCCGCCAACAATTCCGCCAGCCAGCCAGCCGCCGCCACCAACTGCTCAAAATTGTCCAGCACCAGCAGCAGCCGCTTCTCCCGCAAATAATTTAGCAACTGCGTCTCCGCTGGCTCCCGACCTGCAAAAGAGAAGTTCACTGCCTGGGCAATGGCCGAAATAAGATGATCGGTGCTGGTAACGGCCGTTAACGGCACAAAAAACACCCCATCCCCAAACCGCCCCGCGCCCAACTGCACCTGCGCCACCTGCAGCGCCAGCCGCGTCTTACCCATCCCCCCTGGCCCAATCAGCGTCAGCAAGCGGCACGTCTCATCCCCCAACAACCCATCCAACCGCGCCAACTCCGCCTCCCGCCCCACAAACGGATTTCCCGGCGCCGGCAAATTATGAGGGACACGGCGCGGCGCAGTCGGCACAACCAGTGCCGCCTCAGCCACCGGCAGCGCATCCGCCTTAATCTGCTCATACAAAGCCACCGTCGCCGCCGCCGGTTCCACCCCCAACGCCGCCGCCAACACCTGGCGGCAGCGTTCATACTGGGCCAAAGCCGCCCCCCGCTGATTATTCCGCGCCAACAGCAGCATCAACTGGCGGTGCGCCTCCTCGCGCCACTCATCCAAAGCCAAAATATGCCGCGCATCAGCAATGCCCTGCTCCGTCAAAGCAGGATCATCAATAGCCTGATGAACCAACTGGTGCAGCCAATTCAGCACCTTTTGCCGCCAACGCTCACGCTCCACCCACACCCACTCATCAAACAACGGCGCATCATCCAGATAAAAATCAGCCAGAAAATCCCCTTTGTAAAGGCGAACGGCCGTTCGCCCCTCCCCCTGTGCCGCCAACACCGACACATCCACCCACACACCGGCAGCCAATTCGGCCGTTTGTCGCGTCACCACCAAAAAATCCCCCACCTGCTTACGCAGCTTACTCAACAACACCCGCAAATTCGTCCGCGCCGCCTCATCCGACCCCTCACTCCACAACAAACTCGCCAGCATCTCCCGCGTCTGCACCTCCCCCGTCACCGCCAGATACACCAGCAGCGCCCGCCCCTTCACCGGCAGCAAATGGGTAATGGCCTCCCCCTCTACCTCAATCTGCAAATTACCAAACGTGTGAATAAGCATCCCACCCATCAGGCGATCATCTCCAATCTACATGGGGTCTAAGCATCAGAACTCCCAAGTTCCTCTCAGTTCCCCAGAGTTCACTAGAGGAACTGTAGGGAACTCGCGGGAACTTATTTTTGGACAAAGCTGCCAGCCTCCACTCATCAAACCAAATCGTAAAACTCACTACAAAAACGGCCGATCCCCGTTAACGATAGATTTACGATCTGATTACGCCCCCCTGTTAACCTATCCCCAATCTTACCGAATTTCACCCTAACAAGCACTTTACCCAATAACCCAATTACGCAATTGCGCAATTACCAACAACGTTTTGTCAAACCCAACTCGCTACCACTCCTACCTCATCCGCATGTGGGCCGAAGAGCCAGACACCCACATCTGGCGCTTCAGTGCCGAAAACATCCACACCCAGGCCCGCAGCGGCTTCAGCAGCCTGGAAGAACTCTTCGCCTTCCTGGAACACAGCCTCAGCGAACTGCCCCAGACAAACGAAACAACAAAAGGAGACACTCAGAGCAACTATGACTCATAAAGCCAAATAAGCCCCAACCCCACTTGTATCGGATTCATTTCGTATGGGGCACTGGCGTTGTGCCAGGTAGCTACGTAATAACAAAACAGGTAATAAATTTGTCATTCCGAACAGAGTCTTCGGAGTGAGGAACCCCTCTAACCTTGCTGTTACCGAGGGATTCCTCGGAAAGCCTCGGCCTGACAGTTGGTTTATCAGAGCCGGTCTTTAATCCACAAATACGTAGATTACTCTGGGAAAGGTAACTACTAACCCTCCGGGAGGTTTCAAACGAGATGTTACCTCTGGGACAAACCTCCCGGAGGATCGCTCCAGAGAGGCTAAGTAGTTACTGGGAAAGAACAAATTCGCCAGACCCCAGTTTCATGTATGTAAAGTTAAACTCGGAGGTAATTATGAATAAAAAATGGCAAGTAATGGTTTTACTAACCGCAGTTCTCGCTCTCGCTTTCACCCTCATCACCGCCCGCCAGCAACTACAGGCGGCCGCCGTTGGCGGCGGCACAGCCCCATCCCTCATCAGCTTTCAAGGGCTGCTGGCCGACAGCAACGGCGATCCCCTGGCCGACGGCAGTTATGACATGATGTTTGGCCTCTACGATGCCCCCAGCGGCGGCACCAAGATTTGGGAAGAAACCCAAAACAGCGTCGCCGTCAGCAGCGGCTTTTTCGCCGTCATGTTAGGCAGTGGCAGTTGCACCACCGCCTGCCCCTTAGCCGCCGACGATTTCAGCAGCGCCACCCGCTATCTGCAAACCAGTGTAGACACGGGCAGCGGCTTCATTGACTTTCCGCGCCAGCAGCTTGGCTCAACCCCCTATGCCTTTCAAGCCGAAGTGGCTCCCTGGGATGGCCTGACGGGTGTTCCCGCCGGTTTTGCTGATGGCATTGACAACGAAGGCAGTGGTGCCGCCTACGAAAACGTCATCACCGTTGCCCAAAGCGGCGGCGACTACACCTCGGTGGCCGATGCCCTGGACAGCATCACCGACTCTTCCAGCACCAATCGCTACCTGGTCCGGGTGATGCCCGGTGTTTACACCGAAACCAACCTGGTGGAAGTGAAGGCGTACACCCATCTGCAAGGCTCCGGCCCCAACGCCACTGTTGTTACCTCATCTCGTACCGGTGCAACACCTGGAAATGGAGCAGCGACGGTAGATTTGTTGGATAACGGCCGTCTGTCCCACCTCACCATCCGCAACGAAGGCACCGGCACATTTGGCATCGCCCTCTACAGCGCCGAAACCAGCCGCGAGACCGTCGTAGACGGCGTGGTGGCCGAGGCCATTGGCGTGGGCGGCACAGGCCATTATGCTGCTTATTGGAACGATGCCAACGCCATTATTCGCAACAGCACCTTGTTTGCCGGTGGCGCGGTAGGCTTTGGCACGGCCGTTAACGCCGCCTTCGGCAGCGTCAACATCGCCGCTGGCTTCCCCCAGGCCCTCATCGAAAACAGCATCCTCATGGGCGGCTCCGCCAGCAACCTGGAAAACTGCAACGACCCCAGCGGCACAGGCTTTGGCCTACAACTCAGCAACTCCTCCCCCGTCGTGCGCGGCAGCTACATCTGCGGCGGGCATCGCGGCATCGCCCTCTATACCAACGGCCATGCTCAAATTCAAAACAGCAGTGTCAAAGTCAGCACCACCGGCTCTGCCTTCTTGTTTGAGATTTCAGCCAGTGGCAGCATCAAACTTGCCAACTCCGGCGTCAGCTATCTGGGCAACAAATTCACGGGAGCGGGCACAAACGGTCTAAGCTGCGCCCACACCTATGATCTAGGAACCTTTGCTGTATTGACAGATGCCATCAATTCATCCGCCAACGCCTGCGACTAGGAGGTAACTCATGTTTAAGCAATTAAAACGACGCTGGGTTTTGCTCTTGGCAACAACGGCCGTCTGCCTCACCTTTAGTCTAGTCATGGCTGGCGGCACACTTCTCCCCCGCACCCTCCTCAGCAGCGGCGGCAGCATCGTCAGCCAAAACAACATCAGCCTGCACAGTGCCATCGGCCAACCCGCCATCGGCACCGTCGCCAACGGCGACATCCTATGCAGCGGTTATCTCTGTGATGCGTCTGCTCCACCCGTCAGCGGCGGCACACACCATATCTATCTGCCCTTCATCCACCGCTAAAGGTTGAAGAGTAAATAATTACAGGAGATTGGAGACTGGCTAGTCTCCAATCTCCAATCTCCCACACCCAGTAGATCGAAACAGATCATGAGTGTGTTGTAGGACGATTTTGTAAATCGTCTGAGCGATTTTGCAAAATCGCTCTACAAAGATTTTGATCTGACCAGGTAAGAAGATCATTTAACCCGCGTTCCTAAAGCACGGTATAATGAGCCAATGGGTGATTCATTGGCTCCCGGCGGGCGATTCGGCCGTTTTCAAATAGAAGCAGAAGTGGGGCGCGGCAGCATGGGTATTGTCTACCGCTGTTATGATCCCCAGCGCAGCCAGCCAGTTGCCCTCAAACTGTTAGCCCCCCACCTGATGAGCGACACCAATGCCCTCACCCGATTCCGCCGTGAAGCGGAACTCATTGCCAATTTACACCACCCCACCATTGCCGATTTTTATGAATTTGGTGAATATGAAGAACGGCCGTTTATTGTCCTGCAATGGATCGAAGGCCAGACACTCAAGCAGATACTCGCCAATCAAGGCCATCTGCCGCTAGAAAAGTGCCGCCACATCTTAACCCAACTGGCCGCCGCCCTCGACTATGCCCACGCACACGGCATCATCCACCGCGACCTGAAACCCGCCAACATCATCATCCGCACCGACGGCCAGGTCGCCATCGTAGATTTTGGCATGGCCTTGCTCGAATCGGCCCCCTCCATCACCAGCACCAACCTCGTCGTCGGCACCCCTCTCTACATGTCGCCGGAACAGATTCAGGGCAAGGTGCTGGACGGCCGTACTGACCAATATGCGCTGGCGATGATTTTTTATGAACTGCTGACCGGCCAGCCCCCGTTTGAACCACAGACAACGGCCGTTGCCGTCTATCACCAGCAAATCAACATCATGCCGCCGCCCGCCACCGACATCAACCCCGCCTTGCCCACCAGCGTGGCCGTCGCCCTCAGCCGCGCCCTGGCGAAAGACCCGGCCCAGCGCTTCCCCTCCATCAGCGAATTCAGCGCCGCCTGGCACGTTCCCGCCTATGCTGTGCCGCCCCTGCTAACAGCCACAACACCGCGCCCGCGCCCCCGCGCCGGTCTGCACGGCCAGGAGGGGAACGGCCGTAAAAAGATGTGGCTGCTGGAAAACGATCTGTTTGTGATCGGCCGTTATCCCCCCGCCGATCTCATCATCAACCAGGAACGCATTTCGCGCCAGCACGCCCAAATTGAGTACCGTGATTTTGGCTACTTCTTGCGCGATCTAGACAGCCGCAATGGCACCTTTGTAAACGGCCGTCACCTAGACGCAGTCCCCGTGCGCCTGAACGACGGCGATGAAATCGTCTTCGGCGGTGCGGTCAGTTTCCGCTTTTTTGACCCCGAAGAGACGACACATGGGCCAAAAATCGGCCGTTTGCAGGGGGTGTGGATTGACGAAAAGCTCAGCACAGTTTGGGTAGATTCCCATCTCATTGATCCCCCCCTCTCACCCGCCCAATACACCCTGCTCTCTCTGCTGCACACCCACATCGGCCAGGTTGTCACGCGGGAGGAGATTGTAACGGCCGTCTACCCCGAGGCCGACCCCAATGGCATTAGCAAAGAGGCTTTAGACGGCCTCATCAAACGGCTGCGCCAACGGCTGCGCCAGGCCAACCCCCGCCGCGAATACGTCGAGGTCGTGCGTGGACACGGCCTCCGCCTGCGGCGAACCCACTAACCGCCCACCAAACGCCCACATTGCGCCCCCCAGTCACTGCCCTTCCATTCAGTAAGCTCAGCCCCTCTGTTGTAAGCTACTACTATCGGTTTTAGATCATCCCCAAGCAGCTACGAACCCTTCGGGAGGTTTCAGTCGAGACCTTTACTCCTGAGATAAACCTCCCGGAGGAAAAGTCCAGAGAGGCTTAGTAGTCATGTTCCCAATCTATAATCGGTTAACCGAAAACAAACTGCTAGCAGTTTGTCGGAGAACCCCAATTTGTAGCCGCGAAATCCCTTTCGCGCTCGGGGAACGCGGTAAGGATACCGCACCTACGACCACTTTTCCGACAGCCTGCTAGACCGTAAAAGTTAGTGGGTTATAATCATGATGAAATCACAAATAGTAGGACACCATATGAAAACAAATCTCCGCCTCAATGCCGTCGCCCAAACGGACATCGGCCAACATTCCGAGAAGAATGAAGATTCCATCTTCTTTCAGGTTGCCGATAAAGCCACTGCCGCCCTGCTCATTGTGGCCGATGGCATGGGGGGACATTTGGCAGGCGAACAAGCCAGTCAAATGGTGATAGAAACTGTCGCCAGCGCCCTGGTTCCCTGGCTAGACAAGGAAGATGCGCAACCTTCCGAGCAGCTAACGGCCGAAATTGAAGGGGCTTTGTATACGGCCGTTCAACAAGCCAACCAAATCGTCTACAACTACGCCCAAGAAAATCTCGATTATGGAGCCAACATGGGCAGCACCGTCACCTGCACCTTCATCCACCGGGGCACAGCCTACATTGCCAACGTAGGCGACAGCCGCACCTACCTATATCGCCAGGGCCACCTCTACCGCATCAGCGAAGACCATTCCCTGGTAGAACGCTTCGTCCAAGAAGGCATCATCTCCGACCACACCCGCTACGATCACCCCGCCCGCAATGTCGTCACCCGCGCCATTGGCCCCCAACCCAAAATCGCCATAGACCTGTTTGCCTGCGACCTGGAAGCAGACGACTACCTGCTCTTGTGCAGCGACGGCCTGTGGGAGATGCTGCGCGGCGACGAAACCATTGCCCACCACTTGCAAACCGCCAACGACCTATCCACCATCAGCCAAAACCTCATCAACGCCGCCAACGAAGCCGGCGGTGACGACAATATCAGCGTGGTTCTCGCCCACTACTTCACCGCCTGACACACGTCTCCACCACCACAGTTTTGGAGCGAAAGCGGTCAATTCTGCCTTTCTACTTGACTCGGCCCTTGGGGCTAACCTTATACTCATCCTATGGAGCACACACAACACCAATTCCTTTCCATGGGCGACTTCGTACAAGTCTCTCACCTCTCCCGCAAAGCACTCCGGCTCTACGACGAGCGCAACATCCTGCGCCCTGCCTATGTAGACCCGGACTCCGGTTATCGCTACTACCAGCCTGATCAACTGGTAACAGCCCGTCTCATCCGTGCCTTGCGGCAGATAGATATGCCTTTGGCCGCCATCCAAAAAGTCGTTGCCGCCCTGCCCGAAGAGAGAGAAGCGCTCATTTTGGCTTATGAAAGGGTTTACTCAGCCCGTGTTGTGCAGGTAAAGCATGCTATCCACTCCCTATTATTAACTTTACGAAATGAGGAACAACCGATGTCATTTACAGCAGAAGATACAGTGTTACAACCCCAATTAGTCGCTACCATTACCCAGCGCACGCTGGTTAGTGGGCTGGATGAAGCCATCCGCACCAGTCTGGAACAGATACAACAATTTGTAGAAGCACAGGGGGGCCAACTAAGCGGCGCACCGTTGGGCATCTATCATGGGGCGATTAATGAAGAGGAGGATGGCCCGATTGAAGTGTGTTGGCCGGTGGCGGGTACTTTTAGGCCGAGTGGTCAGGTGGCCTTACGGGAGTTGGCGGGGGGAACGGCCGTTGTCGTCAACGCCTATGGTGAGCAGTGTATGTTCCCCGCCATTCTGGGCGCCTATGATGCCGCTTATGATTGGATGCAAACACATGGGCACGAAATGTCCGACCCTCCCCGCGAAATCTGGTTTACAGCCCCCGGCGACGACGCTCACATGCAGATCGTCTGGCCGTACAAGTAACCAATAATCGGTAATCAGTCATCAGTGTTCACAAGTATCACCAAACACTGATGACTGATACGACCACTCTAACTGCCCACCTTTTTTTCCAAAGCCTCTAAAGCTGCTTCCAATTCTGCCTGACGGATGCTGGTGGTAACATCGCCCCGTGTGCGTTCCAGCACGGCTCGCACCGTGTCGGTGCGGCGGCGCAAACCGCCAGTGATGCTGTCGTTGAAGTCGAAGGTGACCAATGTGCTGTAAATCTGGTCCATCACATCCAGCAGCCGCTCGGCTTCATCGCTGTGCCCGTGCCGAATGATGTCCAAAATACGGCGGCGTAGCTCTGTCGCCGCCTCGGCCAGGCCATTGAGCCAGGTATTGTACTCCGCGCTCAGGTCTTGAGGGGTGGGCAACGGCCGATCACGCACCAGGGCATAGGTCAAATTAGCCTCCACATATTCCTTCAGCGCATCTTGGGTATAACCCGCATAGTAGATGGCCGGATAGGGCTGCGTATCGGCGGCAAGGGTGTGAGCGGCCGTTTTCGCCTGGGCAATCAACTCCTCTGCCCCCTGCCACTCCTCCCGATGCACCGCCCGAATCGCCTTGGCACACACACTCACCAACCGCCGCGACCGTTCATACGCCTGATCACGCACCGCACTGACAGCCTCAAAATCGGCCTGAATAAGTTCTGTTAATTCGTCTAATTGATCCATAACTATTTATCTTCATCCTCAGTATCATCACCCTCGTCCTGGCCCGACTGGGGGAAGCGGAAGAAATCATCAGCAATGCTGGGCTGCTGCACGGGCAAACGAATTTGCCCAAACTGCCGCTCATAGTTGGCAATGTTCTGCGTCAGAGCCATTTGCAGCATCTTGGCGTGGGCTGGGGTCATGATGACCCTGGACACAACCGTACCGCGTGGCATTCGGGGGAGTACCTGAGCAAAATCGAGGACAATTTCAACGGCCGTATGGCTAATCACCGCCACATTGGCATAAGCCGCATTCAAATCCTTCGGCACATCAATCGTAATTTTGCGTTGTTTTGGCTGCTCTTGGTTGGGGGTATCACTCATCAAAGTCTCCTTACTTTTAACCTATTGTTTCATGTTACTCAACCGATACCATAGTGTATGCGAACTTCACGTATCCTCCAAAGACAGCAAATGAGCGTTTTCTACAACAGAATTTTTTCAGAAAATAGGAACTAGGGTAAGATACGCGCATAAATTCAATGAACAAAGGTAGCGCAATGGAAATCAACATTTTGCCTGTAGATGAAACAAAACTGAAACCCCCGATTAAAGAAAACTTTGGTTTTGGCAATCAATTTTCTAATCGGATGTTCCGGCAAACCTATACGGCAGGTGTTGGTTGGCACGATGCGCAAATCGTCCCTTACGGCCCCATAGAGCTAGACCCAGCAACGGCCGTTCTCCATTACGCCCAAGAAATCTTCGAAGGCACCAAAGCCTACCGCCGCGCTGACGGCAACATCAACCTCTTCCGCCCCTGGGAAAACATGAAACGCTTCAACCACTCTGCCCAGCGGCTAGCTATGCCCATTGTAGATGAAGAAGACCACCTCGAAGCCATCGTGCGCCTCATCGAACTCGAACACGAGTGGGTTCCCGAAGCCGATGGCGCCACCCTCTACATCCGCCCCGTTATGATTGCCACCGATGCCGCGCTGGGCGTTCATGCCAGCAAAAGCTACTTACACTACGTCATCCTTGGCCCCGTTGGCCCCTACTTCGCCCAGGGCTTCAACCCCGTCCCCGTCTACATCTCCGACGAATATCGCCGGGCAGTAAAGGGCGGCGTGGGCGCGGCCAAAACCGGCGGCAACTATGCCGCTTCCCTATGGGTGGGCGAAAAAGCCAAAGCTAAAGGCTATTCGCAGGTGTTGTGGCTAGATGCGGTACACGGCCGTTACATCGAAGAAGTAGGCGCCATGAACATCTGCTTTGTTTACGAAGGCCAGCAGATCGTCACCCCGCAACTTACAGGCAGCATCCTGCCCGGTGTCACCCGCAGTTCCGTCATCACCCTGGGCCGCGATCTCGGCTACGACGTAAGCGAAAGCATGATTGACGTACACGAAATGCTGGCTGATATTGAGTCGGGGCGCATCACCGAAGTTTTCGGCTGTGGCACAGCCGCCGTCATCGCCCCCGTCGGTCAGTTTGGTTTTCAGGACAAATCATATATCATAAACAATAACGAAGTGGGGCCAGTGGCCGCCCACTTATATCAGGAATTAACTGACTTGCAATACGGCCGTATTCCCGATCGCTTTGACTGGACATTAACCATCAAACCCACATAACCACGCCGTTACATCATTACCCAGACCTCTTAGCGGATCATAGGCCGCCAAAGGTGGAGTGTGCAGACCTTTTCAGTGGCCATGTTTTTTCAAACACGTAGTAGGTAGTATAGGAAGTTGTTTACGCACACTCGAAAACCCATCCCCGCCATTTCTTTGCAATTGCAAACCGTTTTGCAGCAAATTGCTGATGATGCCGTCAACCGACTAGGCTGCGTCGGCGCACTCGTCGCCACCCTCGAACACGGCAATGCCCTGCCAGTACGCGCCTTCGCCATCGAGATGCCAATGGAGCGGCTGGCCCACTTTGAAGAAGGTGTGGGCATCAGCCTCGTCGGCCCCGATGCCGTCGTTTATCTCAACGATCGCAAACACCGCCACAACCTCAGTGTTCGCGCCGTCAATGGCGTAAATGGCTCGCCCCAACCCTACCTCATCTCCGCCAGCCTGCACGACCTGCTGCAACCTCTGGTAGACAAACCCGTTGCCAATCTCATCCAACAAGAACTGGGCATCCAACAGGTGGCGGCCATTCCCTTCACGTTAGATGGCGAAGTAGTGGGCAATCTATTTGCCTCCTCACAATCCCCATTTTCGCCAAAGGAATTGGAGTCACTGGTCACATTAAGCCGTCAGGCGGCAGCGGCCATCCAAAGCGAACGCGACCTCAACGCCACCCGCGCCCTGGAAGGCATCATCTTCAAACTGCAATCGAAGATGACCGATGAAACAGAGGTTTTGCAGGCGATTGTAGATGCGATGGTGAATGATTTGGAATATGCCGGAGCCATTGTGGCTACTTTGGAAGCGGGGGGAGCATTGCCGGTGCGCACCTACGCGGTAGATGTAGCCGCCGATGTGCTGCGCCAGTTGGAAGATAAAGTGGGGGTTAGCCTTTCGGGGCCGCAGGCGGTGGTTTACCTGGACAATGAGAAGCATCAAGACAATATTAGTGTGCGGGCGGTGAAGGAACTGCAAAAGCCCAAATCCTATCTGATGACGGATAGTTTGTATGATTTGCTGCGCCCGATTGCCATGAAACCGTTGGCCGATCTGGCGCAGCGGCTGGTGGGCTTTAAGCAGATTATCGCCATTCCCTTTTTCTTGGAGAATGAGGTGGTGGGCAATCTATTTGTGGCTACAAGACGGCCGTCTTTCACAGAACGAGAAATTCGCACCCTCACCGCCTTTGGGCAGCAGGCAGCAGCGGGCCTGCGCAACGCCCGCCTGTACCGCATTGCCGAAGAGCGGCGCGAAATTGCCCAAAAGTTTGGGCGCATGGCCTTTAGTGCCACCGCCTCGGTACATGATCTGCGCAACCATGTGGGGGTAGTGCGCAACTATCTACATTTGCTGACGATGATCCATAAGCTGCCCCAGGATCAACATGCCGATATTTTGGCAGATGTGCCAACGATGATGGAACGGTTAACGGCCGTTACCGAAATCCTCGACAACCTGCACCAACCCTGGCACCAAATCCCCGACCGCCCCGTGCATGTCAATCACTGCATCATCCGCGCCATCGGCGAAGTCTTCCCCGGCACAATCATCGAAGACCAATACAGCGACATCAAAACCAAAGATGGCATCACCCTTACCCTCTATTTCGCCCCCGATCTGCCCGTCATCAAAACCGCTCTGGATATGCTCACCGAAGCCTTCCGCATTGTCATCAAAAATGCCGCCGAAGCCCTCAAAGAAAATGGCAAAATCTGCAAAATCTGGATAGCCACCCAACGCAAAACGGCCGATACCATCGAAATCATCATCCGCGACAGCGGGGCGGGCATCCAGCCCGAAAACATCGCTCGCATTTTCGATATGGGCTGGTCTACCAAATCGGGGCAAGGCATGGGCTTTGGCTTGTTTTGGGCTAAAGATTACCTCACAGGTTTTGGCGGCGATATTCAAGTTGAAAGCAAATGGGGTGATGGGGCCACTTTCCGCATTACACTGCCCACCTACCGTAACCATGACCGCCGCTCTTGAGCCAGATTTTCGCCAAAAGCTAACCTACCGTTTCCGCAAACAAGAAGAATTTGCCGCTGATTACTCGCCGCTCTATTCCCGCTTTTTTAGCACGGTTGCCAACTGGCTGGCCGATGATACCGATGATCAGGTCACAGATTGGCTGTTTGCCGCCAGCAACGGCCGTTCTGCCTTCGACATTCCCCTCCTCCTGGCCGCCGGTCTGCATCGTGATATTTTGCTGCAAGTGCCAGAGGTGGCCGAATTGGCGGCCTATTACCCCAGTGCAGGGGGTGAACGGCCGTTTACCGACCCCCATTTCGCCACCGCCCTGCGCCAGGCCATCCTCATGCGGCGCGATGCTTTGGCCGCTTTCATCCAGGCGGCCACCGTGCAAACCAACGAAACCGGGCGCGGCCTCTGCTGGCTACTGCCGCTGCATTACAGCCGTTGGACGGCCGTTCATCTGGTAGATTTGGGAGCCAGTGCCGGTCTCAACCTGGCTGCTAACCTCCGCGCCTATCGCCTGGTAGACGAAGCCACCAATCAGGTCTTATTAGACCTCGGCTCCGCTCCCCCCACCCAATTCATCACCCGCTGCCACACCCCCTTACCCCCTTACCCTCTCACCCCCTTGCCGCAAATCCTCTCCCGCGTTGGCGGCGACATTCAACCCTTTGTGCTGGAGACGGCCGTTCACGAAAGCACCCTCGCCGCCTACATCTGGCCCGATCAGATTCACCGCATTCAGCGCCTGCGCGAAGGCATCGCCGCCTTCCACACCATCAACCACACCGCAGCCCCCGTCCAGCTTCTCCCCCTCACCCTGCCCGACGACCTGCCCAAATTTCTGGCAAACCACATGCCCAGCGGCCCGGCCCCCATCGTCCTTTACAACACCTATATCACCCAATACCTGCCCCACAAAGGCACACATCTGCGCCAAAATCTGGCCGCCTGGGCCGCCAGCCAACCACGCCCCATCCTCTGGCTGCAATGGGAACCAGACCGCAGCGGGCAGGATGCCCCCGAATATGGCTGGCTCAAATGGACGGCCGATTTATGGCACAACCACACCCACCAGCAGTTCCATCTGGCCTGGGTACACCCTCACGGCACACATTTGCAGCTCGAACCTGGCTTCTGGCAGTGGATCGAGCAAAACTAACCGGAAAGAGTTCGCTTATTTCCTCTGAGTTCCCTTAGTCGCGGAACTTTGACATTACCCGACATTGTGCCACAATTGCCCCATCAACAAACAAACCCCAAGGAGCAGACATGGATTTAGCAACTGTTGACAAGTTATTGACGACAACCCGTTCAGTGCGCAAGCGTCTGGATTTGAGCCGGCTTGTGGCCCCAGAAATAATCGAGGAATGTTTGGACTTAGCCCTTCAAGCACCTACGGGCGGCAACAGCCAGGGCTGGCATTTCCTGGTCGTCACCGATGCCGACAAAAAAGCCCGTATTGGTGAACTATACAAGCAATCTTTTTCCATCTATGCCCGTTCGCGTGAGGAACAAGTGCCTACGAAAGATGATAGTGAGGGCATTGCCGAGCAGATGGGGCGGGTGGTGAAATCGGCCGTTTATCTGGCAAACCACATGCACGAAGTTCCCGTTATGGTCATCCCCTGCATTGAAGGCCGAGTAGAAAAACTGGGGCTGATGGCCCAGGCTGGCCTGTACGGCTCCATCTTGCCCGCCGCCTGGTCGTTTATGTTGGCTCTGCGCTCACGCGGTCTGGGCACAGCCTGGACCACCCTGCATTTACGCTATGAAGCGGAAATCGCGGCCATCCTAGACATTCCCCCACACATCACCCAGGCTGCCTTGCTGCCCGTTGCCTATTACACCGGTGATGATTTCCAACCAGCCAAACGCATTCCCACCGCAAAAGTGACTTCTTGGGATAGCTGGGGAAACGGCCGTTCCTAACCCCCATCGGCCTCAACACCCCCCTAAGCTCCGGCCTCTGCTGCCCAATATATAACCTCACAATGTATCTAAAGTTAGATGCAAATAGGTTGATTTAGAATTACACTGTAATTATAGGTAGCCGATCACCCCATTCAGCAAAGATCATCATCTTTGCCAAAAGGAGCTTAACATGTTTATCAATCGAGTTTCTCGTTTAGCGACCCATGGGACTGGCAAAAGAGAAAAGATAGGTCATCTTGCCCTAACTATCCTCTTCATCTTAGCCATGCTAGGCTTAACAGCGTTGCCAGTTCGCCCCTTGCAGGCAGCAGACTGTCAGGCTTATCACGTCGTAAAAGCTGGCGACACTTTAGCCAAAATTGGGGCACAGTATGGCCTCAGTTGGAACCTCATCGCCCAGGCTAATGGCATCACCAACCCCAACTACATTTATACAGGTCAGGTTCTGTGCATTCCCGCCACCACTACCACACCGCCCTCTGCCTGTGGCTTGCAGCACATTGTGCAGTACGGTGAAACGCTCGGTCGCATCGCTCTAAATTACGGGCTAAGTTGGACGGCCGTTGCCCAAGCCAACAACCTGCCCAACCCCAACTTCATCTACGCCGGACAGCGACTGTGCATCCCCTCAGTCAACCCGCCACCGCCGCCATCCACTGGCAATGCAGTACCCACCTTCACCATCATCAGTGTTGCCGCCAATCAATCCGTCACCATTCGGACGAGCAACTTTCCGGCCAACGAACAATTTGCCGTGCGGATGGGCTTAATGGGCACACAAGGCATTAACGGCACATACGTAACCAATACGGCCACAGGCAGCGGCGGCTCATTCACCGTCACCTATGCAATTCCCGCCAACTTGCGCGGGCTATCCCAAATTGCTATCCGCTTACAAAGCCCTTCAGGGTATTACAGCTACAACTGGTTCTATAACAACACAACAAACTAGCCGTTTGTTGGAAAACCCCAATTTGTAGCCGCGATATCCTTATCGCGTTCCCAGAAGCGCGAAAGGGATTTCGCGGCTACGGCCAGTTTGCCGGTGGCCCGCTAGACTCAGGTAGTGGCACAATTACCTGATTACTTCTCAGCCCACCACATAGGCCCCCGTGCCTACAGCGATCAACGTCCCTTCCTCATTGTGCAGTTCCATGCGCGTCACCGCCACTGTGCGCCCCGCCCGCATTACTGTGGCCGAGGCCACAAACTCCTGGCCCACGCCAGGCCGCAAAAAATCCACACGCAGATCAATTGTCCCCAAACGGCCGATTGGCTGCATCAGCGACTCCAAACCGTGATCATCCAGCCGCATGAAAGCCTGAAAACCCGCTGCCACCCCACCGGCCACATCCAACAACGACGACGTAATACCCCCGTGCAAAATCCCCTTCACCGGATTGCCCACATACTTATCGGCCATCTTAAAACGCAGCACCACCCCCTCCGTGCCCAACTGTTCAATCTTCAAGCCCAACTCTTTATTAAAGGGGATATGCTCCTCAAACAACTCGTGCATCAGGGCCAACACTTCAGGAGCAATGGGATCATGTTCACTCACGACTGAACCTCCCGCTCCACATCCTTATCAAAATCAGCCTCCACCGTCTCCTTCAACATCATACTGTAATGCTTCTGGAAGGTGTGCGTAATTTCGGCAATGGGTGTGTCGGCATAAACACCGCGCATTCTGATATATTCCATATGCTGCCGACCATCCAGGTCAAAGGGGTGATAGATGGAATCTTCACGGCCGTTAAATGCCAACGGCCGTAAACGAAACTTGGCACACAACTCAATATTAAACGCCGGTGTCGCCTTCACCCACTGCCCTGCCAGATAAATATCCGTATAGCCATGCCACAAAAAAACATCCGTCTGCATATGCTGCCGCATCCGCTCGGTAGAAAGATGATTACGCACATCGGCAAACCCCAGCCGCGCCGGAATGCCCTGCGCCCGGCAGCAAGCCGCCAGCAAAATCGCCTTCGTCACACACCAGCCCTGCTTCGCCGCCAACGTCGTCGTCGCCTTTAGCCCATCTACACTCATATCAATCTGGTAGGGGTTATAACGAAAGCCATCGCGCACAGCGTAATACAGGCGCACGGCACAGGCCACAGGATCATCTAGCTGGTCGGCCCCCTGGGCGGCAATGAAGGCGCGAACGGCCGTATGCTCCGATTCAATCGTCGGCGTGGGTGTCAGATACTGTTCAAAATCCATAGAAAAATCCATCCGTAGCACGATTTTGTAAATCGTGTGCTTGAGGCGATTTGCAAAATCGCCCTACACGCTGTCAAGAGGCAATTTGCAAAATCGCCCTACACGCTGTCAAGTTGCCCGTAGTGGACATGACAGTCATAGGCGAAGGGAATACGGCCGTTTTCCGCATACTCATCAAACGCCGCCCGCAGCGCCGCCACCATCGGCTGGTGATTAGGATGATCCCGCAAAGGGGCATACGACGACGACAGCAGCCGCCCCTTCACCCCTTCAAAATCAAACAGCTGCACATTATCAAACGTGCGCGACTGATAACTGCCCAAAAAAGCTTGCAAAATATCCTCTTTACTCTCCCCCGTCACCCGCTTACGGTTCACCGCCCCATAATCCACCGAAAATTGATTCACAATCTCCTGATACGCCTGCAAAAAAGGCGAATCGTGCCGCCACTCATTCCAGATCAGCAGCACCGTGCCACGCGGCTTAAGAATCCGCCGGAACTCCACCTTGGCTCTAGCGTGATCAAACCAGTGAAAAGCCTGCGCCGCCGTCACAAAATCGGCACTTTGATCCGGCAAAGTCGTGTGCTCGGCTGTGGCCGCAATAGGATAAAAATTAGGGTAATCACCCAACAGACTTTGCGCCGCCGCCAACATATCCTCGTTCGGCTCAACAGCAAAAACCGGGTTGCCATTCTCCAAAAACAGCTCCGTCAATTTACCCGTGCCCGCCCCCACATCGGCAATTTGCGCTTTAGGTGTCAGGCCCAATTCGGCGCTCATAAAGGCCACAATCGCCGCTGGGTAAGACGGCCGATATTTCACATAATTTCCCACTCGACTGGAAAACCGTGCTACACTGTTCATCCTGCCTACGCCTCCCCCACTTCCTCATTAAACCAGGCCACCAACACCCGAAAAATATCCGATTCCGTGATAATCCCCACCACTTTACGCTTACCATCCACCACCGGCACAGCCCCAATTTTGTTCTCTTGCATCAGCAAAGCGGCCGTTTTAATCGTATCATCCGCATGGCAAGTCAAAACATCCTTCGTCATAATATCCTTCAACTTCAACTTCGCCAGCAGATAATTCAACTCCCACATATTCAACGAAGTCGCCCCCGATGGCTCCGCCTTGCGAATGTCACTGCGCGTCACCATACCGATCAGCACCCCATGCTCATCCACCACCGGCAGCCGCCGAATCTGCCGATCCGTCATCATCTTATGTGCATCCAACATGCCCATTTGCGCCTCACCCAAAACAACCTGCGTCTGCATCCAATCCTTTACCAACAAATTCTTCATCATTTGCCTCCTCTCAGCCAAAGTATACTGGTAGCTTACCGATTTCCCGCCACATCGTCCACTCAAAATTGTAACGGCTTTACCAATTGTGCTATCCTATTTACCATCAAAAGTGGGGCGATTTTGAAAATCGCCCCCTACTGTCTAATCCCATGACACCAGAACAAAAAGCCAGACAACAGATTGACAACCTTCTTCGCCATGCGGGCTGGGACGTACAAGACCGCGAGGCCATGAACCTCTTCGACCCCACCAAACCCGGCGTGGCCGTGCGCGAAGCCTATCTCAAGACGGGTTTTGCCGACTATTTGCTGTTTGTGGAGGGCAAAGCTTTGGGCGTAATTGAGGCCAAGAAGGTGGGTGTGCCTTTGAGCGGCGTGGAAGCGCAGTCAGCGCGATATGCGGTGGGACTGCAAGCACATATGCAAGCCTGGCGGCCAGAGATGCCGCTGCCCTTCCGTTATGAATCCACAGGCGTGGAGACCTTTTTCACCAATGGCCTTGACCCTGAACCGAGAGCGCGGCGGGTGTTTGCCTTTCATCGGCCGGAGACATTGGCGGCTTGGGTACAGGAAGCGGATACATTGCGAAGCCGTTTGCGCCAGATGCCGCCGCTGTTGAATGACAAATTGTGGGGGCCACAGGTGAAGGCCATCACCAATTTGGAGCAGTCGCTGGCAGGGGACAAGCCCCGCGCTTTAATTCAGATGGCGACGGGCAGCGGTAAGACGTTTACGGCCGTTAACTTCATCTACCGTCTCATCAGCCAGGCCAGGGCGCGGCGGGTGCTCTTTTTGGTGGATCGCACCAATTTGGGCAAGCAGGCCAACAATGAGTTTGTGCAGTTTGAAACGCCCGACGACGGCCGTAAATTTGCCGAACTGTACAACCTCCGCCACCTGACCAACAACGCCATTGACCTCAGCGGTGATGTCAACCGTGTCTACATCAGCACCATCCAGCGGCTGTACGCCATGTTGAAGGATGAGGAGTTGGAGGAGGAGGTGGAGGGGCGATCCCTGTTCGAGTTGTGGGACGATTTGCAAAATCGTCCGGGCGATTTGCAAAATCGCCTTACACCGCGAACTGTGTCATTCAGTGAAAGCAAGCTGCCCATCGAATTTTTCGACTTCATCGTCATTGACGAATGCCATCGCTCCATCTACACCGTCTGGAAGCAGGTGCTGGAATATTTTGATGCCCATCTCATCGGCCTGACGGCCACGCCGGGCAAGCAGACCATCGGCTTCTTTAACCAGAATTTGGTGATGGCCTACACCCACGATGAGGCGGTGGCCGATGGCATCAACGTCGGCGGCGATGTCTACCGCATTCTCACCCGCATTTCGGATGCGGGCAGCACGGTGGAAGCGGGGCGCTGGGTGGGCAAGATGGATAAGCTGACCCGCGAACAGTGGCAGGAAAAGCTGGATGAGGAGCTGACCTACACCGCTCAACAGTTAGACCGGGATGTGGTTAGTGAGAGCCAGATGCGCACCATCATTCGCCATTTCCGGCAGGTGTTGTTTACGGAACTGTTTCCCGAACGCACTGACCAAATCGTGCCTAAAACCCTCATCTTTGCCAAAGATGACAACCATGCCGAGAACATCGTGCGTATTGTGCGCGAGGAGTTCGACAAGGGCAATGACTTTTGCCAGAAGATTACCTATCGCGCCAGCCGCAACCCGGAAGATATTTTGCAGGATTTCCGCAACAGCTACCATCCGCGCATCGCGGTGACAGTGGATATGATTGCCACCGGTACGGATGTCCGCGCCATCGAGATTTTGCTCTTTATGCGCCAGGTGCGCTCGCGGGGCTATTTTGAGCAGATGCGCGGTCGCGGCACGCGGGTGATTCAGCCGGATGAGCTGCAGGCGGTAACGGCCGATGCGCGGCACAAGACCCATTTTGTTTTGATTGATGCGGTGGGGCTGACGGAAGCGGAAATGATTGAGCCGCCGCGAGCGACGGAGCAGAAGCCCACTGTGCCTTTTGACAAGCTGTTGGAGGGCATCGCTTATGGGCAGCATGATGCCGAGACGGTGGCGTCGCTGGCCCATCGGCTGGCGCGGTTGCAGCATCGGCTGACGGCCGATGATGAGCAGTTGATTGCCGATTACAGCGGTGGCCGCACGCTGTCTGACCTCATCCACCCTTTAATTGCGGCGTTGGGCGATTTTGAAAATCGCCCTACAACGTGGGCGGCGATAGAGCCTTTCCGCACCAATCCCAATTTGCGGCAGACGCTGTTGCAGATTCAGCAGCGGTCGGAGATTGTGCTGGATACGGTGAGCCTGGATGTGATTAAGGAGGCGGGCTTTGACCAATCGGCGACGGATAAATTGCGCCAGACGGTGACTGATTTCCAGCAATTTATTGCCGATAACAAGGATGAGATTACGGCGCTGCAAATTTTGTACAACCAGCCCTATGGGGCGCGGGCGTTGACGCGGCAGCAGTTGCAGGAGTTGGCGCAGGCTTTGCAACGGCCGCCCCATCTGTGGACGGAGGAGAAGTTGTGGGCCGCTTATGCCGCGTTGGAGAAGGACAAGGTGCGCGGCACCCATACGCAGCGGGTGCTGACCGATTTGATTGCCCTGGTGCGCCATGCCTTGCAGCCGGAGGGGGAACTTGCGCCTTATCCGGCGCAGGTGCAGGCGCGTTATGCCGCCTGGCTGGCGGCACAGGAGGGGACGGGCAAGCAGTTTAGCCCGGAACAGCGTTGGTGGCTGGACAAGATTGCCCAGCACATTGGCCTCAATTTGCAGATGACACCGCAGGATTTTGATTTGGATGGCGAGATGTATGGCAGGGGCGGCCGTTTTGGGGCGATAGATGCCCTGGGCGCGGATTGGCGGCAGTTGCTGGCTGAGATGAACCGAGAATTAATAATGTAGGACGATTTACAAAATCGTCCAAAAGAGGCGATTTGCAAAATCGCCCCACAAGTGGGTAGGTTGATTTTGTAAATCGTCCAGAAGAGGCGATTTGCAAAATCGCGCCACAATTGGGTAGGATGATTTTGTAAATCGTCCAAAAGAGGCGATTTGCAAAATCGCGCCACAAGTGGGTAGGACGATTTTGTAAATCGTCCAAAAGAGGCGATTTGCAAAATCGCCCCACAAGTGGGTAGGACGATTTTGTAAATCGTCCAGAAGAGGCGATTTGCAAAATCGCCCCACAATTGGGTAGGTTGATTTTGTAAATCGTCCAAAAGAGGCGATTTGCAAAATCGCCCCACAATTGGGTTGGATGATTTTGTAAATCGTCCAGAAGAGGCGATTTGCAAAATCGCCCCACAATTGGGTTGGATGATTTTGTAAATCGTCCAGAAGAGGCGATTTGCAAAATCGCCCTACAGAGAGATGAGTAATTACAATTATAAGCTGGAATACGAACGGCATTTGCCGCACATTCAACCTCCGGGTGCCTGTTTGTTTGTCACGATTCGGTTGGCCGGTTCTATTCCTACAGAGGTGTTGGAGCGGTTAAAGATGGAGGCGGAAGAACGAGAACAAACTATCCGACAAACGGCCGTTTCCACTCAGCAACCTCATCTCCTATACAACGAACAAAAGCGTCAATTTGGTCGTTGGGATGATGTGCTAGATCGAGCTGAGAGCGGTCCCCACTGGTTAAGCCAACCAGAAATAACCACGATTGTTGTCAATAGCTTGCATTTTCTGGATAGAGATATGTACGATATGGATGCCTTTTCAGTGATGTCTAATCATGCCCATCTGGTGTTTACGCCTTTAGAAAAAGAGGATGGCACTTATCATGCACTGCAAAAAATCATGCATTCGCTCAAGCGGCATACAGCACGAGAGGGGAACAAGGTTTTGGGTCGAGAGGGTGCGTTTTGGCAGCACGAGAGTTATGATCATGTGGTGCGAAATCGGCAGGAGTGGGAACGGATTGTGGCTTATGTCTTGAATAATCCGGTAAAGGCAGGGCTAGTGGAGCGGTGGGAAGATTGGCCCTGGTCTTATCTGAAAAACAGGTAGGACGATTTTGTAAATCGTCCAGAGGAGGCGATTTGCAAAATCGCCCCACAGAAGTAGAAGGATGATGGATGACGACGAACGGATGTGAGGAACGGCCGTTGCCCGATGGCTATTTTGTAGGACGATTTTGTAAATCGTCCAGAGGAGGCGATTTGCAAAATCGCCCCACAGAAGTAGAAGGATGATGGATGACGACGAATGGATGTGAGGAACGGCCGTTGCCCGATGGCTGGATGTGGACGAAACTTTCTGATGCTTGCTACATTGAATTAGGGCAATCTCCTCCCTCTTCAACTTACAATACAGAGGGCGTTGGATTACCATTTTTTCAGGGCAAGGCAGAATTTGGTGATTTATATCCAACACCTGTTAAATGGTGTTCAGAACCAAAAAAGATTGCGGAAACTGGTGATGTTTTAATTTCCGTTCGTGCCCCAGTCGGATCAACAAACTTAAATCGAGAAAAGTCTTGTATCGGAAGGGGGTTAGCCGCTATTCGTCCGAATGACAGTATGAGTAACTTATACTTTTTGTATTTGTTACGATACATCCAACAAGAGCTTGTAGATCAAGCCACAGGAACAACATTTCAAGCGATCAGTGGCAAGGTGCTGAGAGAACAAAAAATCCCTCTTGCACCATCCCCCGAGCAACATCGAATCATTGCCGAAATTGAGAAGCAGTTCACCCGCCTGGATCAGGCGGTGGCTTCGCTGCGGCGGCTGCAAGGCAAGCTGGCTCAGTACAGGGCCAGCGTCCTCAAGGCGGCGTGTGACGGCCGTTTAGTCCCCCAAGACCCCAACGATGAGCCTGCCACCACGCTGCTTACCCGCATCCTGGCCGAACGCCGCGCCCAATGGCAGGCGGCCAATCCGGGTAAGAAGTATAAAGAGGTGGCGGGAGTGGAAACGGCCGATTTGCCTGACTTGCCGGAGGGTTGGGTGTGGGCAACACTCGATCAATGCTTTGATGTTTCAAGAGGTCGCTTTTCAATCAGACCAAGAAATGACCCAAGATATTACAATGGGTCACATCCATTTGTGCAAATTGGCGATCTACCTAGAGATGGGGGTAACATCACTCAAGCATCAAAGACCTTGAATGATAAGGGGCTAGAAGTAAGTAGAAAATTCCCAAAAGGAACTGTTTTAATTGCGATTGTTGGTGCGACTATTGGCAACACAGGCGTTCTTACTTTTGACAGTTGTTCCCCAGATAGTTTGGTAGCATTTCAGGCAGAAAATCAAGTACGTTTGCAATTTCTTGAAATGTATTTACGCTCAAAAAAGCTTGAAATCCGCTCTAACTCGTATGCTTCAGGTGGGCAACCCAACATCAATCTTGCTTATCTTTTGCCATATCCAATAGCTGTGCCGCCTCTCGCCGAACAAGAACGCATCGTCGCCGAAGTCGAGCGGCGGCTCTCCGTCGTCACCGCCACCGAACAAGCCATCACCGCCAACCTCGCCCGCGCCGAACGCCTGCGCCAGGCCATCCTCCACCGCGCCTTCACCGGCCAGCTTGTGCCGCAGGAGGAGGTGTCAGCACATGCCAGCTAAGTCAAACGCTTATCTGGTTCAATTACGTGACCAGATAGCAAAGACCTTTAACCTGGAAGAGTTAAAAGCAATGGCTTTTGAGTTGAATCTGGATTGGGATGAGCTGCATGGTGCGCGGAAAACAATCCGTATTCAGGATATGATTACACAGTTAGCACGAAACGGCCGACTTGCAGAGTTAATTTACCTGCTCAGAAAGAAGAGACCTAGAAAAATATGGCCTAAGGCCCCTTCCCCAGAACGACAGAAAAGAGATATTCGCACAGCTTTCCCCAATCTACCCGTTTACCAAAAAGCATCATTCTGGGGCTTGACAACAATCATTATCGTTTTAACTGGAATCATCCTTACAGCCTGGTTTGGCAACAAAATTTCCTCGCAAAACGAACAATTGCCAGCAACATTAAAGGCGGCAAATCCCACAGCAACACCCCAGCCAGAACCAACAATTACCCCCAGCCCTACCCCTCTATTTGAGCCAGAAGAGGAAGGGGAAACATTGATCGTTATCGGAACCTTTTTCCAAAATGAAGGTGTGCCAGACATTGGTGCTCATGATGAAATTAGGCGGGCGATTGATTCTAAAATTGATGAACTTCAGATTGAAAATGTGCGTGTCGAGGTTGAAAAAAACATACGTATCCCCTCCACAGGTCTAGAAGAAGAGCAAGAACTGGCAAAACAATTATTAGGAGAGCAATACAATGCCTCTTTCATCATTTGGGGACATAATTCGGGCATAAGAACTGAAGTCAGGTTTATCAATCTAAAAGATCCAGAGTTCGGGGGGGCGGAATCTACCATTAGTGAAACTGACCGCTCGCAACTGGCAAAACCGGATGCATACAGCCAGTTTATCGTTGAAGACCTTCCCAATCAGCTTGTTTTTTTGTCTTTATATGCATTGGCCCAGACAGAATTTACCAGATCAAATCATGATAAATCGCTTGAATTGTTGGAGGCAGCCATTGACGATATTGCCAATGTCTCGGAATTGGATGCATCGAATTTGGATCTCGATGCGGCTTATTTCCGCTTGGGCTGGCATTATCAAACGACTAACCGGTCGGCTGAGGCGATCAATGCTTATACTCAAGCCATTAACATCAATCCAGAACATGCAAATGCGCTTGGCAATCGAGGGTCTGCATACGGAGCTCAAGGGAACTACGAACTTGCCTTAGCTGACTTCAACCTAGCTATTTCTCTGAACCCAGATTTTGACATCCTATTTCACAATCGAGCAGCAGCATACCGCTTATCAGGAATGTATGAAGAAGCCATTCAAGATTATAGTCAAGCTATTGTGCTTAATTCAGAACTTGCTGCTGCTTATCTAGGAAGGGGACGGACTTATTCTCAACTGGGAGAACTCCACCTAGCAATTAATGATTTCAGTAAAACAATTACTCTTTCTCCTGATCGTGCTGATACCTATTATTATCGGGGGAATGCCTACCGAGATTTAGGGGACTATGAAAATGCTATCGTTGATTATCGGAATGTCCTGGAACTAAGCCCGGAATCATCCAGGCGAGAAGACATAGAAAATACGATTGAAGAGTTGGAAGCTGAATTGGAGAGTTAATATCCATGTCCAATCAATCATCTGCTATTACCCAACGCCTCTGGAACTATTGCACCGCCAACCTGTCCCGCGCCGAACGCCTGTGCCAAGCCAGAAACGGCCGTGCCTTCACCGGTCAGCTTGTGCCGCAATCACCGTCGGGCGATTTGCAAAATCACCCTACAACATTTGGAGAAAGAGATGCCACGTAAAAAACTAATACCAGACGAGATACGCGAACAGGTCATCGCCATCGTCAACCAGTTCAATGAAGAAAATACCCTACCCCCTGAAGCCAATCCCATGCAGCAAATTTTAAAGCTGTTTGGCAGGGCATTGCCTTCGGCGAAGGGGACGCAACACCCAATCGGCGCCTATGTACCCCGGTTTAGAGGGGCTTATTTGTATCTGGACCGGGTTGGTTATAATCAACGGCCGTCACAAATTTGCCGCCTCAAGTGGAAAGGCGCCATGGACGGGTGGGAATTTGCCATTTACAAATACAGTGACAATGGGTATGACCCCGATGAATGGATGTTCCCCGGTTCTGGGGAAGTGGATGGGACAATACCGGGCGCAATGCGAGCGGGGAATAAAGCCTACCCTCTTTAAGATCGGCAAGTTACAAGAATAAGCTGGATAGTAGTGGTCTAACAAACATCTCTTGTCGAATGATTTGTAGCGCGATTTTCCAAATCGCGGGGACAATTTGCAAAATTGTCCTACAGGAACCCGTCAAATTTTGTTTGACGAACTAGTATCGGTGTTCGGTAATCCGTAATCGGTATTCGGTTCGTGATCCTCTCTGGTAGCGCAACCTGATAACCGTATACGGACTTCTGGTAACGGGAACTAGTGGTGTTTTTTGGATTTTCCAGGGCAGGGCGATTTTGAAAATCGCCCTACAGGTGAGTTATGAGCGACAAAATTGATAAAAGTATTGAACGAAAGATGTTTTACCATGAGGCAGAGGTGCCGCCTGACGTTTGCCCCCAATGTGGTCAAGCATTGGTGCAAGATTTTGGCCCCTACCAGGTGGCAACACGTAGCGGCAGGCGATTGACTGATGAGTTTATGATGAGCGGTGATTTTGGTTATTTGTGTGCGGGATGTGCAACGGCCGTTATCCACCTGCCTCAATTGGCCGACATGCTTTATGGTGTGCCTACGAAACCTGGCTGGAAGGCTGGCCCCGAATTTGCCGTCTTGGGTTTGGTCAACCTGGACGCTGTGCCACCAGAGCAAGCTCACGTGCCTATGGACGAATGGGACCCTTACCCACTTGTCCTGTTTCATGCCAGCGAACCATCTCAGCCAAAACGCCCCACAAGCAGCAAACGGCCGCGCAAACCGAAACCTAAGCGACGAAGGTAGGCGATTTGCAAAATCGCGCTACAAAGGAAGTAAGGCGATTTGCAAAATCGCCCCACAAGGAGAAGCAATGAAAGACCCCTATTCTGTTCCCAAAACAATGCAAGAAACGTATGAGGCCATCACGGCCCTGACGGATGGTTTTTGCCAAACCAAGTTGAATGAAGAGTATGCCGATATGTGTCGTCAGATGGCGGCGAAATTGTGCCGGAAACGGCCGTCTCCCCTGGCCAAAGGACGTGCCCACAACTGGGCCGCTGGCATCGTCCACGCCATCGGCACCGTCAACTTTGTCTTCGACAAAAGTCAGATACCCCATATCGCCTCCCCTGACATCAGCGACTACTTTGGCGTGGGCAAAAGCAGCCCCGCCAGTAAATCCAAAGAAATCCGCGACCTGTTCAACATCAGTCTAATGGATCCGGAATGGACGCTGCCCAGCCGTATGGATAGCAACCCGATGGCCTGGTACATCTCGGTCAACGGCTTCATCATGGATGCCCGCTCTGCCCCTCCTGAAATTCAGGCAGCCGCTTTTGCCAAAGGACTCATCCCCTACATTCCCGCTGACCGTAAGTAGGGCGATTTTGAAAATCGCCCCACAAGGAGCAACTATGTCGCAATCATCCGCTATCGTGCAGCGCCTCTGGAACTACTGTACTGTCCTCCGCGATGACGGGCTATCCTACGGCGATTACGTCGAGCAGCTCACCTATCTCCTCTTCCTCAAAATGGATGACGAGCGGCGCAAAATCGGTGATTCGTCCACCATCGCCGATGAGTATAGTTGGGCCAGTCTCATCAACCTGGATGGCAACGAACTGGAAAGCCATTACCGCGAGATATTGACGCAGTTAGGCCAGGGGCGCGGCCTCATTCCCACCATCTTCCGCAAAGCCCAAAACCGCATTCAAGACCCAGCCAAACTCAAACGGCTGGTCAGCCTCATTGACGGCGAAAATTGGCATCGCCTCAACGTGGATGTGAAAGCCGACATCTACGAAGGGCTGCTGGAAAAGAATGCCCAGGATGTGAAGTCTGGTGCGGGCCAATATTTCACGCCGCGCCCGCTCATCCAGGCGATGGTGGATGTGATGCAGCCCCAACCCGGCGACACCATCTGCGACCCGGCTTGCGGCACGGGCGGCTTCCTCCTGGCTGCCTATGAATCCGTCGCCAAACAGCACCAACTAGACCGCGACCAATGGCTGCACCTGCGTCAACAAGCCCTGCATGGCTGGGAAATCGTAGACAACACAGCGCGGCTGTGTGTTATGAATCTCTATCTACACGGCATCGGCCATAACAGCGACCGCAGCCCCATCCACGTTGATGATGCCCTGGCTAACAAACCTTCTACCACCTATGACATGGTGCTCACCAATCCACCCTTTGGTAAAAAGTCCAGCGTTACCTTCATCACCGAAGAGGGGGAAGTGAAGCGGGAGGCGCAAACGGTGGTGCGTGATGACTTCTGGACTTCGACCAGCAATAAGCAGTTGAACTTTGTGCAGCATGTGCATAAATTGTTGAGGCAGCATGGCAAAACGGCCGTTGTTGTGCCCGACAATGTGCTGTTTGAAGGCGGTGCTGGCGAAGCCGTGCGGCGCAAGCTGCTGCAAGAAAGTGACTTGCACACCATCTTGCGCCTGCCCACCGGCATCTTCTACGCCCAGGGCGTGAAAGCCAACGTCCTCTTTTTTGACCGCAAACCGGGCCGGGAAAAGCCCTGGACAGACCAAATCTGGTTCTACGATTACCGCACCAATATCCATCACACCCTCAAACAAAACCCCCTCACCCGCGCCGATCTGGATGAGTTTGTAACCTGCTTCAAGGCACGCAATCGGCAAGAGCGGGTGGCGACGTGGGATGAGGTGAAGGGAGACGGCCGTTGGCGAGCCTACACCTACGATGAAATCATGGCGCGAGACAAGGTGAATCTGGACATCTTCTGGCTGCGTGATGAATCGCTGGAAGATACAGAAAATCTACCCGACCCAGATGTGATTGCCGAGGAAATTATGGAAGATTTGGAAGCCGCTTTGGAGCAGTTCCGCTTGATTGCTGAGGATTTGGGCTAGCCAGCAGTTTGTCGGAGAACCCCAACTTGTAGCCGCGAAATCCCTTTCGCGCCTCTGAGAACGCGGTAAGGATACCGCGGCTACAACCACTTTTCCGACAACCTGCTAGGCCCCAGAAGAAATTGTAGGGCGATTTTGCAAATCGTCTCGAGCGATTTACAAAATCGCCCTACAGAGTAGATGGTTGTCACCAAAAATCGTGACAACCATCACTTGCCAGTCGTAGATTCTTGCGCCGTATAATGAGAGATGCGCTCGGAGTGCTTCATCTTGTTCAACATCCCCCCCCGCACGTAACTACTAACCCTCCGGGAGGTTTCAAACGAGATGTTACCTCTGGGACGAACCTCCCGGAGGATCGCTCCAGAGGGGCTAAGTAGTTACCCCCGCACCAACCTGACACGACTTTAATGAGTTTCTATCGTATTGGACTTGAGAATACATATGTTTGATTAAGGAGAGTTTACAATGGACGCTGTTATGGAAAAAGGCAAGCGATTTGAATCGAAGGACGAAATCTTGGAAAGCTTACGCGAGGATCGCAACCTGGCGGGAGCAGACCTGAGTGGTTTAGACTTAACGGGAATCAAGCTGATGGGCTTGAGTTTGAAGGGGGCTGACCTGCACGGCAGCAATCTGGCGCAAGCCACTCTGGCAGGGGCCGATATGAGTGAAGTGAATCTGATGGATGCCCATTTGGATAAGGCGCGGATTACTGGCGCAAATATGCGGGCTGCGAATCTGCGTGGGGCGCATTTGAATGCCGCGCAGGTCGCAGGGGTGGATATGAAGGAGGCGGACCTGACGGGGGCGGACTTGAGTGAGAGCAAACTGGTGGGGGTAGATGTGGCTGGAGCGGATTTTAGTGAGGTGAAGACAGCGGGGGCGCGAGCGGCCGTCAATTGGGATGCGGCTAAGGTGCAGCCCAGCGAGCTGCCGGCACCGATTGCCCCGCCGCGCTGGCTGCCCTTTGTGGTGGTGGGTGTGGTAACGGCCGTTGTGGTCTTCCTCCTGCGCTGGCGTAAGCGTGATGAAGCCTGATAGAGAATCCAGGAACTAAGCTCCGCAAAGGAGCTTAGTTCCTGACATTCAATTTTTGAAGGAGTACGAAAACGATGAAAAAAGAAAGTAGAATGCAAAGTTCTGTGTGGGGTGGTTTGCTCATTCTTTTTGGCGTAATTGGGCTGGTGGAGATGTATACGAACCTGACGGTTTGGGTTTGGGCGGCCGTTTTGGCGGTGGCCGGGTTGGCTATTTTTGGCGTTTACCTGCGGCAGCGCTCTGAGTGGGGGCTGTTGGTTCCCGCTTATGTGCTGCTGGCCGTGGCGGCTTTGCTGACATTTATTGAGCTAAATGTGCTGGAGGGCAGTTTTGTGGCGACGTTTGTGTTAACGGCCGTTGCCCTGCCCTTTATCATCGCCTTTTTGCTGAATCGCCAACAGTGGGCGCTGCTCATTCCTGCTTATGTACTGCTGGCTGTCGGCATCATGGTTAGTTTGATCGAGCGCGAAATGCTGACCGACTTGATGATTCCTGCCTATGTGATGTTTGCCATCGCCCTGCCTTTCTTTGTCGTTTTTGGCCGCAACCCACACAACTGGTGGGCACTGATTCCGGGGGGCATTACGGCCGTTATCGGACTCTCATTCCTGGTGGCCGAGGCCCTGACGGGCTACATCATGCCCATCGCCCTCATTCTGGCAGGGGTTGCCATCCTCATTAACCAATTTGCCCGCCGCCAAGCGCCACCCAAACTGCCCAAATAAATGACGTTAAGACCTGGCAGTTACTACTTAGAAATGAAAATTCAACAACTTACAGGAGATTGGAGACTGGCGATTAGAGATTAGCCCAATCTCCAATCTCCAATCACTATTTGGCCCCAGAACCCCAACTGTATCCAGTCTGGGGTTTTTATTTTTTACACTTTACTTGCCAGTGCCTTGTTAGCAGATTAAACTCGCCTTCCAAAATTTCCCATCTGATAGGAGCGTGATATGCGAGTTCTGATTATGTCCGATATGGAAGGTGTGAGTGGCATTGTGACCTGGAGCCAGGTGACGGGCGGCCACCAGATGTATGAGGAGGGGCGGAAACTTTATACGGAGGAGATTAATGCGGCCGTGCGCGGTGCCAAACGAGCCGGAGCTACCGAAATTGTGGCCGTAGATTGTCATGGCGCAGGGCAGGATTGGTCATTTAACTCCTTTGTGCCTGAATTGTTAGACCCAGATTGTGAGTGGGTGGCTCATCACGCCTGGAGCCGCTACACGGAGATGTTGGAAACGGGCTGCGATGCGGCTTTGATGGTGGGGATGCACGCCCGTGCCGGTACACCAGATGGGGTTTTGTGCCACACGATTTCGACGGTGAAGTGGAAGAATTTATGGTTTAATGATGATCTGGTGGGTGAGTTGGGGATTAATGCGGCGCTGTGTGGGCATTATGGGGTGCCGGTGCTGCTGGTGACGGGGGATACGGCCGTTTGCACAGAATCTACCGAACTTCTAGGAGAAGGCTTAACCACCGTCGCCGTGAAAAAGGGACTCAGCCGCTACTCGGCCCGCCAGATTCCGCCAGTGCGGGCGCGGCAGATGATTGAAGAGGGAGCGTACCAGGCGTTGCAGAATTTAACGGCCGTTGCCCCCTACGTGCCCGCCTCCCCCGTCGCCATCACCGTAGAGGTAGACACCCCCGACAAAGCCCTAGAATTCAAAGGCCGCTACGGCGTTGAATTCATCGAACCACTCAAAGTAGTCAGTCGCGGCCAAAACTGGCTCACCGCCTGGGATCAAATCTGGCATTGGTAGGGGGATCATTGGTATAGTAGTGTATGGGTGAATTCGTTCGATACACCCACAAACCCTTCCGGAGTTTGTACATGTCCAAAAAAAGATTAAGCAATGTAGATGCCGCCTGGTATGGCATGGAAGACCCTACCAATTTGATGATGGTCTCCGGTATCATGACCTTCGACCAGCCCATTGAGTTTGAGCGTTTTTTGGAAGTCATCCAACATCGCTGGCTCAAATTTGACCGCTTCCGCCAGCGTGTTATCCGCCCCCGCAACCCCCTCAAAGCTCCTTATTGGCAAGACGATCCCCATTTTGAACTTAGTGCCCATGTACGGCGCATTGGGCTGCCCGCCCCTGGCGATCAGGCTGCCTTGCAAGAGGTTGCCAGTGTTTTGATGAGTACACCGCTGGACTACAGCAAACCGCTTTGGCAGTTCCATCTCATTGAGAATTATGGCGAAGGCTGCGCCGTTATGGGGCGGCTGCACCACTGCCTGGCAGATGGCATGGCGCTGATGTTTGTGCTGCTTTCTATGACGGATATGAAACGGAACGCGCCGCCGCCCAAACCTGAGCTGCCTGATGTGGAGGCGGTGCGCGGGGGGTATCTTAGTGGGTCGGTCGGCCGTTTAGCCAAACAAGCGAAATCGGCCGTTAAAACCACCTACAACCTCACCAACAAACTCCTCGACGAAAGCCGCACCATCCTGGAAAACCCCAACCACCTCAAAGACCTGGCCCAGCAAGGCACAGAATTAGCCCTCACCACAGGCCGCGTCATCCTGCGCCCCCCAGACCCCAAAACGATTTTTCGGGGGGAGTTGGGCATTTCTAAGAAAGCATCCTGGTCACAAGCTATCCCGCTGAATGAGATCAAAACCGTCAAAAATGCCCTGGGCGGCACGATTAACGATGTCCTCATCACGGCCATGATAGGCGGGCTGCGCCGCTATATGCTGGGGCACGGCGAAGATGTGGAAGGGGTGGATTTTCGGGCAACTGTCCCCGTGAACATTCGCAAACCAGAGGAAATGACGGAACTAGGCAATAAGTTTGGCCTGGTTTATTTGAATCTGCCTATTTACATTGAAGATGCGCAGGAACGGCTGCAAGAGGTAAGCCAGCGTATGACCGACTTGAAGAATTCATCGGAAGCGGGCGTGGCGTTTGGCATTTTAGGCGGCATTGGCATGACACCGATTGATGTGCAGCAGCAGTTGGTGAATATGTTTGGGGCCAAGGCAACGGCCGTTATGACCAACGTTCCCGGCCCGCCCATGCCCCTCTACCTGGCTGGCTCCAAAATAACCGGCATCATGTTTTGGGTGCCCCAAGCCGGCCGTGTAGCCCTGGGCATCAGCATCATCAGCTATGCCGGTCAGGTCTGGCTCGGTGTAGCCACCGATGCTGGCCTGGTTCCCGACCCCGACCAGATTGTGAATCACTTTTATGAGGAGTACGAAGCCCTAAAAGCATTGGCGGAAACGGCCGATATACACGTATCAAGTGCTTAAGTATCCTGTATCAAGCAAGCCTAACATTTGACACCCGATACTTGACACATTTATTGGAGGTAATATGAACTTATTGAATAAACTCTCTGGCATCCAAGACCGCGCCGACGAACGAGCCATTCATCCCAAGGTTTTGGTCATCATTCATAATGCCAAAGTGCCGTCAGAAGGCAACCGGCGGCTCAACCAGGTACTTGGTTGGAACGAGCCAGAGCCACTCATCGCTGGCTTCATCGCCGATATGAAAGAGATCAGCGACGGTTACGTCAATTACAATGTGGTAGATACCATCCTCGTAGATGGCTTCCCCGCCAAAGAAGATGGCTACACCTACAAAGCCGACGACTTTGTAAAGTTCTGGAAACAAAAAAGCGGCTTTCACCAGCCCGACTGGATGGATTACAAACGGGTCGTCGAAGAGTTTGATCTGACAGATCGTGTCAACGATGACAAGGTTGATGAAGTGTGGATGTTTGGTTTTCCCTATGCTGGTTATTATGAGTCACGCATGGTGGGCAAAGATGCCTTCTGGTGCAATGCGCCCGCCTACGAAGACCGCAAGGCCAAGCGCCGCTATGTCATCATGGGCTTCAACTACCAGCGTGGAGTTGGCGAGATGTTAGAAAATGTCGGTCATCGCGCCGAGTCCATTATGAAGCATGTATACCGCAACAAAAAGGGCAAGGATAATTTATGGGAGAAGTTCGTGCGCCACGAAGAGACAGACCCCGGCAATGCCGAGGTAGGCACGATGCACTTCGCGCCCAATAGTCAGAAAGATTATGATTGGGGCAACAAACGCCCCGTAATGAGCCGCTGCGACACCTGGCTCAACTTCCCCAACCTAAATGGGCAAGCTCGCAAAGTAACCTGTGCCGATTGGGGCAATGGCGAGATTCGGAAACATCACAAGTGGTGGTTTGAGCGTATTCCCCATGTCGCTGGCACAACAGATGGGGTTTCTAACAATTGGTGGCAGTATATTATTGACCCAGAGCGGGTGCGGTAGATGAATAATTAGGTAATGGGGTATTGAGTAATTGAAGAGATAATTACTCAATTACTCCATTACCAGTCTGTTCCGTCGTTATTCTCGAATCCAGCTATCTGTCACCCGATTCCAGGTGACTAATTCATCTTCACTAAAGAATAGATTTACTTCTTTGACGGCATTTTCGGGGCTGTCGGAACCGTGTACGAGGTTACGGCCGATTTCCATGCCAAAATCGCCGCGAATGGTGCCAGGGGCCGCCGCTACGGGATTGGTAGCGCCCATCGTGGAACGGGCGGCAGCGATGGCATCTTTGCCTTCCCACACCATGGCTACAATGGGGCCAGATACGATGTAGTTAACCAGGTCGTTGTAAAACGGCCGTTCCTTATGCACCCCATAATGCTCTTCTGCCAACGCCCGGGACATTTGCATAAACTTCATGCCCACCAGCTTCAAACCGCGCCGCTCAAAACGGCCGATAATTTCACCCGCCAGACCACGTTGCACGCCATCTGGTTTTACCAAAATTAATGTTTTTTCCATCGAATTACTCCTGTAATTGTATTTAGGCAAAGAAAAAGGCAGCACCTCTAACGGCAAGCTGCCTTTTGATTTTAACCGAGCAAATAATAAACGATTCTACAAAATTTACAACTCATCCAGGGCAATGCGGTAGGTTTCCAGGGCACGTTGCAGTTGCCCATTGCGCATGTAGGCATCACCCAAAACACGGCGCAGGCGTGGCTGCTGTTCATGCTCACTAGCCGCTGATTCCAGATCGGCAATCAATGCACTTAAACCATGTCCATGTTCTATCATCTGGCGATATTGCGTCAGCGCACCATCATAATTGCCTCTAGCCAATGCCTGCCGCGCCTGATCTAAAGCCCCCTCGCTGATATTGAAGACGGCCGTAGAAACTTCCTCTTCCTCTTCGACAATCTCTTCAAATGGCTCCGTTTCGGGCCGTTGCAGGGTGCTTTCAAACAGAGGCGTGTAGGTGGGCAACGGCCGTTCCGGTTCCGAAGGTACAGGAATTTCATCGAAGATACTGGAAGACATCACTTCCTCTTCCGCCTCCAACCAACCGGCCACATCCGGTTCGGGCAGCGAACGCAGCCAATCCGTATGGCCGGGCATCCGCTCCTCACCGCCAAACTCCAGCCAATCCGGCAGCGAGTCGGCAACAGTGTCGTCAAAGTTGAGGGCATCTTCGGAAACGGCCGTTTCCCCCGACACCGGCATATCGCCCAACAAATCGGCGGCAAACTCATCATCTATTTCCGGCAAAATCTCATCCAAATCCTCTACACTGCTAAATGATCTAGCTTCCACATCCTGGGTATCGGCCAAATCTTGCAGCCAGGCAATAGCCTCATCAGGGTCATCAGGCACATCGCCTACCGCTGCCTCCGGCTCCTCAGCTTCCACCACAGAGGCTCCATAAAAGCTGGGCACAGCATTAGGATCGTCAGGGGTAAAGGAAACATCCTTTTCAGGGACAAAGGAATCGTCATCATCAAAGATGGCATCCATGAAGGACAAGATATCATCATCGGACATATCATCAGACATGTCGTCAAACATGCCGTCCAAGAGATCGGCTTCGGCGGCATCCTCTGCTTCCTCCAGAAGAAGGTCGTCGGGAGCAACGGCCGTTTCCTCTACCACCTCTTCAATCTCCACCTCCGCTGTCGGTACACTGTAAAAACTAGGCACAGCATTGGGATCATCTGGCGTAAAAGAGACATCCTTCTCCGGCACAAATGAGTCAGCATCACCCAAAACCGAATCCATAAAGGCCAAAATATCATCATCAGACATATCATCAGACATGTCATCAAATAACCCTGCCATCTCATCAGCCTCATCTTCAGGCATCTCTTCGACAACAGGTTCTTCTATGGCTTCAAGATCGGGCGTTTCTACCTCAATAGGTTCCACAACGGCCGTTTCCTCCACCACCTCTTCTATCTCCACCTCCGCTGTCGGTGCGCTGTAAAAACTAGGCACAGCATTGGGATCATCTGGCGTAAAGGAGACATCCTTCTCCGGCACAAATGAGTCGGCATCGCCCAAAACCGAATCCATAAAGGCCAAAATGTCATCGTCAGACATATCATCAGACATGTCATCAAATAACCCTGCCATATCATCGGCTTCATCTGCAATCTCCAGATCAGGCATTTCAGTGGCGGCGGGTTCGGCAACGGCCGTTTCCATCACCGTCTCCTCGGCCACATCCGTGTCCAGTTCCTCGTCTATAATCGGCTCTTCAATCACTACGGCAGCTTCATCAACCGCATCACCCACTTCTGCCTCAACCTCAACTTCCTCAGACGGCTCCGGCACAGCCAACTGCGCCTCCAGCCAATCCAACACATCGTCCAGGCTTTCCGCTTCATAAGGCACGGCATCCTCAGTCACTTCCACCGTCACCGCCGCCATATCTTGCAAAGCCAACTCTTCCAGTCGGTTCAAACTTTCTTGCAAAGGATTAACCGGTTCTGGTTCAGATACAACCTCGGCTGCGGCTTCCTCTACACTCTCATCGGCCTGTTCCTCGGCCAAAGCCGACAGCCAATCAATCTCATCGGCCTCTTCATCGGCGGCCATATCGGCCGTTTCCAGCACCGGCTCCGGCTCTAACTCAGGCACTTCTTCGGCCAAAGCCGACAGCCAATCAATCTCATCCTCAGCTTCCACAGGCACAGCCATCATCTCGTCGGCATCAATCTCCGCATCCATAACGGCCAGCTCATCCAGCGTGGGCAATTCCTCGAAAGGCTCTTCTACCTCATCATCGGCTTCCAGATTGTCCAACCAGGCCATCGCCTCTTCAAGGTCATCAGGCACCTCTACCGTTTCTAAAGAATCATCAGTATCGGCCGTTTCCATCTCCTCCCCCAGCGCCACATCAGACTCATCCAAAGCATCCAACCAACTTAGAGCCGGTTCATCATCCGCAATAGCCAAATCTGCCAACACCAAATCTGCATCTTCGGCAAAAGACTCCTCCGCATCCTCCACCAACGTAGGCAGGTCAGCCTCAATATCTTCATCATCAAAGGCATCCAACCAGGCCAGCGCACCTTCTTCATCCCCCTCAACTTCGGCCAACAAATCCGAAACCAATACGTCAGCCTCCTCCTCTGCCACCGCTGGCTCATCAAACTCCAACATCTCCAGCAAATCAGCATCAGGCACGGAGTCCATCTCTGCCAACAGCGGCATTTCCTCTTCTAGCTCCGTTTGCTGCTCTTGAGCCAAAGCCTCCAACATCTGCATAGCCGCTTCAGGATCATCGGGCAGGTCTATAAACTGCTCCGCTCCTTCTTCCTCTACCAGCGAGTCATACATGCTGGTATCCAAAATACTAGGCAGTTCCTCCACACTTTCATCTTGTTCAGAAGCCAATTGATCCAACCAGGCCATTGGGTCTTCGAGTACAGCTTCTTCATCCCCAGATGCCGCTGTTGTCTCTATGAACGCCTCAGCTTCCAAATCAAATGGCTCGTCGAGGAATGTATCGGCCGTTTCCGCCGCCAACTCATCAGCATCACTACCCGCAGAAGCCGTCAACCAATCAGGTACAGCCTCCTCAGCATCAACATCCGGCTCATCCTCCGCATCTTCAAACACAAACGCCAAATCATCAGAATCCGCGAACAGATCATCCTCATCATCACGATGAGACAACATGCCTGTCAGTTCGCCTGTACCAGCACCAGCCGTCCCCCTAAGCCAATCGGGCAATTCCTCTTCATCTTCTGCCCCAAGCTCCAAATTATCAGCCGCTAACTCAGCCAACCAACCAGACACGTCCTCATCGGCCGTTTCCTCATCCATATCCTCAGGTTCAGCCACAGCCTCTACATCGTCACCCAGTTCCGTAAGCCATTCTGGCAGTTCAGACTCATCTTCTTCATCAGCAAAGGCAAACAAGTCACTCTCAGGAGCAGCAAACAAATCGAGGTCTTCATCGGCCGTTTCCTCATCACCCTCCAGCGAAAAAGCAATCGTATCCGGCTCACTGCCAGCCGCAGCCATCAGCCAATCAGGCACATCACCCACAGATTCAGCCTCCTCTTCAGCCAGATCGGGATCCTCATCCGCATCACCAAACAAAGCCATAAATTCGGCCGTTTCCACCGGGCCATCAGGCAGCAGGTCATCTGCCTCTGGCATATCAAACAAACCATCCGCATCGTCCCCATCACCAAACAAGGCCATGAACTCATCAGCCTCTAACGAGCCTTCCGGCAGCAGTTCATCCCCCTCGGGCATGTCAAACAAATCATCAGCTTCATCAGCCTCGCCAAACAAGGCCATGAACTCATCAGCCTCTAACGAGCCTTCCGGCAGCAGTTCATCCTCCTCGGGCATGTCAAACAAATCATCAGATTCATCAGCCTCGCCAAACAAGGCCATGAACTCATCAACCTCTACAGAACCTTCCGGCAGCAGTTCTTCTTCCTCTGGCAAACCAGACTCATCAGTGGTTAGATCACTCAGCCAATCAAACGTGTCTTCCGCCTGTGCAGACTCCAAATCGGCGATCAGATCAGTAAAGCCGACACTCCCTTCCTCCACTGGTTCAGCGAAAAGGTCGGCAAAGGCTTCATCTTCAACCTCGGCCACAGCATCCTCGGCAACGGCCGTTTCCCCCAAATCATCAGCCCCCTCATCCACCAGCGTCAGCCAATCCGCTAACTCATCCCCATCATCAGCAGCCAAAGCATCCAGCCAAACATCACTAGAGTCCTGAACATCCGCCAAATCCCCACCCACAACTTCCAACAAACCCTCATCCTCATCAGCGGCAACATCACCCAGCCAGTCCAGAGCATCTTCATCATCCAGCGAAGCCAACACCGACTCATCCGCCTCAATCGGCCCCGTACTCTTCGGCAGCCCCAAATCCATATCCTCAGGCGGTTTCAACCAATCCGGCAAATTCTCCAACGACCCCGTAATCGCAGCCTGCGCCGGAGCCGACGATGCTTCACCCAAATCCTTCAACCAATCCGGCAAATCCGTATCCGTTAACATCAACGGAACCTCATCCTCCGCATCCATCAAAGCGGCTTCACTATCCGTAGCTGGTTCCGTCAAACCAGACAGCCAATCAGACAGACCCTCATCCGCGTCATCTGGTTTCTTCTCAGGTTTCGCCGACGAATCAGCCTCAGATGCCAGTTCATTGAGCCAATCCAACCCATCAGAATCATCTGGCATCTCATCCATTTCAAATTCATGTTCATTTTCTGTCATGATCACTGCCTCTCTTTCATCTTTGCCGCCCTCCTCCATCAGCCACTCAGGGAATTCATCCCCTTCTTCAGCCTCAGGCAGCACGTCATCATTGGCTTCTGTTTGACTAGACAGCCAATCGAGTAACGATTTCGTCGGTAACGGTGGCAGGCCTTCATCCTCACCTGATTCCACTTCGCCCAACCCCATCTCATCAAGCACATCCCCAGCCCCCACATCCGGCAAATCCAGTGGCTCACTTACCACATCAGACTCATTCATCCATTCCGGCAAGTCAGCATCTAATTCTGACAACAGTTCATCCGTCCCAATGATCCCTGAAGCACCACTAACAGGCACATCATCTATCTCATCATCATTGATCCCCGAAATCCAATCAGGCACTTCCTCGCCCAAACTGGCAAATAATTCGGCCGTATCAATAGCATCCACCACCGAAAGCTCATCCTCATCATCCGAGACAACGGCTCCCGGCTGCTCCCCTACCCCATCCTCTTCACGGAACAACCAATGAGGAACCTCTTCTAGCTGCTGCCCTTGTAAATCGGCCGTATGCAGCACAGGCTCCTCCAAATCATCCTCATACTCAGCATCATCCTGCAACCAATCAGGCAACTCCTCACCTAAATCAGCCAACAATTCAGCCGTGCCCAATAAACCAGCCAAACCACCTGGAAACACCCTGCCGGGCTTCTCCTCTATCTCCTCAGGAGCCTCTCGAATTAATGACTCCTCATCATCATCCGAGCCTAACAGCAAATCCGTCAGACCCGATGACTCAGCCGCCTCTTCCTCCTCCTCATCCACCTCAAATTCAGAAATATCAGAAAAATCATCATCCAAATCAGCCGTACCCATCATCCGATTCATATGGCTGATCAGACCGCTTGCCATCGGCTCATCCGGCTTCTCAGAATAACCCTCATCATCCAGCCAGGCAGGCACATCCTCAAAATCGCCAAACAGCGCATTTGTGTCCAACGCGCTCGCCAGCAGCTCATCCGTCGCCACATCCTCTTCCTGCCGATCCTCACCCATCAGCCAATCGGGCATGGCCTCCATCCCACTTTCAAAAAGCTCATCCGTACTCACATCCAAATCTTCAGCAGCCATTACATGGGCATCATCCCCCACCTCATCCAAATCACCATACAACCAGTCCGGCACATCCGATTCCAACAAATCATCCGTGCTAAATGTTTCTGACTCAGCCAACTTGGGCATCTCCACGCCCTCTACGTCCTCGTCTATGGCCTCCAGATCATTCATCCAATCAGCAAAAACATCTGCTTCCGGCTGTGCCACCACCCCCTCTTCAGCCGTCTCTCCCGTCTCAGCCGTAAACCAATCAGACTCATCTGCAACCTCTGGGGCCAAGTTCGTGTCTTCGACAAACTGCATCGTCTCAGACTGGGCTTCACCAGCGGTCAACCAATCAAAATCTACCTCCTCAATATCAGACAGTAAATCAGCTGTGCTTAATGGTTTCGCCCCAGAGACGCTTTCCGGCTCTTCATCTCCTGCGGCCTGGGAGAACCAATCCGACTCCTCAAGTTCATCTTCCCCGTCATCCAGAGCCGCCGCAAACCAATCTGTTTCCTCTTCTTCGTCTGCCGCCACCGGTTCCTGGCGGGCATCTAGATCGTTCAACCAATCAGGTAAGGCATCAACAGCATCCTCAGCGGCCAGGCCGTGTTCTGTTTTCACCCAGTCCAGGGAATCATCAACGACGACAAAAGGCAGGTCATCTTCCGCTGGAGGGGCAGCAAGTTCTGCCTTCTCATCGGCAAATTGAAAATCATCACCTGATTCTGGCTCCACGCCCATGCTTTCCAGCCATTCGGCCGTTTTTGTGTACGTATCGGCCGGGGCAGGTAATTCATCCTTACGATCCCTAAACCAGTCAACTTCCGAATCCTGTTCCTCACCAACTGGCACCAATTCACTTGTATCACGAGTATCTCGCAGCCAATCATAAATTGCTTCATCCTCAATAGGCTGCTCAGTTCGGGGCGTGGGTTCTTTATCCACACGAATTTTATCGGCCGTTTCCCGCCACTGTTCTACTGATATTGTTTGGGGCAAAGCCGGCGCACCATCAGCCCGAAACGCATGACCCACCACCGAATCAGGATCAAGATACGTTAGATCAACCTGCGTCAAAGCCTGTAGACGCTGCAAATAAGTCTGAGCTTCCTCTGTACGTCCCGTCAACAGCCATATTTCCCCCAAAATCGCATTGACCGTAATACTATCGGGCAGCTTCTCCAAAACCTTCAACGACACATCAACCGCATCTACACGTTGATTATCCCGCCACAGCGTCTCCGCCAACAATATTTGCAAATCAACACGATCATCCCCATTCTGCCCCAAAATAGAGCGCAGTTCATCAGAAGCCTGCTGATACAGTTCACCCTGAAAATAAATACGTGCCAGAGCCGCCCGCGTCAGCGGCAGTTCATCCGGCACCTCGTTATCCCGTTGAAAATAGAGTTCCCGCAAAACCTCTTGCAAAGCCGCATCATAAGGCGACATCTCATAAGCCCGCTCCATGTACCAGATAGCCTCGGCCAAATTGCCTTTCTCACGATGGATTTCAGACAAACCCACATAGGCCACAAAGTCATTAGGATCAGCACTTAAGATACGTTGAAAAATCTCCAGAGCATCGTCGAATTCACGATTTTCCAGCAAGGCACGCCCCAAAAGGCGGTAAGTATCTACGTGGCGTGGATACTGTTTTAAGAGGTAGCGACTATGTGTAATAGCTTCTGTCGGCTGTTCATCCTCAAGAAAGCGGTTAATCTGTTCCAGGTAATCATGTAGTGCAATTTGTGCCACTTTTACCCTCAACTATAAAACGTAAGGTGAACAACAATTACATTTTATCATAGGCTCTTTTTGAACTCAGGGGGAGAGAGTTATTACATTTGCTCAAAATGGTCTGCTTGCAAAAGTCCAAAAGAATCATGCGTCATTCATTATGGTAAGTTAAATTCATATTATGCAAAGTTTCACCTAATTTCGCAAGTGTCGCCGCTTAAGGCTCTCTAGCAAATCGGTCACGTTCTCCTCTGTTTGCGGCATGGGGCCAAAAGGGTCAAAAATATGATCACGGCCGTTTAACGCCTGAAACACATTCGCAATCCCCAAAGTCAACACATCCAGCTTATACCCACCCTCCAACACAAACATAATCCGACCTCCACAAAGCTCATCCGCCAGCCCCACCAACATTTGGGCAATATGCCCATACCCCGTCAGGCTCAACCCCGCCATCGCCAACGGGTCCTGCCAATGCGCATCAAACCCCGCCGAAACCATAATCATATCTGGCTGAAACTGGTGCGCCGCTGGAATAATCAATTCTTGAAAGAAGAGCAAATACCCCACATCCCCCACATACGGCGGCAGCGGCACATTCAGCGTATACCCCAGGCCCTTTTGCAAACCCACCTCCTGCAAGGAGCCAACACCAGGGTAAAAGAAGGGCGCAAAAAGATGCAGCGAAGCAAACAAAATCGTGTCATCCTCATAAAAAATATCCTGCGTCCCATTGCCATGATGCACATCAAAATCAATGATCATGACTCGCTTCGCCCCATGCACCACCCGCGCCTGCCTTGCGGCCACAGCCACATTGTTGATCAAACAAAAGCCGCTCACCTGGCTAAACTCAGCATGATGCCCCGGTGGCCGCACCAGCGCAAATCCTTTTTGCACCTTCCCCACCATAATCTCATCCACCATCTGGCAGCAAGCCCCAGCCGCCAACCGTGCCAACTCATAACTTTCCGCCGTGGCATAAGTGTCGCCCCGATCCAATAAACCGCCACCGCGCCGAGAGACACGTTCAATATGCTCCAGCAAACGAGGATCATGTACCCGCTGCAACTGCTCCTTTGTGGCTGGTTGAGGAGAAACGGCCGTTACCCCCCCCAACACCCCTAACTCCTCCAACCTCTCCACCATCCCCACCAATCGCGCCTTATTCTCAGGATGCCCCTGCATGGTGTGGCCCAAAGCTGGCGCGTAAGATAATAATGTACTCATAAAACCTTCCTTGCTAAAACCATCCTCACATTATACCCTCAGGCAACAAAAAAGGGGCACGAAGCCCCTTTATCAATTACCATAATCAGTAATCGGCTAACCCATTACCGATTCCCAAATCATCCACCAAACCAAAGCTGAATCAGCCCCGCGCCATTGCCAATCGCCGTTACCAGCCCCGCAAAAACCACAGAAGCCATAGACATCAGCTTAATCAAAATATTCAACGAGGGGCCAGACGTATCCTTAAAAGGATCACCCACCGTGTCACCAACAACGGCCGCTTTATGCGCATCCGATCCCTTTCCCCCATGATGCCCTTCCTCAATATACTTCTTCGCATTATCCCAGGCACCACCCGCATTCGCCATCATAATCGCCAACGCAAAACCCGCCGTCAGCGTACCGCCCAGCAAGCCCAACACGCCAGCCACACCGAAGAAAATACCCACAACCACCGGCACAATCAAAGCCAACACCGACGGCGCAATCATCTCCTTCTGCGCCGCAGCCGTACTAATCTCCACACAGCGGGCATAATCAGGCCGATCTGTACCCTCAAGAATGCCTGGCTTCTCACAGAACTGACGGCGCACTTCCTCCACCATACCCCCAGCGGCCCGGCCCACAGCCCGCATCGTCATAGCTGCAAAATAAAAGGCCGTCGTCGCCCCAATAAACACACCAATCAACACCGAGGGGTTGAGCATGGTGACATTATAAAAGGTCATAAAGTCCTGCATATTCCAAATTTCAATCGCACGGCCGTTCACCAAAGGCAGCTCCGCCCCACCACCATGCAGTGTCAACGATAGACGCACCTCTTCCAAATAAGCCGAAAGCAGCGCCAGCGAAGTCAAAGCCGCCGAACCAATGGCAAAACCCTTACCCATCGCCGCCGTCGTATTCCCCACCGCATCCAACTGATCCGTACGCTGCCGCACTTTGGGATCAAGACCAGCCATCTCCGCATTACCACCCGCATTATCGGCAATGGGGCCATAAGCGTCTGTAGCCAGGGTAAAGCCTAGCGTAGACAACATACCTACGGCCGCAATACCCACACCATAAAGCCCCATCGAAATATTAGTGGCACCGCCAACCGCATAAAAACTCACGGCAATACCAGTCACTACCGCCAACACCGGGATACCTGTAGATTCCATACCCACAGCCATACCCTCAATCAGCAAAGTAGCCGGACTGGTAACAGCCTGCTCCGCAATGCCCCGCGTGGGCTTAAAAGCATGAGAAGTATAATATTCTGTCGCCTTGCCGACGATAATACCCACAACCAACCCTACTAAAATAGAAACCCAAATCGCCAAAGCGTTGGGTAATTCCAAAATATACACAACCGGCAGAGACAGCACCGCAATACCAATAGAACTGCCATACAAGCCTCGGCTGAGGGCATTAATCAACTGGCCCTGAGTCGCATTTTCATCAGCACGCACCAGGTAAACGCCCATGATAGACAGAGCCACCCCAATCGCCGCAATGACGATGGGCGCAGCGATGTAACCAAGCTGCAAAGACATCTGCTCTATCACCGAGGGGGTATTGCCACCAAACAAATCGGCTCCACCCACCACAACAGCGGCCACACCTAAAGCGGCCGTTGCCAGAATCGAACCAGCATAGGATTCGTACAGGTCAGCACCCATACCCGCCACATCACCCACATTATCACCTACGTTGTCAGCAATCGTAGCCGGGTTGCGGGGATCATCCTCAGGAATACCAGCTTCCACCTTACCTACCAAGTCAGCACCCACATCAGCCGCTTTTGTGTAGATGCCACCACCCACACGGGCAAACAAAGCCTGCGTAGATGCACCCATACCGAAGCTCAACATCGTCGCCGTAATTTGGGGCAGCGGATTGACAACCTCACGCAAAAAGGCGGCTGGTCTGAAGAAATACAGGATCAAAAACCAAACGGTGATATCCAGCAAAGCAAAGCCAACTACCACCAAACCCATCACAGCACCCGCCCGCAAAGAAACTTGCAAGCCGCTGTTCAGGCTGTTGCTGGCAGCGTGGGCTGCACGGGCCGAAGCATTGGTAGCTGTTTTCATACCAAAGAAACCACACAAACCGGAGAAAAGACCGCCTGTCAAAAAGGCCACCGGCACGATGGGGTTTTGTAAATCAGCGAAGGCCATGATAATAAAAATAACAAATAAACCAACAAAAACTGCCCCCACAACACGATACTGTCGGCTCAAGTAGGCCATCGCCCCTTCGCGCACAGCCTGGGCAATTTCAATCATCTTGGGTGTGCCTTCGCTCTCCTTCATGACTTGTGTATAGAAGTAATAGGCATACCCCAGCGCCAAAATCGCGCCTATGGGGCCTAGCCACCACAGCCAGGGTAAAGGCGCAAGCTCGGCCGCTTCTTGTGCGTAAAAAACTGCTTGTTCCATGAATCTCTCCTGCTATATTGAATATGAGTATTCAGTATTCAGTATTCAGTGAACCTGATTACCGATTACTGATTACCGATTTACTGTTAACTTTTAACAAAGAATGGGTGTAAAAATGCCCCCGAAAAGGGGGCAAAAGCGTCGAGATTGTAACGAATTGCACAAACGCTGTCAAACGAGATCACCAACCGCTGGCCTGGAAAACGGCCGTTAACACCCCCTCTCTCTCTTCCACCGTCATCTCACGCGGGCAGCACCAACTCTCAATCAACCCCGTCCATAAAGCCACATTCAGCAAACGGCCGTCATACACCACATACTCATCCACAAACGTCTGCCGCGTCCCCATCATATCCATCTGATCAAAAAAGAGATTGCCCAAACCATAGTGAACAAACGAACCATCATAAAACTCAAACCCCTGCGCATGATGACCCTGGCTGCCCGAAACGGCCGTTGCCCCCGCCGCCGCCACCGCCCGAAACGCCTCCTGCTGCACAGCCGTTGCCTCATAATGGTAATACTCCTGATATTGCAGCGTCGCTATCACCACATACCCCTCCGCCTTTAGCTGGCTAATCTGCGCGTAAAACCCCTCATCACAAGGCCGCGCCCCCGCCTGGTCAGACGTAGCCCAAGCATAAGCCGGCCCCACCACATTACAGCCCACAAAAGCAATCCGATTGCCATGATCCACAAAAACGGCTGGCTCCTGCGCCGCCGCCAAATCGCGCCCCCCACCAAACGTCACCATCCCCGCCGCCGCATACAAATCCAACGAATGCACCAAATTAGCCGCGCCATAATCATTTACATGATTGCCCGTCAACTCCACCACATCAATGCCCAACTCCGTCAACAGCGCCAAGTAGCTGTCCCGCGAGCAAAAGCTCGTGCCACCCACCGGCTCAGGATAAGGGCAGTCGGGCGAGAAGGCGACTTCATTGCTCACATGGGCAATATCGGCCGTTTGCAGCACAGGCGCAACGGCCGTTCCCGGCACCAACACCCCCCGCGTCTCCATCTGCCACGCCGTCGCCCGCACCAACGCCGTCACCCCTGTCATAGCAATCCGCGTCAACCTCGCCGCATCTCGATTGGTCAGCACCTCCGGCAAAAAAGCCTGTAATTGAGCCACGGCCGTTGGCTCCCCCCTCACCCCCACCCCCACTGTCAACGGATACCCCGCCGCCGCAAAATCAGCCGCCAACGGCGACACCCCATCCACCGCCAGCACCTTCAAATCAGGTGTTAGCTCCTCAAAAGGAATCAGCCCCATAGACGGCCGTTCTGCCCACAACACCGCCCGCACATCCTCCACCACCAAAGGCGAAACCACCGCCCCCCACTCCGCTGCCAAAAAAGCCGCCATCGTCTCATCCACCACCAACTCACCCGCCGTCCATCGCGCCTGCAAATCAGCCAGCGTCACCCCATCAGCAATCGTGGGAAAAGCCCCCACCACCGCATAAACCCACTCCGCCACAGGCTCACCCTCGTTGATAGTTAGCTGAAGATCGGCCGTTTCCCCATCACCCCATTCAAATAAAGCAGAAGCCGCCACCGCCTCACGCACCGCCGCTGGCACAGCCCCATCCGCCCCCACCCGCCACCGCACCGGCATCGCCGTCGGCACCAGCGTCGCCGCATTGTCTGGTGATACCGTCACCGTCACCGCCACCTCTGCCACCACAACCGTTGCCGGCACAGGCGGCGCAGTCGCCATCGGTGTCGGCACAGCCACCATCGCTGGCCTCTGCTGGCAAGCCGCCGCCCCACACAGCCAAAACCAGGCCCAAAACCACAAACGGCCGTATCTCCCCCACCATCCACCCCATTCCATCCCCTTCCTTTCCATCCACTCTCCAATCTCCAAACTTCACTCTCCAATCTCCCCCCTCATACTGGACAAAACGCCCAAACCTTTATAAAGTTAATTAAATCACCCACAACTGCCAACAAACGAGGCATCAATGTCCGATATAGATTTAAACAATCCCAGTTACTACATTAACCGCGAACTCAGCACCATCGAGTTCCAACGGCGCGTCCTCTACGAATGTTACCAGGATCACCCCCTGCTCGAACAGATGAAATATCTCGCCATCGTCAGCAGCAACCTAGACGAATTCTTCATGGTGCGCGTTTCCGGCCTCAAACAGCAAGTCTACCTCGGCATCACCGAACGGCCGCCCGACGGCCTCACCCCCCGCGAACAACTCGCCGCCATCCACAAAACCGTCACCCCCATCTTCAAAGAGATGATGACCATCTGGCACGAACAAATCTACCCTACCCTAGAAAAACAAGGCATCCAAATCCTCGACTACGAAGACGTAAAACGCAAACATCGCCGCAACCTGCGCGACTACTTTGAAAAAGAACTCTTCCCCGTCCTCACCCCCCTCGCCTTCGATCCCGGCCACCCCTTCCCCCACATCTCCAACCTCAGCCTCAACCTCGCCGTCGTCATCCGCGATCCCGAAACCAACACCACCCGCTTCGCCCGCGTCAAAGTCCCCAACTCCCTACCCCGCCTCGTCCCCATCACCCGCGTAGACCCCGACGAAATCCTGCCCCCAACCACCCTGCGCTTTGCCTGGCTAGAAGAAGTCATCGCCGCCAACCTGGATCGCCTTTTCCCCGGCATGGAAATCACGGCCGCTTACCCCTTCCGCATCACCCGCAACACCGACATGGAAATTCAAGAAGAAGAAGCTGACGATCTCCTGCTGACAATGGAAGAAAACTTACGCCAGCGCCACTTTGGCTCCGTCGTCCGCCTGGAGATTGACGAAACCACACCAGATGAAATCCGCGAAATACTCATCAGCAACATGGGCATCGGCTCCTTTGATGTGTATACTTTTAATGGCCCCCTGGGTTTAAGCAGCCTGTGGGAGCTGCACGGTGTGGAGCGGCCCGAACTTAAAGATCGGCCCATTCAACCCGCCACCCCGTCCCCCCTACGTTCTGGCGACAATATTTTCCAGGTACTCAAACGGCAAGATGTGCTGCTGCACCACCCCTACGACAGCTTCTTGCCCGTCGTCAATTTTCTAGAAACGGCCGCTGCCGACCCCGACGTTCTAGCCATCAAAATGACCCTCTACCGCATCGGCCCCACTCCCCCCATCGTCCGTGCCCTGATGAGAGCGCGAGAAAACGGCAAACAAGTCGCCGTCCTCGTCGAACTCAAAGCCCGCTTCGACGAAGAAAGCAATATCGAATGGGCCAGAGCATTGGAAAATGCGGGCGTGCATGTCGTCTATGGCCTCATCGGCCTCAAAACACATTGCAAAGTCTGCCTCGTCGTGCGCCGTGAACGCGATGGCCTCCATCGCTACGTCCACGTCGGCACAGGCAACTACAACACCAGCACCGCCCGCCTCTACACAGATTTAGGCATGATGACCCACCGCGAACCCTTTGGCGCTGATGCTTCCGATTTGTTCAACTATCTTACAGGCTACTCCAAACAAGATGCCTACCAAAAATTCCTGGTTGCCCCCCTCACCCTGCGCCGCAATCTAATGCAGTTCATCGAGCAAGAAACGGCTCACGGCAAAGAGGGTTATATTGTCATCAAGGCCAACTCCCTGGTAGATGGCAAGGTGATTCGCGCCTTGTACAAAGCCTCACAGGCCGGGGTGCAAATTGACCTGATTATTCGTGGTTTTTGCTGCTTGCGCCCTGGCATCAAAGGGGTCAGTGAAAACATTCGGGTGCGGAGTATAGTCGGCCGTTTTCTGGAACACAGCCGCATCTACTACTTTCATAACCAGGGCAAGCCTGTCCTCTATCTAGGCAGTGCCGACCCCATGCCGCGCAATATTGACCGCCGTGTCGAAGTTCTCTTCCCCATTGAAGACCCCGTGATGCAAAAAGACATCGTCCACAACATCCTCAACCCCTACCTGCAAGACACAGCCAAAGCCTATATCTTACAGGCCGATGGCAGCTATATGCGCCAATCAGAACGGGTGGCAGAAGGCCACCCCCTGTTTAACAGTCAATTATGGTTCTTAAACGGCCGTAATCCCGACACCCTACCCCACATCCAACTCCAATCCCCCAACGGCCACTCCCACCCCGAAACCGCCAAAACCAAAGAAGAAAAGACAGAAACGGCCGATTAAAAAGGTATATTGGTGTATTGGTACAATGGTGTAATAAACCACTATACCAATACACAATTACACCCTTACCCCGCCCCCAGCCACACCGCAACAAACCAGATCAAAAAATCATACTTCATCAACTGGCTCAACTGCTCCAACTGCGGCCCCGTTCGGTCCTGCGTCACCCGCAGCAAAATATAAAACACCACCGGATACACCCCCACCAGCACAATCGCCACATAAATCGGCTTATACACCGCCTGCAAATAAGGCAGCAGCATCACCCACAGCGTCGCCGCCGCCAGCAGATAAAAAACCACCCGCGCCCGCCGCTTACCCCACACCGTGGCAATCGTGCGGCACTGCTCCTGCAAATCCCCCTCATAATCCGCCAGCGTCTTCAAAACCTCACGCCCCATAATGGCCGTGCCAATAATCAACGCCAGCCACAAACTGGGCCACACATTCCCCGCCGCCAGCCCCCCCAAAACGGCACTAAAAGCCGAGGTGATAGCTACCGTCGCATTGCCAATCAAAACCGTACTTTTTAGCTTCCAGGAGTACAAATAGAGCAGCAAAACGAAAAAGAGCGCCACAATAAATATCTCCAGGCTGATGGCTAAACCAATGAGCAAGGCCACGATAGAGGTGATGACGGAAAAGTTACGGGCCAACGACAAACTAATCATGCCCGAAGGCAACGGCCGTTTCGGTTGATTCACCTTATCAATTTCAATATCCAGATAATCATTCCAGGCATTGGCCGCCGCCGCCACCAACAGCGTCGCCAGCCCCGCCAGAGCAATCTTCAACCAGGCACCCGTATGCGCCACATACCCACCCAAAATCACCGCTAACACGCCGCTAAAACTAGAAAGCGGCCGACTGATTTTATAAAGCCCTTTGATCTGTTGCATCATTCCCGTTGTCCGTTATCAGTAATTCGATTACCGTTTACCGCTCACCGAATACCGTCTACAATTCCCCCATGATCACCAGCCTCACCAACCCCAAAGTTAAATACGTGCGCCGCCTCATCGCCGAGCGGCGCTTTCGTATGCGCGAGCAAGCCTACGTCGTCGAAGGCACACGCTGGCTGACGGAATTCTTGGACAGCCAACAGTCGCCCAGTCTGGTTTTGCATACGGCCGTTTGGCAAAACAATCATGCCTCCATTCTACAACAGCTAAACGCCCCCTCCCAAATCGTAAGCGAAGAGGTCATGACCGCCATCAGCGACACCGAAACCCCCTCCGGCGTTCTAGCCATCATCCCCATCCAACCGCGCCCCTTGCCCCCACAGCCTACCCTCCTCCTCATCCTCGATGCCGTCACCAACCCTGGCAACTTAGGCACCATGCTCCGCTCCGCCGCCGCCGCTGGCGCCGATGGTGTGCTGCTCTCGCCAGGTTGTGTAGATGCCTACAACCCCAAAGTGGTGCGCGGCGGCATGGGCGCACACTTGCGCCTACCCCTTCATCATCTCACTTGGGACGAAATCGCTCCAATTGTGCAAGGCATGTCGGTGTGGGTAGCAACGGCCGTTGGCGAGCAAATGTATACGGCCGTTTCCTGGCAAACCCCCTCTGCCCTCATCATTGGTGGCGAAGCACACGGGCTGGGGGAAGAAGCAATGCGCTTGGCAAACGGCCGTATCGCCATCCCCATGCACCGCCAAACAGAGTCCTTAAATGCGGCCGTTGCCGCCAGCGTCATCCTCTTTGAAGCCGCACGGCAAAGAAAGGAATGAGGGATGAATGACGAATATCGTCAATCGCTATCTTAACGATACACTTCACGCCGGTGAGCAATACGCCACACCGTAATCAATCGCCCTCTGTCATCAACCTCATACAAAATGCGATAGTCACCGACATGAATACGCCAATCGTTGGCACTCCCTGCTAACTTTTTAGCACCTGAGGGCCGTGCATTTTCTATAAGCCCTTGCAAGGCTTTATCAATGCGTTGGCGTGTGGTCACATCTAATTTCTGGCGTTCTTTAACGGCCGTTGCCGTCACCGCCACCCGATACCCATTCACAGCTAACTGCCCAAAATGGATTCTAGGGAAACGGCCGTATCCTTCTCCTGCCGTATCTCATCAATCAGCAATTGATCAATCGCATCCTGAAGATAAGCAGGCAAATTTTCCCAATCAGCTTCTTTGCCAAGAAAACGCAAAAAATGCAAATATTCTTCGGCCGACAAAATAACTTCAACCAGTTGTCCCGCATCGTCATAAACCATTTTGGGAGGATTTGTAAACATATCAATCTCCAATCTCCACTTTCCCTAAAGTTTTGTAATGATTAAACTATCGCTACAACTGCACCCGAAAAACCGCCCCCTCCGTCTCACTCGTCCGCAAAGAAAACTGCCGATAACAGGCCACACAACAGCCCTCATACATGTAATAATCCACATCCAACTGCACCCCAAACGCCTTATGCACCAGATGGCGCGTCTGTTGGTCCCAGGTCAGCGTCAGCCATTCAGGCAGGGTATTTTGTACGGCCGTTTCCAACTCCCCCTCGCCATGCGAACTGGTATAACTACCCAAAAAGTAACAGCAGCGCCCACACGCCGCAAACCGCGCCTTAATCACCTGCAACGGATCATCCGGCACCGCCATCTCCTCCTGCGCCCGCTTCCCCTTACGGTTCCCTCCCTTATTCTTTCGCCGCCGCCGCGAACCATTCCCACTCTTCTCAGATTGTGCCTCTGCCGCCGCTTCCACATTCTCAGTTGTCTCATTCACAACTGCATTCTCATCACTCATATCTTTCTCCAAAGCCAGAATCATTGTTATACCTAAACCTCTGAGGTCTTGCAGACCTCAGAGGTTTCACATTCTAGCTATCGCCCCCATTCTGTCAAATACAGCCAATCACCAAAACCTTGTTACAATACACTCCATATACCACGATACTAAATTGAGGAATGGGAATTTAATAACTTACAAAAGATTGGAGACTAGAGACTAGAGACCGCCCAGTCTCCAGTCCCTAGTCTCCAGTCTCATTTTCATAGGACATCCCAATGGAACCCCAACCCACCCTAACCGACATCCAAACCACCCGCCAACGCATAGACCCCTACATCGTCGAGACCCCCATCTGGCACTGGCGCAACCGCGACATCACCGAAATCGTCGGCCACGACACCCAGGTGCTGCTCAAGCTAGAACTGTTCCAGCACACCGGCACCTTCAAAGCACGCGGCGCAATTAACAATATTCTCAGCTTAGATGAAGCCACACGGCGGCGCGGCGTAACGGCCGTATCCGCTGGCAACCACGCCATCGCCCTCAGCTACGCCGGGCAAACCCTCAACGCCCCCGCCAAAGTCGTCATGCCCCAAAACGCCAACCCCGCCCGCGTCGCCCTCTGCCGCAGCTACGATGCCGAAGTCGTCCTCATGCCCAACGTCCACGCCGCCTTCGCCGAAGTCGAACGCATCGAAAAAGAAGAAGGCCGCACCTTCGTCCACCCCTTTGAAGGCCGCCAAACCATTCTCGGCACAGCCACCGTCGGCTATGAATTGATGAACCAACTGCCCGATCTGGACGCAGTTATCATCCCCGTTGGGGGCGGTGGCCTGTGCGCGGGCATCGCCACAGCCGTAAAACTCATGTCCCCCCACACCCGCGTCTACGCCGTCGAACCCGAAGGCGCCGACACCATGCGCCGCAGCCTCGCCAGCGGCCAACCCGAACCCATAGATGCCGTCCGCACCATCGCCGACAGCCTCGGTGCCCCCTTCGCCGCCCCCTACAGCTTTGCCCTGTGCCAAAAATATGTAGATGAACTCGTCCTCGTCAACGACGACGACCTGCGCCGCGCCATGCTGCGCCTCTATCACGGCACCAAACTCGCCGTCGAACCCGCTGGTGCCGCCACCACTGCCGCCCTCGTCGGCCCCCTGCGCCAAAAGCTGCAAGGCCAGCGCGTCGCCCTCATCGCCTGCGGCAGCAACATAGACATCCCCACCTTCGCCCAGCATATTGCCGCGGTCACACCGTAGGGCACAGGCGTGCCTTTGCCCACCGTTCAACCATCAAGACACAAACCATGATAGTCTCAAATCTCCAATCTCCACTCCCCCAATCTCGTCATCTCAAACAACTCCTCGCCGACTGGCAAACGGCCGTTGAGCAAACACCTATCCCCCACCACCTCCAACCACCCACCTACACCGGCCCCGATGTCACCCTCACCCACCTCACCGAAAAAACCAGCGAAGTCCGCCCCGGTGCCTGCTTCATCGCCCGCGTCCGCACCAGCAGCGACGGCCATCCCTACATCGGCCAGGCTATCGAACGCGGTGCCAGCATGATTCTGGCCCAGCGCTCCCCCGCCGACCTCGGCCTCACCATCCCCGAAAACGTCATCTACATCCAGGTCGAAGACACCGCGGAAACGCTGGCCTGGCTCGCCGCCGCCTGGTACGGCTTCCCCAGCCAGCACCTCACCATCATCGGCATCACCGGCACCGACGGCAAAAGCAGCACCAGCCGCCTCCTCCACGAAATCCTCATCGCCGCTGGCCTCAAAGCTGGCCTCCTCAGCACCATCAAAGCCGTCATCGGCCCCACCGAGGAACCGCTGGAACTACACGTCACCACCCCCGAAGCCCCTGTCGTGCAAAGCTACCTGCGCCGCATGGTGGATGCAGGTCTCACCCACTGTGTGTTAGAGACGACCTCCCACTCGTTGGCACAGCATCGGGTAACGGCCGTTAACTTCCACACCGCCGTCATCACCAACATCACCCACGAACACATAGACTACCATGGCAGCCACGCCGCCTACTTCGCCGCCAAAGCCCGCCTCTTCCAACTCGCCACCCACCAAACCATCCTCAACCGCGACGACTCCTCTTATGAAGGACTGGCCCAAGCATCCACCGTCCCCCACCTCACCTACGCCATCCACCAGCCCGCTGCCATCACCGCCACCCACCTCACCTACACCCCCACCCAAACCACCTTCACCCTCCACCTCCCCTCCTCACCCCTCTCCCTCTGCACCCCTCTCGTCGGCGAATTCAACATCTACAACATGCTCGCCGCCGCCGCCGCCGCCCACAGCCTGGGCGTAGCCCCCACCGCCATCAAAGCAGGTCTGGAAGCGGTAGACGTTATCAGCGGCCGTATGGAACGCATAGACGAAGGCCAGCCCTTCCTCACCATCGTAGATTTCGCCCATACGCCCAATGCCCTCACACGAGCCATTGAAGCGGGGAAGAGGATGGTGCCAAACGGCCGTATCATCACCGTTTTTGGCAGCGCGGGTAAACGCGATGTAGAAAAGCGCCGCCTCATGGCCGAAGCCTCCGCTCGCGCCGCCGATCTCACCATCCTCACCGCCGAAGACCCCCGCACCGAATCCCTCAACGACATCTTAAACATGATGGCTGCCGGCTGCCGCAGCCAGGGCGGCATTGAGCATGAAACCTTCTGGCGCATCCCCGATCGCGGCCGCGCCATCCACTTTGCCCTCAGCCGCGCCCGCCCCCAAGACCTGGTGCTCATATGCGGCAAAGGGCACGAACAATCCATGTGTTTTGGCACCATCGAATACCCCTGGGATGACCGCACCGCCACCCGCGCCGCCCTCCGCGCCTTCCTCAACGGCACAGAAATGCCCAGCCTCGGTTTACCAACCCACTAAACGCCAGCCTTCGGGGTGCGATAAAAAGTTGTGTATCATTAGACTGGAGCAGTTTTGGAAACTGCTCCAGTCTTCCCAGCCGTTACACAGAAAGCAATCACACCCTAGCCTTTACCCCATATTGCGATGCCCAACCCTTTATGCTAGAATCTCACAAACCATACCAGGAAAATGTGTAAACAAAGAGGAAAAGATGCAACAAAGTATCCCGACAATTCTGTCTTTAGCCGAGTTGTTTGACAATTTAACAAAAACACAGCTCGAGTTGGTAGCATCTATATGCGAACCAGCCACATTTGACGCTGGCACCATCCTGATTCAAGAAAATGAAAGCTCCGATGAGTTGTATGTAATTGGGCGGGGTATCGTTGAAATTCTCATGGATCCTGGTTTTGTTGCTGCCACGCAAGAAGAAATGGAACCCGTAGTTGTTGCCGAACTGCGGCACGGGCAAGTTTTTGGCGAGATTGCTCTGGTAGACCAGGGCATACGCTCGGCCACCGCCCGTGTCAGCCAAGATGGTTCCTACATCCTGCGCATCCCCCGCAAACGCCTGATGCTCTTATGTGACACCTACCCTGATTTGGGTTATAAGCTCATGAAAAACCTGGCAGCGGATATGGCTATGAAAATGCGCAATACAGACCTCACTATTCGCTACTATCAGCTAAAGTTAGCCGATGCTGGCAACAACAATGACGACTAGCCACAATTCAGAAACCCGATATTAGCTTATATCGGGTTTCTTTTATATTCAGGTGTAAACGGCCGTTTACGCCCCTACTTCTCCTAACATTAGTAGTACCACAAACAATTCCGCCCCCGTTGCCACCAACCTGGCAACGTTTTTATTTTTGGGCAAACCATCAATGAAAGTCGAAATCATCAGTATTAGCACCCAACTGCTAATGAGCGACATTTTAGACACCAACGCTGCACACGTTGCCCGCAGCCTCAATCAAGTCAGAATAGAACTGACCTGCAAAATAACAGTTGGCGACGACCAGGACATGATCGCCGCCGTTGTCCAAAACGCCCTGCAACGCGCTGATGTCGTCATCACCATCGGCGGGCTGGGCACAGGCCGCAGCGACTACACCTGCCCGGCCATCGCTCAGGCCCTGCACCGCACCTTCACCCCCGGCTTCCCCGGCATTGAAGGTGCAGTTATTCTAGGCGATAGCAACGCCTATATGCCTGGCCTCATGGTGCAAGACGAACGCGGCGTGCTGTTCTGTCTGCCCGCCAATCGTAACGAAATGGCCTTCTTGCTAGAAACCGAAGTGTTTCCCCGCCTCAGCAACCAGGCATCCCTCACCCAAAAATCGGGCTGGCTGCTGCTGCGCACCGTTGGTGTCGTGGCCAGCACACTCAAAGAAGACCTGACGGGCATCGCCAAAGAGCCGCAAGAAAAAATCACCTTCGATGCCTTTGCCGGGCAGGCCAATGTTCGCTTGTGGGCACAAGATCAATCGCATGACCAGGTAGAAGCCCGTTTGGCTCGACTGAAAACTGCCGTTTTAGCTCGTTTAGGCGACCATGTGTATGGTGAGGGAGAGAAGCGTTTGGAAGAGGTGGTATTAGCCAATCTACAAGAAAGCGGCCGCCACCTTGTTTTGGCCGAATGTAATACCGACCAGATATTGGCCACAGCGTGGCAGCGTCTGCTCCCCGAACATGAGACTTTTGTAGAGTTTGTAGACACAAGTTCGGACGAGGCCTTAGCCAACTATCTGCAACTACCCATCTACCAAGACGATGATGATTTAACCCGCTGGTGTCGCACGGCGGCGGAGACCTTATTAACACGAGTAAATGCAGACCTGAGTCTGTTAGTTTACAAGAGCCTCACCCCAGGCGGCGTGCAGATTTTGGTCACACTGGCCTCGCCGCACGGCGTTTCTGTGACCAATCGCTCCTTTGGCGGACATCCCGATTATATTGATGAGTGGGCCTGCACGTTAGGGCTGACACATCTGCGCAGGTGGTTATTGGTGCATCATTAAAGTGAAGGTAAAATCTTTGAGATGAATGTGGTACGTAAAACGTAAAACGTAAAGCGTAAGAGGTCTTTTTTACGTTTTACGTTTTTTGTTTTATGGAGGCATTATGCGCATTGGGATGGTGACAGCCTGTTATAAACCTGTGGTTAATGGGGTGACACGAATGGTGGCCTTGTATAAGCAGCACCTGGAGGCAGCGGGCCATGAGGTGACTATTTTCACCTTAGGCGAGCCTGATCCCGCCGGTGATGAGCCAGGGGTTGTGCGCTCCCCGGCCGTTTCGCTGGGGGATACGGGGTATTATTGGAGTATGCGCTATACCCGTGCCGCGCAAGCGTTATTACAGCAGATGGATATTATTCACTGCCATCATCTTTATATGAGTGTGGAGATGGCCCACCGCTACGGCCGTTGTCCCATCGTCTACACCAATCACACCCGCTATGACCTGTACATGGGAACCTACATTCCCATCTCGCAGCCAGCCGCCGATGCCGTGATGCGGCAGGTGTGGCCCGATTTTACGGATTTGGCCGATATGGTGATTGTGCCTTCGGAGAGCGTGCGGCAGGTGATGCTGGATTTTGGTGTGACGCGGCCAATGGTGGTGATTGAGAATGGGGTGGATTTACGGCCGTTTCATCACCCCACCCACCCCCTGACCAAAACCGACCTGGGTGTGCCAGAATCGGCCGTTCTCTTCATCTATATCGGCCGTTTAGCCGACGAAAAAAATCTCGACCTCCTCCTGCAACAATTCGCCATCGCCCAAGACATCATGCCCCACATGCACCTGCTGCTTGTAGGCAGCGGCCCCAGCACCGAAGAACTCAAGCAGCTCGCCGCCGAATTACAGATAGCCCCCTCGGTTCACTTCGCTGGCCCCATCCCTTACGAAAACATCTCCAACTATCTGGCCGCCGCCGATGCTTTTGTCACCGCCTCCACCTCCGAAGTACATCCCTTGACAGTGATTGAAGCGATGGCCGCTGGCCTGCCTGTCGTCGCCGTCGCCTCACCGGGCATTGTGGATACGGTGACACATGGCACATCTGGCCTGCTCACGCGCCATGCCACAAGCGGGCTGGCGGCGGCCCTGGTGGCCATGGCTTTGGATGCGGCCCGACGGCAGCAGATGGCCCAGGCAGCACAAAGAGACAGCCAACGCTTCGACATTGGGCAAACAGTGTCTCGCACCATCCAGCTTTATAACTATTTGCGGCAAACGCGGCCAGATTTGCAGCGGGATGAGGCACACGGCCGTTGGACGCGCACCCGCGAACGGCTGCAACCCCATTTAGACCAACTCATTAGCCTGATTAAGCCACCCGACAAGATGGGAACCAGCCCGCTGCGCAAATTATTTGAACCTGTGCCGCCCCAAGAGGAAAAGCGTGACTAATTCTACGGGTAAAGACGGCCGTAAACGCCTCGGTGCCTGGGGTGAATCGGTAGCCGCGCACCATCTGGAAGCCAAAGGCTATGAGATTGTGCAGCGCAATTGGCGCTGCCGTGCGGGCGAAATTGACCTGGTGGCCAAAGCCGGCACAGAGTATATCTTTGTGGAGGTGAAAACGCGGCGCGGGCGGTTGATGGGTACGCCGGAAGAGGGGCTGACCCGGCGGAAAGGCTTTAAGTTGTTTGAGTTGGCCCAACTTTACCTGGCAGAACACAATCTGGATGTGGATTGGCGGGTGGATTTGGTGGCGGTGGAGTTGGATAAAGCGGGCAAGCTGCTGCGCTGTGAGCATATTCCCAATGCGGTGCTGGGATGGTGAGGGATGAGGAGAGAGGGGAGAGGGGAGAGGAAAGAGGGGAGCGTCGCGCCCCTCTGCTCATCATCGTGGGGCCAACGGCCGTTGGCAAAACTGCCCTCTCTCTAAAATTAGCTCAAGAGCTAGATGGTGAAATCATCTCCGCCGATTCACGGCTATTTTATCGTGGGTTGGATATTGGCACAGCCAAACCAACGGCCGTTGAACAAGCCCAAATTCCCCATCATCTAATTGACATCTGTGCGCCAGATGAGACGCTGACGCTGGGCGACTATCAGCGGCTGGCGTATGCGACGATTGAGGCGGTGGCGGCCCGGGGTAAGTTACCGATGTTGGTGGGGGGCACAGGGCAGTATGTAACGGCCGTTGTCGAAGGCTGGGGCATCCCCAAAGTGCCACCACAGCCAGAACTGCGCACCGCACTGGAGGTGTTGGGCGGTGAGGAGTTGGCGCGGTGGCTCAACCTGTTGGACCCCGAAGCGTCCGCCAAGATTGACCCGCGCAATGTACGCCGCGTCATTCGCGCTCTGGAAGTTACGCTCGTCAGCGGCCAGCCCATCACCGAATTACAGCGCAAAACACCGCCGCCTTACGACATCTGCATGATTGGCCTGAACCGGGAGCGGGAGGTTTTGTATGAGCGCATTGATGCGCGGGTGGATGCGATGATGGCGGCGGGCTTTTTGGCCGAGATGGAGCAGTTGATTGCTGCGGGCTTTGGCCGCCATTTAACGGCCATGAGCGGGCTGGGTTATCGCCAGTTGTATGCTTATTTTGCCGGGGAGATGAGCCTGGAAGCGGCCGTTGAGCGCATTAAGTTTGAGACGCACCGTTTTGCCCGCCAGCAGGCAACCTGGTTTCGCCAGGATGATGAACGGATTCATTGGTTTGATTTGGGCGAGGAGGGAGTGGAAACGGCCGTACTCAGCCACCTCCAAAACTGGCAAAAGAACTTGAACAGCTAAATCAAAGATGACACGAATGGCACGGATTATTTCTTAACTCTTACAAAAACCTCGTTATGACTGCCGCATTTTCTCGAGTTGGTTGATGGTAAGGCGATCAAACCAGCGGTCGGGCAGCAGGCGGGGCAGGAGCCAGCCCGTGAGCCATTTGCGGGGAACGGGGTAGCGGGGTTGGGGGTTGGGCGTTTCCAGGGCGGTGCGGATAACGGCCGTTACCCGTTCCACCGGCATCGCTTTCCTCTCGCGCTCCGCCACCTCAGCCTGCAGCTTCGCCAAAAACGGCGCATAATCCGTCCCGGCATACTGCGCCACCTGCTCACCAAACTTGCCCACAATCGGCGTGCGAACCGTACCCGGTTCAATCACAATCACCTCAATGCCATACAAATACAGTTCCCGGCGCAAGGCATCAGACAGTGCTTCCAGAGCATGTTTGGAAGCAGCATAAGCCCCCATGAAGGGGTAAACAATGCGCCCACTGACCGAACTAATATTGATGATACGCCCCGGTGTTCGTTCCGATTTCAGCAAGGGCAAAAAGGCTTGGGTCACGGCTAAAACGCTGACAACATTGACTTCTAGCTGCTGGCGCAGGGCTTCGGGTGTGAGATGGGCTAAGGGGCCGGGGGTGCTAATCCCGGCATTGTTGATGAGGGCGGTGAGGGGTTGGCCGTTGAGATGGGTGGTGAGTTGGGCAACGGCCGTCTTTACCCTCGCCTCATCCGTCACATCAAACAACAATGGCGTAAAATTGGCCCCCAACTCCGCCTGAACGTGCTCGGCATCCTCTGCCCGCCGCACCGAGCCAAACACCTGGTAGCCACGCTGCCCCAACTCCGCCGCCGCCGCATACCCAATACCCGTAGACACACCCGTGATGACCACTGTTTTCATACGGCTCTACGATAGAGGATGTAGCCGATAACGGCCGTAACCACCCCACTCAGCAGCGGCGACACACTCATAATAATGCCCGCATCAAACCAAAACTGCTCTGGAAACAGGCGAATCAACGAATCCGAATAGCTAAACGTCCACGTCCCTGGCGGGAAAAGCAGTTCATGAAACTGCACAAAAAAAGTACTCCAGGCCAGCCCAATAAACGCCGCAATCGCCACCAAAATAATCGTCGTCAGCAGCCCACCCTGAAAAATCGCCTTATATCCCAACACCCGCGTCTCCGACCGCAGCAGTAAAAAGAGCAGCCCGCCAAACACAATCACCCCGGCCACCCACACCACCCGCTGAATCCCATCCGCCACACGTTTCACATCCAGCATATGGCTGATTTCACTGTCATTGTACAGCGGGGTATCTGTCCCCGGCAGGCGCAGCTCCTCCAACAAATAAATCACCTCATCAGCCGGTTCCGGCCGCTGCATATAGGCCAGCGTGGCCTGAGCCAATTCCAACCGCTGCTCCGGCGTAAAGCCAAATTGATCCGGGGCAATACGGGCGTATTCCCATTCAGGATAAGTGGGATTTTCCCAACCAATCAGCGCACGAATGCCCCCTAAACCTAAAAAGAACGGCGTGGCAATCACCACCAGCCAACGAACTACAGTAATAACAGTTGGATTATTCATGCGGCTAATTGTCGAGGCACACAGGGGAATTGTCAACGAATCAGGCGGAACATAAGAGAAGGTAGAAAATCACCCTCATCTTTGGCGAAGGGGCAGGGCAACATGGAAGGCACTACCGGGCAGATTCTCCTCATCCTGGCCCTGGCTCTCCACCCACAATTTGCCGCGATGCGCTTCCACAATCCCCCTAGCAATGGCTAAACCCAAACCTGGCCCGCCCGCCTTAAAAGCCGTTTTGCCCGAAGAATGCAGAGAAACTTTACCCGTTTGGTAGAACTTGGTGAAGATTAAGTCGTGAGAATCCTCATCAATGCCAATGCCTGTGTCTTGCACCACTACCTCAATGCCCTCTTGTGGCAAATCCAGGGCACTGTCCACCAACACACGGCCCGAAATAGTAATGCAGCCCCCATCTGGTGTGTATTTGATGGCGTTGATGATGAGATGGTAGAAAACCTTTTGCAGGGCTTCAAAATCGGCCTCAATCCCAGGCACACCGCTCATATCTTCAATGGTCAGAGTGAGATGCCGCGCCACCAGCGATTCCTCAAATTGGAGGGCGACCATCTGCAACATGGGGGCAATGGAAACAGGTTCTGGGTATAGTTCCAGTGCCTGGTTATCAATTTTAAGCATTTCCAACATGCTGTTGACAATTTCGCCCATGCGAATGGCCCCACTGTGGATGCCATCGGCCAGTTGTTGCAGGAACTCGTTTTCGAGCAGGGCATTGTCTTTGAGCATCATCTGGCTGTAGCCTTTGACCAGAGTGAGGGGGGTGCGTAACTCGTGGGAGACAATGCTGATGAAATCAGATTTGGTCTGGTTGAGCCGTTCTAGTTGGGCGTGGGCTTCTTGGATGGCGGAGGTGCGGCTGCGTACTTCGTATTCCAACATCTGGTTGAATTGGGCCATGCGGTCATAGACGCGGGCGTTTTGCAGGGCAACGGCCGCTTGGCTGGCGAAGGCGCTTGCCAGTGAGATTTCGTCGTCATTGTAAGGATCGGGGGTTTCTCGTGTCAGGGAGAGCATCCCGATGACTTCATCGGAACGGGTGAGAGGCACGCCCAGCCAGGAGCGAGCCTGGGGCAGTGTGGGCACTTGCTGCCAGTCGGGCCGCTGCAGCACGTCGGGGATACATAACGGCCGTTTCGTCTGGTAAATCTCACGGTAAATCTCATCTGTATCTTCCTCAATAGAGATGCGCGTATTACCTGGCTCAAAACCTTCAGGGTACCCATGAAAAGCCACAAACTCCAACTCCTGGCCTCGCGGAATCATCATCGAAGCCCGATCATAGGGCACAATATCGGCCAACTGCTGCAAAATCAGGTCGAGTACCTCATTCCAGTTCAACGTGCTGTTAAGAAGATGCCCGGTCTGGTGCAATGTTTCGGCCAGGTGGCGTGCCGATTTTTCGCGCTCAAACAGGGAGGCGTTGTAAATGGCGATGGCCACCTGATCGGCCAGCAGTTGCAGGAAAGACATATCACTTTCAGGGAAAGCTGCATACTTTTTGCTCTGTAAATCCAGCACGCCCAACAACCTGTCGCCCACGCGCAAGGGCAGGTCGAGTTCAGATTTTGTTTCGGAGAGAACAGCCACTTGCATGTAACGGCCGTCTCGAGCCACATCATCCACACGAGCCGGACTGCCGTTGGCCGCCACCCAACCAATCAGCCCCTCCTCCCCCACTTTCAGGCACAGCCCACCCGCCACTAGGGGGCCAGCCATCTCACCGGCACTGGCCTCTTCGCGCACCAACTGCCCCTCTTCATCAATGAGAAAAATACCTACATAATAATAGTTGTACCGTTCGTGGATAAGCGCCACCACCCGCTCCAGCAATATCTCCGGGTCTAGAATGGACGTAATACTCTGGCCTACAGCCAGACCTGTTTCCAACTGACCAGCCCGGTAGCTGGCTTCCTGGCGGCGGCGTTCGCTTTCTTCGCGCAAATGTTCATACCGCCGCATGGTGCGCAGCCGCAAGTAAAAGATGAGGGCGGAAACGGCCGTTGCCAATAACAAAGCCACACCATCCTGCCACCCATTCCCCTGCCCCTTGGCCCAAACCACACCCAGCCAGCCCACCCATGTGCCAGCTAAAACCACCGCCAACGCCCAACTTGAGAGAAAAAACAGCCCCGCCGAAATCACAATGATGACCAACACCACCATCGTTTGCCCCGGCGCATCCAACAAATAGAGCCGCAGCAGATCGTTAAAAACGGCCAGTCCCGCAATCACCACCGTCAGCAAGTGTGTTTGGGTTGAAGAAAAACGTCGGTTTCCGAGAATAATAAAGAGGGCGAAGAGAATAACGGCCGTCACTGCCGACACAATCCCCGGAACGGCCGATGCCGACACCGTGACAAAATGAATCACCGCCAGAAAAGCAAAGATCACCCCCAGTCCCAGCGCCGCCGGCCGCAGACTGTCCGCCACCACTTCATCCATCATAATTTGGGCCACAGACTTATGCCCATTCTCATGGGCAGAGGGTTGGGGCAAAACTGCTGGGGTCTCTGGTCGCGTGTGTGCCATGCAAAATCTCGTTTAACTAGACAGGGACGACTACTGCACTATATATCCACTTACTACTTAGACAATAAACCGCCTCCTAATCTCAATTATACATGAGCAAAACCAGACAAGAAAGAAAGAGAGCGTAAAAGTCTGGCAAACTTTTGTCAGGCACTAGGGCTTGTGCTACAATGCCCACAAACTTTCAAAACATTTTGAACGATGTGAATTATGGCTTACAAAGGATTAACAGACTTCATCAAACAACTGGAAAAGGCCGACGAACTCCAACGCATCAGCACCCCTGTCAGCCGAGACTTAGAAATAACGGAGATAACCGACCGCATCAGCAAAGGTCCGGCCGCACAAAACAAAGCCTTGCTCTTTGAAAACGTCGCTGGCTTCACCATGCCCGTCCTCATCAACGCCTTTGGCAACGAGAAGCGCATGGCCCTGGCCCTGGGCGTAGATGATTTAGAGCAGTTGCGACACAATTTGGCTAAAATGATTGACCTCAAACTGCCCGAAGGCTTTGGCGCAGCCATGGGTCGGGCTACCGAACTACTCGGCGCCCTCCGCGCTGTTGGCCTCAAACCCAACCGCGTTAAAAAAGCCCCCTGCCAGGATGTGGTTTACACCGATGATGCTTCGCTGGATATGATCCCCGCGCTAAAGTGCTGGCCCAACGATGGCGGCCGTTACATCACCCTCATGCAAGTCATCACCCGTGACCCCGAAACCAACAGCCGCAATGTGGGTATGTATCGCGTGCAGATACTAGACAGCAAAACCACAGCCATGCACTGGCAGCGCCACAAAGGCGGCGCCGAACATGAACGCATTGCCAAAGCCAGCCAAAAGCCTCTCATCCCCGCCGCCATCGTCCTCGGCGGCGACCCGGCGCAGATGTGGTGCGCCAGTGCGCCGCTGCCCCCTGGCATAGATGAGTATTTGCTGGCGGGCTGGCTGCGCGGCACACCCGTCCAATTTGTCAACTGCATCACCCAGCCGCTGGAAGTCCCTGCCGATGCTGAAATCGTCATCGAAGGCTATGTGGACCCCAACGACCAGCGCATTGAAGGCCCTTTTGGCGACCACACCGGTTTTTACACGCCCGAAGATTATTTCCCTACTTTCCATGTAACGGCCGTTACCCACCGCGAAAACCCCATCTACCCCACCACCATTGTGGGCAAACCACCAATGGAAGATTTGTGGATGGGCAAAGCCACCGAGCGGCTGTTCCTGCCCTTAATGAAGCTGTTCATGGGCGAAATTGTAGACGTAAACATGCCCGCCGAAGGCGTATTCCACAATCTCATCATCGTCAGCATCAAAAAACGGTTTCCCGGCCATCCCTTCAAAGTCATTTACGGCTTGTGGGGTTTGGGGCTGATGATGTTGACCAAGGCCATTGTCATTGTGGATGAGGATGTGGATGTGCATAATTTGTCCGACGTGGCCTGGCGCGTTCTGGGCAATGTAGATTGGCGGCGGGACACGGTCATTGTGGATGGGCCTGTGGATCAACTCGACCACTCTTCGATTCGGGATTCTTTTGGCGGTAAAATCGGCATTGATGCGACAGCCAAAGGTGAACAAGACGGCCATACACGCGGCTGGCCGGAAGAATTAGAAATGTCGCCAGAGATTAAGCAGTTGGTTGACGAGAAGTGGGAGTCTTATTTCCGATAACGGATACAGAAATGACCACAAACGACATCCTCATCCGCCCGATTTTGCCCAAAGATGCACGAGACCAGTATGAGATGGCAACCCATCCGGCCATAGCGCGGGACACGCTGAATTTGCCGAGCATGGAGTTGGCGGAGACACAGGCTTGGCTGAGCAAACAAACGCCAGGCCGTGCGCGGCTGGTGGCAGAGGTGGAGGGCAAGAGTGTGGGATTCATCTCGCTGCAACATTTTCAACGGCCGCGTATGACGCACGCTGGTTCTGTGGGCATGTTTGTCCATCCAGATTATTGGGGGCAGGGCATTGGCCACAGGCTGATGACGGCCGCTTTGGATGTGGCCGACAACTGGCTTGATCTGAAGCGGCTAGAATTGGAAGTGTTTGTAGATAATGAGGCAGCGATTCACCTTTATAAGAAGTTTGGTTTTGAGACGGAAGGGGTGCGGCGTAAGGTGGCTTTTGGTGAAGGGGAGTGGCGCGACGATATGGTGATGGCGCGGCTGCGGGGAATGGAAGGGCGAGAGGTGAGGGGTGAGGGACGAGAGGCGGGGAAACGGCCGTTATCGAAACGCACACCTGTCCAGGCCCATATTCGACCACCTGTGGAAGAGGATATTGAACAGTTGTATGAATTATTCCGCCATCCTCTCGTCGCTCGCACGACTTTACAAATGCCCACGCAAGAAATATCACTGACAGAAAGCCGCATGAAGACCCAAACTCCTGGCCTGCATCGTTATGTGGCAGTGGTGGAGGATAAGATCGTTGGTCAAATCGCGCTTCATCAGGCTAACCGTCCTCGTTTAGCCCATTCAGCCAGCCTGGGTATGATGGTTAGCCCGGATTATTGGGGGCGCGGCATTGGCACACAATTAATGGACGCAATTTTGGATTTGGCCGACAATTGGCTGAACTTAAAACGAGTAGAGTTGGAAGTTCATACCGACAATCCGGCAGGCATTCGCCTATATGAAAAGTCTGGTTTTGTGATTGAAGGCACAAAGCGGTTTCAAGCTTATGGAGACGGCCGTTGGACGGACAGTTATTTCATGGCGAGAATTAGAGATTAAGTAATCAGGTAATTGGGTAATTTTAACTACTCAGTTACTTAATTATCCTTTTTGGAGGCAAAATGGGTAAAAACAACATCCAAGACATTTACGAAAAAGTAGTCGAGGGCGAACGGGTGAGTTATGAGGAAGGCGTTCGCCTCTATGCCAGCAATGATCTGATAACGCTGGGAGCTATGGCGAGCCTGATTCGGCAGCGCAAGCATGGCGATTATGTCTATTTCAACAAAAATCGCCACATCAATCCCACCAACGTCTGTGCCTTTCATTGCAACTTTTGCTCCTTCGCCCGCACCAGCGATGATCGGCCAGGAGCCTATACCTTTATGCCCGAGCAGGTCATTAACAAGATTCGCCCGACCGTGGATGAAGGGATTACAGAGTTCCACATCGTGGGGGGGCTGCACCCTGACAAAGGGTTTCAATATTATATTGATCTCTTGGAAGCGTTAAAGGACACCTATTCCTGGGTACATTTGAAAGCATTTACGGCCGTTGAAATTGACTTCTTCTGTCAATTAGAAAACAAAGACGCAGAGACGATCTTGCGCGAGCTTATTGAGGCTGGACTGGACTCCATGCCCGGCGGTGGTGCAGAAATTTTTCATTGGGATGTGCGGCGCAAAATCTGCCCCGAAAAGGCCAATGCTGAACGGTGGCTGGAAATTCACAGCATCGCCCACAAATTGGGTTTGATGACCAATGCCACCATGCTCTATGGTCACATCGAGGAGCCTCATCATCGGGTGCATCATTTGGTGCAGTTGCGTGAACAGCAGGATAAGGATATTGCGGCGGGGTATGACGGCCGTTTCCAAACCTTCATCCCCCTCAGCTTCCACCCCATGGAAAACGGGCTGGGTCGCCGCCTCAAACGCCGCTGGACCAGCGGCGTAGACGACATGAAAACCCTGGCTGTCAGCCGCGTCATGCTCGACAATTTCGCCCACATCAAAGCCTACTGGATCATGCTGTCGCCCGCTATGGCCCAAATTGGCCTCGACTTTGGCGCCAATGACATTGACGGTACAGTGGTTGAAGAACACATCTACCACGACGCAGGCGCACAGACCAAAGAACACATGAGCCGCAGCGACCTCATGCGCCTCATCCGCGCCGCTGGCCGCACCCCGGTGGAACGGGACACGGTTTACAATGTGGTGAAGGTACATGCGTAATTGGGTTATTGGGGAATTGAGTAATTGGAATGCTGCAAGCTAGAGTTAAGCCATCATTAAGCACATCGGGGGCCGTTTTTTACGGCCTTCTGGCTTACGCTGTGTTTCAACAGCAGTCCGATGTCTTTAACCTGATTACGATTGGCTTTATCTTTCTCGTCCCCTTTGTACTGGGTGTCATTACCATGTACTTCAGACGCGGTTACTGCCACAGCATCTGGCACAAGCTGCTGACACCCTGGATAGCCTGTGTCCTCTTCGTGGCTGTTCTGGCCTTTGCCGGTTGGGAAGCATGGATTTGCATGGTGATGGCCTTACCCGTTTTATTAGCCGCTTCCAGTGTGGGGGGATTGCTTGGCTGTGCCCTCAGCACACCCAAACAAGATGGCGGTTCCAACCATTTTATGCTGTTGGGGCTGCTGGGGCTGCCCTTTGTGATGGCACCCGTGGAGATGCAGGTAACACGGCCAGAGATGGTGCGCACGGTGGAAACGGCCGTTATCGTCAACGCTCCCCCCGAAACAATCTGGCAAAACATCATCCGCGTCTCCGCCATCCAGCCCGAAGAACACAGCTTTGCTTTCTCCCACTTCTTAGGCTTGCCCCGCCCCATCGGTGCCACTTTGCCTGAGGAGGGTTTGGGTGCAGTACGGCAGGGGCAGTTTGCCAATGGGCTGCTGTTCCACGAGACCATCACCGAATGGCAACCCCAGCACAAAGTGAGTTTTGACATCGCGGCGGACACCTCGCAAGCGGATGAGGCTTATTTGCAGATGATTGGCAGCAATTATGTGGACATTTTGGGTGGGACGTATCTGCTGGAACCACTGGACAACGGCCGTATTCGTCTCAGCTTCACCAGCCAACACCGGCTCGCCACCAACTTCAACTTCTACAGCGGCCTGTGGAGCGACTTTTTGATTCGAGACTTTCAAAATTACATCTTGCACATAGTTAAGATGCGAGTGGAAGCATAAAGTGAAACCTTTGCTGATTTACGATGGTGACTGTGGCTTTTGAGAGAAGTCAGCGCGTCTGGTGCAGACGTGGACACACAGCCAAGTTGCCACCCAGCCCTGGCAAGCTATCCCCCAACAGATGGCTGCGCTCGGTTTAACAGATGAAGATGGCCTGACGCAGGTCTGGTTTGTGGACGAAAACGGCCGTCTCACTGGCGGCGCCGAAGCAGTGAATGAGGTCATGAAGTGGGTGTGGTGGTTACGGCCGTTCGCCAACCTCTACCACATTCCCGGCCTCAAACAGCTACAAGATCGCGCCTACCGCTGGGTCGCCCACAACCGCTATCGGCTGCCGGGTGGCACGGCAGCCTGTGCAATGGAAAAATCAAGAGATTAGAGACTAGGGACTAGAGACTAACACATGTGATTAGTCTCCAGTCTCTAATCTCCAGTCTCCAATCTCATTATGAAAATAGGCATTATAGATTACCTGAACACCCAACTCTTCCAATATGATTTGGAGGAACGATTACGGCCGTCTGGCGTGGAATTTGTGCGTGGTGTACCCACCGCGCTCAACCGCGCTCTGCTAGCTGGCGAGATTGACCTCGCGCCCATCTCCGCCTACTTCGCCGCCGAACATGCTGACGAGTTCGTCATCCTGCCCGGACACAGCATCTCCTCGCTGGGTGCAGTCAAAACGGTGCTGCTCTTTAGCTGGAAGCCCGACATCCGCGAATTGGATGGCGCGACCATCGCCCTCACCAATCACTCCGCCACCAGCATCAACCTCCTGCGCGTCCTATGTGAGCAGCGCTACCACATCACCCCCCACACCGTGACGATGACCCAGGATTTGCCCAAGATGATGCAAACGGCCGATGCCGCCCTGGTCATTGGTGATACGGCCCTCGTCGAAAGCTTCATCCACCGCGAACTGATGCGGCCCGATGGCTCATACGGCCGTCCCACCATCTTCGATCTCGGTGATGAATGGCTCAAGCTGACTCAACTGCCCTTCACCTTTGCCGTGTGGGCCGCCCGGCACGAAGCCGTGTCCGAGCTGCTGACCCTGCGTGTCCCCGCCGCCCTGGCCGCCAGCAAAGCGGCCGGTATGCAAAACATCGAAACCGTCGCCGCCAACTATGCGCCACGCCTGGCAATTCCCGCGGGCGTGTGCCGCCGCTATTTGCACGACCTCGGCTTCGACCTGACCAGCCGCGATTTACACGGCCTCGTCACCTTCCTGCAAATGGCGATACCCGATTTTGAACCTTATTCATTGAACTTTTTAGAAACAGTGGCAGACGGCCGTCGGCCAGTGCCATTACCAAAAGGATAGTGTAATGGTGTATGGGTATAGTGGTGTATTAGACCACTATACCCATACACCATTACACCTCATACACCAATTACTCTGGAGGTTTTCATGCCCATCTCAACCGGAACCTACCCCGTCCACCGCAGCTTTGCCAGCGACAAGGATGGTTTTTACAAAGGCGACAGCCTGAATTTGACAAGCTTAACCAACGTAGACGACATCATTGCCAAAGTAGAAGTTGGCGAGCGCATTAGCTATGACGAAGCCATGATTTTATATGAGGAAGCCACCTTGTTGCAGCTTGGCCGCGCCGCCAATGCTCGCCGCCAACAGCTTATCCCCGGCGAAACCGTCACCTACCTGATTGATCGCAACATCAACTACACCAACGTCTGCAACAGCGACTGCTCCTTCTGCGCCTTCTACCGCCACGATCCGGAACACCCCGAAGCCTACGTCAATCCCAACCACGTCATCGGCCAAAAGATTGAGGAGACACTATACCTGGGCGGCACACGCATCCTCATGCAGGGCGGGCATAACGACACCCTGCCCTGGCAGTTTTATCTCGATATGGTCGAGTGGATTCACACCAACTACCCCGACATCGAAATCAACTCCTTCTCGCCCAGCGAGATTGACCAGATGGTGAAGGTGAGCGGTCTGACACGCAGCGGTGTGATGCAAGAGTTGAAGGCGCGGGGTTGGGCGGGCCTGCCTGGCGGCGGCGGCGAAATTTTGGATGATGAAATCCGCAAGCGCATCAGCCCCAAGAAGCAGCGTACTGATAGCTGGCTGGATTGTATGCACGAGGCGCATAAGTTGGGCATGACCACGACAGCCACGATGGTCATTGGCTTCCGCGAGGAGATTCGGCATCGGCTAAACCATTTGCAGCGCATCCGCGATTTGCAGGATGCCAGCCTGCGCGACTTTGGCACTGGCTTCAACGCTTTCATCAGTTGGACGGTGCAGATTGAGAATACGCCGTTGGAGCGCAGTCGTTTTGCGGGCGAATATGGGGCCACGCCGCACGAATATTTGCGCCATACGGCTATCTCCCGCATCTTCCTCGATAACATTCCCCACCACCAGGCCAGTTGGCCGACACAGGGGGAAAAGGTGGCCTCAGTGGCCCTGCACATGGGCTGTGATGATTTTGGCAGCACGATGATTGAGGAGAATGTGGTGAGCGCGGCGGGAGCGAGAACGGCCGTTCGCCCTGCGATGGATGTCCCCGAAATTCACCGCCAAATTCGTGAAGCTGGTTTTGTACCTGCCCAGCGGGACAGCAGCTACCATATCGTCCGCCAATACACCGAAAACGAAGATGAAGACGAAGCCCAAATGCCGCCAGCCGAGCTTCCAGGCACACCAACAGGCAATTTAACCAATCAAATTGCTTTGTCTGTGTTGAATTAAAAGTAATTGAGTAATTGGGTAATTGATACCCCAATTACCCAATTACCCAATCTCCCTATGACCACCTTCCCCCAATTCGCCCGCCGCGCCAAAATGCGCCACGATTTTAGCGACCAGATACAGGTGCGCTACAGCCATCCCCATGGGGAAGAGTTCGACACCTGGATCAGCGGCGAAGAAGTGCTGGCGCGGCTGAAAACAGCTTCCCGCGAGGAACTCATCAAGAGCTTTAGCCAGATGAACGTGGAACAAGCCAAACGCGGCATCCAAAAAGAAATCGAAGAGCGCAAAAAGCAGTTCCGCAGTGACGTGATGGATCGGCTGGGTGGATTGGTGGAGGATAATGTCGGCGGCAACATCTTTGGCGATACGCTGGCGGACAATATTCGTGGGCGCGACAGCAACCGCGACGACTATGCCGCCGAAAAGCAGCAGTGGCAAAACCACCTGCGCGATGAAGCCTTCCGCATGGTCGCCCTGCAACTGGCCTGGACCAACCTCGGCGATACCCTGCCCGATGAAGGTGCAGCAGAACCAAATGATTGGGTGTAAAGTACAGACCTCCGAGGTTTTGAAAACCTCGGAGGTCTTGGGCATAAACAGTGGACAGTAATCAGTTTTCGGTTTCCAATTATCCAGACTGCCCCGCGATTATTTCAGATCGCTTCAAAACATTGCGTTACGATGCCGACACGAATGAAGTCGTCATTTTAGATCGGCGCAAGTATCCGTTTCAGACGGTGTATGAGCGGTATGGCACGGTGGAAGGCGTGGCCGTTGCCATTGAGGAGATGGTGGTGCAGGGTGGGCCGCCATTGGCCTATGCGGCGGCGTTGGGGATGGTGTTGGCGGGGAGAGAGAGCGAAGGGAGAGGGGAGAGGGGCGAGGGGCGGTTGCGTGAGGCGGCGGCGCGGTTGATTGATACGCGGCCAACGGCCGATGATCTGCATCACATCATCCCCCAAGCCTTAGCCATCGGCTTGGCAGTGGAACCAGAGAATCGTGTACAGGCTTTGCTGGAGTATGCCAATGGCGAAATTCAGCGGGGCAATGAGGTGAGCCAGCAGTGCGGCTGGTATGCGGCGCAGTTGCTAAGAGATGGCGACCGAATTTTGACACATTGTATTGCGGGGGCGGCCTTGTGCTGGATGTTGTGGATAGCCAAGTGTGAGGGGAAGCAGGTGCATGTGGTTGCCAGTGAAACACGGCCGTATTTTCAAGGCGCACGTCTCACCGCTCAATCTTGTGTGGAGATGGGCATCGAATGCACGCTCATCACCGATGGCATGAGTGCCCATTTGATGAGTTTGGGCAAGCTGGACAAGTTCATTTGCGCGGCGGATCGCCTGACGATGGACGGCCACATCACCAACAAGGTAGGCACGCTGCAGCACGCCATTGCCGCCAACTATTTTGGCCTGCCTTTTTATGTGCTGGGGTATGATGGGCCAGACCCCAACACGGCCACTGCCAGTGATATTGTGATTGAGGAGCGGAATCCGGCGCAGGTGTTTGTGGCCGAGGGGCGAGAGGGGACGGTGCGCACGGCCGTTCCCGGCATCAACGGCTACTACCCCGCCTTCGACATCACCCCACCCCATCTCATCGAAGCCGTTGTCACCGACAAAGGCATTTTTCCACCGACTTTGCTGCATACCTATCATCGGTAAACAAGTCGGGAAAACGTAAATAGTTATACCCGCGTAGTCGGGTATCCAGGGGACGGTTGCCGCCAATGCGCAGTGTCATTCCCGCGTAGGCAGGAATGACACTGTGAAGTTCCGTAGGATATTCAACCCTTATTCTAAGATTACCAAATGGTTTGGACGTGGGAAGAGTCAGCGATGATCGCGTCACTCGTTATAATCGGCACATTGAGAAATTTGGCTGTGGCTACAATGATGCGATCATGCAGTTCTGGTACGTCGTCAATGGCAACGGCCGTTAACACAATCGTTTCATCCACCGGCACAACCGTATAATTATTGCTTTGCGAAATAATTGAGATTAATTGAGGTAATGAAACAGTAATACGCCTAGCTTCAGCCAAATACATTACTTCCATCAATGTGATGCTCGAAATGTACACATGATGCAACCCCTTATCAGCCTCATTTAAGACACGGTCAGCACCTTCACCTAGTTTTGGATGTTTGCCAAGATGGCGGATGATGGCAACTGTGTCAGCCAAATAATGCATATATCAAATATTGCTTGTGATTTTTGATGTCGTCTGTTGACGGAAATGCCGAAGTTCCTTATCAGAAACATCAAAGTCAAGATCAGACCATAATCCTCCCAATTGAACGGTTTTCATCTTTTCCTCTATCTGATATTTATATCGAAGATAATCGAGAAAATTCAACAACTCATCTTGGGCAGTTGGTGGTAACTCTTGAATGATTTGTTTAGCTTTAATTTGCGCATCTAACATCATCGTAACACCATTTCTTTGGGGCAATCCGTGCTGCTAATCCTCCTCATCCCTCACATACTTGCAGGTGGCGTGGAGGAAGCCAAAACCACTGGTGGGTGGCACAACCTCCACCACCTCAATGATCTCGAAAACCATGCCGTTAAACACAACTTCACCGCCAACCACAGGCATTTCATCCTCAGTGATAATGGCTCCCGGATGCTTCCCGCCTTGAACCAAATAGCTGACTGTGTAGAAAACCTCATTTTCTTCGTTCATACCAATTTACCTCCACTTACCTCTCTTAATTATACCCTGTCAGTCAACGGAAAACAGCACCACAACCGGATCATGATCGGAGGTGTGTTGGGCGGTGGTGTCGTCGGGGCTGGCGAGGGGGTAATCGGCATTGAGGTGGAGGACGGTAACGGCCGTTACCCCCGCAAACAACCCCTCCGACAGCAAAATATGATCCAACGTCTGCGTCCGCCCCTCAAAGATGTAGGTATAAGGCAGCGGCTCCGCCAAAAACTCATACACATGGCGCAGCCCCGCCGCTTGCAGCGTGTGAATGGGCAGCGTGTCATAAAACGAATTGAGATCACCCATCACCACAAACAAGGTGTCGGGATTATTGGCCCGAATCTGCTCCATGGCACTCACATTCAACGCCGCCTGCCCATTGCGCTGCGGCTCCGTCACCTCTTCACCCGCCGACAGTGCCGTGAAATGGTTGTTCAGCAGCACCATCTGCTGATCGCCGCTTGCCAGATGCAGGGTGACGGTGATGATGAGCGGCGGGCGTGTGGTCAGGGCTTCGGGCGCGGGGTAAGCCGAAATGCCCGCCACCGTCGCCTGGTCGCTGCGCACCAGATAGGCATTGTCAATCCCCCGCGAATCACTGCCCTCGATGAGGTAAGGCACATAGCCGAAGTCGGCGAGGGCTTCTAATTCGACGATATTTTCCAGGATGTCAATGTTCTCCACCTCTTGCAGGCCAATGATGGTCGGTGCGCCCATAGCCAAAATGGTTTGGGCGATTTTGTCCAGCTTGAGGCGGTATTGATCCAGCGTGGGGCGCGGCGGGCTGGAGGGATGGGGGTCAACCAAATCAAACAGGTTTTCGGTGTTGAAGGTGGCGATGCTGAACTGATTCTCAGCCAAAAGAGGCAGGGTGGGCAACGGCCGTTCCCCCGCCACAATCTCCGGCTGCACCGTCGGCTCAATCTTGTAATGGCCAAAGGTGAAGGCCAGCACTCCCACCAGATTTTGCACCAAATCGCCGCTCTGCACGGCATAAGGCAGCGTGGCCTGATCCTCATGCACCACTTCCGAGCCATCATCCACAAAAATGTCATAACCAACTGGCTCGGTGCGGGTGATGTGGCTGACACCCCATTCGGCCGCCACCATGACGTATTCGCCGTATTGGGTGGTGGGGGCAACGACAACGGCCGTATCCACCACCACCAACATCCCCTCGTGCGCCTCCTTATAGGCCAACGCCGCGGCGGGGTCTGGCGGCGGATCATAGGCCACCGGATCGGGCAAAGCCAGGCCCGATTCCAGCACAGTGATGCCCTTGCCATCGGGCGGCTCCAGCGTCGTCTGCTCAAAGCGTTCACGCACGGTTCCTTCCACCCGCACCAAATCGCCCACCTGCACCAGATTTTGCCCACCTTCAAAGAAGATAAACAGACCGGCTGAGGTGGCCGGATTGTCATCGGTCTCTGTTTCTTGAATCCAAAAGCCATTTAGGTCGGGGAAGACGGCCGTTACCACCCCCACTGTCGTGGCACTGCCGCGCACATAGGGCGAGCGCAGCCCCTCGCCCTGAATGGCCCAAATAGGCACACCCTCACCGACGAAGGTGAGGAAGGGGTCGGTGGTAGCCGGCTCAGGCCATTGGTCGGCAACGGCCGTTACCGCTGGCGCTTCAATCACCTCAACGGCATCAGAATTGACCAGCACGCGATACTCAAAACTGGCCTCGCCGCCATTCCCCGGCAGCGAATCCACTGTCCAGACAAAAGGCGTACCCGGCACAACATCCTGGCGCAGGGTCACATTTTCGGTAGGTGGCACGGCGGTAATGGTCACATTGGTCAGAGGCGCGTCGGTGTGGTTAACGGCCGTTACCGTATACACCAACTCCTCACCCGGCAGCACATTGTTGGCCGCACGCACCGCCACCGCCAGCACTGGCGGGAACACCTGCACCAAATCCGTCTGCAAACGGGGCTTAATCTGGCGCAAACCCTGGTAAAACTCGCTAATGCCCGTCACGCGATAACGGCTGCCCACATCCAGCGGTTCGGCCGTTACCCCCGTCTGCTTCTCAATCAAAATCGTCGTCACATCCCCGGCATCATCCTGCAAGGCAAGCTGGTAATCAAAGGTCAACTCGTTAACGGCCGTAATCGTGCCTTCAATTAGATTTAATCGGCCCAACACCCGGTCATCATTCTCATTGTCCCCCGCCGCAATCACCGTCGGCTCTGGCGGTGGGCCGTTACGTGCCAACACCTCCACATCGCTCTCATTCTCCACCGGAATCAGCTCCAGCGAATCGCGGTAAGGCGTAATGGCCCCCGTCACCCGCACCTGGTCGCCAATATTGACGTTGACCACGCCATTGCCGCCATCGGCAAAAACCTGGATACCGCCGGTCTCATCTTCCACATAAAACTTGGTGCTGGTACTGCCCGCAAAAAAGCCACCCGTGTACATCGTCACCACGCCTTCCACGCTAACGACGCTGCCAATGAGGTCGCGGGCAGTGGCAATAGGCACAGCCCCACCAGCCATAATCACCTGCCGCAGCGGGCCATAGGTGCGCATCAGCCCCTCGGCCTCCACATAGTAGCCGCCGATGAGGGTGTCTATGTAGGTGTAGGGGCTTTGCAAATCAATGGTGAATTGGGCGGTGTGGCCGGGGGCTAATTCGGGGATGAGGGTGTGGAAACGGCCGTCCTCTACCAAGAGACTCTCCCGCAGTTCATCCCCCATAAAATAATCGGGCAGCGGAACCACCACCTGCACATCTGTCACAGTCGCACTCGTCGTATTCTCCACCGTCACGGTATAAGCAAAAGCCATGCCCGGCTCCACCGTCTCCGGCGCGGTCACGCTAATAGTCAGCCGTTCGGCGGGCAGCGGCGTGATGGGACTGCCGCTGTTTTGGGGGTTGGGGCTGGTGCGGGCGACCCAATCGGCCTGATTATCGCCGCTGTTGGCCCCATTACCGGCTGCGCCACCAGGCAGCCGCTCTAGACTGGCCCCTTCGGCGGGCAAAGCCGCAGGCATGTTGGCAAAAGCACCTTCGGGCGCATCACCCCAACCGAGCGTATCGGCCGTTTCTCCCACCGCATCCCGCAAAATCAGCCCACCCTTGCGCTCGAACAACGACAAATCAAAGGTGGTATCAGGGATGAGGCCAAAATCCTGCCCCTCATGCACCAGCAGATAATGGCCGTAACCGGGTATCTCGGTGCTGGTAGTCCATTCTTTGACCAATGTCTCATCACCGGGGTTTAGCACATACCAGAGGGAGTAGCCTTGCAGATCGGCCGTTTCCATGCCCGCGTTATACAGTTCAATAAACTCACGGCTGTTGGCCCCCGGCACACCGGGCAGCAGTTCGCTAATCAGAATGCCCTCTGCTTGTGTGGCGGTTGTAGGGGGGACGGCCGTTGTGGTTGGGGAAACGGCCGTTGCCGTGGGGGCAGGCGTGGCTGGCTCCTCATCACTGCAACTGGTTAAAACCAGCCCTACCCAAACCACCATCAGCAGCCCATGAACAATTAATTTTCTCAAATTCATCACCATCATTGTCTCCCAATAATCTTCGCCCTTAATGATACCCCATTCAATCCATAACGGCCTGACTAGGAAAACGGCCGTGTACACAGAAAATCTTCACCATAAACGCGCCCCCCCATTACACCCCCTATCGCTCGTTTAACAAAATCTTAACCAGATCTGTAGTACCGCAGTGTTGATCATGCCCTAGCCCATGATATAATGACGTAGGTAGGTGAGTAGAATTTGTACATTTCATGATTAAAGTCCCACACCCCTGCTTGAATTATCAATCTATTTTTTACCCGACATCAACTCGGGTAGTAGAGTAAACGGGTAAAGCATTATGAGCGATACCATTATTTCGTCGGAAGCAGCTTCAGCTAAAAAAGCCAATCAACTAAAGTCAGGCTGGTTCGTTGGTCGGGCGGGCCGCAAGGCCCAAGAAGCCACTTTGGCCTATATTCTGTTACTGCCAGCGATGATCATCATTGGCCTGTTTGGTCTGTTTCCGCTTGTTTTCTCAGTCTATCAAAGCACCCGTGCGGGCTTGAATAATGTTGTTGGTCGTCCTGACGGCCTGGGGCAATATATTCGGGCAATTGATAATCTAGCCTATGTGCTGGCTTTTTGGGTTGCCATTTTCTTTCTTGTGGTGGGCATCCAGCGTTTGATGGGAGCGGTGAAGACCGGCCGCAAGTATGAAGAGAGTCCCTGGATTTGGGCGTTACCGGGAGGGTTAACGGCCGTTGGCCTCACCCTTCTCCTCCGTTTCGTCTTCATCTACATGCCTGGCCTCCTGGAAATCGGTGAAAAAATGCGCGAACTCCGCCTCACTGCCGAAGAGCGCGTGGCCCAGTTCCCCCAATTTCTGCGTGAAGCCTGGCAAGTTGAAGGGGTTTCCACCACCTTTTGGGCCGGTGTCCTCGCCATCATCCTCAGCCTCGTCCTGCTGCGCGTCATCAGCCAAACCATCAACGCCAGCCGCCATCGGGACATGTATTACAGCGCGTTTGTCAGCAGCATCTTTTTACTGCTCATCGCCGGTTTCCTCACCTGGTTTACTTGGAGCGAAATCCAACTGGCCTACGCCGAAGCATTGGCGGAGGGAGAAGCTCTCAATATTTGGGCCCAAGTTGTCACGGTAAGTGCAGGCTTTATTCTACTGCTGTTGGCCTGGCTTGTCTGGCGCAGTGCCGCCCACCGCAAAACCAATTTAGAAACAGGGCTGCGCCTCTTTGCGGGCATCCTCCTGCTCATTGGCGGCTGGGTGCTTATTGGCGAACTGCCCGCTGCTGTAGCCGAAGGTAACAAAGATTGGTGGCAAGGTTTAACGAATACTGTTTTCTACGCTGTTGGCTCCCTGCCTATCCAATTAGGATTAGGTTTGGTCGTGGCGACTTTGCTTTATCAGGATATTAAGGCCAAAGGCTTGTATCGAGTTATTTATTTTCTGCCCTTTATTACCCCAGCCGTTGGGTCAGCGGCCGTTTTCCGCATCATCTTTTCTGGCAACCCTACCGGCCTCGCCAACACTTTACTCTCTCGTATGGATCTCGCCCCCATGAAATGGCTAAGTGAGCCATCAGGTGTCTTTGAAATGGTGGCCCGTTCCTTAAATATTGAAACCTTCCCCGATTGGGCTGCTGGTCCCAGCCTCGCCCTCGTCGTCGTCATGGTCTACAGCATCTGGCGCTACGTTGGTTACAACATCGTCTTTTTCCTGGCGGGCTTGGGCAATATCTCCCGCGAACTGTATGAAGCCGCCTCCATAGATGGGGCCGGCCGTTGGGAACAGTTCCGCAACATCACCGTGCCCCTTCTCTCACCCGTCACCTACTTCCTCGCCATCTTCGGTGTCATTGGCACCTTCAAAGCCTTCAACACCATCTTCGTCCTCCGCACCGATGCGGCTCTGGGCACAATGGACACCGCCAGCCTTGTTATTTTCGATGCCTTCAACCGCGATACCCGCTATGGCTACGCGGCGGCCCTCGGCATCGTCCTCCTTATCATCATCCTCAGCGCCACGGCCTTATTCGACCGCATCGCACAAGGTAGAGTTTTCTATGGCTAGTACCACTCTTGAACCCACACCTTCTCACAAACGTAAGCTAGATTGGATGAAAATCACAATCTACACCATCTTAACGGCCGGAGCCATCGTCGCCATCTTGCCCTTCCTGGCAACCATCAGCATGTCCTTGATGAACTTTACTGAGGTCAGCAGCAATCGCTTATTACCAAGCATTCCCCAATGGGGCAACTACCCCGAAGCCTGGGAAGATGCCCAATTTGGTCTGTATTTTTTTAATAGTGTCAAAATTTCAGGGATCATCCTGGTAGGCGAAGTTATTTTTTCTACCTTAGCCGCTTATGTCTTTGCCCGCATGGAATTCCCTGGCAAAAATCTTATTTTTGGCTTGATGTTAGCTACTTTAACTTTACCAGCGGCCATCGTCTGGGTTCCTAATTTCTTAACGATTTCCTGGTTAGGCAAAGTGACACCCTTACAATGGACGGACAATTGGCCCTCGCTTACCATTCCCTTTATGGCCAGTGCTTTTGGCATTTTCTTGCTGCGCCAATTTTTCCAGCAAATTCCCACTGAATTATGGGATTCGGCCCAAATTGACGGCGCGGGCCATTTGCGCTTTTTGTGGCAAATTGTGCTGCCGCTCTCCAAAGCCCCTATTATGGTTTTGGTTGTTTTTAGCATTACAACTTCGTGGAATGAACTGGCCTGGCCTTTGCTCGTCACCACGTTGCCAGATTGGCGGCCTATCGCTGTTGGCTTGCAGGTGTTTTTAGACGAGGAGCGCAGCCGGACGCATTTACAAATGGCCGGGGCTTTGATCACGATGCTGCCCATTGTTTTTGTATATTTCTTGACTCAAAAGCAGTTTATTGAAGGCATGACGCGCTCGGGCTTAAAAGGGTAGAAAGAATCTAAGGGATTACGGCCGTTAGAGAGCAGTGATCAATTTATTGGTTGATCATTGCTTTGTGGCGACTGATAAAAATCCAATGATTCGGAGGTGACTCGGACAATAAATTGATGAACATGTTCAAGAAGTCTAAAACATTAAATTCTGAAAAGGTAAACTAAATTTTTAGGAGAAGAAAAATGTCTTTCAAAAACGTAAAATGGTTTGTCGTGTTGGCTTTATTGCTATCTATGGTCATAGTGGCCTGTGGTGGCGATGTCCAACAACAAGTAGAAGAGGCTGCGGAAGAACTGCAGCCAACCCTTGAAGCTGCGGCTGAAGAAGTACAAGAAGCCGTTGAAGAAGCTGCACCCACCGTAGAAGCGGCCGTTGAAGAAGCCATGGAAGAAGGCGAAGAAGCTATGGAAGAAGGCGAAGAAGCCATGGAAGAAGAAATGGCTGACGGCCCCTGTGCTCCCGCTGCGGATGGCCCTCTGGCTGGTGTTGATCCTCGTGGTCAAACTGTGCAATGGTGGCACAACCACAGTGGCAGCCGCGAAGAGCTGCTGTTAGAAATGGTTGCGGATTACAATGAAACCAACGAGTGTGGTATCACCATTGAGGCTCTGAACCAGGGTGGTTACAATGACATTCGTGATGCTGTGAATGCCAGCGTTGCCGCGGGCGAAGTACCAGCCACGTTGGTAGTTGGCTACCAGAACGACCAGGCTTTCTATCAGTTAAACAACACATTGGTAGACTTGAACCTCTATCTTGATGATCCCACCTGGGGTATTCCGGCAGAGGAGCAGGCAGATTACTATTCCAGCTTCTTCAATCAAAGCATCCATGTTGCTTTTGATAATCAGCGTTTGGGCTTCCCCCCCAACCGCTCTATTGAGCTGCTGTTCTTTAACAAGACATACTTGGAAGAGTTAGGTTACGATGCTGCCCCCGCAACACCGGAAGAGTTCCAGGAAATGGCTTGCGCCGCTGCCGCTGCCAGCGAGAGTGGAGTTGGTGGTTACATCTTGCGCACAGATGCTTCGGCCGTTGCCGCCTGGACGTATGCTTTCGGTGGTGACGTTTTGAATGAGGCTGGTGATGGTTATGTTTACAACAGCCAAGCAACCATTGATGCGATGAACTTCCTGCAAGAACTGGCCACAGAAGGTGAGGATGGTCAGGTTTGTGCTTACTTCTTCGAGGGGTTCCCGAATCCTGAATTAGCTGCTCGCAATGCTCTGTTTGGTCAGGGTTCCAGCTCCGGTATCCCCTTCTATGTGGGTGACTTTGCTTCTTTTGCCGAAGAGCAAGGCCGCGAACCCGATGAGGTCGGTATTGGCGCGATTCCTCATACCACCCCAGACCCTGTGATGAACATCTATGGTGGTGATGTGATGATTGTGCAGACGACTCCTGAGAAGCAGTTGGCTGCCTGGGATTTTGTGAAGTGGTTTACCTCGCCAGAGGTACAGGCTCGTTGGGTGGAAGCTAGCAATTACTTCCCCACCCGCGCCAGTGCTGCTGAGTACTTGGGTGACTATATTGAGGCTAATCCAGTTTATGGCGAGTCTTTGGATTTGCTGAACTATGGCAAGTTTGAGCCGCAGTTGATCTCTTACCAGGGTGTGCGTGATGCCGCTGAAGCTGCTTTCAATGAGATTTTGCAAGGTGCTGATGTGGAAGAGACGTTGAACACGCTGACAGAGACAGCGAATGAACTACAGGAAGAGTTAGAAGCTGAAATGGGCGGATAATGCCTGTTCGCTGAATGATGTATAAAAAAGCGGGTTGGGTTTTCCTGACCCGCTTTTTTCTCTTTTTATGACGATTATTGACCTGGAAAAACTATTAGCGGTGGGGATGGAAACGGCCGTTCTCGCGGCCGACCTCACCCGTGAAAAATTCCTGCAACCACGCCAACTGCGCAGCAAAGGCTTCCGCGATATTGTGACGGATGCCGACATTGCCGCCCAAAAAGTGATTACCAATGGCATCCTGAGCCATTTTCCTGATCATGGCTTCATCACCGAGGAGGATGACAGCAGTTTGCCCACCATTGGCCCTATTCGCTGGGTCATTGACCCGATAGATGGCACAACCAATTACAGCCGCCAACTGCCCGAATTTTCCATTTCTATTGCCGCCGTGAATGAACAGCAGGAAGTGCTGGTGGGCCTTATTTATGATCCGATGCGTGCGGAGATGTTTCGAGCGATAAAGGGGCTGGGAGCCTGGCTGAATGAGCAGCGGTTGGCAGTAAGCCAGGTAGATTTGCTGGCCGAGAGTTTGTTAACATTGGATTGGAGCCGCCAGCCTGAGATGCGAGAGAAAGTTTTGACACGGCTGAAGCAGGTTGCCCCACAGGTGCATAGTGTGCGCTCGATTGGCACGGCCGCCTTGGCGCAAGCGTGGGTAGCGGCGGGTCGGGTGGATGGATATTTTAATTTTAGCCTGAGTGCCTGGGATGTGGCGGCTGGCAGTTTATTAATACAGGAAGCAGGGGGGGCGGTGAGTGACGGGGATGGACGGCCGTTTAACTGGCAAGACACCAGCAATGGCATTCTGGTCAGCAATGGTCTCATTCACAACGAGCTTCTCAGACAGTTCGCCTAAAAGAAGGGAATTCTATGCGTTGGCCCCCTTATGAACATGTTTTTTTCGATTGTGACTCCACCTTAACAACGGTAGAGGGCATTGATATTTTGGCCGAAACGGCCGATAAAAAATGGCGCGTCGAAACCCTAACCAATGCCGCCATGAATGGCGAACTCGATTTGAGCGATGTGTATGGCAAACGGCTGCAAGCCATCAAACCCACACGCAAACAAGTAAAGGCCATCAAACAAGTATACAAACACCATCTGGTTGAAGATGCCGCCGCCGTAATCCAGACCTTACACAATTTGGGCCACAAGGTTTACATCATTAGTGGGGGATTGGCGGAGCCGGTGGCGGAGTTTGGCGTGTGGCTGGGTGTGCCCCGTGAGCGCATCCGCGCTGTGGGCCTGAATTACAACGCCCTTTCCGGCCAATGGTGGCAGTCTGAACCGAATGATGAGGAGCGTTATCTTTATTTTGAAGAGGGGTCTCTGACCGTCAGTGATGGCAAGGCAGAGATTGTACGTGAGTTATTGGGGGAGCAAAACGGCCGTTCCCTCCTCATTGGCGATGGCAGCAGCGATCTCTTAGCCAGCCGTGCTGTAGATTTATTCGTCGGCTACGGCGGAGTCATCCGGCGCGAAAAGGTCTACGAATCGGCTCCTATTTTCCTAAACAGTCCCAGCCTTGCCCCCCTCCTTACTCTGGCGGCAGGGCCATTCGTCTTGAAGCAACTGGCCAAGACACCGTATCAGCATTTAATTCCAAAAATTCAACAACTTATTGAACAAGGAGCTATTACATTTAACGATGAGCGAATCAGTACGAAATTCAACGAAGCATATCAAGCTGTTTATTCCCGGCCCTACTGAGGTTCGGCCCGAAGTTTTAGATGCCCAAACCCAATGGATGATTGGGCATCGGATGCCAGAATGTGCCGATTTAGTGGGCAGCATTGAACCCAAACTCCAACAAGTTTTCTACACCCAGAAGCGCGTTCTCATTAATGCCTCGTCCGGCACTGGCTTGATGGAAGCGGCCGTTCGCAACACCGTCAGCCAAAAAATCCTGCACTGCATCAACGGTGCCTTCAGCACCCGCTGGCATGAGATTAGCCAGGCCAACGGCAAAGCCACCGACACCATCGAAGTGGAATGGGGCCAGCCCATTCTGCCCGAACAAGTGGCTGCCAAATTGGCAGACGGCGGTTTTGATGCCATCGCCATCACCCACAACGAAACCAGCACCGGTGTCACCAACCCCATCAAAGAGATCGCCGAAGTCGTGCGCCATGCCCCCAACGGTCAGGAGATCATGATTTTGGTGGATTCTGTGAGTGGCCTGGCCGGGGCGCGTCTGGAGTTCGATAATTGGGATTTAGACGTGGCCCTAACCTCCAGCCAAAAAGCCTTTGCCCTGCCCGCCGGGCTGGCCTTCTGCGCCGTTTCTGATCGGGCAATGGCCAAAGCCAAAACCATCCCTGACCGGGGTTACTACTTTGACTTTATTGACCTGGATAAATATCTGCAAAAAAATCAGACACCCGCTACACCGGCCGTTTCCCTCATGTTTGCCCTGGATAAGCAGTTAACAGACATGATGGCCGAGGGTATGGAAGCCCGTTTCACCCGTCACCTGGCCATGCGCGACCGGACCATTGAATGGGCCACCGAGCGTGATTTTGTCCTATTCGCCGCCCCCGGTTATGAATCGCCCACTGTGACCTGCATTAGCAACACCATGAACATGGACATTAGTGCCCTGAACAAACATCTACGCGAACGAGGCATGATTATTTCCAACGGTTATGGTGCTTTGAAAGGCAAGAACTTCCGCATTGCCCACATGGGTGATACGCAAATGAGCGATTTGGAAGAGCTGTTTGGGGCGATGGATGAATTTCTTAATCCGTAATTACGTAATTGCGTAATTATGTAATTAGCTTAACAATGTACAAAATATTAATTTCAGACAAATTGGGCCAGGTGGGTTTGGATCGCCTGGCAGAGATGAACGATGTCAGTTATGACATGATTACGGGCCTGAGCAAAGACGAGCTAATTGCCACGATTCCGGCCTATGATGCCTTGATTGTTCGCAGCGGCACAAAGGCCGATGCCGATGTGTTGGCCGCTGGCAAGAACTTGAAGGTTGTGGGCCGGGCCGGCATGGGGATTGACAATATTGATGTGCGGGCCGCCACGATGCGGGGCATTATTGTCACCAATACGCCTGGGGCGAACAGCATTGCCACCGCGGAACAGACGATGGCCTTGATGTTGGCGGCCAGCCGCCATACTGTGCCGGCTCATAACTCGTTGGCGGCGGGTGAGTGGCAGCGCTCGAAATACACTGGGGTGCAGTTATACCGGAAGGTATTGGGAGTGGTGGGGTTTGGGCGGATCGGCCGTTTGGTGGCCAAACGTGCTCAGGCTTTTGGTATGGAGGTGCTGGCTTATGACCCGTTTGTTTCTGAGGAAGTTGGCCGCGATCTTGGTGTGACGCTGGTGGATATGGATGATTTGTGGGCGCAAGCCGATTACATCACCCTGCACACCGCCTTACTGCCCGAAACTGAAAAGATGATCAACGCCGACAGCATCAGCCAGATGAAAGATGGTGTGGTCATTATCAATGCGGCTCGCGGCAAATTGGTGGATGAGCAGGCATTAGCTGATGCTCTGCAAAGCGGCAAGGTGAAAGCGGCTGGGTTGGATGTATTTAGCTCTGAGCCGCCTGCGGCTGACAATCCTCTGGTAGGGCTGCCTAATGTGGTGCATACGCCCCATGTGGCGGCTAGTACCATAGAAGCACAGCGGGATGTGGCCTTACAGATTGTGGATCAAGTGCTGGATGCGCTGCGCGGAACTGATTTCCGCAATGCGGTTAATATGCCCTTCCAGGCTGGCCCCGATTTTTCGGCCACCCGGCCGTATATGGCCCTGGCGGAGAAATTGGGGGCATTGCACGCTTGTCTGGCTGAGGGGCCAATTCGGCGGGTGAAGGTGGAGGTGCGTGGGGAAGCTGTGAATGAGTTGGTGCGCCCGATTGCCGCGGGCCTGCTTAAAGGGTTGCTGGAGAAACGTCTGCCTGATTCGGTGAATTATATTAATGCCCCTGTTTTGGCCGAGGAAAATGGCATTTCTATTTCGCAAACGGCCGTTACCAACCCCGTAGACTATCCCAATTTGATCACCAGCCATGTGGAATGGGAAGGCGGGCAGCGGGTGCTGGGGGGCGTGCTGTTCGGCGGCAGCCAGCCACGCATCGTGCGCGTGGATGATCATGAGTTGGAAGCCAAGCCGGAAGGGCCAGTGCTGATTATGCAGAATCAGGATGTGCCTGGTGTTGTCGGTCAAATCGGCACGATCTTATCGGCCTATGAGGTGAATATCGGTGAGTGGCGCATGGGTCGTAATCGGCCAGGTGGCGAGGCGATTTCGTTTATTAATTTAGATAGTGAGCCTCCGACAGCGGCTTTGGATGCCTTGGAGAGGATTTCGGCCGTTTTCCAGGTGAAACTGGTGACACTCTAAATAAAAAGCCCCTCTGTAAGAAGAGGGGCTTTTTTTATTTGGGGATAATGCGCACTTTGCGGCGATCACCTTCGCCGGAGCTTTCGGTGTACACCTCATCGTGCTCACGTAAGGTCATGTGAATAACGCGCCGCTCGTGAGGAGGCATGGGTTCTAAGCCAATAGGCTTGCCACGCTGCATTGCTTTTTTAGCCATGCGTTCCGCCAGTCGGGCCAGGGCCTGCTGGCGACGCTGCCGATAGCCCTGGACATCAATAACAAAATCAACACGCTGGTGCATCTGGTGGCTTACCATGAGGCGAGCCAGGTATTGAATGGTGCTGAGTGTCTCCCCGCGTGGGCCGATTAACACGCCCAAATCATCGCCATTAATTTCGATGACATCAATCTGTTCGCCGGTTAGATCGTCTGGCTCAGATAGGCTGGCGGTGACGGTGGCGGAGATTTGCATTTTGGCAATGAGGGTTTGCACGATGTCGAGGGCGACTTCTTTTTGGGTGCGTTCTGTTGTTTCTGCGTCGTCTTGGGTTGCGGCAGTGGGGGCTGGTGGGGGTGCAATAGGGGGTGCGGGAACGGCCGTTTCCACCACCGCTTCTTTAATTACCTCCTGTACTGGCTCTGCCACCACCTGAACCGGCGGGGGCGGTTCAACTACGGGTGCGACTCGTTTTAGCCGTACTACCGCATCACGGCTGCCAATACCCAGCAAGCCCCGGCTTCCTTCGTCCAATATCTCAATAATAACATCGTCACGGCGGACACCTAATTCAGCGAGGCCAATTTCAACGGCCGTTTCCACATCTCTCCCCCTCGCTTCAATTTCTTGTGCATAATTTGACATACGTTTTAGCTCCGATACAGTCAGGACAAGCAAACTCCTTCTTGTCCAACGACTCAACTAGCGTCTTGCTTTACGTTTCCTTTTAGAAGTCTTGCGCTTGGCAGCATAATCAGATTGGTCACCACTGTTACCTGCGCTTAAAGAGGCTGCTTTCGTTGATTCCTTCTTTCCCACCGCCTCACTATTCTCCATTGCCAGTGCTTTTTGCTCATTGGCCTGCCGCCGAGCCTCAGAGGCTTCCCGATGAGGAGCCATCGCCTCACGCACATAGTAACCCTGGAAAATACCAATGATATTGGCTAACACCCAGTAGATTGACAAACCCGCCGAAAACTGCAGCGACAAAAAGCCAAACATAATTGGCATCGTATATTGCATGGTTTGGTTCATCTGGGCAGTTGGATCAGGCTGTTGATTCTTTTTTGTGTTATTTTGCGGCTTAGCAGCTGGTGTCATCAGCTTTTGTTGAACAAACATCGTCACAAAAACCAAGATCGGCAAAACATAAAAAGGATCAGGTTGACCCAAATTCAACCAGAGAAAACGATTATCCAAGGGCAGCAAAGCACCCAAATTAATAGAACTGTAAACACGTTCTGTAAGCTCAAAAAGTGCCTGGGGAGTAGACCCTAACAGAAAGAATATGGCGCGATAAAGACCAATCAAGATCGGCATTTGAATGAGCAAAGGCAAACAACCGGACAATGTTTCAGCAGGGTTATAACCAATTTTTTGGAATTCCTCCTGCATCTTCTGGGGATTATCACGATATTTGTCTTGAATGGCTTTAATCTGCGGCTGCATCTCCTGCGTTTTTAGCATCGAGCGCTGTTGGCGCAAATTTAAGGGCAGCGTGATCAGGCGGATAACAACTGTGAACACAGTCAATGCCAATACAAAGTTGTTGCCCAAAATATCATACAGCCAGATCAGGGCATTGACCATTGGGTTGAGAATAGCTTCATTCCATAAAAAGCTAAGCATATGAGTCGTCCTATTTTATTGCGGCGGCAAATATTGCCATTGCTGCGAACCTGTTTCCAGGTCATAACCTATCAGCAAGGCGGTTTCACTCGTTAGAGCTACAACAAGTGTATCTTCAACAACAACAGGGGTCGTGTGCAAAGGTGCGGGCGCAAGCTGCTGCCAGAGTTGGTCACCGTCGGCAGCATTCAGAGCCGTCAACATCCCTTGCGGCTCTTCTGATGTTCCGGCCCCTTCAGAAGCAATGTAAATGACACCATTAACCACCACCGGGCTTGTCTGTACAGACAGATTAATGCTTTGAGACCACAGTTCGGCACCAGTTTCGCTATCTACAGCATAAACATTACCTTGCACATCCACAAAGTAAACAACGCCATCCACCAACGTGGGCGCACCCCAAATCCAATCCTGCCCACTCGCTGACCACACCAACTCACCACTGCTGATGGAGAGTGCGTGAAGCTGCCCATCGAAACTGGTTACGTAGACCAAATCCGTATCCACCACAGGTCGGCTGGCTAAAGCTCCTTCTAAGGCGACTGGCTCGTCCCAGACGGATTGGCCGCTCTCGGCATCAATGGCGTAAACTTTTTTGTCTAGTACGGCAACAAAAACTGTGCCATCTTTATAAGCGGGCTGTCCCCATACGCTGTTACCTACCTCAAAATCCCAAAGCAAGGTCCCATTGGTAGCATCAAGGGCCACGACATGATTATCGGCCGTTCCCACGAAGATGCGCTCCCCCACTTGTAAGGGAGAGGCCACAATGCTGGCTTTAGTCGCCTCGTTAGCTGACCAGATGGTAGTAGGAGTGCCCTGATCTACATCGTTGAGCGCGTAAATAGTGACGACATTGCCGGGGGAAAAGAAGCCACCGGGTGCGCCGAAATCGGCAATGATAATACGGCCGTCTTGGACAGAGGGAGCAGCATAGATAGGTACACGGCTGGCTTCTTCAGGAAAAGTCCAGGCGACCGATTGATCAGCTACGTTGTAAGCCACGACACCAGTGCCATGAGCTACGTAGACTTTTTGACCATCTGTGGATAACCCCGGCCAATTACCAGTTGTCAAAGAAGTAGAGCAGGCAGCTAAAATAAAGCTGACAAGAATGAAGATGAGAATAGCAGGCCGGGTTAACGGCCGTTTCGCTTGATACAAGTAGTTCGCCTCCAAACTTAGGGCACCGGATCGTAGCCGCCAGGATTAAATGGATGACAGCGACCAATGCGCTTGATCGCCATCCACCCACCCTTTAGCAAGCCATATTTTTCAATTGCCTCATAGCCATAGTGGGAACAAGTAGGCGTAAAACGACAGCTAGGGGGAAACGCCGGTGATATATATTTTTGATAAAACCGAATGATAGCGAGGATAATGCGTTTCATGTTAGAAACTGGACTGCGATAACAGGTGGGCGCGGGTTAGAAGTTGGGAAACGGCCGATTTGGCTTCAGCAAGTGAAGCTTGAGGCAGCCCACTGCGGGCAATCAACAAACAATCCCACCCTGTTGCAATTTGGGGTAAATGAGAGCGAACAGCCTCTCGTAACAGCCGTTTTGCCCGATTTCGTGCCACTGCCTTGCCTACAGCCCGACTGGCAACAAAAGCAAACCGACTTGTTTCTTGTTCATTGCGTCGTATCAATAAAATAACGAGAGGATGTCGCCAACTTCGCCCCTGCCGCCTCACTAAAATGACATCAGATGCCTGTTTCAGGCGGTGCGGTGGGGGCAGCACATTCGGCCGTTATTTGCCCCCGCCATATCGCTTCACCGAGCGATAAGCAGTAGCACTCGAACCATTCCAGTTGATCCGCTTTACATGCTCATTCATGCTAACCGTCAACTTCTTGCGCCCTTTAGCGCGACGACTCTTCAAGACATCACGCCCACCCTTGGTTTGCATGCGCTGTAAAAAGCCGTGCACCCGTTTGCGACGGCGGATTTTTGGTTGATAAGTACGTTTTGGCATTTTATTTTCTCCGTAAGTCCAATTAGTATCTAAAAAAACAGGGCATAAAAGCCCTGAAAATTTGCGTTAAATTGAGGCCAGTTTGCCAGTATAGTAATCTCTCTTACACCTGTAAACAAGCCTTAATCACTCAATCATAAAGCGACAGAAGATTATACCCAAGCCGCTGGGGTCGGTCAAATGCGAACTTTGCGGATTTTCCAAGAGTAATGGGGTAATCCTTTCGAGGTATGGAAGATGCGCAGGGCAAATTCGACCTCATCACCCACTTTCAGGCCACGCGGATCACCGTCAGTGGAGGCGTTGGTGATGCGGGCGCCTTCGGGTGTATCGGCCGTTATCATGCCCACTGGCGGCACAGGTGTGGGAATAGCCCACTCGGCCACAAACGAGGCAACGATGGCTTTGCCACTCAAGCGCAAACTGCTGAAATCTGTCTCGTTGCCGCAGTCATAGCAGTTGGGGCGATGCGGCCACCAGACCGAGCCGCAGTTGTTGCACAGTTGGGCATGGAAGCGCAGCAGTTCATCCCGTTCGCGGTACATCAGCGGCAGCGATGTCCAGGGATCAACCGTCGGCGGGAAGAGGGGTTTGTCCTGGAAACTCTCGCGGAAGTAAAGGGCCAGATTGTAGGGCAGTTCGGCTTTGGTATTGAGCCAGGCGGTGGTCGGCCGTTTTTCTGGCCGGTTTTTAAGGGCATCTGTTACGCGAAACAGGAAAGCATCCGCCCCATCGCCGTAGCCAACCAGGGTAATGTGGTCGCCGGGATCGGCCGTTTCCAACAACAACGCTAACTGGGCCAGGGCAAAAGCCGTCCCCAAATTTCCCGCCTGCATCAACAAGCTGGGAGCTGGTCCTTTCATGCCCATCGCCATAAAAGCCGCACCCAGCGGCGACTGCTTGGCCATGCTCATGTAAACACGGCCGTCTGGCACATACGCCGCCACGCCCTTCACACTGGCCGCTTCCACCCCACTCGCCGCCAGCAGCCCTTTCACCACCTGTTTCATCATGGCAAAGTAGCCCACCTGATTGGTGTAAGCTTCATCGTCGGTTTGCAGATAACGGCCGTCCCGCACCCGCCAGGTATCAATCGTGGGATCACTTAAATGATACTGCCCCACCAACTCAGCAATCACGCCCTCACCCGAACCCAGCAGCAAAGCCGCCGCGCCATCACCGGAAATGGCTTCGAGAATCGTGCCTGGTTCGGGTCGGCGCATATCGGCCGTTGTCACCAGTGCTTGACGGATGGAACCAGCTAGGAGGGAGTCGAGGGCTTGGGCAACGGCCGTTGTGCCAGCCCGTAAACTATTGCCAAAATCGGCCGTGCGGCTGGCATCTACATCACAAGCCATCGCCACCACCGCCGCGCTGCTCTTCTCGCCAAACGGGGCCGTCGTCGAGGCAAAGTAGACCGCATCCACCTGCGCCGCCTCTCGCCCCGTGAGCGCGTGCAGCCCCGCCTCGGTAGCCATCGTCACACAATCCTCATCAAACCCGGCTACGGCCCGTTCCCCAATCAACAGCGGCTTGGCCTGCTCCAACTTCCACGCCTCACCGATGGCGGCACGGGAAACGCGATAATGGGGAATATAAGTGCCAAAATCAAGAATACCAATTGTCATAAAAACTCCTTTTCGTTATGCTCAGAAACACCGCAGCATTATTATTTATTCCATACCACCCTGGTTACTCTTCAACTTGAAGACGCAGCGTCACAATTTGAAACGGCCGTATCTCCACCGCCACCTCATCATCCGCCACCGCCAACTCCGCCTGGTTCTCTTCCAACAAATTGGTACGCCACGCCGCCGCCAACGGAAAGCCGCAGCGCAAAACGGCCGTTCCCCGCCGCCGCTCACTCTCATACAAACGCACAATCAAGCCATCCCCATCTTCCGCCAGTTTCACTGTTTCGATGACGACGTTTTCCTGTTCACAGGTGATGAGAGGGTGGAGATGGGAGATTGGAGATTGGGTTTCTTGTGCCTGTGTCACTTGAAAAATGAAAGGCGGGTTGTTGAGGGCATAGGCTTGGGTGATGGTTTCGGTGAGCGAACGGCCGTTATGCGGCAGCAAACTGTACCGAAATTCATGCGCCCCTTCATCCGCATGAGGATCAGGATAGCTGGGGCTGCGCAGCAAACTCAGGCGCATCACCGTGCCACTCGGCGTGGCATCCTGAATATCATGCCCATATTTGCCATCATTCAGCAAACTGGCCCCATAATCACCTTCGCTCACGTCAACCCACTTTTGAGCGGCCGTTTCAAAACGTGCCCAATCCCAACTCGTATTACGATGGGTTGGCCGCTCCACATGCCCCCACTGCACCTCATAAGTCGCCGTAGGCGTAAGCACATCCACCGGGAAAGCCACCTTAAGCAAAATGTGCTTCTCCTGCCAGTCTATGCGCGTCTCAAAATCAAGGCGGCGGCTAAAATGGCGCAGCGAAATGCGCTGCGTGTAATTGCTGTTGAGAATGCGGCGTTTAATTTCCAGCGTAGCTCGCAGCGGCCCCGCCTCAACAACCGTAATAGATTCAGCCGGTTCCGCCAGCCACATCTTGTCATCATAAAAGATGTCAATATCCCAGGCATCCCACTGTTTGGGCCGATCCTCAAACGCCTGCAACTGATTGGCAATCGCCCCAGGCGGCAGCACTTCCCGCTCGTTTTCCTTATCAAAAATGCGGGTGATGTCCCCAGCATCGTTGAACTCCACCCGCAAAAAATCATTTTCCAGGTGATGGGGCAACACCTCAAGCTCATACAAGACAAAGCTGCTGCCAGACCAGGGCATCACCGCATACGGCGGCAAGGCATCGGCGTGAACCAATAACCCGCCGTCCACAGGCTGTGTGCCGTAACTCGGCGCAAGGGGATAGCTGTCGGGAATGTGCAGCACGTCGGTGAGGGTGTGGCTGTTGGGGTTGACGAGGAGCAGAGGCGTTTGTTGGTGGTGGGCAACGGCCGTTAACGCCGCCTCCATCACCCCTGCCGCCAACTGCCGCACCTCAGCATACTGCGCCAACGATTCCACATAAACCGGCGCAATACTCGAACCCGGAATAATGTCATGAAACTGATTCAAGCAAACCAACTCCCAAGCCCGGCGCAGGGGCGCATGTGGATACTCAAACACCTGGTTTACGGCGGCAAAAGCAGCCACAAACTCCGCATTATGCAGCCAAAATTCACTTTGCCGATTGGCCCGTTTGTTACGCGATTGCGTGGTATACGTGCCGCGATGATATTCCAGATACAGTTCCCCCTTCCACACCGGCAGTTCCCCGCCGCTGTTCGCCTCCAAAGCCCGGAAAAACTCAATCACTTTAGCATGATGAATGCGCGGCGTGGCCGGAAAATTGCCCATCTCGCGGATATTTTCCAGCATTTCGCGGGTAGGGCCGCCGCCACCATCCCCATAGCCAAAAGCCATCAACAGCTCGTGCATTTGCTCCTTTTGTTGGAAATTCGTCCAGGTAGCCAGGATGGTTTTAGGCGTAGCCGAGGCATTATAGGTGCTGGCATAGGCACTGCTGCTCTCTTCAGGCGTTGGACTGTAATGCGTCAGCACACGGGTACCGTCCAAACCTTGCCACCAAAAGGAATCATAGGGCATCCGGTTATATTGGCTCCAGCCAATTTTGATGGTGAAAAAATATTCCAAGCCCGCTTCTTTGATCAACTGCGGCAAATTCCAGGCGTAGCCAAAGACATCGGGCAGCCACAGAACGGGCGATTCGGCTTCAGCCCCAAAATGTTCCCGGAAAAAGGTACGCCCCAGCAGAAACTGCCGCGCCAATGATTCCCCGCCGCTGATATTGCAGTCAGCCTCCACCCACATCCCACCAATGGCTTCCCAACGGCCGTCTGCCACCAACCGCTTTATCTCCGCAAACAACTCCGGCTGATTCCGCCGCACATAATCGTACAACTGGGGCTGGCTTTGGGTGAATTTGTAGTCAGGGAACTGCTCCATCAACCGGATAACCGTATGGAACGTCCGCTCCGCCTTGCGCTGCGTCTGCGCCAATGTCCACAACCAGGCCACATCAATATGGGCATGTCCCGCCGCATAAATATCCACATCTAACGGCGCACCGGCTCGCTCAACATGCTCCCGCAAAACCGCATGAGCCGCCGCCACCGAGTCATGAAACGCCTCCCCAAACGGCTCACGCGTGTCCAGCACCTTGAACGCTTTATCCAGGCCATTCAGCAAATGCCCTTTCGCTGGATGATTCTCGTCTAGCTGGTTGGCAATCCCCAACGCCCCGCGAGCGGTGATGATGAAATCACGAGTGGGTTGGTCAATCTGCACCACGTAACAGGGCCGCATAAAAAGCCGCCCATCAGCGTGGCCAAAAATGCTCCGATCCAGGCCCGTCCAACCGTGCAGTGCCAATCGGTGTGTTTGGCCGTCATGCCACTCTGGGCGCAGCAACACTTCCTGGTGATGGCGGTCGCAGGTGGCGTAGGCACGGCCGTTTACATAGATCAATGCCTCAGGGTGGCTAAAGTCACCAGCTTCACCCAGCGGCAAAAAGAGGGCAATCGGCCGTTCCGCCTCCCATTCCGCAGGCACAGCAAATTGAGTATGCAGCACAAACGTGGTATCCCACTGCCCCCAGTAAGAATGTGGTGCAATCGTCGGCCAACCGGCCACCTCCGCCTGTTGGCCCAGAATCGCCGATTCGGCTGCCGGATCCGTCGGGCCATCCAGAGCCAAATAGTGAAAAGGTGGCACCTCCACCTGCCGCCGATACACCAGCGGCGCAATCAACGCCAATCTTTGTTGAATCTTCTCCGTTGTCCATCGCTGTTTATGAATCATCTTGTTCCGTGTCTATTCAACTGGTTGACTGACAAATCTTATTTTCAGGGTGTCAGTCAATCATGTCCATTCAATCTACAACAAAATTGAATTCTTTTGTATTCATGAAAATAAACGTTGTAACTTTGTCGAAAGCACAATGTTACCATTGATCTTGAGCTTGCCAGACATAAAAGCCGCCTGGGGGTCGAGTTCGCCAGTGGTGAGCGCCAGGAAATCGGGGTAGGCAATGGTAAGGGTGCAGTCGGGGTTGGGAGCCGTGCCGGGATAACAACGGCCGTTTCCCTCCTTCAAATCCACCACATACATCCCCCCCTCATCCCCACGCAAATTAAACTGGTACACCGCCCCCACCTCCTGCACCCACTGCGGATTTTGCGCCATACGCCACCCCATCTCCTCAAAAATTGCCTGCGAACGCGGCACAGCCGCCCCCCGCTCCTCGCCCTTCGCCCCCCGCTCCTCACTCTTCGGGTACAACTCCACCGCCGCATTCGACAGCACCACCTCATCCCGCTCCTTCACCTTACTGCGGAACACAATGCGCGTCTCCGATTCGCGCCACATCTCCGTCACAATCGTCTCGCCAGGGAACACATGCTTGGCAAAGCGCACCTTGATGCTCTTGAAACGCGCCGGGTCATTATCGGCGAAATGTTTCAGCACCGCCCGCCCCGCAAAACCAAAAAAGCAGAGGCCGTGCAGAATCGGCCGTTCAAAACCCCCCATCGCCGCCATCGCCGGGTCCGCATGGAGCGGATTGCGATCCCCCGACGACAGACGATAGAGCAAAGCCTGATTTTCGTCTGTTTTATCCTCATGCACTGCATCCGGCGCACGGTCGGGCGGCTGGTTAATGTCGCCCGACGGCCCACGCTCGCCGCCAAAGCCACCAATACCGCGAATGAAGACCGAACTTTGGTTAAAAACCACCTCCTCGCCATGCTCATCCACACTGCTGATGTCGGTGATGATAAGTGCGCCCTTGCCTTTGTCGTAAATCTGGCTGATTTTGGCTTTTTGCGTGAAGGTGCCAGAGGTGGGCAACGGCCGTTTCAACTCCATATACTGCTCCCCATGCAGCAGCATCATCGGGTTAAACTTCAACCCCGGCACACTCATAATCTGGCCCAACACCACAAAAGGAAACGTCACGCCAAACGTGGGCAGCGCATGAAAACCCGCCCCATTCAGCTCATACACAAACTGCAGCTCCTGCGCGTCGAGCGGGTCTTTCGCCGCCCCCACCGAAAGCGCATACAGGCTCACATCCCGCTCGGTATAGCTGTACACCTCTGGTGTAAACTGGTAGCTCATGGCTTTGGCCACATCCACAAACTCATTGCGCGGCGAAGCCGCCGCCGCTTGCGCTTCTTGCAAATTGCGCGTGATAGGCACAAACGAATCCATAATCGTCGTCGGATTCTCCGCCTCGGCAAAATCATCAATCACCGCCCACTTTTCGCCCACCTGCTCCGGCGTGATGGGCTGATGCACGGGGAAAAAGGCCCCCTGGCTCCGCTGCCAGCGCAGCCGCGATACCCAACCCGCACCCACTTCAAACAACTGGCCTGTCACATCGCAGCTTTCGTGGCACAAATAAGCAACCAACGGGGCCACATATTCCGGCTTCAAGGCTTCCACCATCTCTTGGGGCAGCACCGTCTCCGTCAGGCGCGAACCCGCCATGGGCGCGATGGTGTTGACATGTACATTGCGTTTCTGCCCTTCAATTGCCAGCGTATTGGCTAAGCCCAACAGCCCCAACTTGGCCGTGCCATAATTGGCCTGCCCAAAGTTGCCGTAAATGCCCGCCGCCGAGGTAGTAAAAATCACACGGCCGTATTGCTGATCGCGCAAATAGGGCCAGGCGGCATGGGTCACTTTGAAGGAGCCATACAGATGCACCCGATAGATTAGCTCCCAATCCTGCTCGCTCATTTTGTGGAAGCTGGTGTCGCGCAAAATGCCGGCATTGTTGACGACAATATCTACACTTCCAAACGTATCGAGGGCTGTTTGCACGATTTTGTCGCCATTTTCTACGGAGTCGTAATTGGGAACGGCCGTTCCCCCCGCCGCCACAATCTCCGCCACCACCTCATCCGCCGGGGTGGCATCCGCCCCCTGCCCAAAGGCAGAGCCGCCCAAATCATTCACCACCACCTTCGCCCCCCGGCTCGCCAGCAGCAGGGCATACGTCCGCCCCAAACCGCCGCCCGCCCCCGTCACAATCGCCACTCTACCGTCAAAACGCATCTCGTCGCTCATCCTGCCTCCTTCACACACCCTCCCGGAGGCTTAACCCTTGAGTTAACCCGTCCGCAAAACCTCCGGGAGGCTTGCTTTCTTATGATTCTTCCTTCAATTTAGGATTATTCGCATGTCGCTCTTTATCCCGCTTCGTCTTCTTATCCATATTGCGGTGAAAGGCTTCCGTCAAATCCACCCCCGTCTGATTGGCTAAACAGATCAGCACAAACAGCACATCGGCAAACTCATCGGCCAAATTATAAGCTTCGTCCGACTTTTTGAAGCTTTGGTCGCCATACACCCGCGCCATAATGCGGGCCACTTCGCCCACTTCTTCCATGAGAACGGCCGTATTCGTCAACTCCGAATAATAGCGCACCCCAATCGTCCGCACCCACTCATCCACCATCGCCTGACATCCCTGCAAAGTTATCTCATCCATATCTCTTCGTTAGTCTCAAAAAAAGAATTTAACGCAAAGTGGCAAGAGAACAAAGAACACTAAGACCTCTTTTCCTCCTTTGTGCCTTTGCGCCTCTGCGTTAAATATCCCTAATATCTAAAAGCCCATCGAACGGCCGATTATCTCCTTCATAATCTCCGTCGTCCCCGCATAAATCGTCTGCACCCGCGCATCCAGATAAAACTTACTAATCGGATACTCCGTCATATAGCCATACCCCCCATGCAGTTGCAAACATTGATCCACCACCTTCTTTTGCAACTCCGTCGTCCACCACTTCGCCATCGCCGCCTCATCGGCCGTTAACTGCCCCCCATTCAACTCCCCAATACAGCGATCCACAAACACCCGCGCAATTTCAATCTCCGTCCTCATCTCCGCCAGCTTAAACCGCGAATTCTGAAACTTACCAATCGGCTGCCCAAACGCCATCCGCTCACGGCAATAATCCACCGTCATCGCCAACGCCGCCTCACATGCCGCCACCGCCATCACCGCCACCGACAACCGCTCCTGCGGCAACTGCTGCATCAACTGATAAAACCCCCTGCCCTCCTCACCCAACAAATTAGCCATCGGCACTTTCACATTGTCAAAAAACAATTCGGCCGTATCCTGCGCCTTCAAGCCAATCTTGTCCAAATTACGCCCCCGCTCAAAGCCCTCCATCCCTCTTTCCACCACCAGCAAACTAATGCCACTGTGCCCCGCCTCTGGGTTGGTCTTCGCCACCACAATCACCAGATCACTATGAATGCCATTGGTAATAAAGGTTTTTTGTCCATTCAAAATATAGTGATCATCGCGGCGAACGGCCGTTGTCCGCACCCCCGCCAAATCACTGCCCGCCCCCGGCTCACTCATGGCAATCGCCGTAATCAACTCCCCCGCCACCATCCCCGGCAGCCACCGATCCAGCTGATCGGCCGTCGCATAATTCAAAAAGTAAGGCATATTCACATCATTATGCAGCCCAAACCCCACCCCCGAAGCCCCCGCCCGCGTCAACTCCTCCGTCACAATCACGTTATAACGAAAATCATGCTCCCCGCTGCCCCCATACTGCTCCGGCGCATCCATACACAAAAAACCCAACGCCCCCGCCTTCCGCCAAACCTCCCGATCCACCAACCCCTCATGCTCCCACCCCTCATGAAACGGCACAATCTCCCTCGCCACAAAACGCCGCACCGCCTCCCGAAACATCTCATGCTCTTCATTAAAAATATTCCGCTTCATCATCAACCTCCATTCACAACAATCCCTTATTCGTAATCCTTTCCATTCGTGAGCAAAACCATAAACAACGTAAAATCATCCCCTCCATCATCACCCAAATGCCAACGCAGACGCATCACTTGCCAGCACATCTACCACCGAATTTATTGGCTGCTTGGCAAAACGCCGCGCCGCCGCCATTGGGCGGGTATCCTGGTCATTATCCAGCGACCATTGAGCATGTTCGATAAGCAAAGCGAGAGCCAATGAACGCCCTAAAGTCATAGCAAAACGACGTGCGCCTACTTCCAATGCCTCACTGCCCAATGGGGCTGTGCGTTTTAACCACGATTCGGCGTGAGCAACGGCCGTTTTCGCCACACCCCCCGCCTCCACCAAACTCGTCTCACGCACCCCCCGTACACATCCCTCCACCCTCGCCTTCAGTGCCGCCAGAGGCCCGCCAAATGGGCCGCCATTTGGCGCACCATCCCCCAACGCCCGCAGCACATCCAACGACAACACATTCGTCGTCCCCTCCCAAATCGGCAGCACCTGACTATCCCGCAGCAGCACCGGCAGCCCCGTATCCTCCACATACCCTGCGCCACCATGCGCTTCCAGCACCTCACTCGCCACCATCACCGCCTGCCGCCCCGTCGTCAGCTTCGCCAGCGAAGTCAACAGCCGCAGCAAAGCCGCCTCATCCTCACCAATCTCATTCGCCTCATCCTTGCCCATCAACCCCACCAGATAAAACGTCAAATGAAACGCCGCCTCCGTCTCCGCTTGCAGCGTCGCCAGCGTATCCACATGCAGCGGCTTCTGCGCCAACGCCGCCCCAAACGCCACACGCTTCCGCGCATAATCCCGCGCCAAGGCCATCCCCCGCCGCATAAACGCCGCCGCACTCACCGCATTCCACGTCCGCGTCAGATGCAGCATCGGCACAATATTGCGCACCCCATTATTCAACCCCATCACCGGAATTCCCGGCGTACCCCGCAGCATCAACTCGGCCGTAGGCACTTTGCGCGTGCCCAACTTATCCTTCAAACGATTGATTTCAATGTGTTGCAAACGGCCGTCTTCCCCCCGCGTCTCCAAATAAAACAGAGCCAACCCCTTACCCCCCGGCGGATTCCCCTCCGGCCGCGCCAACGTCAACGTCATCTGCGAAGTCGCCGCCGACGTAAACCACTTACGGCCAAACAGCCGCCAATTCTCATCATCCCCCAACCGCGCCACCGTCTCCGACAGCCCCACATCCGAACCCCCCGTAGACTCCGTCATCCACTGCCCACTCGTCCAAAACTGCGCCGGATCACGGCTTGTGAGATGGGGCACGGCTCGTTCAATCAACTCCACATTACCCGAACGCAGCAGCGTCCGCGCCGCCCCATCCGTCATCGCCAGCGGACACGTATACACATCCGTCGAAGGATGAAAGAGATAAGCCAGGGCAAATTGATAGATGCGGTCAAAACGGCCGTATTTCCCCTCATACGCCGCCGCCACCACCCCCATCTCCGCCGCAATCCGCTCCGCCCGCTGCCACAACGGCGTCAACACAATCTCATCAACCCGGTTGCCCCACGCATCCCACTGCCTCAACACCGGCTCATTCAGCCTATCCGCCAACTGCAAATCATACAACTCCCCCCCAGCCAACGCCCCCATCCGCCACAACGACGGCTCCACCTCCGCCAACACCTCCGGCGGCAGCACCCGCCGCAAATACGAACGCAGCACCCGATCATCCTCATACTGATTGCCCAACGTGGGCGGTGTCTGATTAAACAACTCAATCATCATTTTCTCCTAAATCTGTCAAAAAAAACGGCCGTATCACCGCCAGCAAATGGTCAGCATCATACGGCTTCTGCACAAAACCCGCCACCCCCGCCGCCGCCACCCGCATCGCCACATCCGCCTCACTATAACCCGAAGAAAGCAAAACCGGCAGATGTTCATCCATCTCCTTCAAAATTGCCAGCACCTCCTCCCCATTCATCCCCGGCATAGACAAATCCAACAGCACCACCCGAACCTGTGCCCGATTTGCCTCCCATAAAGCAATACCCTCCAGGCCCCCCGCCGCCGCCACCACCGCCATCCCCTCCAAAGCCAAAACATCCGTCACCGCCTCCCGCACCGCCTCCTCATCATCAATCACCAACACACACCCAGTCGGCTCCACTAATTTAACAACCGATGGAGCAACGGCCGTTTCCTCCACCACCGCCGCCAACAAAGCCGGAAAAAACAGCCAAAACGTCGTCCCCTCCCCCACCACACTCTCCACCCCAATCCCCCCGTGATGCCCCCGCACAATCCCCAACACCGAAGCCAACCCCAACCCCCGCCCCGTAAACTTCGTCGTAAAAAACGGATCAAAAATCCGCGCCATCGTCCCCTCATCCATACCACTCCCCGAATCACGCACCGACAACACCACATACAAACCAGGCTCCAGCATCTCCCCCGTAAACTGCCTCAACACCTCCCTCTCATCATCCACCCACTGCGTCATCGTTCTGACCACTACCTCCCCCCCCTGCTCCCCAATAGCCTCAGCCCCATTCAAAATCAAATTCATCACCACCTGCTGCATCTGGCCCGCATCCGCCTCAACACGCGGCAAATCAGCCGCCAACTCCATCCGCAAATCCACATACTTCGGCATCGCCACCTGAAACAAATGCAAATTTTCCTCAATCAACGAATTCAACTGCAAATGCGTAATCTCAAACTTCCCCCGGCCCGAATAAGCCAACATCTGGCGCGTCAACTCCGCCGCCCGATTCGCCGCCTGCATCGCCTTCTCCAAATGACCATACTCCTGACTGCTCGTCGGCACTTTCCCCATCGCCAGCGATGTCTGCATCATCATCGCCACCAACAGATTATTAAAATCATGGGCAATACCACCAGCCAAAATACCCAGACTCTCCAACTTTTGCACATGCTGCAAAGCCTTCTGCGTTTTCACCTGCTCCGTAACATCCAAAGCCACCCCAATCACCCCAATTTGCAAATCCTCATCATCCCGCAGCGGCTCCACATACGTCTGGTAAACCCGCCCCCGCCAATCCTGCTCATACCGCTGCGACTCCCCCGCCAATGCCCGCCGATGCGCCGCAATGGGTACAAAATCATCATCCCGTTCGTCAAAAAAATCATAAATAGTCGTCCCCACTGCTTGGTTGGGTATTAAACCCATACCTTTCAACGCACTGCCCAATGAAGATGTAAAGCGCAAATCGTTGTCCAACGTCCACATCACAGCCGGAATCTGGTTCATAACCAACCGCAGCCGCGTCTCACTTTCCTGCAAAGCAACTTGCGTTCGTTTCATCTCCGTTATCAGAGTCAACGTCACCAAAACTTCTTGAGGCTTGCCATCAGCCATCTTCCGCAAAACCGTCAGGCGGTTATGAACCCATTCCCACTGCCCCAACTTGTGCCGCACTCTGTAATCAAAAGCGTGTCTATATGCCTCTCCACCCTCCCTCAAGCTCTGCCAATTAGCCCTAACCTCAGCCACATCATCGGGGTGCACCTGATGCAAAATCGAATCCGGCCGCTGCAACTCTGCCAGACTGTAACCCAGAAATTCCTCAGCATTCACAAATTGGACATCACCTGTCGAGAAGTTAAAAAGATAAATAACGTCTGGTGCCCCGAAGATTAATTGGCGAAAACGTTCTTCACTGGTTCGTAAACGGTGCAAGTAACTGTTGCTAATATTAAATGTAACCAGTAACAAGGCCGACATAACCATGATGTATGTCAGGTAGGCATAAGCAGTGGAAAAGGGTACGTTCGGTAGAAACAGGAAAACGGCCGTTATCCCCACACACAACACCACAATCACCATCGTCAACCGCAGCGGCATCAAAATCCCCGCCACCAAAATCACCGCCCCCAAAAAAATAAGCGCCAACATCCGCTCCGTCATCAAACCGGGAGCCGTCATAATAACCATCACCACCATCACCAGCAGCACCAAAACCAGCAAAAAAGCCCCCGTTTGGTAATATTGGCTGCGGCTCAGCCCATAAACAATGGCCAAGGCCGCCATAGTACCACCCGCAATCATAGGGGCCGTCACAAACAACGGGTTCGCAGTTATCCACACAATAAGCACCCCACTCCCCAACAACAACAAAGCCAAAGAAAGCGAAGCCAACAAACGCGCCTTCTGCCGCGCCTCACTGCCCACAACACGATCCGTTGGCTGGGTCAGCCACCGCCAACCGTCCCGCCAGTTCCGCAACCAAATCCAGTCAACCATGCAAAACTATCCCTCCATTCGGTTTTCAAAAAGCTTTGCCACAAGGCAGCATAAGACGGTCACCCCCTCACCCAGGTGGCCTCACAAACGATTATACCATCTACACCCAAACACGTAACCACCCAGACAAATATCCCCTTGCAGCTATTTTTGGGATAGAATAGTACCCAGGTCACATCACATGTCACCACAGGAGAAGCTCTATGCAGTCCCCCATCAAAGTTCGTCAGGTCACCGAGGCCGATTTACCAGCCGTGCGCGATCTCTTCTATCGCAGTTATGGCGAAGATTATCCCTACAAAGAGTTTTATGACGATGAATGGCTCAAACGCAGCATTTATCAAGACAGCTACCTTTTCCTGTTAGCCGAAGTAGGCCGAAAAGTGCTGGGAACCGCCTCCGTCTACTTCGAGGTAGGCGCATATTCCGATTTGTGTGGAGAATTCGGCCGTTTAGCCGTAGACCCTGATGGACGAGGCGAAGGCATCGGCTCCGCCCTCATGGAAGCACGGCTAGAATTCGCCAACCGCCGCCTCCATTTTGGCCTCAGCGAATGCCGCACCGCCCACCCCTACGCCCAAATCATCTCCGAAAAATACGGCCTACGCCCCATCGGCTTTTTGCCCCAAAAAGTGCTGCTCAACCAGCGCGAAAGCCTCGTCATGATGGCTAAACTCTTTGGCCCCGCACAAGAATTACGCAGCAACAACCCCCGCGTCATCCCCGAAGTCTACTTCCTGGCACAGCTCGCCCTGGAAAACATGGGTCTCCCCAACGATCTCATCATCATCGAGGATGCCGAAGGCTATGCCATAGGCACAGACTTTCAGGTAGAAGAGCTGAGCGAGTCTGTGCTGCCCTATTTATTGCGTATTGAACGCGGCCGTTTATCGCGGCGGCAAGTCTTTGGCAACCTGCAACTCAGCTATGGCCTGTTCCTGCTCGAATCACGCAATTCTCGCTACCTTGTCGCCCGCGAAGGCGACAATATCGTAGGAGCCATTGGCTTTACCTTTGATATGGTCGGCCGTTCCATCAAAGTCTTAGAACTGATAGATTTGCGTAACGACATTGCTGGCTTTCTGCTAAAAGAACTCGACACATGGGCCAAAACAGTTTACCGCGCCGAATACATCGAAATCACCGTCAGCGCCTATTGGCCCAACATTCAACGCACCCTCAGCAATTTGGGGTTTGTGCCCGTGGCCTACTGCCCTTCCTTCGTTTTCCACGAAGTGGAACGCCTAGACACCATCAAGATGGCAAAAGTCTACGTGCCTCTAGACATTGACGATGCGGACTTGACCGACAGCAGCCGCGAAGTGTTTGACCTCGTGCGCAAAGGTTTTGAAGAGAAACGCCTGGGCATTGCCGTAAATGAAGCCACCCGACAGATGCCGATTTTTGCGGGCCTGGAAGAAGGTGAATTAGCCAAAATTGCCGGGTTGTGCCGTGTAAAAAGTTACGATGAAGGCGAAGTGGTGCTGCGTGCCGGAGCACGCGGCCAAACGTTTTATATGGTTATGGAAGGCATGATGGATATTTTATCGGCCGATCACAATATGCTTGTCGGCCATGTGCAGCCAGGTGATTTTTTAGGCGAGATTTCGCTGGTGTCACAGAAACCGCACAACGCAACGGCCGTTGCCGCCACCCCCATCCAACTCATCGCCCTCAACCACGACGACTTCGAGAACCTGATCAGCCGCTACCCCCGCATCGGCGTCAAAGTCATGCGCAACATAGCCGCCTCCTTAGGGCAAAAACTAGATGCCTTAGACGCTCGCTTCTCCGCCTACAGCACACTCAATCCTAAAAATTAACCTTGGGCAGCGCAAACCAGAAACAACTCCCCTTACCCGCCTCACTCTCCACACCCACCTTACCACCCAATTTGGTAATAATGCGATGGACAATGGACAGACCCAGCCCATGCCCCTCTAAACTCACCTGATCCAACCTTTCAAAAGGAGTAAACAACCGAGTTTGCGCCTCTACCGACAATCCCGGCCCATTATCCTGCACCCAAAAACGCACCAGCCCATCAGCTTGCTCAGTAGCCCCCAACACCATGCACGGCGGCCGGCCCCCATACTTAATAGCATTACTGACATAATTGATCCACACCTCTTCAACCCATGAGGCATACCCAACGGCCGTTGGCCAATGCTGATCTGGCAGCGTAATCTCCCCCTCATACTCCTCAATCATCGGTGTTAATCGCTGCAATACCTCCCCCACAATACTCCCCATATCCAACGGCCGATTCTCCACCTCCGCCTTACGCACCCGCGAAAGCAGCAGCAGCTCATTAATAATATTGCTCATCTTTTGGCTGCGCTTCTCAATCATACTCAGATATCCCACCGCCTCATCATCCAACACCTGATGATACTTCTTCACCAAAAGATAAGCATAACCCACAATCGCACTAATAGGATTCTTCAAATCATGCGCCACCGTGTGCGCAAACGAATCAAGCTCCTCATTCTGAGTTTGCAATTCCAAACTACGCTGCCGTTCCGCCTCATACAACCGGGCATTCTCAATAGCAATCACCGCCTGATTACTCATCGCCACCATCAAAGCCACATCCTGATCCGTAAAATCAGGCTGATCCAGACGATTAATAGCCGTCAGCGTCCCCACCGCCTTATCCCCATACTGCAACGGCACCACAATAACCGAGCCAATATCCAAATCCCGCCGCCGCATTTGCACATCCTCAGCCACCCGAGGATCCGGCGCACCCTTCAAAGCCAAAGCTGGCTTCAAATTGCTCAGAACCCATCCATTTAGCCCTTCCATCTGCTGCTCAAACGTCAGATGCACAATTTGCCTCACTCCCGGCCCCCCCTGCACAAAATTCGTCACATCACGCTTCTCAAAATCAAACGTTAGCAACAGCACACGGTCTGCGGGCAGAGCCTCAGCCACATTATCTGTAATCGTTTGCAAGAGATTGGCTAAATTATCAAACGCAATTAAAGAACTAGTAACTTGATAAAGGGCTTCCGTTTTCACCAAAGCCATCTGCAACGCAGATTCAACTTGTCGGCGCTGTTTAATCTCTTGTGCCAGAACTTCATTTTTGGTGTTCAGCTCTCTCACCAATTTTTGCAGTTCCACCTGCTGGCGGTGATGCTCAAGCACATATTTAACCTTGGCCAGCAGCACTTCGGGATCAAAAGGCTTGTCTAAATGATCTACCGCTCCCATTTCCAGACAGCGCACCACACTGTCCATATCACCCATCGCCGAAGCGGCCACAACTGGAATATTACGCAGCTTTTGGTGGCTTTTCATAGCCGCCAATACCTGATACCCATCCATTTCGGGCATAATCAGGTCAAGCAAAATAAGGTCGAAGGGATGTTTGCGCATCATTTCCATGGCTTGCAAGCCATTCTCGGCCATGTCCACATCGTAACCGGCTTCTTGTAAACTGGCAGCAAAGGTGGTGCGCATTAACCGAACATCATCTACGACGAGAATTCTCCCAAAATGTTCACTCATAACTAAGGGCGTTGATTTTAGTCTGACCTGCCCTCACAGGCAATTAGGACAAAGGGACTATTCACGAAACAAAAAACGGCCGTTTATCACCACTAATCTGATAAACGGCCGTTTGCCAAACAAACTATCTCAATCTATCTATTCAACACTCTTCGGATCAATACCCGCTGCTTTGAGCGCCTTATTATAAGCCGAACGCGCCTTTGAATTGTGAATCCTCGCCTGACGAATCTCATCCGGCGACATACTGTCCGTAACTTCAATATAGTCAGGGGCTGGCACAGAAGCCAACAGCGCCGGATCCGGCGCACCCGAAGGAGCCGCTGCCGCTGGAGCAGGTGCCGCCACCGGAGCCGCCGCCACTGGAACCGCCGCTGCCGCTGGCACCACAACTTCCCCAGCCTCAACCGCGCTAGGATCATAACCAGCCGCCTTCAAAGCCTTGTTATATTTAGACTTCTCCTTCGAGTTATGGATTCGCGCCTTCCGCAATTCATCCGGCGACATATCATCCGTAATATCAATATAGCTTGGCTCAGGAATACCTGTTGGCATAGCCGGAGCCGCTGCAGCCACAGGTGCAGCCGCCACCGGAGCCGCCACGGCTGCGGCCACAGGCACACCACCCGCAGCCTCCCGCGCCGCTTTGGCCGCCTTATACGCCTTCGATTTGGCCTTGGCATTGGCAATCCGCGCCTGACGCTTTTCCGCACCAGACATGCTGGTCGTAACAGCCACATGCTCGTAATCTTTGCCTGGCACCAGCTTTATTTTGCCACTGGGAGCCGCAACGGCCGTTCCCGCCGCCACACCTACCGCTGCCGGAGCCGCCGCCGCTGCCCCCGTACCCAACTTCGCGCCATCAAACCCATGAAACTGAGCAATCTTAACCGTCGTCCAGGGGTCATCGTTCAGTGCCTTACCGGCCGTCTTCAACGTGGATTGTCCCAAACGGCCGATACGCATATTAGAGCCACGCGGCAAAGATGCCGCCTTTTGCGCCGCCAGCAAGCGAGCTTCCTTCAGTTGAGCCTCTGGCTCCAGCCCCACCTTAATCTTGTGTCCAAGCGTCAAAGCCGGGTTATACCCTTTACCTTGATTCTCAACTTCCTCTTTCGCATTCGTTACCACTGTATCTAGCCGTGACGTACCCAGAGCCAAAACTCCACCCAAAAGAATGGGCAACATCACCGCGCCTACTGCAATCACAAAAATAAGCATAAAATACCCCTTGTGTCTCCTCAGAGTTATGTCACCATTATACAATTGGCAGCAGATTTCTCAAAGAAACAATCAAGAGTTATCCAAATAGTTGACGTAATCTCTATCTTTTGTCAAAATGTCAGGAATTAAGAGAGGAGATTAAAAAAAATTCAACAAGTTAACAAAAAAAAGCCTGACCATCGGGTCAGGCTTGGAAAATGCCGAAGGTGGGACTCGAACCCACATGAGCGTAAGCTCACTACGCCCTGAACGTAGCGCGTCTGCCAATTTCGCCACTTCGGCTAGGTGAGGCGCATTTTACCAATACATTGACAATTGTCAACCCACATTTTCTGCGTTCTTCCCAATTTAACCAAGATGTTCATCACTGAATGGAGCAACATCTACAGGAGGTTCCCAATGTCCGTAGCAAAATTACTAAAAAGAGTTCAACTTTTCACTACTCTCAATGCCTCTGAATTAGAACAAATTGCAGCCATCTGCGAAGAAAAACAGGCTGAGCCAGACGAACTGCTCATCCAACAAAACACAACTGGCACGGGCATGTACATCATTGCCGATGGTGCCGCTGAAGTATTCATTGAGGGGATGGACAACGCCCGCAGTTTGGTCGTTTTAGGCAAAGGGCAGGTTATCGGCGAAATGGCTCTAATTGACCAGGGCTATCGGTCAGCCTCTGTTCGTGCCACCAAAAAAGGGGCCACTTTATATCGCATCGCCAATGAAAATTTCAACAATCTATGTCACCAAAACAATCATATTGGCTTTGTCGTCATGCGTAATTTAGCGATTGATTTAGCCTTCAAACTACGACATCGAAACTTAACAGAATTATAGGAGTGCGCTATGAGTGAGGAGGTTACTTATTATAAGGTTAGTTATGTGGTCGAAGGCGGCAAACATTCAGGCGCAATCATCAATGTAGATAACGAACCCCATATTGGTGATGAGGTTGTTTTTGATGGGCATGTTTTTGAAATTATTGAATTAATGGAATTGATGCCACCAACCGGGGATTTTGGATTTTTGCACGCAACTTGCCGCTTTATACGCAACGCCGACTAGACCACATCTCTCGCCTCAGCCGCTATTTGGCTGGCTTCTGAAAGGGCAGGTATATCCTGCCCTTTTGCGTTGATCCAGCGCACTTTATAATGGGCCAACTGCTGATCCAACGCCTGCCATAAGTCTGCATTCGCCACGGCCTGCCCATCTTTTTTCTGCCAATTGTTTTTTCGCCAACCAAGAATCCAGCGTGTGGCTCCCTGAAAGAGATAGTCAGAAGTTGTGAATATCTGCACAGCGCCGCCTGGGGGAATAAGCAGCAGCCCTTCGATAACGGCCGTTATCTCCATGCGATTATTCGTCGTATTCGGCACCGACCCACTCAACTGCTCCGTCTCCTCCCCTCGTTCCAACACCACCCCCCAGCCGCCTGGCCCCGGATTCCCTTTACACGAAGCCCGCACATACAAACGCGGCATCGTTGCCGACAACTCCTCCTCTGGCGTAATAGCCAGCCGCGCCTGCCGTGCCAGATCATCCACCCGCTCATTCAGCGGATTGCCCGCATGACCTCGCACCCAATGCCACTCAATCTCATGCGCCTTCGTCAGCGGCCACAGCGTCTGCCAAAGATCGGCGTTTGGAATTGGCTTCCCGCCCTTGCGGAAACCCTTAGCCGCCCACTTCTCAATCCATTCCGTAATGCCCTTCCGTAAATACTCAGAGTCGGTGTGGAATTCAATAACACACGGCCGTTTCAAAGCCTGTAACGCCCCAATCGCGGCTTGCAGCTCCATCCGATTATTCGTCGTCTGCGGATCATGCCCCGTCAGCACCTTTTCATGGTCACCAAACTGCAAAACAGCCGCCCACCCCCCAATACCCGGATTCGGATCAGCTCCCCCATCGGTATAAATAATAACTTGATCAGCCATACACTCGTAAAACATAAAACGTAAGACGTAAGCATTCTTACGTTTTACGTTTTACTCTCTATAACCTATTTACCCAACGCCGCCAACATATCAGCCACACGCACAAACTTCAGGCGTGGCCGCCCTTGCGCGACACCATTCGCCAGTTCAAGTTCATCCAGCTTTTGCCAATCGGCAAACGAGACATATTGCGGCTGCCGTTCACCAATGAAAGCGGCAAATGCCTCCGCGTCAGGATGGGCAGGCTGCAATGTAGAGCCAGCCGCCAAATCTTCCAGCATACGCTCCGCTGTTTCCGCCGCATCCGGCTTATTCGTGCCAATCACCCCGCTGGGGCCGCGCTTAATCCAGCCAGCCGTATATTCACCAACCACCGGCTGCTGCGTCTCCGCATCAATCACTCGGCCCCCTTCATTCAAAATCACACCCCAACTTTCATTAAAAGGCACACCCGGCAAAGGCACACCACGATACCCAATCGAACGGAAAACCAGACCAGCAGGCAAAACTTCCGTCTTATCTGTACTGCGCGAACGCAAAGAGCCAGCATCCGTCTTATAAAGCTCCGTTTTGGCTATACGCACCCCCGTCACCTGCCCTTGCTCATCCCCCAATAATTCCGTCGGCGAAACCATAAAACGAATAGTCAGTTGGCGTGGTTTGCCCGTAGACGGCCGTTCCGCAAACTCCTGCACAATCTCCACATTCCGGGTCGTACCCCGGTCCGCCTCCGCCAACGAAGCCTGACTCAGCTCATCCAGTTCAGCCTCCTCCGGCAAAACATGCACATCAGCTCCCATCATTTCGCCCAACTCCTTCGCCTCTACAGGCGTAAAAGCCGCCTGTGCCGGGCCACGCCGCCCCAGCATATAGACATGCTTCACCTTACTATGGCGCAGCGCCTCCAGCGCATAATCGGCAATATCCGTTTCCTTCAACTCCTCCGGCGTGCGGCACAAAATACGCGCCACATCCACCGCCACATTGCCAATGCCAATCACCACCACATTTTCCTGAGAGAGGTCAAATTGGTAATCACGATAATCGGGATGGCCGTTATACCAGGCCACAAATTCCGTCGCCGCATGGCTGCCAGTCAGGTCAATGCCTGGAATGTTCAAGGAACGATCCGTTTGCGCCCCCGTTGTGTAGACAATTTGATGATAATAGTGGCGCAGTTCCTCCACCGAAACATCTTCGCCCAAAGTCACATTGCCAAAAAAGCGGAAGCCCGGTTTGGCCGCAACCCGCTCAAATACTTTGGTCACAGACTTGATCTTTTGGTGATCGGGAGCCACACCCGCCCGCACCAAGCCAAAAGGCGTGGGCAAGCGGTCAAACATATCTACTTGAACGTGCAGATTTTTCTCCTTGTAAAGCCGTTCGGCCGTGTAAAAACCAGCAGGCCCCGCGCCAATAATGGCTACGCGCAGGGGATTATCGTGGGAACCAGGTTGAGACATAAGTTACTCCTACAAAATTGCAGCCGCGACCTCACGCTGTCTATCAAGAACACAGACGAACTGCCGCGCCTACTTAGAGATAATGTTTCGTAACTACCAAGACCCGAAGGGTTTGGCTACCAAAGATAAAACCCTTCGGGTCTCTCGACAACGTTAGTAGTTACAATGTTAATGGGTAAAAATTCGGTGGTAGGGTATGCCGATTGAGGCCATCCGTAAAGTGACGTTTTTATACTCTAATTCAGACAAAGCTCACGAAACAGGCTCCGCCAACATTTGGGTTTCCAACGTATCTATCTCGCCGCGATAATGATCGCGCTGCATTTTGAGGACATCACCGATGGAGATGATGCCGATGAGTCGGTCGCCGTCCAGGATGGGCAGATGGCGGAAACGGCGTTCGGTCATCAAATGCGCCACCGACATCACTTCATCTTGGGGTACGCCAGTGATAACGCTTTGGGTCATAACTTCGCTTACGGGTAGATCGAGCGGAGCTTCGGTTTCGGCCGTTTTCCAGATGATGTCTCGTTCAGAGAGGATGCCCGCGAGACGGCCGTTTTCCGCCAACACCACCAACGCCCCAATCCGGTGCCGGGCCAGCAGTTGCACCGCTTCCCGAATCGTCTGCTCCGGTCGAATAGAAACAATACTGCCACCCTTCTTCGATAAAATCGTGCTGACTTTCATATCAAACTCCTTTGGTCATTACCATCAATCGCCTAATTATCCAATTACCTCTTCCCAACAAAAAAGCCTCCCACGAGTTGTCCCGTAGGAGGCTGATGCACGTTGATGAGAATTAGGCTTAACTGCCGTTCATCGCCGCACTTAACGTCGCGCAGGCAGGACAACTGCCATCAGGTCTCAGTATAGCATAACCCGCCTGTGGATCGCCATTCACATCATATTCCGTAAAGTCCACATTAAACACAATCAACAACCGCACATGCCCCGTACTCTTAGCAAAGCGTACCGCATCCCCCAGCCACTGGGCATGTTCCTGCACCGACGTATCCGCCGCCCAGCCAAAATTAGACGAGAGGCCCGGAAAACCTTCCGGCGACAGATAACCCAACTCAGTAAAACAGACCGGTCTGGCCCCACCAAAACTGCCATAATACAGATCCAACGTTGGCCGGAAATACCAGCTATAATGCGTGCCGCCAGGATGCCCCGTAAACATATTCGGCGCCGTCGCCCCCGCATTGTGATGCACCCCCACACAATCCATATAACTCGCCGCCCCCGCAGCATTCATCCCCGCCAGATAGCGATCATCCGCCCAGGCATTATGCCCATTGTCAAAACCCGTCGGGGCTAACGCACCTGAGATAACCATCACATTAGCATTGGCCGCTTTGATGGCATTATACGCCGGGCGCAGCATACTGTTGACGTAGGTAGCGGGGCTGATTTCACCAGCCGGCCATTCAAAATCAATATTCATCTCATTCCACACTTCAATGGCATCTGGGCCAAGCGCCGCCACATTGCCCACAAAGCTAACAAAACCGCCAAAGTCAAGGCTGCCCGCAGCCGGGTACGTATTGGCCCCGGTAATGGAAAGCAAGATTTTGAGATTATTGTCATGGGCCGCCTGAATGCGGGCAGCCAGGCTGTTAGCATCATCACCCGGCGACCATTTATACTGAATTTTAATCCAGCTCATGCCAGCCTGTTTCATCAAATCTACATGATCAAAACCATGACTTTGCCCGCCCAATGCCAGGCCGCTGTTCGGCGATGGATTGGTTGGCGGCGGCGTTGAACCTGTGCCACCAGGGATAATGAGAACCTGCCCTACATAGATGAGGGAGGGATTGAGGATATTGTTGGCCTGCACAATGGCCGAGACGGTTGTGCCAAATTGGAGCGCAATGCGGAAGAGGCTGTCCCCCGGTTTAACGGTGTACGTACCACTGGTTGGTGGCGGCGTTGTCGGTGGCTGAGGGGCGGGGGTGGGAACGGGGTTGCTCGTGCCATCGGGTATTTCTAATATCTGGCCTTCGTAAATGAGGTTGGGATTGGCAATGTTGTTGGCCGCAGCAATGTCGTTAACGGTTGTTTTGAACTGTTTGGCGAGGCCGTACAGGGTGTCGCCTTTCTTGACTTGATAGGTACTGGCGTAAACGGCCGTTACCAACACCAACGCCACTCCTACCGCTACTACTACCTTTATCCATCGTTTCGCAAGCATGGGAAGCCTCCTTCATGAGATTGCAGATTGGAAACCACACAACTTCCAACTTCAAATCCACGAGTAATTTCCCTAATCATACCTCACTCTGCCCACCTTCTCATCTCTTTTCACTCCCTTTTTACTGCTTTGTGGCGGCTTCTTTATGGGGTTAACAGAGGCACCACCGTCATCATTGTCCTGGCCGACATAGGCGGTCTCAACCGCTTCATGTCTTGCCAACCCACCAGCCAATCATTCAGCATCACCCATAGCAATCCACCCCAAAATCCACCATCAAGTACAGGACAAACTTGCAGCTTACTCCCCCATCCGTTCCTTTCCCCCATCCGCTGTAGTCCCCTACAACAACGGCGCCTGCTTAATATACTCCTCCGGCTTCATCGAAATCACCTGGCTGGCACTGTCACTGCCCATACTCACGCCATACAACGTCTGCGCTGCCTGCACTGTGCCTCGGTTGTGCGTAATCACAATAAACTGCGTCCTGATAGACAGTTCGCGCAGCAAGTCGCGGAAGCGGTTGATATTAGCCTCATCCAAAGCCGCATCCACCTCGTCCATCACGCAAAAAGGCGTGGGCGACACTTTGAGCAGAGAGAAGATGAGGGCAACGGCCGTTAAGCTTCTCTCCCCCCCCGACAACAACCCCAACCCCTGCTCCCGCCGATTCGGCAGCCGCGCCAAAATATCCACCCCACTAATCGTCAAATCATCCGGGTCTGTCAGCACCAACTGCGCCGAGCCGCCGCCAAACAACTGCGTAAACGTATCGCCAAAGACCAGATTCACCCGCTCCACCGTCTCCTTAAACGCCCGCGAAGTCAGGCCATCCAACTCCGCAATAATCTCCCGCAGTTGGGCATCTGTTTGCGTCAAATCAGCCACCTGCTGCTCCAAGAAATCATGGCGCGTCTGCGTCTCCTCATACTCCTGCGGCGCGTCCGGGTTAATGGCCCCCATGCGCTGCATCTGCCCCCGATAATGGTGAATGGTGTTCTCAATATCCTCCGGCAGTTCGTCCACCTGCGGCAGTTGCTCCACCACCTCGCCGATGGGCAGCGGCGTCGGCCCTGTCTGGTCTTCATCATAGGCCAATGCCACAATGCCCAAATCAGCCTTGATCCGCTCCAGCAACCCTTCCAACTGGCTCTCCTGCTGACTCAGCTTAATTTGTGCCTGGGTATGGCGCGTCTCCAAATCATGCAGATGGCGTTGATGAACGGCCGTCTCCTCCTCCAACCCCTGCAACCCCTGCCGCGCCTCCGCCAACCGCGCCAAATAAGGCTGCAAATCAGCCTCCAACCTGGCTAACTCAGCACTCAAACGCCGCTCGTCCACCGTCGCCACCGACTGCGCCAACTGCGCCTGCTGTGCCTGCAATGAAGCCTGCCGCCCTTGCAGCCGCTGCCACTGCGTATCGAGCTGATTCAGCGTGGCGCGGCGGCTGTCCACCACCGCCTGCCGACCCGCCACAATTGTCTGCGCCGTGGCCACATCCTGCCGCAAACTTTGCCGCTGCTGCTGCGCCTCGGCTGCGGGCAAAGCCGCCAACTGGGCTTGCGCCCCTTCAAACTCGGCGGCCACCGTCACCAGCCGCACCTCATGCTCGCCAATAGAGGCTTGCAACTCCGCCACCCGCTGCCGCAATCGTGCCGCTTCCTGCGCCTGATTCTCGCGCTGCCGCACCACAAAGTCCCGCTGCTGCTGCGTCCGATCCACCTGCCGCTGCGCCGCGCTCATGGCCTCCAACGCCTCATTCAGACCTTTGCCCAGCCGCTGCTCCTCAGCCTGCATCTCATCCACCTGCGCCTGCTGCTTTTGGATGGCCTTCTGCTGGTCGGCCGCTTCCTTCTCGGCTGATTTGACTGCCTTTTGCTGGCTTTTTACGGCCGTTTGCGCCTCACGCCACGCTTGTTCCCGCGCCAAAATATTGTTCTGTGCCGAACGGCCGTCTGTCTGCACCAGCCCCCCCGCCCGCACCACAAAGCCATCCAGAGCAACGGCCGTTAGGCCAACGGGAGTTGGCACCACCGCCAACTCACAAGCCACATCATATGCCGCCTGCGCATCTTCCACAATCCACACATTGCCCAGCAGCAAATCGGCCACCGCCCGCGCCCGCGCCTCCACCTGCACCAACTCGCTGGCGCGGCCGATGACGCTCTTGCCTGAGACCTCCGAGGTTTTGAAAACCTCGGAGGTCTTAATGTTATCCACAGCAACGGCCGTTACCCCCCCCTTCACCGCCGCCACCAACTGCCACAACTGATCCTCATCCTCCACGAGCAGCGTGGCTAACTGTTCACCTAAAGCAGCCGAAACGGCCGTCTGGTACTCATCCGGTATCGTCAAAAAACGGGCCAACTGCCCCACAATCGGCACTTGCAACTTGCCCGTCTCGCCACCGCGCATTTGATCCAGCATCTCGGCTCTCGCTTCCAGCCGCGCCAACTCCCGCCGCTGCTGGTTCAACTGCCCTTCCAGCTTGCCCAACTCCCCGCGCAGCGACTTCAACTGCCCAATCAGGGCCGAGCGATCCTTTTGCACCGCCGCCCGCTGCCCCTGCAACTCATCCAATTTTTGCTGCGCAGATTGGAAAACGGCCGTCACCTCCCCCACCCGCTTCTCCAAAACCACCAACTCATCCTCGCCTCTCGCCTCTCCCCCCTCGCCCCTCGCCTCTCGCTCCGCCAGCCGCTCCTGCAACTGGCTCACCTGCCCCTGTGCCTGCGCCAGCCGCGTCTGCGTCTCCTGCCGCCGCTGCGCCAACTGATTGACTAGCTGCTGCTGGCGTTTAATTTCGGCCTGCTGCGCCTCGTAAGTCGTGTTGAATTGCTGCCACTCGCCCTGCCGCTCACGCAGTTCAGCCTGGGCCGTTTGCAATTCGGCCAAAGCAGCATTCAGTTCAGTTTGAGCGGCCGTTTGCAGCACCTGCAACTGGGGCAAATCCTGCGCCACCTCCGCCAACTGCCGCTCAATCGAAGTGCGCCGTTCAGCCAAAACGGCCGCTTCCCGCCGCGCCTTCGCCAACTGTTCCCGCAGTTCATCCCGCTGCGTCTGCGTCTCCTCCACCTTGCCCCGCCAGCGGTTCACCTGCCGGCGCAAGTCGTCGGCATTGGCCTGCTGCACCAGGAGCTTGTGACGGCCGTCTTGCCACCCCTTCTCCGACTCCACCGCCACCGCCCGCGCATGGCGCAAATTAGCTTTCGCCTGCTCCCACTTAAAGCCATGCCAGATGCGCAAATGCTCCCGCAAATCCTCCGCCACCTGCTCATAATTCTTAGCGCGGGTCGCCTGCCGCTTCAACGAAGCCAGACGCGGCCGAATCTCATTCAAAATATCATGCACCCGCTCCAAATTGTGCTGCGTATCCGCCAGACGGCGCAGAGTTTCGGCGCGGCGGTTTTTGTAATGGGTAATGCCCGCCGCCTCTTCAAACAAAGCCCGCCGCTCATCAGCCTTCAAGGACAGCGCCTGATCCACCAAGCCCTGCCCAATAATGGTGTAAGTGCGTTCGGCCAGCCCGCTGGTCGCCAGCAAATCCATTACATCCTTCAAACGCACCTTCTGTCCATTCAGGATGTACTCGTTGCCCCCGTCACGGTAAGCGCGACGGCCGATTTCCACCTCCGTGTAATCAATCGGCAGCCAGCCATCACTGTTGTCCAGCGTCAAAATGGCCTGGGCCATACCCGCCCGCGCTCGGCTTTGGCTGCCCGCAAAAATCATGTCCACCGTGCGCTTGCCGCGCAGGGTGCTGTAGCTCTGCTCACCCAACACCCAGCGAATGGCATCGGCGATATTGCTCTTGCCGCTGCCGTTGGGGCCAACAACGGCCGTCATGCCTTCGTCAAACAGAAACTCTGTCTTCGTGGCAAATGTCTTATAACCCTGGAGTATCAATCGTTTTATTTTCATAGGCGGCGGGCAGTATAATGGGAACTTTGGTGAGGGGCAAATTCAGTAGCGGCGCAAAATTTTGCCCCGCTACCTTCTCCTTGCCGCTGCCAATTCATTCCCGTTCCCTTGAATGTAACAGAAAATCGGTGACGGCCTGTTGGAACCTAGCTGGCTCGGTTAGGAAAGTGACATGACCAGCCTGCGGAATGATGATTAATTGGGCAGCGGGGATGCCTGTTTGCAGTTTGTTTGGTTCACCAGTTTGGGTCAATCTATCTTTTTCGCCAGCAAGAATGAGGGTTGGCACTTGAATTTGGTTAAGGCTGTGGGACACATCATAATCAAAGTGGGCTTCGATGTGATTGATAAAACCTATCTTGCCTACCTGGTTGAGTTCTTGGCGGATGAGAAGTTGATCGGCCGTTTCATACCCCTTAAATTGGGTGAGGAGCAACCGAGTAACAAGTCTTTGGGGGATGAGTTTGACTAGGATTTTTACAATCTGGATGGCACGGCGAACGGCCGTTGGTGGTACACCACCAACCTGCGCCGAATCAAGAACAAGCCCAGCCACTTGATGGGGCATGGTCGTGGCAATTTGCAGAGCCACATTCGCCCCTAAAGATGCCCCCACTAGCCAAACAGGCCGACGAGTCTCGCTTTGAATAAGCGCAGCGACTTGAGCGGCTAACTGGGAAATAGACAGCAATTGTTGCGGCTGAAGGTCAGGAGCAAGGATGTGGTATTGACTTTGCCAACGACGGATAAAAGGCATCCAAACGCTGTGTAAAACACCGCCTGGATGCAGTAAAACAAGGGTTGGCTTGTTGGCGAGTTGGGTCATTAGTCTGACAATTAAAGACTTACCATACGCGGCAAAGCAGCCCTTTTAAGTAGGCTGACTCGGGGAAACTGAGCAACACGGGATGGTCGGCAGGTTGGCTGAGGGATTGCATGATTTGCACTTCGCGTTGAGCATCCACAGCCGCGCCAAATACTATCTTTTGGAATAAGTCCGCGCTCACCAAACCAGAGCAGGAAAAGGTTGCCAGTACCCCGCCAGGGCGTAGCAAATGTAAGGCTTGCAAGTTCAAATCCTTGTAGCCGCGACTGGCTCGCTCTAAATCGCGCTGGCTATGAACGAATTTGGGTGGATCGAGGATGATCATATCAAACTGCTGACCCTCTTCGCGATAATAGCGCAATACCTCAAAGACATCGCCCGCAATATATTCGTCCTGCGGACGCTCAAAGCCGTTCAGCGCCATGTTGCGCTCGGCCTGCTCCAGCGCCGGAATGGAGCTGTCTATGTTGATGATGGCTGCTGCTTCGTGAGCCGCGGCATAAATGGCAAAGCCGCCCGTGTAGGCGAAGGCGTTTATGATGGTTTTTTTGGCGACGTGGTGGGGCTGGGCAACGGCCGTTCGGTTCTCCCGCTGATCCAAATAAAAACCCGTCTTATGCCCTGCCAGCAAATCCACACCAAACGAATGTCCATTCTCGTGAATCACCACTTCGGCCGTTGGCTCTTCGCCCCACAAAACGCCTGTCACCTGCGCCAGCCCCTCTTTCTGGCGCACATCCACATCAGAGCGTTCGATGATGCCCTGCGGCTGCACCAACTCGGCCAGCAGCTGTGCCAGCATCGTTTTACGGCTGTCCATGCCAAAGGTGAGGCACTGCATGACCAAAAAATCGCCATACTTGTCCACCACCAGCCCCGGCAGGCCGTCGGCTTCGGCGTTGATGAGGCGATAGGCGTTGGTAGCTGGCTCCAGCTTGAGGGCGGCACGATGGCGCAAAGCCCTTTCGATTTTGCCACGCCAGAAGGCTTCGTCTATGGCTTCATCCCACCAGGTGAGGATGCGGCCTTGTATTTGGGAGTGGGGGTTGTAGAGGGCGGTGGCTAGAAAACGGCCGTTCCCCTCCACCACCTGCACCAAATCACCCGGTTCCGGCTCCCCATCTACATGCTGAATGGCCCCCGAAAAAACCCAGGGGTGCCGATTCAGGACGGGTTTTTCCCGTCCGCGTTTTAAGAATAATTTACCGTTTATCATCAAAGATGGAGTTTATAGGAGTCGAGAGGGGAGCGCAAAATGTGTAAAGTGTAAAACGTAAAATTACGTTTTACACTTTACGAATGACCATTCTTGTAAACGGCCGTCTTATGCTTTTGCCGCAGCACATCCTTAATATGCACAAAATCGGCCCAGGCGTGCTCCATATCCTTCATTTCCAAATAGGAACGGCCACGCCAGTAATAAAAGTTGATATTATCCGGCTGTAGTTCAATCGCTTTGGAGAAGTCGTAAACGGCCGCTTTATAATTATGCGCCTCACGATAGGTATACCCCCGCGCCCAATAGTTATTACCATCATTCGGTTGCAACTCAATCGCCCGCGAAAAATCGGCCACCGCCGCCGCATAATCATGCGCTTTGCGGTAGGCAGCCCCCCGCCAATGATAATAGGTAACGCGGTTCGGCTGTAGCTCAATCGCCCGCGAAAAATCAGCCAACGCTGAAGTATGATTCTCCGCTTCCCAATAAGTCCGGCCCCGCCAATGGTATAGATAATCGTTCTCTGGCTGCAGTTCAATGGCACGGCTGAATTCCACCAACGCATGAGGAAACGCTTTGGCCTCAAAATGCCCGCGCCCGCGCTGCCACAAGACGGTACTGTCAGCTAACTGCTGATATTGCGAAACCAACATCGCCAGAGTGCGCGGCACACCTTTGGAGATTTTGATTATTTGCGACACGGTTTTGGCATCTGTAACCTGCGCCTGTTGCAGATAGGCATGAGCTTCATGCTGGTTAAACGCCTCTAGCTCAATTTGGTGCAGAGCGCGGCGAAATGTGAGCCATGCCTGCCCCAATGGCTCGCGGCTGGCAATGACAAATAGCACCTGGCTGCTAAATGTGCCAAATTCACCCACCAACAGATGACGCAGCCAATTATCCAGCGCGGGCGATGCCTGTTCATAGCCATCAAAACAGATGACCAGACGCTGCTGGTGAGCCAGTTGGTCTAGATCGGTGACGAAGTGGCGGCTTAACTCAGATTCGTTATCGCTGCGGGCCATATGGGAGAACAGGTGTGGATGGCCGCCGAACTGCTGCACGATGTGGCGTATGGTTTGGCTGATGGTGGGATAGTTGGCATTGGTAACGGCCGTTAACACATCATACCCATGCGCAATATAGCCCAGCTCATGCAGCAGCATCGTCTTGCCCATGCCCGCTTCCCCATAAATATTCAAAATCAGAAACGGGGGCCGAGGCGCAACAAACGTATGGTGAAACAGAGCCAGATATGTATGACGGCCGATAAAAGCACGTTCTGAAAAATCTGCTAGCAGTTCCTGAAATGTAGGTGTCTTAGACATACCTGTCTCCTAGACGGGTTAACTAATTACACTCTGCAAACTACTAGTGCGGTTAGGATCAGTCTGGTAAACGATACAATTTGTCGTTTATTACAACCGTCTTCCAAAGGTAACTACTAAGTCTGTCTGAGATGCTCCTCCAGGAGGTTTATTTCCAGAATAAAGGTCTCGACTGAAACCTCCCGGAGGGTTAGTAGCTACTTCCAAAGAAGTGTTTCATCAATATCCATTATATTATACACAAGAATAGTACTATCGTCCTACATCATTAACTTAATTTTGATGAAACCTCTTTCGTTTACAGGCTGTTAGCAAAGCCGTAACAACCAGTTAAACAGATGTTAACCAAACCACGTTACACTTCATATCAATAAGCAGAAAAAACAGATGATGTAGTTGGGCAGGACTATCCCACTACAATGTTTTGAAGGAAACAGATATGCACATTCTTGTGACAAACGATGACGGCGTTCATGCACCTGGTCTGCAGGCCCTTGCCGAGACCATGCGCCACTGTGGCGATGTATCCATTGTCGCCCCCGATCGGGACTGGTCAGGCGGTGGTCATGTCAAAACGTTGCATCGGCCGTTACGAGTCAAGGAAGTTCTTCTGGCCGATGGCAGCCTGGCTTATGCCAGCGATGGCGCACCCTCAGACTGCGTGGCCCTGGCCGTTATGGGCTTGCTGGATCAGCCCATTGACATGATTGTGGCCGGGATTAATCCGGCAGCTAATTTAGGACATGATGTGACGTATTCGGGCACGGTAACGGCCGTTATGGAAGGCATCATCTGGGGCATCCCCGGCATAGCAGTTTCTCTGGATGGCAACCGCGTAGAAGCCCACGAGCTGGACTTCAGCTCCGCCGCCCGCATCGCTCGCCTCGTCGTGCGCACCATCAGCGAGACAGGCTTACCCAAAGGCGTTTTCCTAAATGTCAACGTCCCCAACGTCCCCGCCCACGCTCTGCGCGGCATCCGCAACACCCGACAGGGGCTGCGCGTCTACCGCGACCATCTGGAGCGGCGGCAAGACCCGCGTGGCCGCGACTACTACTGGATTGGCGGCGACAGCCCCACCGGCATCGCCGAAGAAGGCACCGATGTGGGCGCACTCGCCAACAACTTCGCCTCTGTCACCCCCCTTCAACTCGATTTAACAGCTTATCCAGCTTTATCCAACTTGATGAACTGGCAGCGGAGTTTTACCCAAGAAGTTTGGTAATGCTGCCTGATCAGGCACGGCTGCTTCCAGGCAACTTTCTCATTTCCTTTCTCCTCCTCTTCTTCATCTCTCCTCTCTACGGAACAAGGTCAGGCATCCTCCCGCCTGGCCTTGTTCGTTTCTAAGGGCGTGGCCCTTTCTTAACTCAACCGCCCCAGCAGTTTCAACAATCGGTCGGGGTAATCAGTCATCAGGCCATCCACACCCATATCAATCATGCGCTGCATATCGGCTACCTCATCCACCGTCCAAACGTGAACGGCCGTTCCCACCCGATGCGCCGCCGCCACAAAACGGGGCGTTACCACATGAATCCGCCCCTCATACTCCGGCAGTTGCATCGCCTGCGCCCTTCCCCAATACAACCGCTCCAAACCCGCCTTGCTCAACCCAAACAAGAGCCTGGCCTCATTCTCCGTGGCCGCTGCCGCCACCTGTGGACATTCACGGCGGAACTCAGCCACAGTACGCCCATCAAACGAGCCAACCATCATCTTATCGGTCATGTTATATTGGCGAATGAGGTTGGCAAACGGCCGTACAATCCCCGGCTCACTCTGCTTAATATCCACATTAATCCACATCTGCGGAAACGCCCGAAACACCTCCTCCAGCGTGGGAATCGTAATACCCTGCCCCCGAAAAGGGTACGTCTGGCCGGAATCGGCCGTCCACCAATAACCAGCATCCAGCTCCTTCAACTCCGCCAAAGCCAGGTCATGAATTTGCCCCTGCCCATTCGTCACCCGATCCACATCCGGATCATGGCTCACCACCAACACACCATCGGCCGTACTGTGAATATCCATCTCCAACGCATCCACACCCAACGCCACCGCCTTCTCAAACGCCAACATCGTATTCTCCGGCCATAGCCCACTCCCCCCACGATGCGCCATCACCACCAAACCATTCTCACTTGCCAATGAATTTCCAGGTAAAACTCTTCTCATACCCCAATCGTAAATCGTAAATCGTAAATCGTAAAATCGTAAACCCAGTTGCCCCCATTTCTCCTTGCAGTATAATCCCACCCTTGCAAACAATACACATGTAAGCAACAAGACCCGAAGGGTTTTTACCCTGGTTTTAGAATGATCATCCCCTAAAACCCTTCGGGTCTCCGCTTGAGACAAACGAACCTGGAGCAAATTGTATGGCACGTCGAGTAGTCTTCCCCTTTACAGCAATCGTCGGACAAGAACGCATGAAACGAGCATTAATCCTCAATGCCGTCAACCCCCGCATCGGCGGCGTTCTCATTCGTGGCGAACGAGGCACGGCCAAATCAACAGCCTCTCGCGCTCTGGCCGCTCTTCTGCCCGATTTACCTGTCGTGTCCGACTGTCGTTTCGGCTGCGATCCTGAACGGCCGAATGAATGGTGCGATGAGTGCCGCATCCGTCATGCCGACGGCAGGCTCACCACCGCCATCCGCCAAACCCCCTTCGTAGATTTACCAGTCAGTGCCACCGAAGACCGCGTGGTAGGTACACTGGATATTGAAAAAGCCATTCAGGCTGGCGAAAAACATTTTGAACCCGGCGTATTGGCCTCCGCCAATCGCGGCCTCCTCTACGTAGATGAGGTCAACCTCCTGGACGATCACGTCGTAGACCTGCTGCTAGACTCAGCCGCCATGGGTGTCAACGTCGTCGAGCGTGAAGGCATCAGCTTCACTCATCCCGCCAAATTCATCCTCGTCGGCACAATGAACCCCGAAGAAGGCGATTTGCGTCCCCAACTGCTAGACCGCTTTGCCTTCTCCGTGCAGATCAAAGGTCTGCCCGACCCCAAACTGCGCATGGCGATTATGGAGCGGCGGTTAGAGTTTGAAGTTGATCCCGAAGCCTTCTGTGATTCCTGGCGTGACGAAGAACATTCTCTTTCCGATCAAATCGCCAAAGCACGGGAATTAGTCAATCACGTTAAATATTCCCGCAACGATTTGGCTTCGATTGCGGGCCTCACAGCTTCGCTCAATGTGGACGGCCACCGCGCTGATTTGGTGATTTTACGCGGTGCCCAGGCCCATGCAGCGTTAAACGGCCGTACCCGCATCACCAACGAAGACATCATTTTAGCGGCGGAACTGGCCCTGCCCCATCGTATTAAGGGACGGCCGTTCCAAGACACCGCCATCAGCCCCTACGACCTCGAAGAACGCCTCGACACCATCCAAAGCGACATGGACGGCGGCGAAGAAGGCGAACCAATGGAAGCTGAAAGCGATGCCGCTGACGTAAAAAAAAAGCGTTAGACTCGGAAGAAAGTAACGAGGGGGCCGAAGTCGCCCAGAGCGAGGCCGGCCCCCAATCCGTTCCCCAGGCCCCCCAAGAAGGCCACTGGTGGGAAGGCGGCCAAAAAACAGAATCCAAAGCCGAATTCACCGCCCGCCGCCTCGACACCCAACTAGACCGTCTCACCCGCAACAAAGCCGGCCGCCGCTCCCAAACCAAAACCGAACGCAAACGCGGTCACTACATCCAAGCCCGCCTGCCCAAAGGCGACAAAGTAACCGATCTGGCCTTTGATGCCACCTTACGGGCAGCGGCTCCCCATCAAAAAAATCGGGATCGTTCCAAGCTGGCATTGGCCTTACGCAAGGAAGATTTGCGCGAAAAGGTGCGTGTGCGCCGCTCCGCCAACCTCATCCTCTTCGCCGTAGATGCCAGTTGGAGTATGGCCGTTGCCGAACGCATGGAGGCCACCAAAGGGGCCATCATGTCCCTGCTCACCGATGCCTACCAACGGCGCGACCGCGTAGGGCTGATTGTCTTCAACAAGAACGACTCCCATCTCGTCCTGCCCCCCACCAACTCGGTGCAGTTAGCCCGCAAAGCCCTGGCCGACATTGCTGTGGGTGGCAAAACCCCCCTTTCCGCTGGCCTGATGATGGCCTATGAAGTGTTCATGAAGGAGTCTTATACTCACCCTGACGTGCAGCCCATGCTCATCTTGCTCACAGACGGCGCGGGCAATGTCAGTTTGAGCGATTTGCCGCCGCAAGAAGAGGCACACCGCATCTGCGGCCTCATTAAGGAGGCTCAAGTGCGCTCCGTCGTCATCAACATGGAACATGCCGCCTTTGACCAGGGTCTGGCGCGGCTGCTAGCCGACAAGTTGGACGCGCCCTGCCATACGCTGGAAGATTTACGGGCGGATACGCTGTATAAGACGGTTTTGGATGAACTAGACTGATTTACGATTTACGATTTACGATTGGGTGTACCTTTAATCGTAAATCGTAAATCGGCAATCGTAAATTGCATCATCGCCCAAAGTGCATGGGCATGATGACGTGGAGGAAGTCATTGTCGCCGACGGGTTTGATGACACCGGGGGACATGGGGTTGGTGGTTTCCAGAGCCACCTGAGGGGTATCAATCACATTTAAGACATCGGTCATATATTTGACGTTGAAGGCGATTTCGACGGGATCGCCGTCTACGTTGGCATCAATTTGCGCCACGTTGTCGCCGGTTTCGCTGCTGGTAGCAGCGATGGTGGCAAAGGCTGGCGTGATTTCGTCGCCGGGTTCGATTTTGACGCGGGCGGTGTGGCTGGATTCGCGGGCGAAGATGTCGGCGGTGCGGCAGGCTTTGCGGAATTCGGCCGTGTTGAGCACGGTAACTGTTTTGCGATTGCGGGGAATGATGGGGCGATAGTCGGGGAAGTTGCCGTCAATCAGTTGAGAGACGACGACCACATTTTCTAAATCGAAGATGATCTGGTTGCGGCCTTCGGGCATGGAGATGTAGATGGCTTCGAGATCATCGGCCGTTACACGTGCTACTTCGCCCAGAGCGCGAGCGGGAATAATGATGGTGAAGGGCTTGTCTATTTGACCAGGGAAATGGGCCGAGCGCACGGAGAGGCGGAAGCCATCGGTGGCGGCCATCATCATTTGGCCGCCGTCGAAGGTGGTGGCGACGCCAGTCAGGGTGGGCCGGGCATCATCTACAGCCGCGGCAAAGGCCACTTGTCCGATCATCTGCTTGAAGACATCGGCCTCGACGCGGATGCGGTTGTCTTTGTCGGGTTCGGGGACGATGGGGAACTCTTGGGCATCTATGCCTTTGATGTTGGCTTCGGTGCGGGCACAGGAGACATGCAGGGTTTGGGTTTGCTCGTGCAGGAGCAAATCTACCCGCTCTTGTGGCAGAGCACTGATGAGATCGTTGAGGGTACGGGCAGGCACAGTGATACTGCCCTCTTCTTCTACTTTGGCCCCAATCCAGCAGGTGATGACGATTTCCAGGTTGGTGGCGGAAAGGCGCAGACGATTTTCGTCTGTAGCCAGTAGTATGTTGCCCAGTACAGGCAAGGTAGACCGCGTACTCACTGCCCGACTGACTATGCTTAGCCCTTTTGCCAGATTTTCTTGCAAGCAGGATAGTTTCATCGCATTTCTCCCAAAAGTTTTGTTGTATTACCCCGCACCTTTCCCATAGTATAACAAAGAAAGGGGAATCGGTAAACAGAAAACGGTGGTCAGTATTTGGTTTGGGGTGAACGGATTGCTGGTTGTTATGGCAAGTGGTATGCGTATGATAAAATTCACCGTTATAGAATGAGCAGCTAGGGCGGTACGGCGAGGACGCCGACCGCAGCTTGGAGGAAGACCTGCTCAAAGCAAGGGTCAAGCAAACCACATGTTGTTACACGACTAGATGGTGTGGTGAAGTTCCTATACGATGCCAATGGCAATATGGTATGGCGGATGGATGAAGATGACCGTATCTGGGACTTGGCCTGGACACCAGAGAATATGTTAAAGCAGGCTACCATTTTGGCTGGTTCAGGCAGTGGGGATACGGTGCGGATGGTGTATGATGCTGATGGGCAGATGATCCGGCGCATTGAGAATGAGGGGCAAGGCAGTGAGAAGGATTCGGTGTTCTTGGGCAAGCTGTATGAGGATGACCTGAACCTGACGCTGGTGAAGACGCATTATTTCTTTAATGGCAAGATGGTGGCGCAGCGGGACAATAACCAGGTGTCTTTTGTGTTGAGTGACCATTTGGGCAGCACGGTGATGACACTGTACACCAGTGGCACCATTAAGGGACAGCAGCGGTATGACCCGTGGGGAGATAGCCGTTGGAGTGCCAACTACAGCCACATGGGTTACCGCTACACCAGCCAGCGCTGGGACGGCAAGATGAAGCTGCTGGATTACAATGCACGGTATTATGACCCGGAGATTGGCAGGTTTATAACGGCCGATACTCTTGTCCCAAATCCAAGCAACCCTCAAAGCTTCAGTCGTTATACTTATGTTCTAAATAACCCGATGACACACACATGATACACCTCATATCGCTTAATTATTTGCGGGTTCGGCTGAACCCGCTGCTTTTTCTTGAACATACCAACGATAATGACAGCCATATTCCAGCCGCCAGGTAAGATATTTGTTAGTCTGGAGAGCCGCCTTCATCTGGGCAGATGTGAGACCGAAATGGGCTGGTGCTTGAGCTAATGGCAGTAATGGCGGCTCGTCTGTTCGCCAAGGCAAGTCACGAGGGGCAGCCCCACTGACCCGATAAGCCAACGCCTCATCCCAACGAATCCACACCGGTGCCCCCCGTTGTCGCTGACGGCCGGGCAGTAAGCCGCGCCGATACCAGTCTAGCAAAACCGAGAGAGAGACTTTCAGTCGGGTCGCGGCGGCATCGGCGGTGATGTAGCCCGCGCCCGTCAAATCCAGCCGCAGCTTGAGTTTGCGCCGTAGGTTGCCCACCCGTGTTTCTGTCCAGTAGGAGACGGGCTGCCCCTTGATGTAGCGGGCATCATCTTTGATATGCCAACTGCTGACGAGGCCTTCGGTATTCAAAATGACGGCCATTTGGGCATCGTCATGACCATCTGTGATGAGTTGCTTTAAGCGTTGGTGGAGCTGGGTGTGGGTGGGGTGGCCGGGTTGAGGGCGCACGGCTGTTAACTGCGAGACCGCGCCTGTTTGCCAGCGAATGGCGATATGGGTCAGACCACTTTCTTGTTGGCTGTTGAGGGTGACATCTTGGATGAGGGTGCGTAGGAGGCGTTTGCGGTCGGTTAGGGTGGTGGTGGACGCGGCCCAGAGGGCGGGCAGGTCAGTGGCCAGACGGCGGATGAGGGCTTCGTCGGCTGCGGTCAGGGGGCGCAACTGTTCGGCCTGAACCTGTTCCCACTCGGCTTGTTGCCCGGCTTTGACCGCTAGAGCCTCTTCCCAACGCTGTTCCAATTCAGCTGCCACCAGCCGCAGGCGGGGGTCAACTTGTTCATAACGCAGCCGCGCCAGTTCTACTTCGTAGTCGGCTCGCGCTAACTGCTGCTGCCACTGTTGGCTGAGTGCCTGCCGCTGTTGGCTCATCTGGTCTAGGGCGGTCAAGGCGGCTTCGAGAGCGGCTGGCTCTAGGGCGGTGAGGAAGGCGGCGGTGACGGCTTGGTCTACATGGGCGTAGGGTACGTATTGGCAGCGGGGTTGGTTGTGCTGCTGTTGGCTGGCGGCGCAGACATAGGCTGGTTTGTCTCGATAGCGGACGTGCAGCCGTCGTCCGCAATGGCCGCAAAGGGCGATGCCTTGCAGCAAGGCACGCCCCTTGCCGGGTCGTTTTGGTTTCATGGCTTCTGCGCCAGCGGCAAACCGTGTGGCTTGCCAGTTGGCGGCCAGGGTGGCTTGGTTTTGTTCATATTCTTGCCAACTAATATAGCCAGGGTAGGTATCGTGGCGCAAGACTTGCCATTTTTCAGGCGGTAGGGGGCGGGCGTAACGGCCGTTTTCCTTGCCTGGTATGCCTTCTCGCCGCCGCTTGCCGAAGGCGTAAGCCCCGGCATAGGCGGGCAGTTTGAGTATCTGATAGACCTGACTGTAGCTGGCTATGCCCCAAACGACTTGCCGCTGTCCCAGCACATTGCGCTGCTGTCGTGGCAGTTGTACGCCTTCTGCCTGTAACTGCCGCAGGACGGCTCGTGCTGTGCCTTCGCGTCGGAAGAGGGCGAAGACGTGGTTGATGGCACCGCGGACTTGGACATCGGCACTCTGGCGCACTTGCCCGCTGGCTAATCGTTCTAAACCCACTGGCAACCGCAGGGCTAATTCGCCGCGCTGGGCTTTGTTTAGCCGTGCTGCCTGTAGTTGCTGGCGCATGTTGTACCATTGGGCTTCGGAGAAGGCGCCTTTGATGCCCAACAGCAGGCGGTCGTCGTAGGCGCGGGGGTTGTAGATGCCGCCGCTGTCGTTGACGAGGGTATCCTGACTGGCGGCTATATCCAGCAGTTGGAACCAGTCGGCGCAGTTGCGTGCCAGCCGTGAGACGTCTGTGACGAGGATGATGCCGACTTGGCCGGTGCCGACGGCGGTGAAGAGTCGCTGGAAGCCGCTGCGCCCTTGGCTGGAAACAGCCGATTTGCCCAAATCTTCATCTATGACCACTATCTGCTCTGGCAGCCAGCCTAATGTCTCGGCTCGCTTGACGAGCTGGTATTGTAGGTCTTGGGATTCCTGATGTTCTTGAACTTGCTTCAAGGTGGATTGTCGAATATAGACGTAGGCTTGCCGCCGCCGATGCCCTTCATTTATCTTGGGATGCGGGCTCATCTCTCGCCACCTCCTCTTTCTGTTGCGCCTCTTTTGGGTCTCGGTGGCTCTGTACGTATTGACACAGTAGGCGGGCTAGTTCTTGGGTGACGGCTGTTTGTTGAACAGCCGTCAACTGCCGCCATGGACGGCCGCTCTCCATCCGCCACTGCTTCATCTCTGGTGTCATAGGCTATCTCCTTTTCTCTCGTTTGTAGCCTACTTACCAGCCTGGCCAAGCACCGCAACCCTTGTCCATCCACCAGAGGCAGGTCTCCACGACTGGTCGCACACGGCACGGACCCTGCTTTGCTGCCTTCTTCGATGACTCGCGTCCACGATTGCGGAATCGCCAGCCGTCCTAGTGCTTCATCCTCAATGACCCAGCACAGTTCATCCTGCCCACCCACACCCGCCACCCGAAGAACCGGCCGGCATTGACCACACAACGGGTGATTTGGATGTATAATCTGCACTATCCGCTGATTTAATATCGTTATTGGGGTTTTTGTTAGATGTTTTCCCCCTCAAATACATTGATCCAAGTGGGCATGATCCAGCTCCCTTATGCCGAGCAGCTCCAAGTTCTTGTGATGGCTGGACGTCTTCGTCTTCACCGTCAGCAACAACAACATCACTTGGCCCTGTCTTTTATGGTTTGCCAATTGACGGGTCTACATGGAACAATGGCTTTGGGGCAAATTGGTTTGCAGAGTCGTATGCAGATCCACGGAGTGATGACTACAATAAAATAATGCCACCCCAATATACAAAATCGAGTGGTATCCACCCTGGCGTAGATCATGCAGCCCCAGCAGGTACTACTGTCTATTCTAATGTATACGGAGAGGTTCAAGGTAACTTGTACCCTGGTGATGAGTGGCCAAATGTGGTTATTAAGATAGATGGCTACGATAATGTACAAACCGTTTATAGTAATACGTTAAGCTCTGTTGCACCTGGTACACACGTAAGTCCTGGCGATCCGATAGGTACGCTTGCTGACTTAGGGGATAATAGTCACTTACATCATTCCCTTCGGATAGGCGACCGTACTTATAATCCTCTTGATTATTATGTAGATCCGTCAGATTACGCTAGTCTTACCTGGACTGGCTATGCGGATGGTGAAAACCTATATAGTATGTCATCCTTTTTATATTCATCTGAACACAATTGGTGGCTTGATGGCGACACTGCTGTTGGCGTAACCAGACCTCAATAGGAAAACAAATGAAGAAGACATTTTTCTTATTTTCCGTAATACTTATCCTCGTAAGCACTGTTTTATTGGGCTGTACTATGGTTGAAGCACCCTCGACAAGAGTGTTACCAACAAATACGGCAACAACTGTAGTCTCAATAAGATCCGAAGTAGTTACTTCCTTACCTACTCTTATAACAACTAGAACAGTTCTTGACGACTCAACCTCTGTAATGACAAGCACATCAACCATTCCTGTAGCTGTCACGAGTACCCCTATAGCTACCCCTTTAATAGATGATGAACATGTGCGAATCTGTACTATGCTCCCAGAGAAATTCAATTTTCGAGATGCTTTGAATATTAGCTACATTACTCAACTAAGATTTTTAAGTGAACAACAGATCACTTTTGAAGGTTGGTCTCCTCGACCTAAATTAGAAGAGGGTCTCAATCTAATCCCGACCCCAACGGTTTCTGAAACACTTCCTGGTCTTAGTCCCTACATCTCCTCCCGGATCTTATTCACACCAGGACAGTTAGACTTGACAAGTGGAGAAATGATAACACGAAGCCTAAATTTTGCCCCGTTGTTAAATAATCCTTGTGGAGAATTATGCCCACTGGAAATATTGAGCCAATCCCCTGACAGTATATGGCAACTGATTCAAGTTAGCGATTGGTCTTATGATTTGATAGGCATTTGGCTCATTAAGGCAGATGAAATGATTCGGGTTGTCCCTTATGTACCCGCAAAAAGCATATGGCAATGGTCTATGGACAATAAAATCCTATGGTATGTTTACAATCGTACAGATTATGGTATTGATGCGTTAACTGTTCAACTTGCCAGCCCTATTGAAGTTGAGTCAATAGAACCTGATAAAGCTAACCCGTTAGATCCTTCTTATTATTTTTTGGCTTATTCTCCTAAGGAGAACATAGTGGCTTCAACTAAAGACCCTTTCACACAAGGATCACCAGATACAGATGAACTTTATCTAACGGCTTTAGAGACACCTCCATCAATACTTAGTACAACTAGAGTTGATGGGCTTATATATGTGGCATGGAATGAGGCTACTGAAAGTTATCTTTTAGAAATCGTTCAGGAAGATGGAGTAGAATTCAGAGAGTGGGAAGGATCAAAGGTTTTGAGAATTCCTTTGTCAACGCTTTATTTGCTTTTTCCATCTCTTGCAGAAGGCAATACAGGGATTAGTGAGCTAATTCTAGGAGCAAATTACGCTATGTCTCCATCAGGTGAATATCTAGCTATTGTTTTTGATTATGGAGAAATATGGGTGTTTGATTGCCAAAACTCATAATAAAGGCCGATGTTTACTCTCTCCTCCGCTGGTGCAGCGCGATCGGCCCCCTCTGCTGTGGCGTGGTCTTCCATTACAGGGCTGGGGTCGGCGTCATTTCGGCAAGCTCAATGCAGGCCTCTGCTGTGGCGCGGTCTTCCAATAACGGGGCTGGGGTCGGCGTCCCGCCGTACCCCTTCCCCCCTGCTGTGGCGCGGTCTTCCAGGCGGATGCCGGGGCTGTGGCCGGTCTCTGACCGAGCCACTTGCTCCCCTTTTTCGTTCGTTGTCTGGCTAGGTGTGGTGGCCCTTTAACAGTTGCTTTGGTCTGTCCAGTGTGGTGATGAAAGGGCAAAGTACCCAATTCTTCTACGATGCGGCCGGGATGCGGGTGAAGACGGTGGAGCCGAATGGGACGATTATTGACACCCCTTTCCCTGGTTATGAGGTGGAGAACCCGACGGGGACGGCGATTACACGTCGTACTTACACCCTGGCAGGGCAGGCGATAGCGGTGCGGGTGAGTGGCGACCCGGTGAGTGGCAACAATGACCGAATTTTCATCTACAGTGACCATCTCGGCAGCAACAGTGCGATGGTGTATGACACGGCGGGGACGCTGGTGGGTGGCAGCCTGACCCGCTACCTGCCGTTTGGTGGCTACCGGGGGACGCCCCCCAGCCAGGGGATTACGGACAGGGATTTTACGGGGCAGCGGGAGAATATGGAGCTTGGGCTGCTGTATTACCAGGCTAGGTATTATTTGCCCGGCGTGGGGCGGTTCCTCAGTGCTGATACCATTGTGCCAGAGCCTATCAATCCTCAAACTTATAATAGATACGCTTATGTAAACAACAATCCTCTTGGGTTTATTGACCCTACAGGTCATTTCACAGAAGACGCGATCCGTGAGTATTTATGGGGACAGTGTGCAGGAGATGAAACCTGTTTCGTTGGAATTTTTAATCAATGGCGCGGAGACCATCCGTCCACTGCCCACGAAACCTGATCTTATTAAAAATGCTACCCCATTTACTACTTTACCGTTTGATCCTTCTGCTTACCCAGAGGGGTGGGGTGCACAAGGATTTGGAGATACAAATTTTGTCTGGAACAATCGAATGTACTCTGATTTTGGTTATCTACATCCAGGAGTAGATATTCCTATGGCAGAAGGTACAGAGTTATTGGCACTTGGAGAAGGTGTAGTTTGGTGTGGAGGGGGAGAAACGACATTTTGTGGGCAAGGCTCAAAAAGTGGAGGTCATGGTATTAGTATACTTTATGAGGCATGTGGATGCATTGTTATTTATGTTCACGCTGAAAATGTACTTGCCGAAGGAACACATGTGTCAGCTGGTGATGTAGTTGGAGTTTCTGGTAAGAGCCCAATTCTAGAGTGGAATGGGACGGAGTACGTAATAACGGGTTATTACGAGCATTTACATTTAGAGGTCCGTAACACATCTGAGACGATGGCCTAAAGTGACCCCCATTGTCAAGACCACAGATTGACAAAATTAAGATACCAAATCGGGTCACGGAATTGGCACCTTTACAGAAAAATGGACATCGGCAGGCGTGGCATAGCCCAGGCTCTGGTGCGGCCGTTCGTAGTTGTACATCTGGAAGTAATCGTTCAGGCCGGTGAACAACGCAGGCACATGGGCATATTCCTTGATGTAAATGTCCTCGTACTTCACCGTTCGCCACAGCCGTTCCACGAAAATGTTGTCCAGGTAACGGCCACGGCCGTCCATACTGATACGAATATCGGCCATTTCCAGTTCATGGGTGAAGTCATGAGCCGTGAACTGCACCCCCTGGTCGGTATTGAAGATGTCGGGTCGGCCGTGCTGCAAGGCGTGGCGCAGGGCAGCCAGGCAGAAGGCTCCATCGAGTGTGTTGGAAAGTTGCCAGGCGATGACAAAGCGGCTGAACCAGTCCATGATAGCCACCAGGTACATGAATCCCTGGGGCATGGGAATGTAGGTGATGTCCGCCGCCCACACCTGATTGGGGCGATGGATGTCCAGTCCACGCAGCAGATAAGGGTATTTCTGGTGCTGTTTGCTGGCAATCGTCGTCCGTGGCTGGGGGTAAATCGCTCGTAAGCCCATTTTCGCCATCAGACGAGCGACTCGCTTCCGGTTGACTCTATAGCCATGCACCTCATTGAGCCGGACGGTCATCTTGCGATAGCCGTAGAACGGCGCACGGGTGTACTCCTGGTCAATCAGATGCATCAGTGCCAGATTAAGTGGCGATTCATTGGCCGGTTGCCAGTAGAAGGTTGACCGATTGAGGCCGATGAGGTCGCATTGACGGCGAATACTGAGTGTCGGATTGTTTGTTTCAATCATCATGCGTTTGGCTTCAGGCGAATTGGGCAGCTTTTTTTTTCAGCCACTCCAGTTCCATCTTGAGTCGCCCGATTTGTTCGTATAATTCGGTTTCGCGAGCTTCCCGCTCCAGTTGCTGCTGCGCCATGCTTTGCTCAAAGACTGTTGGCCCTTCCAGCAACAACTGTTTTTTCCAGTTTTTCACCTGGGTTGGGTGAATATTGTAAGTGCTGGCAATTTCACTGATCGTTTTGAGTTCCTGGATGGCTTCCAGCGCCACCTTGAACTTGAATTGCTGGCTATATTGTTTCCGTTTTTTCGTCACTTAAAAACCTCCATAAGCTTTGTCTATTGTACCTTAGCCTATGGTCTAGTTTTTGGGGGTCATTATAGCCTATAACCCAATATACTTTTTCACCAAAAGCACATGGAACAGTATGAATCTTACCTATATGTCATTTCATAATAATTACACAAATCCAGAGACCCGTATATATGCTATTCAACTAGCAAAAGGTAACAATTATTGGGATGGTCCTCCCTTTCCTCTTGTTTTGACAAGATAAAGAGGTTCTAAAGTTATGCCTAGTGACAAATAAGTGGTATTCCACTCTTTGTTAATACTAGCTCAAAACACAAAAGAGGTTTCAAAGTGAACAAAGTACATATTATTATCATTGTTTATTTAGGATTGTTTTGGGGGTTTATGGTTGGTTGTCAGTCAAGACAGGTAGAAAATGTAGAAAGTAACTTGCCATCTAATAC
>JACKBT010000080.1 GCA_020634415.1 Ardenticatenaceae bacterium
AAATATCTTTGATTTCAGCATGACGCGGCACGGCCGAACGCCGATTTTGTTCTGTGTTTACCCAACAGGAATGTCGGCTGCCTTCTCGCAGAAGCTTACAGCCATGCGCTCGCAAGTGCTTTAGCAACTTGGTGCGCTTCATACTGCAATCGTTTCCTCCTGATAATGTTGTCCAGCAGCCAGCCGTGCATCCTCTCTGTTAAATTCAATTGCCTCCGCCAGCGTCATCTGTAGCGTTTCCAATAGTTCATCACGAGTTGCCTCTTGGCAATTGACACCAGGAATCTCCTCCACCCAACCTACCCACCAATCGTCTACGTGCTTGATAACGGCCGTATACGTATTCATAACATTCTCCTTATCAACAATATTGTCACTGTCCCCATTTTATCACGTCATCAACTACGCTTACGCGGCGGATCAAAGAACGGTGTTTTCATAATCGTTGCCTTCGCCACTTTGCGTTTGTACTCCACCGTCACCTCCACATCCACCAAGCCGCCCTCTTGGGCATAGGGCGTGTAAATCGTGGCGATGCCAATATACTGCTTCAGAATTGGCGAGAAAGTATGGCTGGTCATCTGACCAATAAACTTGCCATTTTTGTAGACAGGCACAGCGGCGCGAGACGGCCGTCCCGCCACTTTCGGCGGCAAATCCTCCTCCCCATACAGCCGCTCCAAATCCGTCCAATGCACCTGCAAGCCCACAAACGCCCACTCCGAGCCTTTGGCCTTTTCGGCGATGAGGGCGCGACGGCCGATAAAATCGCCACCATCCAGCTTCACCGCCCAGCCCAGCCCAATCTCATACGGCGACGACTTCTGCGACTCAATCACCGCCAGATGGGACGACACATAATCCACGCCCAACATCACCATCCCCGCCTCAATCCGCACCATATCCAGCGGCACAATCCCCACCGGCAGCATCCCATAAGCCCAGCCAACTTCCCGCAAACAATCCCACAGCCGCTCGGCAAACTCCGGCCGCACCCACAACTCATACCCCAAATCGCCCGTGTAGCCCGTGCGCGTGATGGTGATGGGGAAATCCTCCACCATGCCCTGCGCCAGCCAGAAATATTTCAGCTTATCCATATCCACCCCGCGCACAATCTGCTTGAGGATGGCGCGGCTGTTCGGCCCTTGCAGCGCCAACGCCGCCAAATCGGCCGTTACATTCACCACCTGCGCGTTCAGGCCATAACCCACATCCTGAAACCAGCGCAAACTGGGGTCAGCGGCCGTTAGCCGAAAATGATTCGTATCCAGCCGGGCAATCGTGCCATCATCAATCACCTGGCCCTGCTCATCGCACCAGGGCGAGTACATCACCTGGCCCACGCGGCATTTGCTGATGTCGCGTGTCATCACGCGATCCACCAGCCGCTCCGCGTCCGGGCCAGTCACCTCATACTTATACAGCGGCGACACATCAATCAGCCCCGCGCTGTTGCGGATGGCCCAATATTCACGCTCATGCGTCGGTTCATACAAACTGGCGGCAATATAGCCCGCCCAATTGCGCCATTCCTGACTTTCCATCAGCGGCGCGGTACGTGTGTGAAAGGGGGTTGGTAAAGGCATGTTTCTCCTTACTTACGCCAAAATAGCAAAATGATCGGGCGAAGTTTAGCATGGTTCAATTCTGTGTGCGACCTGTATGGCTTAACTTGTCTGGGCAGTTGGGGTGCTGGCGGCAGGCTCTTTTTCCTTTCATTCTTTGCCTCTTTGCCCCTTTGCGTTGAGTTTTTTCGATCTACTGAAACTATTTATGTAATCGTTCAGTTCCTAGAGCGAAAAATCCTCCCGGAGGCTCCTTTTACGGAGGCTCTCTCGAGGAAAAACCTCCGGGAGGGTGAACGGTTATCTATTTATGAAAGTGGCGAATAACCTGACCGAGCAGGGCAACGGCCGTTACCGGATCAGGCCCCAACGGCGGCCCAAAACTAAGATGCTGCGCCCCCGCCGCCACCAACGGCTCCAACCGGGCAATCACCTCAGCTGGTTCACCCACCACGCCAATG
>JACKBT010000081.1 GCA_020634415.1 Ardenticatenaceae bacterium
CGTGGAATTTATGAATGGCTTTCACGGCTTCCCCACCCGCGATGGGGCAAATCTGCTCTGGACCAACAACTTGGGCACGCCCGTTACGTATGGCTGTATACTTTTGAGCAACGAAAATGCGGCGCAACTGTACGAGTGGGCCGAGCAGGGCGTCATCGTCGAGATTTTGCCCTAGCACACACATGTCTTTCCGAACGAAGTGAGGAATCTCCCTACTGGATAAGCAGAAAGATTTCTCGTTTCACTCGAAATGACAAATGGCGAAGGATAGGAGTATGAGCTTGATAGCTTTATTGTTGGCAGTTTGTGGTGGCGGCTTAACCTTGGCCGCAATTGGTGTGGGTCTGTACTTTTTTCTAAAGGATAGGGAAAAATAACAATGAGCGGTTTCGGCGTCAGCGAATTAGCAATTCTTGTTTGTGGGGGTGGGTTGCTGCTGGTGGCTATCGTGGCGGGTGTTTACTTCTGGCAGCAGCGAGAAAAATAAAAGAGATTGGAGATTGGTTGAATGGAGATTATCGTCCCCATTCTCTAATCTCCAATCTCCATTCCCTTATAACCGCATGGGCAGGCGCGTGAATCGCTGGCCCGTCAGGGCAAACACCGCGTTGCCCACCGCCGCCGCAATCGGGCCGATGGGCGGCTCACCGACGCCAAACGGTTCCTCACCGCTCTGCAAAAGCTGCACGTGAATGTCCGGCGTTTCCTTCATCGTCAGCAGCGGATAGCGGTCAAAGTTTGATGCTTCAACGACGCCATCCTTCACCGTAATTTCTTCTAAAAAGGTCGAACTAAGTCCCATCACAATCGAGCCTTGCGCCTGAGCGGTTGCGCCGTCTGGGTTGATCACCAGTCCGGGGTCCATCGTGCAGTAAACGTTGTGCACTCGAATCTGATCGCCTTCAACGGAAACCTCGGCAATTTGGGCCACGACCGTTTGGGCATCAAAACAGAGGGCCAGCCCTTGAGCATGGCCTTCGGGTAGATTGCCACCCCAGTTGGCCATTTCGGCTACGGTTTCCAGTGCGGTGCGGAAACGGCCGCTTACCACACTATCTGTCAAATGATTCAGGCGGAATTGCAGGGGGTCGATGCTTGCTGCGTGGGCCATCTCATCCATGAAGCTTTCGATGGCTAAGGTGTTGGCCAGCAACCCCAGCCCACGCCAGGGGCCGGTGCGCACCGGCAGCGGCGTGCGGTAGCTCACCATTTGTCGGTTGGGGATGCCGTCATACTCCAGCCGCGCCCCGCGATATGCGCCAAAATCGGCACCCACCACGGCCGCCGCCGCGCCAGGGAAAAAGGAAAAGAGCACATCCCCGCTGGCGACTTCATGCTGGAGGGCTTGAATACGGCCGTTCCCATCCAAATTCCCTTTGATGACATGATGCGTCGGCGGGCGGAAAAAGCCGTAGCGCATATCCTCGGTGCGGTTCCAGCCCACGTGGACCGGGCGTCCTGCCGCCTTGGACAAAAGTGCCGCTTCCCGCGCTGCCTCCACACTCGATTTACGGCCAAAGCCGCCGCCCAAAAACGTGGGAATCACCTCGATTTGTTCCTCGTCCATGCCCAGCGCGTCGG
>JACKBT010000009.1 GCA_020634415.1 Ardenticatenaceae bacterium
TGGTTACACTTTATCTCATCTAATGGGTAGAAATATGATAAAAGCAAAAAGATATGAAACTGTCATCCTTGCCGAAACCATTGGTGAACATCCTGTGGGAACAAAGGGAGCCGTCATTGAAGCCTACACAACTCCTTTTGAAGCCTATGATATTGAGATTGTGGACGATGACGGTCAAACACAAGGTTTTTTAGAAGGTGTTTTGCCAGAACAAATTAACCTGATAACGACACCTGAGCTTACATTTGCCGCCATTGATCTCACAACCAATGGTTCTCATCTCAAAATACTCTTTTCTGATGGCATCCAAGTAACTGTGAGTGCAAAAGAACTCCATCCCAAAGCTGCCTAAATCATCCTGTGACCGAAACCACCTCCTTCGCCTACCACACCGGCCGCAGCGTCGGTAAATACACCCTGCAAACCCTCATCGGGCGCGGCGGCATGGCCGAGGTTTACAAATCGCGCCACCCCGAACTAGGCCGCGACTTAGCCATCAAAATCCTGCACCCCCATTTCACCGACACCCCCGGCTTCATCGAGCGCTTCCGCCGCGAAGCACAAGCCGCCGCCGCTCTGCGCCACCCCAACATCGTGCAAATCTACGACTTCGACGTTACCGCCGATGGCATCTACTACATGGTCATGGAATTCATCGAGGGCATGGCCCTGGAAAAATATCTGGCACAGCAAAAGGGAGCCATGCCTCCCGAAGCCGCCCTGCCCCTCTTCCTACAAATTGTCAGTGCCGTCCACTTTGCCCACCAAAAAGGCACCATCCACCGCGACATCAAACCGGCCAATATTTTGATTGACCCCAATGAGCATATCTACCTGGCCGACTTCGGCATTGCCCAAATTGTGGGAGCCAGCCGCCTCACGGAAAGCGGCGTGTCTACCGGCACACCTGCCTTCATGGCTCCCGAACAGGTGCTGGGGCAGGAGATTACGCCTGCGGTGGACATCTACGCCCTCGGCGTCATCCTCTACCAAATGCTCACGGGCCGTCTGCCCTATGAAGGGGCCAACCCGGCCACACTCATGATTTTGCAAGCCACCGAGCCGCCCACGCCACCTTCCCGCTTCGCCGATATTCCCTTGCGGGTGGAGGATGTCATTTTGCGGGCGCTGGCTAAGGAGCCGGAAAACCGCTTTAAGACGGCTAAGGAGATGGCCGAGGCGTTGACAACGGCCGTTACCGGCCCCGGCACTGGCTCCACTCCCACCCTCAGTCAAACAGTGGAACCCGCCCCTACACTTGTCTTGGGTTCACCAGCGACGATGGCTGGGGCAACGGCCGTTTCCCCCACACCAACCGATGGCACACCAGCCGCACCCACCCAATTCACCCCTATCCCCCAACGCACCCCGCCCTGGGTCTGGGCCATCATCGGCATCGCCGCCCTCGCCCTCATCTTCGTCGGCTTTTTGCTGGCACGGGGTAATGGTGGTGACAGTGATGTGGCTACCCCGGCCGCGACAGAAGCTGCCCAGGTTGTGGTTGTGGCCGAAGCGACAGAGACGGAGACGGCAACGGCCGTTCCCCTTCCCACCGACACCTCCGTTCCCCCCACCGACACCCCAGAACCAACGCCCACCCCTTTCCCCGTCATTGAAGGCATGAGCTTCATTCCTGCCGGACAATTTATGATGGGCAGCGACGAAGGCAACAACGACGAACAGCCCATCCACGCCGTCAGCCTCGATGCCTTCTTCATAGACACCACCGAAGTCACCAACGACGACTTCGCCGCCTTTGTCACTGAAACGGGAGCCACCGCTCCCGATAGCTGGCGGCAGCCCGACCCCTCGCTGTGGCAAGTAACAGCCAGCGAACCCTACATCGTCGGCGGTTTTGCCGACCAATTTGATTTTGAAGGGGACATGATTGAACCCAGCAGCGGCACATTGTCTATGACGGTAGATGCCGACAATGACACGGGGCTGATTACAGCGACGTTTGAGGGCGTGATACGGCCGTCTGCCACCATCACCGAAGTCTATACCGGCACCTTCCGCATCGTGCAAGATGTCTTCTCCCCCGGCACATCCCGCCCCGCCTTCAAAGAGGGCGGTCTGGCCGACTTTGTAGACATGCACGGCAACAGCGGCAATGAGTTTGCCCTCTATCCCGAACTGGTGGCTTACATTGGCACCTGGGGCACAGCCGATCTCTACCTGGATGACGAACTCCTCTTCGAGAACCTGGGCATCCACATCATGTACAGCGACGGCGTGCGCCACGAAGAGCATTATGTGCGCCGTGCCGATGGCAGCTGCTGCTTCTCCCAATCCGCACCGGGCGACAGCTTCATTGACCCCGACGAGCAAGAAATCTCCATCTGGCTCTTCCCCCGTGACAGCGTGTATGAGACCTTAGATGATTTTTGGATCAACATCTACTACAACGAAGTCACCGTCATAGAGGCCCCCGCCTTCAGCGGGCCGCCCATTTACGAAGGCGAGATTGGCGATCATCCGGTGACGGGCGTGAATTGGCTGGCGGCGAACAGCTATTGTGAATGGCGCGGCGCACGGCTGCCGACAGAGGCAGAATGGGAATATGCGGCACGGGGGGAAGACGGCCGTTTCTATCCCTGGGGCAGCGATCCCCGCGGCGCACGAGCCAACATCAACAACAGCCTGGCCGGCACCGCCCCAGTCGGCAGCTTCCCCGAAAGCGCCTCCCCCTTTGGCGTGTTAGACATGGCCGGTAACGTTTGGGAATGGACGGCCGATGGCTACGACCCCGCTTACTACGCCGTTTCCCCCGCCGCCAATCCCCCTGGCTCTGCCGACGTCACCATGCGCGTCACCCGCGGCGGCGGCTTCCGCCTTCTCGACTTCACCGGTCTGGACGAAGCCCGCGCCACCCACCGCCGCCCCCTGCCCCCCCTCACCACCAGCGACGATTTGGGTTTCCGCTGTGCCCTGTCGCTAGCCGATGCCGAAACAGCCCAGTCAAAGTTCGGCCCCGCCGCAGCCCACCTCGCCAAACCAGCGGCAACCCTACCCGCCGTTAACACCCCCACCTTAATCTGCGCCCTCCCCCTCAGGTTGTCTGCCGCCTCAACACAACCATAAAACAGAGAGAATTCATTCAGTTATCTTGGAGACTACAACAGATTCAGAAACTAACGGATGTTTCTCTCAAAAATCCGCTTGTTTCCCCATCCGTTGTAGTCACACGCCACAAAACAGGCTGAACCTCAGTCGGCGTAGGCCGACTTGGTAGCCGTTGCTGCGGTTTCAACCGCCAAGAGTTCGTTTTACACTTTACGTTTTCCCCAAAAAGCCGCAAAATCCCCCCCATACTTTTTTCGAGAGGCAACTATGAGTTTACGCGATTTATTCCTGCTTGATCCCGATGTGGTTTTTCTCAATCATGGCTCCTTTGGGGCCACACCACGCCCCGTGTTTGAAGCCTACCAAGACTGGCAGCGGCAAATGGAACGGCAGCCTGTTCTCTTCATTGGTCGTCAACTAACTGGCTACTTAAATGAAGCACGACAGGCATTGGGCCAATACCTGAATGCTGACAAAGACGATCTGGTCTACATTCCCAATGCCACTTTTGGGGCCAACATCGTCGCCAATTCGCTGCCTTTAGGCGCAGGCGATGAGGTGCTGACGACGGATCATGAGTATGGGGCCTGTGATAATGTGTGGGACTATTTGAGCCGCAAGCGCGGCTTCCGTTATGTCAAGCAGCCATTGCCCCTGCCCTTTACCACCCCAGAGGAGGTGGTGGCGCAGTTTTGGCAGGGGGTCACGCCGCGCACGAAGGTGATTTTTATGAGTCACATTACGTCGCCAACGGCCGTTATCTTCCCCATCGCCGCCATCTGCCGCAAAGCACGCCAGGCCGGCATCATCACCGTCATAGACGGCGCCCACGCCCCCGGCCAACTGCCGCTGGATATGCAAGCCATCGGTGCCGACTTCTACTTTGGCAACGCCCACAAATGGCTGTGCGCCCCCAAAGGCGCGGCCTTCCTCTACGCCCGCCGCGACCAGCAGCACATCATCGAACCCCTCGTCGTCGGCTGGGGCTGGGGCGAACACCGCAGCCTCAGCTACGGCTCCGACTACCTCGACTATCTGCAAAATTTAGGCACAAACGACTTCTCCGCTTACCTGTCCGTGCCTGCCGCCATCCAATTCCAGGCCGAGCATGAGTGGCCGACGGTGAGCCAGCAGTGCCACGAACTGCTGCGCCAAACCTTGCAGCGCACCTACGAGATTACCGAACTGCCCATCCCCTACAGCGAAGCCTTCTACCACCAACTCGCCATCGTCCCCCTGCCCCCCATTGCCGATTTTGCCGCCTTCAAAAACCGCCTTTATGATGACTATCACATCGAAATTCCCACCATCACCTGGCAAAACCAGCAATTTGTCCGCATCTCGGCGCAGGGTTATAACACACAGTCAGATATGGATTGTTTGGTAGAGGCATTGCGTGAGTTGATTGTATAAGGTGTCAAACGTAAAACGTAAAATTTGGGTATGATTCAAGTTTGCTTTACAAATTGTAGAACGATTTTGCAAATCGTTCTCTGGCGATTTGCAAAATCGCCCTACAAAGTGTCAAGCTGATTATCCAGGCTTCTGAACCATGCCAAAATTTGTTTTTACGTTTTACGTTTGTAATTATTCAGCCCCTCGAGTGAAAAATCCTCCCGGAGGCTTCTTATACGGAGACTCTCTCGAGGGAAAACCTCCGGGAGGGTGAACAGTTACTTACGTTTTACGTTTTAGGAGTTTTCATGTTACATCCATCTGATTTTTTCGATTTAAGTGATCCCGAAGTCGCCATTTTTTTTGAGGGCTGTGAGTTTGTGTGGCAGGCAGTTGGTAAGATAAAGGAGCATATGGCCCGGCTGGTTGGCAACGAGCAGGTGATTTTGGGTGAGGTAATGCCAGGGGCCTATCTGGGAGATCGGCCGATTTTCATTGGCGAAGGGGCCAAGATTGAGCCAGGGGCCTATGTGCATGGCCCAGCTTACATTGGCGCAGGGGCGGAGGTGCGGCACGGGGCCTACATTCGTGAAAATGTAATTTTGCTGCCGGGCAGCACCCTGGGGCATGCCAGCGAGGCCAAGAACGCGCTCTTTTTGCCGGGAGCAGCCGCCCCCCACTTTGCCTATGTGGGTGACAGCATTTTGGGGCAGGGGGTGAATTTGGGCGCAGGCACAAAGCTGAGTAATTTGGGGATTTTGAGTGAGAAGGACAAGGCGACGGGGAAACGGCCGTCTATCTACCTCACCATCAACGACACCGAGTATGATACGGGGTTAGCCAAATTTGGGGCCATCATTGGCGATAACACCCAAACCGGCTGCAACGCCGTCCTCAACCCCGGCTGCCTCATCGGCCCACGCAGCCTCATCTACGCCAACCTCAGCCTGCGCAAAGGCTACCACCCCCCCGACAGCATCATCAAGTTTAATCAGAACGTGCGGCGCATTGAACGCGTGGAACGGTAAGTGGTAACTGCTAATCGGATTACCAATTAGAAAGCGTTCGTTTTTAACTTAGCGATTTGGGAGACTAGAGACTGGTGACTAGGAAGACCAGTCTCCAATCTCCAGTCTCTAGTTTCCTGCTGAACAGTGAAGTAATTTGTGAACGCTCACTTACCAATTACCGACTGCCCCGCAGCCCCTTCGCCCTTAGCTCCGAGGAGGAGATGTCGCGGCGGAAGCGGTCGCGGGGGAGCGGCAGGAAGAGGTCGCGCACGGCCGTTGGCATGGCAATGTCTTCCAGATGGCGAAACTTGCCATCATCATCGGTGCGGCCCACCACCAGAAAACGGCCGTTACACCGCCGAATCTCAGCCAGAGCCGCCATCATCTGTGTTTCACTGTTTTGATAATAACGGGGGTGCAGAATGCGAACGGCCGTATCATACCCCACCACAAACGTCGTCCCCGCATACAGCCGCGCCTTCTCCACAAAGGTAGGCGCATTACTGGCAAAAACCGTGTACCGCCCCGCAAACTGCGCCAGCCGCTCCAGCACCGTCTCCGGCGACAGCGGCGGTTTATCCACATTCACCGCCGACAGTTCAAAACCGGCCGGCTGGCCCAGCAGATCACTGGCGGCCTGCGCCATGCCCAAATGCCCCTCGTGCAGGGGGTTGAAGGAGCCAGAGAGAAGAATGGGCGGATGTTCGGCGGCGGTAAGCAAACGGCCGTCAGCCTCAATGCCAAAACAATCAAGCCGCCCCTCATGCAGTTCCCGCGCCCTATGGGCAAAATCAACCACCTCCACCACCAGGCTGTCCCCCGCCACCAGCGGCATCTCAAGCTGCTGTTCCAGACCAATGGCTCGGGCCACCGCATTCAGCATCACCCGGCTCACCACACTCTCCTCGCCATACCGGTCCCGCGCCCCTTTTTGCAAATACAGGTTATAACTCGTCAGCCAGCGCCGCTGCCAGACGGCAATATGGGCGCGGTGTTCGCCACGCTTGGGGCGGTCGGTGATGATGGTGGCCGTGCAGGCCAGCCCCACCGTCGGGTGGTCTTCGGCTTCCAGCCAGCGGGCGCGGGTGAAGGCCCGGCCCGCCAAAAAGTGAGCCGTCTCTAACGAGACATACTGCGGCGGCTTGCGGCCTAAAAATTCGTCAAAAGAGGCTTCGCTGTAAGGCACAACAGCTTCTAAAACGGTGCGGCTGGCCCCCGCCACGCCCAGCAAATCAGACAACGCCTGGGTGCCGGCCCCAGCAGTGACCAAAACCAGGCGATAGGGTGAATCGTGAATGGCCTGTACCAGTTGGCGTGTGTTGTCGTCCATCAGGGGGGGATTGTAACAGGATAACGGCCGTTGGCGACAACAGATTAAAGAAAAAAAGACCAATGATGGCCGGAACTTTTGTTGATAATCTGTAGCGCGATTTGGCAAATCGCGCCACAACTGTCAACAGAAAGTCCGCGCACCCAAAGACCAATGGTTTATTGACACGAACTGTCCAATATTGAATAATGGACGTATAACCTTACCAAAGAGCATTCACCATTACAGTCATTCTTGTGATGCCCGCCAGCCCCAAGCACGAGCTTATACATCACACAGACCCTTTGGAGAGAGAAATTACCTCCTGTGGAGGATAAACGAATGGATGAAGTAATACACAGCGAGAAAAACACCTCGCTCAAGGCCCTTTTAGGGGAGAATTTTGCTTGGGGAGTTATAGACGCTCTGGGGCAGGGGGTAACAGTTTTAGATGCTGACGGCCGTTTCACCTACGCCAACCCCGCCTATGCCCAAATGGTAGGTCGTACCCCTGAAGGGCTAATCGGCCTGACCCCCTTCGATGTCAACCACCCCGACGACCATGACCAGTTGCAGCAAATCAAACAGCAGCGCTGGGCTGGCACCCAATCCACCTACGAAGCCCGCCTGGTAAAACCCGATGGCACGGTTGTCTACGCCAACATCACCGGCGTACCGCGCTGGCAAAACAATGAAGTGATTGGCTCCTATGCCATTGTCACCGATATAACGGAGCAAAAGCTGGCGGAGATGCGGCTGCGCCAGAGCGAACATCGCTTTCAGGTGCTGACAGAACTGACCTCTGATATTGCCGCCTCTGTGCGGCTGGAGGAAAACGGCCGTCTCATTCCCGAATGGCTCAACGGCAGCTTCACCCAAATCACCGGCTACGCACCTGAGGAAATAGAAACAATAGGCGGCCTGTCTGCCCTGTGGCATCCCGACGATCTGGCTGACAGGCAGCAAATGATAACCAAAATCTTACAAGGCGAATCCTTTGTAGACGAATACCGCATCATCACCAAAGACGGCCGTATCCGCTGGCTGCGCAATCACATTCAGCCCGAATTAGACCCCGACACCGGCCAACTGCGCCGTTTTTACACCGCCCTCCAAGACATCACCGAGCGTAAAGAAACAGCCCTGGCCGTAGAGATTCAAGGGCAGTTCATCCACAAAATCCTGGCTGCCAACCCCAACGTCCTCTACATCTTTGACCTCGATCAGCAAAAACCCGTTTTCCTGAATGAACAGGCCGCGGCCATTCTAAACTTCACCCCAACCGATATTGCAGATATGAGGAGCGGTTTTTTGCCGGAAATGGTTCATCCCGAAGACTTGCCCACTCTCATGGCCCACTTTGCCCGCCTGCAAACGGCCGCTGACGACGACATCCTAGAATTTGAGTACCGGATGCGCCATCCCGATGGCACCTATCACTGGTTCAACAGCCGGGACACCGTGTTTAAGCGCGATGAAAACGGCCGTGTCCAGCAAATCCTCGGCAGTGCCACCGACATCACCGACCACAAACAAGCCCTCAACGCCCTCCAAAAAAGCCAATCCCAACTCGCTGGCATTCTCGACTCGGCTATGGATGCCGTAGTGATCATAGACGAAGCCCAAACCATCGTTATGTTCAATGCCGCCGCTGAACAACTGTTTGGCTACGCCGCCGCCGAAATCATCGGCCAGCCCCACAGCCTCTTGCTGCCCCAGCGTTTTCGTGCCGGCCACGAACATCTTGTGCGGCAATTTGCCCAATCCGGCGTGACCATCCGCAGCATGAACCACCTCGGCAGCCTGCGAGCCTTGCGGGCCAATGGGCAAGAGTTCCCCGTGGAAGTCTCCATTTCCCAGGCCAAAACAGACGGCGAAACCGTCTACACTGCCATCCTGCGCGACATCACCGCCCGCCAGGAAGCCCAAGCCGCCCTAACAGCCAGCGAAGAGCGGTACCGCGCCCTCACCGAACATTCTCAAGATGGCGTTTTGATCTACGACCTTAACGGTTACATTGTCTATGTCAGCCCCACCACCACCCGCATGATGGGGTACGCCACCACCGAAATTCTGGCCGCCGATCCCGTTCAATTCACCCATCCCGACGATTTGCCCGGTCTGCTGGTAACGCTAAACGAACTGCTGCAAACACCAGGCCGCACCATCACCACCCAATACCGCATGCGCCACAAAGATGGCTCCTGGCGCTGGCTGGAAAGCAACATCAGCAATTTCACCCACGAAGCCGCCATCAACGGCCTCATCTTCAACTTCCGCGACATCACCGACCGCCAAACGGCCGATGAGGCTCTGCGCCAGAGCGAAGAACGGTATCGCACCACCCTGGAAAATATGCTGGAAGGCTGCCAGATCATAGGCTTCGACTGGACATACCACTACGTTAACAACGCCGCCGCCAGCCAAGGCCGCCAGCCCAAAGAGGCCCTCTTGGGCCACACCATGATGGCCGTGTACCCTGGCATTGAAACCACAGACCTGTTTGCCGTGCTGCAGCGCTGCATGAATGAGCGGACAACGGCCCAGATGGAAAATGAGTTTGTTTATGCCGATGGCCGCCGCGGCTGGTTTGAACTGAGCATTCAACCCGTACCCGAAGGGCTTTTCATCCTGTCATTTGACATCACCGAGCGCAACCGGGTTGAAGCCGCCCTGCAACAAACCCAAGAAAACTTGCGCATGGCCTATGAAGCAGCCGAGATTGGCATCTGGCGCAATGATCTGGTGGCCGGCATTCTTCATCTTGATGAACGGGCACGCACCCATTATGGCTTCACCCGCTCTGAAATTACCTTGCCTGAGCTATTCAGCCGTGTGCATCCCGAAGACGTGGAGTACCTCCAAACAGTGATCCACGCGGCCATTAGCTCAGATAGTGGTGAGAAGGTTGCGGCCGAATATCGTGTCATCCATCCTGACGGCTCCGTGCATTGGTTGGTGGTGCGGGTGCGCGTAGAGTTTGCGGGCGAAGGGGCGCAGCGCCACGCCATCGTCGGCCATGGCACAACCCAAGATATTACAGAACGCAAACAGTCTGAAACTGCCATCAGGGAATTGCAAAATATTCTGGCAGAAGCTGAATCAGTGGCCCAGATTGGAAGCTGGCAGTGGGATTTGCAAACGCAAAAGGTAACCTGGTCCGACGAAATGTTTGTCCTCTTTGGCATGAACCCCAAAGGTTTTGATGGTGATTTAACTCAGATCATCAACACGCGCATCCACCCTGATGATCTGGAAGCGGTCAATCGGGCGAACCTGGCTGTGCTTGAAGGACATAATCCGGTACCGCTAGAATACCGCATTGTCTTGCCAGACGGTACAGAAAGGATCGTTTGGGCAGAAGGCCGGCTGACCTATGATCCTTCAGGTCAACCCGCAACTGTGATCGGATACGTTCAAGACATCACTGACCGCAAACGCATCGAGAAAGCCCTGCTTGAAAGTGAAGAGAAGCTGCGGCTGTTCATCGAACATGCCCCCGCCTCGCTGGCGATGTTTGATCGGGAGATGCGTTACCTGTCGTGCAGCTATCGTTGGCTGTCTGACTATTTCCTCGGCGATACCCCTGTGATCGGCCGTTCTCACTACGAGATCTTCCCCGAAATTACCGACGAATGGAAAGCCATTCACCAGCGCAGCCTGGCGGGGGAGGTGATACGGGCCGAGGAAGACAAATTTGTGCGTCTAGATGGCACAGTGCAGTGGCTGCGCTGGGAAGTACGCCCCTGGTATGCGGCCGATGATACGGTGGGGGGCATCGTCGTCTTCTCCGAAGACATCACCGAACGTAAAGATGCCGCCCTGGCGTTGGCACAAAGCGAAGCCCGCTACCGGGCCATTGTGGAAGACCAGACCGAACTCATCATGCGGGCACAGGGGGATGGCACGCTTTTGTTTGTCAATGAAGCGTACAGACGCATTTATGGCAGCACTGTTGAGCAGTTGAAAGAGCGCAATTTCTTCTCTTTGCTTGATGATCCCGAACGAACAACGGTGCAGGACAAGATAAGCCGACTGACCCCGGACAATCCCGTCGAGGTTAATGAACATCCCAAAAAAGCGGCTGACGGCCGTACTGTCTGGCTGCGCTGGACAGACCGGGGCATTTTTGACGAAGACGGCCGTTTACTGGAAATACAAGGCGTGGGCCACGACATCACCGAACGGCGCGAAGCCGAAGAGCGGCTGCGCCAAAGCGAAGCCCAACTACAGCACGTGATTGATGCCGTGCCTGATGGTGTTTTGCTGCTCGATGTCAACAGCATCATCCAACTGGCGAACCCGGTCGCCGAGCAATATCTGGCTATGTTGGCACCGGATTGGGTAAACGGCCGTTTAACCCACCTCAGCGACTGGCCCATCAACGACCTGTTCACCTCCCCCCCCGATGGCCTCCTCCACGAAATCATAGAAGGCGACCACATCTTCGGGGCCATCGCCCGTCCCGTCGAAATCGGAGCCTACAACTCCGGTTGGGTACTCGTCATCCACGACATGACCCAAGAACGCACCATGCAGCAGCGTGCCCAGCAGCAAGAACGGCTGGCCGCCGTCGGCCAACTAGCCGCCGGCATCGCCCACGACTTCAACAATATCATGGCCGTCATCACCCTCTACTCCCAACTCGTCGCCCGCACCGTAGACATGCCCACCCGCGCCCACGACAGGTTGACCACCATCGAACAGCAAGCCAACCGCGCCACCGACCTCATCCAACAAATCCTCGACTTCAGCCGCCAATCCGTCTTAGAGCGGCAGCCCCTCGATCTGGTTCCCTTCACCAAAGAGCTGGTCAAACTGCTAGACCGCACCTTGCCCGAACACATCCAGATAGACCTGGCCTACACCGGCGACTCCCACATCATCCATGCCGATCCCTCACGCATTCAGCAAGTCATGATGAACCTGGCCGTCAACGCCCGCGATGCCATGCCCGACGGCGGCCACCTGCACATTGACTTAACCCATCTGCACCTGGCAAAAAAGAAACACCTGCTCGTCCACACCATGCCCCCCGGCAACTGGGTGCAAATTGAAATCACCGACACGGGCAGCGGCATCCCCCCCCAGGCACTGCCCCAAATTTTTGAACCATTCTTTACCACCAAAGAGGTGGGCAAAGGCACGGGGCTGGGGCTGGCGCAGGTGTATGGCATTATACAGCAGCATGAGGGCTATGTTGACGTATCTACCCAACTAGGCCAGGGAACCACTTTTACCCTCTACTTTCCGGCCTTCGCCCCCCATGAAAAGCAAATAGATGCCCAAGAAAAACGGATGTTGGCGTTAGGGGAGGGACAGGTCATCCTGCTTGTGGAAGACAATTCCCCCACCCGGCAGGCATTGCAAGACAGTCTAACACTGCTTAATTATGTGGTGCTGGAAGCGAGAAACGGCCGTGAAGCCCTCCACATCCTCGCCCAACAAGCCAACCAAATAGACCTCATCCTCAGTGATGTCGTCATGCCCGAAATGGGCGGGGTAGCCCTGCTCCACGCCATCCGCCAGCAAAACCTGCCCATCCCCGTCATCCTCCTCACCGGCCACCCCCTCAACCGCGAATTGGAAGATTTGCAATCGCTGGGCCTGGCTGGCTGGCTGCTCAAGCCCCCCCACCTGGCTGACCTCAGCGATCTGCTGGCACAAGTTTTAGCCACATAAAGCCAGACGATGTGGGGCAGGCTTCAGCCCCACATCAGGCCCACCATCTGAAAAAATTCCCAAACAAAGAACGGCCGTTCACTTCTTCATTCAGCCGCCAAAGTATCCTTTTCTGCCTGGAAAAGCTACAATCTCCGATGAAGATCATGCTAAAGGACTTGAGTTTAGAGCCATAAAGGCTCATGCACCTTAAAAAAACAATGAAATTGGTGGATATTTGGTTGTATGAACACGCAAACCAATACCCACCAATTTCGAGAAGAAGTGTACCAAAGCCTGGAACAGCGTGCAGACGCTGGGCTAGACTTGATTGACGCGCTCACGAGTGCAGTTGTCGTTGAATCACCGGTAGCAATAAGCGAATCGCCACTCTTTCGTCGCGGTTTCAGTAGCGTTTATGACTTCCTGAAGCATGGACGAATGAACAAAGCCCAGCTACGCCGAACACTATACCGTCACCAACCCGATGGGATGGAATGCATCGCTGGTTACGAACTGTACGCCGTAGATTGCACAGAAGACGAACATCCCGAAGCGGATACGTTGCCTGACCGACATCAAACACGCAAAGGGAAGTTTGCTCCCAAAATCATTGGTCATCGTTATTCTTGGATAGCTCGTCTGGGACAGTGGCGGACATCCTGGTGTTTACCGCAAGATGTAGCACGGGTGGCTACAGACACAACAGACAGCCAAGTGGCAGCGGAACAAGTTCAGGAAGTTGACCGCAGAAGCAAGCGACTCAAGGTGGTTGTGGCCGACTCGCTGTACGGCAACACCCACTTTCTAACTGTTTTCATGCTGGTTTCGACCATTTTTGCACTGGTGCGTCTGCGTAGCAACCGTGTTTTGTATGAAGAACCACCGCCACATGAGGGCAAACGGGGACGACCACATAAGCACGGAGCCAAGTTCAAGCTCAAAGAACCACACCGTCCCCCTGACCGACATGAACTGTTCTTTTTGTTGGGGCAAACTGTGCGGCTCCAAGCCTGGCACAATCTGCATTTCTACAAATTGCCATTTCTGGTTGGACTGGTGTTACGCGTTGAGTTTCTCCGTGCCGATGGCACACCGCGCTACAAGCGTCCTTTGTACCTTTTTTGGACGGGGCCAACAACGACACCGCTATCAGAGTTGTGTCGGATGTACTTATGGCGTTTTGCCATTGAGCATATGTTTCGCTTTCTCAAACAACACATGGGTCTTTCGACAAGTCGGTCGCCGAACTTGGCCCACAACGAACGCTGGATGTGGTGTTGTGCTTTGGCTTATGCCCAACTGGCATTGATGCGTCACGCTGTCGCTGACCAACGCCCCCCTTGGCATCCGCGTCACACTCAGGGACAACCTAAGCCTATGACGCCCAGGCAAGTGCAGCGAGTCGCCTTATCATTTTTGCTTGTGTTGGGCTCACCGGCTCAACCGACCCAACCTGCCGGAAAAGGCACCGGACGACCTTTCGGCTATCATCCCCAGCCACGCCCACGCCATCCTGTGGTCAAAAAGTGCAAAAACAAGCGCAGAAAACGCTAATTGACGGCTTTGGGAACACAATTCAGTTGTTAATGTATGAAGCGTACAGACTTCTGTCTTATTCGCTTACCTTATCCCTACTCGTCGTTTGACGCATAGGGTCTAAACTCAAGTAAAGGAGTAACTGTGGCTTTTATGAGTGAACATTTGTTGGATTTCATGTGGGAACGTTATCCCCAAAGACAAAAGTGGAGTTCTTCGGTATGGTGGTTTTATCTGCTGTTCCCCCAGAGTGACCAGGGCTTCAGCCGACAGCAGGCCATGTTTACCCTGGTGTCCAGAGTCGGCCAGCAGGTAGCCATCAATGATGTCTGGCATACCGGGTTAAAACATCCACCAGAAACGGCCGTTTCCCCCCACCCCGAAACCCTCAACCTCATGGCCCTCGGCTGGATACACGACGGCCAGAAAATGCACGACCAAATCGTCTGTAACCCCCTCACAGGAACCCTGCAACACGGCAGCGTCGGCGGCTGGCAAGCCGACACCGGCTATGGCGGCGCAATCCGCGCCGCTGGCAGCAAACCCTACCAACTGCACAACCAGTTCACCGGCCCCCGCGGCCAGGCCACCTTCGACTTTTGGGGCAGCCCCGCTGCCCCCACCCTGCGCCCCGAACCCGTAGACATGCAAACCGGTTTTGGCGATGCCCATGTGCTGTATTGGGGACACGGCCGTTTCGCCGGTGAATTTGCCACGCCAGACGGCCGTATCCACCACTGGCAAGGCATCGGCTACTTCCAACGCATCTGCCTCAACATCCTCCCCTTCCCCTGGAAGTGGATTTACGCCATCTTCGACGACGAAAGCATCTTCTCCTGCTTCATCCCCTACTTGGGGCCACACCTGCTGCGGCGCGGCCACTGGTTCTTCCCCAACTGGCTGGAACAAGCCACCCTCCCCATCCGCAGCAGCGGCTACTTCAGCCGCAGCCCCCAGCATGAACAAATCTATTTTGACAATGTGCGCGTCACCCCGCTCTTACAGCGCGGCCAGAATCCCGACTTCGCCATCACCTGCGCCAATCAGCAAGGAGACACGCTCCAGTTCCGTGCCAACAGCCACTGCCACAAAGAGATTATTTTGAAACGGCCGCTTCTCACCCGCCACCTCACCAGCCACTACCACTACAACGAATACCTCTTCGAGGTTGGCGATTTCCAGGCCAACATCAACGGCACAGCCCTAGACCAGTCAACCCTGGGCAAAGGCGTGGGCAACTGTGAGTACACCTGGGGATTGGGTTTATAAGAAACAGGTAAGATAGTTTAATATCAAATTATTTAATATTGACCTATATATATTTTGCCAGTATTATCTTGACATCAAACTAATTTGGCATTGATTCAATCATCATGGGAACACACTACACGGGCACAGACGAAGAAATACGCGCCCTCGACACCTACATCAAATTATCCCGCGCCGCCGACTCTGTCACGCAGCGCATCAACGCCCACTTGCGTGAACACGATCTCACCCTCAGCCAATTTGGCACATTAGAAGCCCTGTACCACCTCGGCCCCATGCAGTTGGGCGAACTGGGCACAAAGATTCTCAAAAGCAGCGGCAACATGACGCTGGTAGCTGACAATCTCGTCAATCGTGGCCTTGTTTACCGCCAGCGGCGCGAAGATGACCGCCGCTGTGTGGATATTCATCTCACCGAAGCGGGGCGTGCTTTGGTGCAAACTATCATGCAGCCCCATGTCACCCAGGTTGTACAGGCACTTAACGTCTTATCCGCGTCAGAGCAGGAGCAGTTGGCGGCATTGTGCCGCACACTTGGTCTGGCGCAGGCTTAACAGGAGCAAGAAGATGCAGCCTATTCAGGGTTTACACCATATAACGGCCGTTGCCAGCAACCCCCAAACCAACGTGGACTTTTACCACCACCTCCTCGGCCAACGGCTCGTCAAAAAAACCGTCAACTTCGACGATCCCGGCACCTATCATCTCTATTACGGCGATGAAGTAGGCACACCCGGTACGATCATGACCTACTTCCCCTGGCAAAATATGCGGCGGGGGCAAAAAGGCAATGGCGAAACGGCCGCTATGGCCTACACCATTCGTCCTGAATCCCTCGGCTACTGGCAAGATCGCCTCAAGCGCCAGGGCGTTACAGTGGGCCAAACCACCACCCGCTTCGGCGTGGATGTCCTCACCTTCACCGACCCCGACGGCCTCGTTCTCGAACTGATTCCATCTGAAGAACCGGCCACGCTGCGCCATTGGCACAAAGGGCCAGTGCCCGAAGCACACGCGCTGCGCGGCTTTCACGGCGTAACGCTGTGGCTGGATGAGGTAGAGCCAACGGCCCAAACCCTCACCGACCACATGGACTACCAATTCGTAGGGCAGGAAGGCAATCGCTATCGCTATCGGGGTGCAGCCAACGACATCGGCATGTATGTGGATATTTTGCATCGGCCCGGGCAGCCACACGGCCGTTTTGGGGCCGGTTCCATCCACCACATCGCCTTCCGCACTGTGGATGATGCCGGGCAGTTAGAATATTTGCACCGTTTACAGCAGGCTGGCCTACGCGTCACGCCCGTGCAAGATCGGCAATATTTCCACTCCATCTACTTCCGCACCCCCGGCCACGTGCTGTTCGAGGTCGCCACCGACGCGCCCGGCTTCCCCTACGACGAACCCGTCGCCGAACTAGGCACACATCTCAAGCTGCCCCCCTGGCTGGAACCCAACCGCGCCCAAATCGAGCAGATTTTGCCCCACTTCGAGCTAAAACCTGTCGAGCCGGAGGTCGTTCATGTCTAACGGCCCCCATCAAGGACAACAAGTTTATGCCACAGGTAAACCTTTGGCAGAGGCCAAAGCGGCCATGATTTTGGTGCATGGGCGCGGGGCCACCGCCCCCAGCATCCTGGAATTAAGCAGCGTCCTGCACCATCCCCACATGGCCTATCTGGCCCCACAAGCACAGGGCAACACCTGGTATCCCTACAGCTTCCTCTCGCCCATCTCGCAAAATGAGCCGGGCATTACTTCTGGTTTGCAAGCGATAGCTGATTTGGTGGCACAGATTGAAGCGGCCGATATTCCAACTGACAAAATCATCATCGGCGGCTTCTCGCAGGGGGCGTGTCTGGCAAGTGAATTTGTGGTTCGCCACCCGCAGCGGTATGGTGGGCTGCTGGTTTTCAGCGGCGGCGTGATTGGGCCGTTGGGCATGGAGCGCCATGACACAGGTTCGCTTGAGGGGATGCCGGTTTTCATGGGATGTAGTGATGTAGACCCGCACATTCCGGTGGAACGGGTGGAGGAAACGGCCCAAGTCCTCACCCAACTCGGTGCCCAGGTCAACAAAAAAATCTATCCCCACATGGCCCACACCATCATCCAAGATGAGGTTGATGAGGCCATGAAAATTGTGAAAAAAGTAGCTAGAGACTAGAGACTGGAGACTAGAGATTATGCCGCTACGCTAAAAGTCTCTAATCTCTAGTCTCCAATCTCCTAACATAAAACTGGAGAAATCATTCAATGCGTAAATTACAAACCCAAGGTGTCCATCACATTACGTTTGTCGGGGCCGACCGGCAGACATCTATTGGTTTCTGGGAAGGGGTGCTGGGTATGCCCTTTATTTTTGAGCAGCCCAACCTGGATGTACCAGAGGAAAGCCACTTGTACTTCGACCCCGGAGACGGCCGTCTCATCACCGTCTTCACCAACGAAAACCGCCGCCCCGACCCCACCCCCAACCCCGAAGGCATCGGCAACCTACAGCACATCGCCTTCAACGTCTCCCGCGCTACCTTCACCCAGGCCGCCCAACGCCTCAACGAACGCGGCATCAAAAACACCGGCGAAGTAGATCGCGGCTTTATGTACTCCATCTATTTCCGTGATCCTCTGGGGCAGTTAGTGGAACTGGCCTCTTACAAATTCGAGCCGCCGGTAGGCATCACCCATGCCGAAGTGCTGCTAGAAGCCCACAAACTGCGCGTCGCCCGCGGCGACTACAACATCACAGACGAGCATCTAGCCGATGCCCTGGAAATTCTCACCACCCGCACCACCCGCACCCTCTCCGACGACCGCACCCCCCAAGACCCCTACACCTACACTGGCTCCGGCATTTACACCAACCGCCACATTGAAGATAGCCAGTAGCAGGTGGCAGGAGGCAGGTACTTGCTACCTGCCTCCTGCCCCTTGCCCCTTGCCCCACCTCCCCCCTTACTAAAAAGACATTTTCATTGTCAGGTATCTTGCGTATACTGCCGCTACGCTCCTTAATAGTATTTCCCAATTTTTTCCCCAATTTCCCCCTTAGGAGGTAGTACATGTTTGAGAACCGTGAACATCAGTGGGTCTTTTTATTCGACGAAGGCCAGGCCGATATGAAATCATTGTTAGGCGGCAAAGGAGCGAATGTCGCCGAAATGATGCGTGTGGGCCTGCCCGTACCGCCCGGTTTTACCATTACCACCGAAGCCTGCAACGCCTACAGTGCCTATCAACGCCAATTCCCCGAAGGTATGTGGACCCAGGCTCGCACGGCTTTGAGCCAGATTGAGGCCAAAACAGGCAAACGTTTTGGCGATCCAGAAAATCCACTGCTGGTATCCGTCCGCTCTGGCGCGGCCATTTCCATGCCAGGCATGATGGATACCGTGTTGAATTTAGGTCTGAATGACGAGACCGTTGAGGGGCTGGCGGCCTTAACAGGTGATCGCCGTTTTGCTCTGGATGCTTACCGCCGTTTTATTGGCATGTTTGCCAATATCGTCACGGGCGTGAGCATGGATAAGTTTGAGCGCACCCTGTCGCGCTTCAAAGCCCAAACGAAAAACGGCCGTGATACCGACCTCACTCCCGACCAACTGAGCGAACTGATCGAAGCCTACAAACTCATCGTCTTCTCCGACAGGCACGGGCGGCAGTTTCCCCAAGACCCGTATGAGCAGTTGCGCATGGCGATTTCGGCCGTTTTTGATTCGTGGAACGGCCGTCGTGCCCAGGACTATCGCCGCATTCACCGTATCGCCGATGATTTGGGAACGGCCGTTAACGTCCAAGCGATGGTCTTCGGCAACCTCGGCTGGGGCAGCGGCACAGGTGTCGCCTTCACCCGCAACCCCTCCACCGGCCTCAAAATCATCTACGGCGAATACCTGCTCAACGCCCAGGGCGAAGATGTCGTCGCCGGCATCCGCACCCCCCAACCCATCAGCCAACTGGCCGAAGAATTACCCGATGTCTACAAGCAGCTCCAAGAGATCACCCAACGGCTGGAACGCCACTACCGCGACATGCAAGACATCGAATTCACCATTGAACAGGGCAAATTGTGGATGCTGCAAACCCGCACCGGCAAACGCACCGGCGCCGCCGCCGTGCGCATCGCCGTAGAGATGGCTCAAGAAAAGCTAATTGACCAAAAAACCGCCATCCAGCGCGTCGAACCCAACCAACTCGACCAACTCCTCCATCCCATGGTAGACCCCAACGCCGACATCACCATCCTCGCCACCGGCCTGCCCGCCAGCCCCGGCGCTTCCGCTGGCCGCGTCGTCTTCACCCCCGATGATGCCGAAGAACGAGCCGCCGAAGGACACAAAGTCATCCTGGTGCGCCACGAAACCAGCCCCGACGATTTTCATGGCATGGTTGTGGCCCAGGCCATTCTCACCGCTCGCGGCGGCATGACCTCCCATGCGGCCGTTGTCGCCCGCGGCATGGGCACACCCTGCGTCGTCGGGGCCAGCAGCCTGCACATCACCGCCGAACAGGGCCTCATGCACGTCGGCGGGCATGAAATCAAACGGGGCGATTGGATTACGGTAGATGGCTCCACCGGGCAAATTCTGCTGGGCGAAGTCCCCACCAAACAACCCGAACTGGGCGACCATTTCCAAACCCTCATGGGTTGGGCCGACGAAGTGCGGCGGCTGGGTGTTCGCGCCAACGCCGACACCGGCCCCGATGCGGCCACCGCCCGCAGCTTTGGCGCACAGGGCATCGGCCTCTGCCGCACCGAACACATGTTTTTCGGCGAAGATCGGCTCAAAATCATGCGCGAGATGATTTTGGCCGAAGATTTGGCCGCCCGCGAAGTGGCCCTGGACAAACTGCTGCCCATTCAGCGGCAAGATTTTCTCGAAATTTTTGAAGCGATGGATGGCTTGCCCGTCACCATCCGCCTGCTCGACCCACCGCTGCACGAGTTTTTGCCCAATTTTGAGGAATTGCAAGCGGAACTGTATGAGTTGAAATTGAAGATGCAGCAGGCAGGCAGCTTTACCGATATTGACCAATTCTTGCGCCAGATTTGGGAGAAGGAGCAGTTGCTGCGCCAGGTGGAACGGCTGCGCGAAGCCAATCCCATGCTCGGCCACCGCGGCTGCCGCCTGGGGCTGGTCTACCCCGAAGTAACGGCCATGCAGACACGGGCCATCTTTGAAGCCGCCTGCACCGTGCAAGGCAAGGGCCTGACGGTGATACCGGAAATCATGATTCCCCTTATTTCCACCGAGCAGGAGTTGGCCCACCAGCGTGAGGTGGTGGCCGATGTGGCCGCCGAGGTGTTGGGCGCACATGGCATGACGATGGCTTTCAGCATTGGCACGATGATTGAACTGCCCCGCGCTGCTCTGCAAGCTAAGACCATCGCCCACCACGCCGACTTTTTCAGCTTTGGCACCAATGACCTGACGCAGACCACATTTGGCCTAAGCCGTGACGACAGTGCGCGATTTTTGCCCCACTACATCCAGCATAAAGTCTTGCCCGATGATCCTTTCCAGGTGCTGGACCAGAATGGCGTGGGGGAGCTGGTGGAGATAGGCGTGACGCGGGGCCGCCAGACGAAGCCCGAGCTAAAAATCGGTATCTGCGGCGAACATGGCGGCGAGCCGAAGAGCATCGCCTTTTGCCATCGCATTGGCATGGATTATGTGAGTTGTTCACCCTTCCGTGTGCCCATCGCTCGCCTGGCGGCGGCGCAGGCCACGCTGGCGGATGAGGGGTAAATTAATTTGTACAAGGGGAAACGGCCGTTTCCCCTCCCTACATTCTCTGCTATAGTTATAATATGACATGCAGGGAGAAATAGACTATGACAATTACCCTACAAATCACACCAGAATTAGAAGGCAAAGTACGAATGGCCGCCAGCCGTGTTGGTGTCTCGCCGGATGTTTATGTTACCAAAATTATTAAGCAATATGTGGATGAGCCTGAGCAAACGGCCGATGGAGAAACAGAAACCACCCTGCTACAACAGATCAATATCGGGCTTACCCCCGAACTCTGGCAACAATATCATCAACTTATTGAGAAACGCCAGGCTGAACAGTTAACCCCTGCGGAACAACGCACCTTGATCAATCTCTCTGATCAAATTGAGATAGCCAATGTGCAACGTATGAAAGCACTTATCCAATTAAGCCAACTGCGCCAGATGTCGCTTGATGATTTAATGGATACATTAGGCATCAAGCCCCTCGCTTATGCCTAAGTCGCGCCTTACCGCCAGGCAAAAAGAGCAAGTTGCCCAAAGAGCCAAATATCTTTGCGAATATTGTCTCAGTCAGTTGAATTATTCACCCGACCCATTTTCAATAGAACATATTCAACCCCTTGCATTGGGTGGTAAGAATCGGCTTCATAACTTGGCCTTTTCTTGTCAGGGGTGCAACGGCCGTAAATACACCAGCACCTCAGCCATCGACCCCATAACAGGCCAAACCGTTCCCCTCTACCATCCACGCCAACACCAATGGGCCGAGCATTTTATGTGGAGTGATGATGAAACCTTGATCATTGGTTTAACGCCAATCGGTCGAGCAACTATCGTGAAGTTAGAATTGAATCGGGAAGGGGTTGTCAATTTAAGAGAACTGCTCCATGCCATTGGCAAGCATCCTGTAAGCTAGCAAGAACAGTGATAGAGAAAGGATTGTAGGTAAAACGGGGTCTCTGGCCGAAACCCCGTTTTATTGTTCTGTTCGCCTGTGCCTCACCAAATCACAGATACAGAATATTTGGCAATTTCGGGATCGGCCGTTAGCAACGGCATGTTCTCCAACTGGCTTTGCACAACCAACAAACGATCAAAAGGGTCTTTGTGAATATCAGGCAACTGGTAGACGGCGGCAGCATGGCTAATTTGGACAGGCAAAGCTGTAAAATGGTGCATGTGTAAGCGGGTGGCAATATATTGATCCGGCGGTTCAGGTAATTCTAAACGCCCTTGACCATATTTAATGCCAATTTCCCAGGCTGTAGCTGCACTAACAAAAATTTCGTTCTGTTCGTCAGCAATACATTCACGTGCCGTTTCGGAAAGCTCAGGTGCATTCAAATTCCACCACAAGAAGGTGTGCGTATCTAATAAAACCCTCATAGCTCAAACTCTGGCAGAGGATCATCAAAGTCGTCTTTGATAATGACTTTGCCGGCATCATTACCTGGTGTGCGACGGCCAGGTGCATGGGTAATCGAAGATAAAATGGCAATGGGTTGTCCGGCTTTGGCGATGATAATTTGCTCGCCACTCATCACACGCACCAATAGTTTGGATAGATGTGTCTTGGCTTCATGTATGTTCACAGTTATCATTTTGCACCTCAACCAGATCATAGACTAAGTGATTAGCTAAGTCAAGATGTCCAGGTAGCGAGAGAGCAGAAGCGAAAAGTGACCACAACAAGCCTCCTCCTCTTGCCTCCCCACCCACATCCCACTAAACTTACAACATGGCCGACGACAACAACCAAGTTGCCGCATTCTGGAGTACCTTGCAACAAGCCACCGACCCTACGGCCTATACCCCCCTGCGCCGCCAAGACATCATCGCCGTGCGCCTGGAAGCTGGCGGTGAACCCTACTACGTCATCAAAGACCCCCTGCGCAAAAACTACATGCGCCTCTCCGAAAGCGATTACGCCCTGTGGTGGCAGATGGACGGCGACAAGTCCGTCAAAGATCTGCTCTTCTACAACCTCATGCGCTACAAGTCGCTGCCCATCGGCCATCTCAAGAGCCTTGTCCTTAACCTGCGTAACAGCTACTTCTTGCAAGATGAACCGGCCAACCTATATGGTCAGGTAGAGCAGGCTCTCATCGCCCGCGCCCCCGCCAGCCGGGGCAGCCGCATTGTCAACGCCTTTTTCCACAGCGAAATTGACATTCAAGGGCTGGATGATTTCTTTACGCCCCTTTACCAGAGTGTGCGCTGGCTGTTTCATCCCTTGCTGCAACTGCTGCTTTTGCTGCTCATTTTGCTGGGCGGCGGTCTGTTTGCCTGGCTGGTGTGGGCCGAAGCCTATGTCTTGTCGCCCGATGGGTGGGGCGTGGTCAGCTTGTTTATAGCTAACTTGTTTGTGATTGGCGTGCATGAGTTGGCGCATGGGCTGACGACCAAGCATTTTGGACGGGAACTGAACCGGGGCGGTTTTCTCATCTATTGGGGCTTTCCTGCCTTTTTTGTGGATACGCGGGACACCTGGCTGTCGCCGCGCCAGCATCGGGTGGCGGTGTCGTGGGCAGGGCCACATTCGGGGCTGCTACTGGGGGCATTGGCGGGGGTGTTATTAACGGCCGTCTTCCCCCACCTCTCCCTCCCCACCAACCAAAACATCCTCACCACCTTCCTCTATCAGGTCGGCTTCCTCTCTTATTTGAGCGTCTTCGTCAACCTCAACCCCCTGCTTGAACTAGACGGCTACTTCATCCTCATGGATTGGCTGGAAATGCCCGGCCTGCGCCACCGCGCCATCCGCTTCTGGCGCGAAGAGCTGTGGGACAAAGTGCGCGGTCTGGCGCATCCCATTGACCTCTGGCACAAACTCAGCCGCACCGAACGCATCTTCACCCTGTACGGCGCTCTCACCCTCCTCTACTCCAGCTACGCCCTGGTGCTGGCCTTCTACTTCTGGCGCACGCGCCTGCTGCCCCTGGCCCAGCGCATGTGGTCGGGCGAGGTGTATGGGTTGGTGGGGCAGGTTTTGCTGTTGGTGATAACGGCCGTTATCATCATCCCCACCCTCTACTACCTCTTCCTCTTCGCCTGGAACCGCATCCAATTCGGCCTGGAATGGCTGGCACGGCGCGACTTGTTATCGCGCCCCGATGTGTTAGCCCTGCTCACCGGCCTGCCCCTGCTCATCGGCCTGCCCCTCTTCATCAACAACGTACCCGAAAGCTCACTGTGGCAAGCCTTGCTGCTGTGGCTGCTGCATTTAGGCGTGATTGCCACCTTCGCCAGCATCGCCCAACAGTTACCCGGCTCTCGCTTCCAGTGGGCCATGTGGGCCTTCGTCGTCGCCACCATCTGCCTGCCTCTGGTCTGGGTGACAGAGCCATTTGCCAACCCACTCTGGCGCGAATTGAGTCTGATTGCCTTTGCCGCCTCCATTTTGGCTGCCGGAGCCGTGGCCTGGTTCACCGTCGCCCCCAAATACATTCCGCTGGGCGACCGGCTGTTGATGGGGCTGTTTTTGCTGTTGAGCGTTTTGTACTCGTGGCTGCTCATTGCTCAGGCCAACGGCCGTCTCGCCGCCAACGGCCGTCTCGCCGCCAACCTCCTCATCATCTCCGGCACCTTCTTCGGCCTGATGCTTATGGTTCCGCTGCTGCTCAACTTCCGCCGCTCCGCCTTTGCCTTGCCCTGGAGCCTCATCACCCTGTCTGTTTTGGCCGTGCCCTGGCTGCAACTGCTGCCCTCCGATTTTCTCCATCTGCTCATCGTCGCTTTGTGGCTGTACGCCGGTTTGTTGTATTTGCTCATTGGGGCCTTGGCCGAGTTTAAGCGGCATGAGGCCGTGAGTGGGGAGGAAACGGCCGTCTTCGGCGAACGCTCCCGCCTTGTCAACAGCTTCAACCACTTCATGACCGCCTTCTTCGCCAGCTACGAGGCCATCTTCGGCGGCCGCCGCCTGGCCGACATCCAGGCCCAAATGTACGCCCTCGGCCCCCTCGACCCCGATGCCACCATCTTTGAGATCGCCAAACAGATACGGCAAGCCCTGCTGCTGGCCGTAGATCGCCTCGACGATTTAGCCGGAACCCCCTTCACACGCAAAGCCGGGCAAGCCGCCTACGACAGCCTGCCCTGGCTCGAAGCCGAGACACTGGGGCGACACGTTTTAGCCGAAACCGAATGGGGCAGCCAACTGGCGCAGGGCTTCATCCGCGCCCGCGACAGCCGCGAAAGCCTCATCCGCCAGGCCGACATCTTCGCGGGCCTCGACCATGAGGGCGTGCAAGAGGTGATGCGCATTGCCCAATTTGTGGAGATACGCGAAGGCACAACCATTGCCCGCGTCAACACTGATGCCACCCACTTCTACCTCATCGAATCGGGTGAAGTGGGTGTGTTTCATAATGGCTTGCAGATGGCCAGCCTGGAACCGGGCGGCTACTTTGGCATCATGGCTCTGCAAGACAGCGGCACATACTTGCAAACCTACCGCGCCGTCACGCCCGTGCGCCTCCTCAGCATAGACCGCCACGACTTTGACCCCCTCCTCCGTGCCGACACGACGTTGGCTAAACAGGTCAGCTCTGGCAGCCAGCAGCGCAATCTGCTCAAGAAAATGCTCCTCTTCAGCAGCCTCAGCCCGCAAGAGATTGCGGCCATTGATGCCCGCCTCAAAACACGCCATGTTAAAGCGGGTGATGTCATCGTGCGCCAGAACGAAGCCCGCTCCCACCTCATCATCGTGGCTGAGGGGCAGGTGGAAGTGGTGGTGGCGGATGAAGAAGATGGCCCAGAGCGAGTGCTGGGCACATTAGGCACAGGTGAGCATTTTGGCGAATATGCCCTCTTCGCCGACACGCCCTATCCGGCCACCTGCCGCGCCGCCCTTGACAGCAAAATCCTGCTGCTGGACGAACCCACCTTTGACCGCCTTGTGGCGGGCAGCGACCGCATGTCCCATTACGTGGAGCAAATCGGCAGCGGCCGTCTCATCACCACCCGCCGCAAGATGGGTGTCAGTGCTTTGGTCTCTTAGGGAGTATATTGGTGTAGTGGTATAGTGGTCTATTAAAGATTACACCCATACACTATTACACGACTACACCCATACACTATTACACCTAGAGGTTCCCCATGAGAATGATTGATTTGATTGAACGAAAGCGGGATGGCGGTGAGCTATCGTCGGCCGAAATTGAATGGTTTGTGCGGGAGTATACGGCCGATCGCATCCCCGACTACCAGGCTTCGGCCTTTATGATGGCCGTCTACCTGCGCGGCATGAATCGGCAGGAGACGGTGGATTTGACACTGGCGATGGCCCGCTCCGGTGACCAGTTGGATTTGCATGATGTGGCTCCCTTTGTGGTAGATAAACATTCTTCCGGCGGCGTGGGCGATAAGACGACGCTGGTGGTGCAGCCGTTGGTGGCGGCTTGCGGTGTGCCGGTGGGCAAGATGAGCGGACGCGGGCTGGGTTCGAGCGGCGGTACGCTGGACAAGATGGAGTCCATCACAGGCTGGTCGTTCCAGATGCCGCTGGCGCAGTTTAAGCGGCAGTTGGGCGAGATTGGGCTGGTGTTGGCGGGGCAAACGGCCGAATTAGCCCCAGCCGACGGCAAATTGTATGCCCTGCGTGATGTGACTGGTACGGTTGCCAATTACTCCCTCATCTCCGCCTCCATCATGTCTAAAAAGTTGGCGGCGGGGGCCGATGCCATTGTGCTGGATGTGAAAACGGGCAGCGGCGCGTTTATGCCGACGGTGGATTTGGCGCGGGATTTGGCGCGGGTGATGGTGGATATTGGCCTGGATGCGGGGCGCAAGATGGTGGCTCTGATTTCGGATATGAATCAGCCATTGGGAACGGCCGTTGGCAATGCCTTGGAAGTGAAGGAAGCCATCGCCACCCTGCAAGGCGAAGGCTCACCCCATTTGTGGGCGCACAGCCAGGAAGTGGCGGCGCAGATGCTGCGGCTGGCGGGCAAGGCGGAGTCGGTAGATGAGGCCAAAGAGATGGTGGCGGCGGTCAGGCAAAACGGCCGTGCTTTAGCCAAATTCCGGGAAATGGTTGCCGCGCAAGGGGGCGATGTCTCTCAGGTAGATGATGTAAGCCAACTGCCGCAGGCGCGGCTGGTGGAGCCAATTTTGGCTCCCCGCGCTGGTTATGCCGCGGCTATGAACACCGCCGAAATTGGCTGGGCGGTGGTGCGTTTAGGCGGCGGCCGTTTGACGAAGGATGATAAAATTGATCACGCGGTGGGGCTGCTGCTGCCGACCAAGATTGGTGATAAGGTGGAGGAGAATCAAGAAATTGGCCTGATTCATGCCAATGATAAGGAAAAGCTAGAACAGGCACGTGAAGAGATTTTGGCGGCGATCCAGTGGTCGGATGAGCCGGTGGAGCCGCTGCCGCATGTGTATGGGACGGTTGAGTAATGAAGATTGGTTTAGCTTTAGGTGGCGGTGGGGCGAAGGGGGCGGCCCATGTGGGGGTGTTGATGGCGTTGGAGGAGTTGGGCATACGGCCGTCTCTCATCACCGGCACCAGTGCGGGGGCTTATGTTGGCGCGACTTATGCGGCGGGGGTGGATTTGGAAACCATTGCCAAATCTATTCCTGAACTGGCACTGGGGCAGCTTTATGGGCTGCCGGGCATGGTTCCGGCTCTAAGCACAAATATTAAGTACAAGCAATATCTGCGGGATTTGATTGGTGACATCACGTTTGCCGATTTGAAGATTCCGCTGGCGGTGGTGGCTACGGATTTGATTAGCCAGAAAGAGGTGATTTTGGATGAGGGGGAGGTGGTAACGGCCGTTATGGCCTCTGCCTCTTTGCCGCTTGTGTTCCCGCCTATTGAGATAGATGGCATGGCGTTGATAGACGGCGGGGTGATGAACAATGTGCCTTTCGACGTGGCGCGAGCGCGAGGCGCAACCTATGTCATCGCCGTAGATTTGAGCAATTCGGCCCCATTTGGCACGGTGGATGATGCTGAGCCGCCGCCACATGGGTTGCTGGCGAAAGCCATTGCCCTGACCAAAAATCGGCGTATTTGGCAGATTATGTCAACCATCAGCGACATCAACAACACCAAGATGCTCCATGCCCGGCTGGCAATTTCCCGACCCGAGATTTTATTACGGCCGTATTTGGGCACCATCAGCCTCTTTGACACCCATCGTTGGCAAGAGGCAGTAGAAGCAGGGAAGACGGCCGTTTACGAAGTACAAAACGAACTAAAAAAACTCGTGAAATAATGACGCAGTTGCACCATTACATCACGCTCCTTCCATGATACCCTTACGCGACACAAACCCCACCAACAAAACCCCCATTGTCACCATCACCCTCATCGTCCTCAACATCCTGGTTTATCTGTACGAATGGTTCATCTCCGCCGAGCCAGCCCAAATGATGGCTTTTTTCGACCAGTGGGCCATTATTCCCGGCCAATTGACGGCTAATTTTGCCCCCGAAGCCATCACCCTTTTTTCGGCCATGTTTTTGCATGGCTCCTGGGTGCATTTAGGCGGCAACATGCTGTATTTGTGGATTTTTGGCGACAACATCGAAGATCGCATGGGGCGCGGGCGCTTCATCATTTTCTACCTGCTAGGTGGTTTAGCCGCCTCTGTTGCCCAAATTGCCATAGACCCCCGTTCAACTGTGCCCAACGTGGGGGCCAGCGGGGCCATTGCCGGCGTATTAGGCGGCTATCTGATTCTGTACCCCAGTGCGCGGATTTTGACGTTGGTATTCCGCGTCATGACCCAAGTGCCAGCCTACATTGTGCTGGGCTTTTGGTTTGTGCTGCAACTGTTTCAGGGAATCGGCAGTTTGGGGGTGATGACTGATGCCCAACAAGGCGGCGTGGCCTTTTTTGCCCATATTGGCGGCTTTGTGGCCGGCATGGTTTTGGTGAAGCCGTTTTTGTGGGGGCGGGGAACACAAGCTGAAGGGCCTTATTAAGCCCTAATTACTCATCCCCTCTGACGGGGATACTCGGCAAGAACGTGCGGTAAACAAAGGGGGAGAAGATATACGTGTCGGAGATGGTGTCACCGGTGCGGCGACCTCCCAACACAAAGATACGGTTTTCGACGTTGGCCACGCCGAGGCCGGTCCAGCTTGGGGCTTCATTTAGCAAGGGCGTGTTGACGACTTGCCAGGTTTGGGTAACGGGGTCGTACTGTTCACTATAGCGGATTTCTTGTCCATCTTGCAGCCCGCCGCCTATCACATAGAGTCGGTTGAGGACGGCCGCCGAGGCGCTGCCGCCGCGTGGCAGCAGCAGCGGCGGGCAATCAAACCATTGGAGCAGGGTGGGGTCGAAATATTCGCAGGTGTCGAGTTCTTGTTGACCATCGAAACCGCCCACAACGTAAAGCTCACCAGTCATAAATTGACCGGTGGCGAAGGCACGTGGCTGGCTCATGGGGTCGAGGGGCCGCCAGCTATCTTCACCAGGATCATAAATGTAGGTGGTGTTCAGGTAGTCGCTGCCGTTCCAGCCGCCAACGAGATAGAGGAAGGAGCCATCAGATAAGGCCACTCCGCCGGAGATGGGTTGGGGCAGGGCGGTGACGGGCCGCCAGGCGTTTTGGGTAGGGCTGTAGACTTCAACAGCGGCAGTGGGCTGGCCGTCGGCTAACCGGCCGCCTACCACGTAAATCTCGCCAAACAGTTCGGTGGCTGAGGCGGAGGCAACGGCCGTTGGTTTGGGCGTGCGTTCTTGCCACAGGTGGGTAAGGGCATCGAAGCTGTAATTGGTGCTGACGACGGTATCGGCCGTTTCGCCCCCAATCACATAAATGTTTAAGCCCAGCGGCACTGCAGCCACATCTACCAGGCCTACAGGCAGCGGCCGATTCGTCAGCACCCAATCCTGCCCCAATGGCTCCTCAACAAATGGTTCTGGTTCGGGGACTGAGTTGTTGGCTTGCAAACGTAAACTGACAAAGGCCGTGATGGCGACAACCAGCAAGACGGTTAACACCAGGCTGACTGTGCGCCACAGGGTGAACTGTCGCGGTGGATCAGCGGGGAGGGTTGTGTCTGGTTCTAGTTCATTGTGAGGGGTGGGGGTAACGGCCGTTGTCGCTGCCAATTCCGGTTCAAGCGCCGACTCCTCCTCCAACTCCTCCTCCTCCATCTCTGCCAGCAGATCATCATCTTGAGAGGCTTCCACCTCTACGCCCGGCACACTGACCAAACCCTGCTGGATAGCCACACGGGTGGCTTCTGTGCGCGAGGAAACGCCCAATTTCGTAAAAACACGGCGTAGATGCACCTTGACCGTATTTTCACTAATAAATAATTCTGCTGCCGCTTCTTTGTTGGAGGCTCCCCGCGCCACACAGCGCAGCACATCCAATTCGCGCTCACTTAGTTCTTCGCCATATTCAGCCATTGCCCCGATTATAACAGCGATCTTGGTTGAGGATAAGGTTATCTTTCTGAACTGGGTGCCAACGATTACTTACACTCTGACCGCACCTGAACTATAATGGGGGTCACTGTTTACAAAAAGGAATGGCTTATGAGCGCAATGAGACGGGCGGCAATTCACAAATTGGCAGCAGCAGCGTATGAGATGAATTTACAGGTCATGAATGGGCTGGTGCAGCGTGGGGCTGACGGCCGTTGGCACATTGGCAGCCATGATTTAGTCGAATGGCTAAACCAGCACGAGGGTGAAGAACTGGTGCTGGTGTTGGGGTCACTGGCAGATGAACGGCCGTTAAAAGCCCGCACCTGCCGCACCTGTGGCCGAGACTATACAGACCTGGAATGCCCGCACTGTCGGGCAAATCGAATCCGTTTACGAGGTAGATGAATGAAGAAGGAGTGGCAAGCAGCAGGTGGCAAGTGGCACGGAAGCCTCCGTGTTTTGGTTATTTTGTTGATGGGTTGGCTGTGGGCGCAGCCTGTGGCGGCGCAGGGAGCAGCAACTTTGGATACGCTGTCGGTGGAAATCTGGCCGGATTATGACCAGACGGATGTGCTGGTTTTGTTGACGGGCCAGTTGGCAGCCAGCATGGCCCTGCCCGCCACCCTCACCATCCCCCTGCCACCCAATGCCGACATCAATGCCGTCGCCCGCATCACCAGCGATGGCATGATGACGGATGATATTGATTTCACGCAAACGGCCGATTCCGTGACCCTCACCACGCCCGACCCCCAGTTTCGCGTGGAATATTACTACCCCTATACGGTGGATGGGGATCAGCACAGCTTTAGCTTTAATTGGACAGCCGCCCTGGCGGTAGACCAGATGACGGTCTCGGTGCAGCAGCCTGTCTCGGCAGCCGAAATGACCACAAACCCGGCAGCAACGGCCGTTAGCACCCGCCAACTAGATGGGTTAACCTACCACGCCCTGCCGCCCGAAACAATCCCCGCCGGACAAGCTTACAGCGTCTCCGTCACCTACCAGATGACATCCCCCCTGCTAACGGTGGCCCAACTGCAAAGCCAAAACAGCGGCGGAACGGCCGTTACCACCGTTACCACCGTCCCCGAGGCCACCCCCAACTGGGCCTTGTATCTGGCCGCAGTGGGCACAGCCCTCATTGGCATTGCCATGTTTTGGCAAGCCTACAGCAAACGCAACAACCAACCCAAGCGGCGGCGGCCTGCCCCCAACAAACAAGCGGCATCCGCCAAATTTTGCCACAACTGCGGCGAACGCCGTCATCCCGGCGATCAATTCTGTCGCAGCTGCGGCACAGCTTTGAAATAAATAGGACTTACGCGGTTGCTTTGGCGGGTGTCACAGCAAGCCCGACTAGTGGCCCGGCCAGGAGGCCAACCACAGTACAGACTCCTATAAAAAGAGCGACCCCAACAAAATGGGGTCGCTCCTGTTTCATCGTTGGTGAGGTTGGGCTTATTCGGCCGTTTCGGCCAATTCCAAAGCTACCCAAAGTTCCACACCCTCTAGCAGCGCACCATCCTCGTCAACCAATTCGACCGGAACGACGACAGTGGCGTTTAGGTTGCTTGCGCCCTGGGTAATAGACAGCCTGGTGGCCTCATCCTCTCCCTGCACTGGAATACGATTGCCAGACTCATCCACATGGTAACGCTGCGTGGAAAGGACATTGCCGTCGTTATCCACAATCACATCTACCAGTTCGGGCACAGGTTGGGCGGCTAAGGTAGCACTGTCTGCACCATCCAGATAACCCACGATCACTACCGCTTCGTCGTAATCGGTGAGTTTGTAATCAATTTGTACAGGCAAATCCATCAATTCGGGATTGTTGGGGTGCGCAACGGCCGTTCCCACCGCCGCGATGACCGCGTAATTATCGGTATCACCCGAATCTGGCACAGTCCCAATGACCAACTCGATAGCGAACGCCACCGCATCATGCAAAGAGCCATTGGCCTGAACGGCCGTTGCTGGCATGTCCACTGTAAACACCACCTCAGCGTCGCCTTGCGTCACAGGCAGCAGCCGCTCACCATAAAAGGTGCCTCCCTCGTCGGGGAAAGTGTAGGTCAGGAACAGGGTGGCTTCATCGGTGCTGACTAACGAGTAAGCTACTGTTACCAGGGCTTCAATCATGCCATTGCCGGCCGCTTGCGCCTGCCCAATGTTGATGACTGCGGCGGTGTCAACGGCCGTTTCCATGGGGGCCGTCTCACGACTAGCATTGTCCGGGGCCGTCAGCGGCGCAAAACCGTCGGGGCGGTTCTGGGAACTTAAGGTGAACCAAAATAAAAGGGGGATGACAACTATTACTGCCAGCCCGCCGAGCAGAGTGGCTGCCCGTGAGATACTTAATCCAAGTCGTTGTTGTGCCATTGCTGCTTCCTCCAGAAGCTGGCTGCGCAAGCGGTTTTTGGCAGCAAGGGGAAAGGGGTCGGTAAACGGCCGTTTACGGCGCAGAGCCTCTTCTAAATCCTCAAATTCATGGTAAGGGGACATCAGCCATAACCTCCTGTGATACTTGCTTTGCCAACTGCTTGCGTAACCGTTTAAGGGCGCGGTGCAATGCAACCCGAACGGTGCGTGGTGACTTGTTCAAAACTTCCCCAATTTCTGCATGAGATAGCGCTTCATGGTAGCGGAGACGCAGCAGTTCTTGATCTGAGCGCGACAATTGGGCCAGAGCCACATCAAGCTCATCTAGCTGCTGCCGTTGCTGCACTTGCTGTTCCACATTGTGCGGACTTAAAAAGCGATCCAACAGCGGTGCTGTCCACTTTTGGCGGCGATGGTGCATCATTATCTCATTGCGGGCTATCTTGTAGAGCCAGGCACCAAAACTAGTGCCTCGCCAGCGATAGCGTGGCAGATTTTTGAGGGCTTTCTCGAACGTCGCCGAAACCACGTCCTGCGCCAGAGCTATATCGCCTAATTCTCGTTGGGCATAAGCGTAAATACGCTCTGCGTAGCGGTCATAGAGGCTGGCAAACTCACGCAGGTCTTGTTGGGCGCGTTGCACAAGCATTTGTTCATCATTCATAAAGTGCTTCCTGATCGATCAGAGTCACCCTTATAATGCTTGAAAGGACAAAACGTTACAGGCACAAACAGAGCAATATTTCCTCACTGTCATCATTCGGGGCAGCACAGCCACACCGAAAAAACAAAGCGCATCCGCCAAATTCTGCCACAACTGTGGCGAACGCCGCCAACCCAGCGATCAATTTTGTCGTCATTGTGGCCCGGCCGTTTAGTGATGAATAATTGGGTGAGACAACGGCCGTTACCCCACCCGTTCCGCCAACCACTCATGCACTACCCGCGCCGTCTCCCGCCAACCCTGTTCCATCATCACATTATGCCCCGCCCCAGGCACAACCACATACTCCGCCCCATAATGCCGGGCTGATTTCGCCTCCGCTTTTTCTGCAATCAATGTATCCGCCTCCCCCGCCAGCCAGAGCAGCGGCGTTTTTAGCTGCGGCGCGGGTCGCCACAGCGGCGGGTTATATTGCAGCAGCACCCACATAGATTCCGGCCCCAACCGTTCATACAAGTCTTGCGGCGACAGTGCTGCCCTCTCATGAATAAACATTTGCGCCGCTCGAAAAGGATTCCGCACCAAGGGCGCAGTCGTCAGATTGAGCGTACACAAGGCAAACCCAACCGGATCGCGCCCAATCGTTTGCAAGATGGGCACAAACATGCTGTGTGACAACCAGGGCGCGACCAAAACGGCCGCTGCCAAATCATCCCGCTCCCGCAAAACCCACTGGGTCAGCGCCCCGCCCATGCTATGCCCCATCAGCACAGGCTTACACGGCATCCGCTCCATTTCGGCTTTCAAGAACCTGGCATAATAACCCAGCGTACACCAGCGAATCGGCCGTTGCCCAGGCGAACCAGCATGGCCCGGCAAACTGTGGGCATGGCTTTCCCAACCCCATTCGGCCAATAGCTCTTGCCAACCCTGCCAGCACCAGGCTCCATGCCACATGCCATGCTGCATCACAATAGGCGTGTCAAAGCGGCGTTCATATGGCGTGTAAACCACTCGTTCAATGCCATTTTCGACGGAATGTGTTACTTCAAACTGTTTCATGTTCGTATCAAGCCGACTGCCAATATCAACACAATAATATAGCTCATAAACGGCGGCCAGTCGCCCCAAATGAATGCGCCAATGATGGCTGAGGCAACGGCCGTTCCCATCACCACCCAACCCAAAGTGGGCAAAACAGCCGCCAAAGCCAAGGCCGTGCCCATCAACGCTAACGCCGCCAAAATGTACAGCGTATTGGCCCAAAACACCCAACTGAGATTAACCATCACCTCTGGCGGTGCAGCCGGATCGTAGGTGCGGATCAGTTCAGCCGCCTTCACTCCCAGTTGCAGCCGGTCTATGCTGATAACCAGCCAGCACAGGAAACCAACCGCAAACAGAAATGCAGCCGCGCTGGCCAACCCGCGTGCGTTGGGTAATTTGGCGGCGATGAGGGCGAAGATAACGGCCGTTGCCAAATACACCACTGGAAAAATAATCGCCTGCGCCGTCCAGCCAATTCGATCATTGGCAATGCGCTGCAACTTCTCCAGAGGTTCAATCGGAATTGGGGGTCGGAAATAGTCTGCGGCAAACGCACCGACCATAAAAACAATCGTTGCGACCAATAAGGCCGTGCCTAATGAACGAAAATTGAAAAGTTGACCGTTTATTTCCATTTGTATTCACTCCCCTAGCAGTTTGTCGGAGAACCCCAATTTGTATCCGCGAAATCCCTTTCGCGCTCGGGGAACGCGGTAAGGATACCGCGCCTACGACCACTTTTCCGACAGCCTGCTAGATGGGACGCACTTTTGAAGTGCGTCCCACCTGGCTTATGGTGTCGTCAAGTAAGCATAGAGCGCCGCCAGGTCATTATCCGTCATTTTGCTGGCATTTTGCCAGGGCATCGTCTCTGGGAAGGGGCTGCTGCCAGGGCGCACACCCGTCCGCATCATCTCAAAAAACTCCTCCTGGCTTAGTTCGTTGACCAGCGGGCGTGGGTTGGGAATGGCTGGACTCATGGCTGATTCGGCCACACCAGTCATGTCTGGGCCATGACAGCCGCGACATTCGCCAAAGGTAGCAACATATTGGCCGTATTCGGCCGTTACCCCTGCTGGCGGAGCCGTCACCGTTTCTGCACCCATAGGGCTAGGTGGAAACATGCCCGAACCCGTGAGAACAGCACCAATGAAGTTCATCTTGTCGCCAGTTTCTACTGTGGTTTCCGCTGCTTCCACCGAGCGCAAATAAGCAATAATGGCCTCCGTATCCGCATCACTCAGCTCTTTGTAAGGCATAAAATCCATAAAGACCAGCTTAGTGCCGTTCTGGTCAACACTGTGGCGCAAGACACGGAAAATTTCGCCATCACTGTATTCGGCTAATTTACCGCCCGGCGTTAAATTTTCTGTCACGATACGACCCATAAAATCAAAGCCTTCATACTCCCCGATGTTCCAGCCGCCAGATAGAGGCAGCGCCTCGCTGGGTGTTCCTTCTGTTGTCACCGCACCATGACACCCAATGCAGGAAAGGCTGACCAGATATTCGCCGCGAGCGATCTGTTCTGGTGAGCCAGCGACGGTTAAATCTGGCGCAGTCGGCGCACCAGGAAAATAGGTAGCCGCAATGCCTTTGCCACCCATAAAGGCCATTGCCGCTAAAATCAAGGTCATCAACCCAGCCAGCAGACCGCCTACAATCTTCACCCACAACTTTCTAGCCCGTACCGCTCGGTACGTCAGCCAACCAAATAAAACCACCAAACCAATTACAATGAATAAAACAACAATGTTACCTATCATTTCTTTCTCCTTTGTGTTTTTTGGGTAGTGTAACGGCCGTTCATTTAGAGATCGTTTAGTGCGTAGTGCGTAAAAAATACGCACTACGTACCACGCACCACCCTAATCAGCCATCCCCAATTGGGTGACTGGTGCGCTGGCTTGTGCCTGACGGGCAAAAGCAAATCCTGTGCCAATAATGATCAGATGAATGACGATGAAACCAATGTAACCGGCCGCGTCATAGCCACGAGCAATCAAAAAAATGTCATCCAACACGCCATGCGTAAACTCCAACCAGACCAGCAGCAGGGCAGCACTGATGTGCTTGCCTGGGTTGCGAGAAGCCCACAGCGCAAACGTGGCAATACCGAACATCTCAAATAAGAAGGGGGACCAGCCATCCACAAAGGCGCGTATGGCCCACTCGTCTGCGGGAAAGGGAATGTTTTGCACCAAATATTCCTGGCTGCCGAGAAACATCATGTAGATGTTCATCAAGCCTAACAGCAAATACCACACACCAATAATCCGAAACCACCACTGTAACTTTTTCATCTGAATATCTCCTTTTGTTTCGTAACCGTTCACCCTCCCGGAGGTTTTCCCTCGAGAGTGCCTTCGTAAAAGAAGCCTCCGGGAGGATTTTTCCCTCGAGGGACTGAACGATTACTTTGTTTCTGTTTGATTTATTCCTCAAGCGATTGATCTGTGGCTGGCGCAACGGCCGTCCACTCTTCCAAAAACCGCACCAACTCTGCCGTATCCTTAAAACCGCGCCGCACGGAGGTATTGGGGTCTTCCAGGCTCATGCGCCAGATAGGTGGGCTGTGAGGTGAGTTGCCACCTTCCAACCATAAGCTAAGAATAAAACTGTGATGACGCAACGGCCGTTTGCTCATTTCCCTATTCATCCCTTCTTTCCGTTCCCTGTTATCTGTGTTAATCTTCGCCCATCTTAAAAAGCAATCGTTTAGAGATCATTTATTGGTAATTGGGTAATTACGAATTACGCAATTACCCAATTACCTCCACATGACGGCCGTTCTCCACATCCAACTCTTTGGTGGCCTTACTATCAGCCAGGGAGAAACCCCCGTGAGCGGCTTCATCTCCCACAAAGTCCCGGCCCTGCTGGCCTATCTGGCCGTCACCCACCGCCCCCACCAGCGTGATACATTGGCTGCCCTATTTTGGGGCGAGATGAGCGAGGCCGATGCCAAAAATAATCTGCGCCAGGCACTTTCCAACCTGCGTAAACAGCTAGACCCCTATTTGCTGGTCACACGAGAAACGGTGCAATTTAATACGGCCGTTCCCCACACCCTGGACACCGCCCAATTTGAGCGCCATTTGCAAAACGGCCGTGATGCCCACGAAGCCAACCGCATCGCTGCCTTCCAACAAGCCGCCGCCCTTTACCAGGGCGACTTTTTAGCTGGCTTCTTCGTGCGCGAGGCTCCCGAATTTGAAGAATGGCTGCTGGCCCAGCGCGTGCGCTACCGCGAACTGGCCCTGCACACCCTGCACACCCTCACCGAACACCACCTTAGCCGAGGCGAATACGGCCGTGCCATTGACAGTGCTACCCGCCTTCTGGCGTTGGATGCCTGGCGCGAAGAAGCCCACCGCCAACTGATGCTGGCCCAACTGCGCAGCGGCCAACGTTCGGCTGCCCTGGCCCAATACGAACTTTGCCGCCAGCTACTTGATGAAGAACTGGGTGTAGAGCCATCGCCAGAAACAATTGCCCTGTACGAGCGCATCCGCGAAGCCAAACACCGTGTTCATCTGCCCTTGCCCACCACTCCCTTTGTGGGGCGGGCGAACGAATTAGCCCACCTTGCCCGGCTGCTGGCTGACCCCACCTGCCATCTCATCACTCTCAGCGGCACCGGTGGCAGCGGTAAAACACGGTTGGCTTTGGAAACGGCCGTTCGCGCTGCCCATCTCTTCTTGCATGGGGTCTGTTTTGTGCCTTTAGCCGCCGTCAACTCCCTCGAAGTCGTGCCAAGCACCATCGCCGAAGCCTTGGGGGCTGCCTTGAGCGGCACGGCCGATCCCCACGATCAACTGCTAACTCACTTGCGCGACAAAGAACTGCTGCTCGTCCTCGACAACCTGGAACATCTGACCGCCGCCGATGAATGGGTCAGCCGCCTCATTCAGGCTTGCCCGGAAGTACGGCTGCTCGTCACTTCCCGCGAGCGGCTCAATTTACGTGGCGAACGGCTGATGGAATTGGATGGTCTGGAACTGCCCCCCGTGCCTGACAAGAACATTTCTGATTACAGTGCTGCCCAGCTTTTTCTCAACAGTGCCCGTATGGTTACGCCGGATTTTGCGCTAAATGAAGGTAATCAAACGGCCGTTACCCGCATTTGCCAGTTGGTCAACGGCCTGCCTTTGGCTATTGAACTGGCCGCCGCCTGGGTGCGCCATCTCACCTGCGCCGAAATCGCCCACGAGATTGAGCAAAATTTGAGCTTTCTGGCAACCACGCAGAAAGATGTGCCTGCACGACACCGCAGCCTGCAAGCAGCCTTTGAACAGTCCTGGGCTTTGCTCTCGGATGAGGAGCGCACGGCTTTTGTGCGATTGTCGGTGTTTCGGGGTGGCTGTACGCGGGAGGCGGCAACGGCCGTTGCCCAGGCCCACCTTTCCATATTAGCTGCCCTTTGTGATAAATCATTGCTGCGTCGGGATGTAGACGGCCGTTATACCCTTCACGAACTCCTGCGCCAGTACGCTGCCCAAAAGCTCCAAACTGACCAGATTCACTTGAGCGAAACCCAGGCTCGTCACTGTCAAACCACCATCCGTTTCCTGGCCGACCACGAAGCCGCTCTCAACGATGCCCGCCAAAACGAAACCCGTCGAAAAATCACAGCCGAAATAGACAATATCCGCACTGCCTGGGAATGGGCCGTGAACCAACAGCAGCCCCATATGCTGGAACCCGCTCTGGAAAGCCTGCGCCTCTTCCTCGAATATACTGGCTGGTACACGGAAGCTGTCCATCTATTCGAGATAGCGGCTGAAGCGGAGCATAAGCAAAAAGGTGAAAAAAGCCTCTTGTTTGGCAAGTTGCTGGCGCGGCAAGCCTGGTTTTATCATCGGCAGGATCGTTTTGAGTTGGCACGGCCGTTGATTGCCCAAAGCCAGGCGATCTTCCATCACGCACCATCGCTGCTGCCAGCCGAAGAAGCCCTTTGCCTGCAATGTCTGGGCAATATGGCTCGCGTTACAGGTGAATTTGTCCAGGCCATCGCTTATTTTCAGCAAAGCCTGGCACAGCATCGGCTTGTGGGTGACGCACGCTATATAGCCACCTCCCTGAACGGCCTTGCCGCTGCTTTAGCCGAGCAAGGTGAGTTCGAGCAGGCTTATCACCTTCATCAAGAATGTTTGAGCCTGAGGCGACAAATGGGGGATCAACAAGGGGTAGCTATTACCCTTGTCAATTTGGGTAATATTGCCCTGGGTCAGGCGAAATATGCGGAGGGGAAACCATTGGAGCAAGAAGCCATTGTCATTTTCCGTGAGATTGGTTATCCCATGGGCGAAGCGGTGGCCCTAAATAACCTGGGCGTGGCCTGTTATATGTTGGGGGAGTATGATGAAGCACGGGGAGTGCTTGAGGAATGTCTAACAATCTGCCGGGAGTTGGGACATCGCCATATTGCGGCTCATGCGTTGGGTACGTTAGGTGGCGTGGCTGGGGCACTGGGCAACTATGATGAAGCGTGGCAGTATACGCATGAAGGTTTGCAAATGGCACAGGCCATCGGCTCAGTGTCGGCAATGCTGTTTGGGCTGATGAGCACGGCCGTTCTTCTTTCACGTCAGGGTAACTATGAACAAGCGGCGGAAACGGCCGTTCTGGTCTACCATCATCCCTCCACCAACCGCGAAACCAAAGATCGCGCCCACCAGCTGCTTACTCAACTAGAAACTCAACCGCCTGCCTCTCTCCTGGTGGCTGCCCAAGAGCGCGGACAAGTCAGGCAGTTAGAAGATGTTGTGTCAGAAATTTTGAGTCTAAGCGTAACTCAGGTGTAAAAGATATGAGACATTGGGCTAGACCTCTGAGGTTTGGCAAACCTCAGAGGTCTAATCAGATGATTTAGCCCTTCCACGTCTGGCGCAGGACGCGCAGCCAGTTGCCGTAGGCGATTTTAGTAATGTCTTCCTCGTTGAAGCCGTGAGCACGGAAAGCATCGAGCAGCTTGGGTAAACCGGCGGCATCTTTCAGGTCTTCGGGCATACTGGCTCCGTCAAAATCGGAGCCGAGCGTTACATGATCCACGCCGATGCGGTCGGCGATGTAGGCGGCGTGGCGCACGATTTCGGTGAGGGAGGTTTCTTTGTTGGAACGGCCGTCTGCCCTTAAAAACCCCTTGTGATAATTCATCCCCGTCACCCCGCCCGTCTCCTTAATCGCATCCAACTGCGCGTCTAGCAGATTGCGCGGCGTGGGAGCGCAGGCATGAGCATTGGAGTGGGTGCAAACCAGCGGCGCGGTGCTGATTTTGGCGATGTCCCAAAAACCCTTCTCATTCAGGTGCGACATATCCACCATAATGCCCAATTCATTGCAGGCTTTGACGAGGCGTTTGCCCGCCTTCGTCAGCCCCTTGCCAATGTCGGGCGTGGCCGGGAAGTTGAAGGGCACGCCGTTGCCAAACTTGGTGGGGCGGCTCCACACTGGCCCGATGGAGCGCAGCCCTGCTTCGTAAAAGACGTGCAAGGCGTTCAAGTCGGTGTCAATGGCTTCGGCCCCTTCAAAGTGGATGATGATGGCGAAGATGCCATTTTGCAGGCAATGTTCTAGCTGCTCGGCGGTACGCACAATCCGAATTTTGCCTTCGGCTTGATCTTCCCACTGGTAAAGTTGGGACATCATACGCATGACGGTTTTTTGGGCAAACGGCCGTTTCACCATCGGCGGCAGCGGCGTTTCATACGTCACCGGCACAGAATCATCCTTATCCTTCTCGCCCGGAAAATCATCCTGCTTCTTCTTTTTCTTCTTCCGCTTCAAATCATTGGGCGTAAAGATGGCAAAAAAGCCACCGCCCAAACCGCCCTCTTGAGCGCGGGGCAGATCAATATGCCCCTTCTCGCTCTTTTCAAAAAACGAGCGCGGCGGCTCCTTATTCACCTGCTCCTCTAAAAACTGCAAAACTGTGTCATTGTGTCCGTCAAAAATAGGTGGGTTCATCATTTTTCCTTGTAAATAGTAACTACTTAGCCCCTCTGGAGCGATCCTCCGGGAGGTTCGTCCCAGAGGTAACATCTCGTTTGAAACCTCCCGGAGGGTTAGTAGCTACTGTAAATATTAGATTGATACCTGCTTATCTCACTTCATAATCAAGGGCAGGTAGAGAAAGTTGGTTGGCTCCAGCGGCGGCTCATTCACCGTTACAGCCACATACGAGAGCTGTATCCGTGCCTGTGCCGAAGTTGTATCATCTCCCAAAAAGAGGAGATTGGGGATTTCATAGGGGTCAATAATCCCCGTGAAGCTGCTGTAATCACGCAACGGCCCTGTCAAAACAGGCACATTATTGGCCGCAAGTGTATATGTGTCGCTGATAACGGTCAGTTCATAGGCAATCAGCCCGACGGCCGTAGCCAATGCCGCGCCCTCACCGTGCGTAAACAGGGTGCCCGTCGTATCGTCGTGCTGCGCCCACACCTCATCCTGCCAGAACCCCAGTTCAATACCCTGAATATCATTGCTTAACACAATCAGGCTGAACCCGGCACGGTTGCTGTTGGCGTGGCTTTCGCTGTCAAGTTTAACGGTGAAGTTCACCTGATACCCCAAACTGCGATCCAGATCAGCAAAATCTTCGGGGCCAAAATAACCAGCATAATCCTCGTTAGTGGCCGTTGTGTCTAAAATGGTAACGGTGTTGGAAAATGTCTGGCTGGCCTGGGAGGGTGGGAACGGGGGTGAGGGCTGGGTCAGGTAGACCATCTCCTGGGTATCGGGGGTGCCTGTGTTGAGTGCCGCATCATATAGGATGACGGTGGCAGCGTGGGGTTGGGCAACGGCCGTTTCCCCCCGCGTCAATTGCATGAGAACGGCCGTTCCCCCCACCAACACCATAACCAAAATCAACTTAATCCTTGCCATAAATATGCCTCCATACCGCCTCGCGCATCACCGCCACATCCGGCTGCTGCCCTGTCCACAAACGCAACGCCTCTACCCCCTGGTAAATGAGCATCCCCAGGCCATTAATCGCCTGACAGCCCGCCGCCTGCGCCTGCTGCATAATTTTTGTCGCCACTGGATTGTACACAAGGTCATACAACACAGCCTGGGCGGGAAATGGCAGCTCATCCGGCCACACCGAGCCATCCACATGCGGTGTCATCCCCAACGGCGTGGTGTTCACAATCAAGGGTGCAGCCAGCTTTGTGGTTAAAGTTGGCAGCTTGTCTAACGGGGCCGCGCTCACCGCCTCAGAGCCAATCGCGGCCACTACCGCCACCGCCTGCTCCACACGCCGCGCCAACAGATGCACCCGCGCCCCCTGCTGCACCAAACCATACACCACCGCCCGCGCCGAGCCACCCGCCCCCAATACCACACAATCCCGCTCCGCCACCGCCACCCCATGCTCCACCAAATCCGCCAAAAAGCCCAGCCAGTCGGTGTTGTAACCATGTAATTGGTAATTAGGTAACTGGGTAATTGGGTAATTGCCCCTCTCCCCTCTCCCCTCCCCGCCTCGCCGCACCACAATCGTATTCACTGCCCCAATCGCCTGCGCTCCGGCTTCAATCTCGTCCAAAAAGGGCATCACGGCTTGCTTGTGGGGGACGGTGACGTTGACACCGCGTATGTTGAGAGAGGGGAGAGCGCGAACGGCCGTTGCCACATCCTCCACCCGCACCGGAAACGGCACATACACCCAATCCAGCCCCAACTGCGCCAGGGCCGCATTGTGCATCGCCGGACTAAAACTGTGCGCAACCGGCCAGCCAAACAGGCCAATAAGTTGTGTTTTGCCAGAAATCATAAGGCAGAGATTGGGCCAATCTCAAAGATTGGGCCAATCTAAAGGTTACGCCACCCACTCCATATTCGCCCCCAACGCCTGCATTGTCTCCACAAAACCAGGGAAACTATCGGCGACGCAGTGGGCGTTGTGGACAATGGTTTCACCGGTAGCCACCAGCCCTGCCACTGCCAGGCACATACCCAGGCGATGATCATCGTGGCTGTCCACTTCAGCCCCCTGTAAACGCAGGGGGCCATGAACAGTGAAGCCATCGGGATGCTCCGTCAGGTTTACGCCGAGTTTTTGCAGTTCACCCGCCAATACGCTGATGCGATCCACCTCTTTCACGCGTAGTTCGGCGGCATCGCGGGCGGTGCTGTCCCCCGCCGCTTGCGTGGCGGCCACAGCCCAGATGGGGAACTCATCTATGCCGCGCACCACGGTTGTGCCGCCCACTTCCGTGCTGTGAAGTTCGGAGAAGGTAAAGGTGAGATCAACGGCCGTTTCCCCCCCCGTCACTCGTTCATTGGCAATCGTAAACGTCGCCCCCATCGCTTGCAGCATATCCAAAATGCCCGTGCGCGTGTCGTTATAGCCAATATTCGTCACCGTAATCTGCGAATGGGGCACAATCGCCGCCGCCACCAACGGAAACGCCGCCGAAGAAATATCCCCCGGCACCGTCAAATCCTGCGCCCACAACGCCCCTCCCCGCAAGATCACCCAATCCCCCTCCGTCACCACCGGCACACCCATCGCCGCCAGCATCCGCTCCGTATGGTCGCGGGCTGGCCCCGGCTGGTAGACGCGGGTTTCGCCAGCGGCGTAAAGCCCACCCAACAGCAAGGCACTTTTCACCTGGGCACTAGCCACATTCATGCGATATGCCACGCCATGCAGTTGGCTGGGGGTGATGGTAAGGGGCGCACGGCCGTTTACCGACTCAATCTTGGCCCCCATTTGCTGCAAGGGGTCGGTGATGCGGCGCATCGGCCGTTTACGCAACTGCCCACTGCCATCCAACACCGACGGAAACGACTGCCCCGCCATAATCCCCGCCAACAGCCGCATACACGTTCCCGCATTGCGGCAGTCCAGCGGCCCCGCAGGCGGCTGCAGCCCATGCAGCCCCCGCCCCTCAACCCGCAAATCCCAACTTTGCGGGGTCACTTCAGTCACATCAATCGGCACACCCATCGCCCGCATGGCCTCCAGCGTGGCGATGGTGTCGCCCGCTGGCAGCCAGTTACGCACCTGGCTCGTGCCCTCAGCCAAGGCAGCCAACATCACGGCGCGGTGGCTGATGGATTTGTCGCTGGGGACGCTAATGGTGCCGTTCAGGGGGGTGGTTTGGGGGCGGATGAGGAGGGTAGACATGGGGCAGGTTACAGGTGGCAAGTGGCAACGGGCAGATGTTACTTGCCACTTGCCACTTGCCACATATTTATCCAAATCTTTTACGAATTTGCCGGGCGATGGCCTGGGTTTTCTTGTCGGGGCGGTCGGGATCGAGGCGGGCGACGGGCGGCCGTTTTTTCAGTTTGGCCTGCTCCAGAGCATGTTGGACGAGCATATGGTTGTGGCGGCGCATGAAGTCGGTGTGGGAGGCATCGGGGTGTTCGGCTTGATCGGCCGTTTTCGCCGCCGCTATCTTCTCTTGAATATCCCCAATCTCATCCGCCGGTAAATAGGCCGCCGCCGTGCTAAACTCCCACCGATCCAGCACCTTTACCAACCGCGCCAGAATCACCTCGCCAACTTCCACATCTCCCCGTCCACTCGGTTCATACACCTCAAACTCCTCACCCGTAAAGTATTCACGCAGTTGCAAAATCTGGCCGTCATAATCCAGCAGTTCATAACCCGTAAAAGCCCCCGCCTCCAGCCAGCCAGCCAACACCTGCTGCTGCACCTCAGACAACTCATCCCATTTTTCCTGCTTATACACCTCAATCAGGCGCGAGCCATCGGGCTGAATATGGTCAAAGGCAAACCAGTCGGCAAAACGCAGGGCTTCATCCATGCTCATCTCTTCGGCGTTTTCCATGCTGTAATGTCCGTCCCAAAATTCGGGCAGCGTCTGGGCAAAGGCTTCGGCAAAGCGTTCATCGCGGGCAAAGGCCAGCAGATCACGCCCCAACCACTGCACCGCTTGTTGGCTGGCCCGCACGGCCTTCTCTTTATCCTGGTCAATTTTCATGTGGCACTTCTTGTATTTCAAGCCGCTGCCACAGTAACAGTCGTCATTGCGTCCAATTTTCATAGTGTTCCTAATAGGTAGAGAGACTGGAGACTGGGGATTGGAGACTGATAGTCTCTAGTCTCCAGTCTCTAGTCTCTCCAAAATATCCAATAATTCCTGCAAACAGGTAATGGTGTAATCCGGCACAGTGCCGTTCAGGTCACGATTTAGATGGGGGGGCGACATAAGAACACTGACCATGCCCGTCGCATTGGCCCCGGCGATGTCGTGTTGCGGGCTGTCGCCGACGAAGACGGCGCGTTGGGGGGGAACGTCTAATTGGTGGAGGAGGTGATGGAAAACGGCCGTATGCGGCTTCATAAAACCCACATCCCCCGAAGTCGTCCGCGCATCAAAAAAGTCAATCAGGCCATACGCTTCCAGCTCCACATCGCGCATCCACATGGGCAGCATAGAGTTGGTGATGAGGCCAATTTTGTAGCTGGATTTAACGGCCGTTAACACATCCAACGTATCCGCAAACACCCGCACCCCCGCCGTCGGCTGCCAATCATACGCCCGGGCCACAGCCTCCAAATCAATCCGCGCCACATCCAGCGCCAACGCCCGAAAAAGCTTCCCCAACGAATTATAAAAACTCACACCCGACCACACCCCTTGCGCCGCTTCCCAATCAGCCCGCACCGTGCTGCGGTACTCGTGGAAGAAAGTGTCAGCATCGGGGAGTGGGTGATTTTCGGCCGTTAAATAGGCATGAACCTTACCCACATGCGGCCGTGTCACCTCCCCAAAACTTAACGTTTGTTCCGACCAATCAATCAGTGTGTCATCCAAATCAAAAACAATTGCGTCAATCTGTCGTGTCATTTTTCGTAAAGCGTCAGTAACCATTCACCCTCCCGGAGGTTTCCCCTCGAGAGAGCCTCCGTAAAAGCAGCCTCCGAGAGGATTTTTCACTCGAGGGACTGAATAATTACAAGCGTAAAACGTAAGAAATTCAGTTACATTTTAGTGCGTTGGGCGATTTGCCAGCCGATCCAGCAGCAAAATCAAACCCAAACCAGCCAAAGCCAGAACCACCGCCACCACAAACTCCGTAACACCCGCGCCCGTGGCAAAATTCGGCGCGATCAGCCGCTGCTGCGTCACAATGCGCTCGCCATGACTATCCAGCACCAGTGCCCCCGCCGCATCTTGCAGCCAGGCCACATCCATCTTCCAGGGCCAGATTTTGCGCAAACTGCCTACCATCAGGCCAATCAAAACCGCCACCGTACCATCATGATACCGCTTGAACAGCCAACCCAAAATCTGGGCAAACGTCACCAGACCCAGGCCCGCGCCTATGGCTACAAAAATAAGCGTCAAAAAATCCCGCTCATTCACCGCATTCAGCACAAACTGATATTTGCCCAACAGCACCAAAATAAATGCCCCCGAAATACCGGGTAAAATCATCGCGCAAATAGCCAGAGCACCGCTGAGAATAAGAAACCACCACGCATCTGGCGTTTGTGCGGGAACCAGGCCCACCAAAATGAAGGCCCCTACGGCCCCCACCGCCATTGCCGTCACCAACGATGGTGTCCACCGCTTCACCCGCTTGCTCACCGTAAAAACAGAGGCCAAAACCAAACCAAAAAAGAAGCTCCACAAATAAACAGGCTGATTCAACAACAGCCATTCCAGCCCCTGCGCCAGGGTGAAAATGGCAATGAAAATGCCCAAAGCCACCGAGATTAAGAACTGCCAATTGAGAATTTGGAAGGCTTCTTTAAGGCGGAATCTGAGAACCGCTTGAATGAAGTTGGGCTGACCGACGGTGCGAATGGAGTCAATCAGTTCTTCATAAATGCCTAGAATGAAGGCCATCGTGCCACCCGACACGCCGGGCACAATGTCGGAGGCACCCATACAAATGCCACGCAAGGTTAAACCCGCATAGTCTTTGAGGGTGCGCTGAGGCCGTGTCTCGTTTATAGGAGTTGTTGATTGCATAATTGTTTCACCTGTTTGCCAAAAATTAAGCGGCAACTGCTAAGCCCCCAAGGGGTGGGCTGCCGGGATATTGCCCATTTCAACCGATAAAATCCTTTGGGTCTCTCGACAACGTTAGCCGTTACATCAAACGGCCGATTATAGCATATTAGGGGAGGAGTAAAAATGGGGCTTGCAGGCTGATACGGTTGCGCTGGAGGGGGACATCGGGGCCATCTGGGAAGTCAAACTGCTGCGGCGTGCCATTGTCGGCGTGAAGCGTGGCATACAGCATATCGCCCGCCTGCCCCGCACCAATCTCCACCACAACATCGCGGTTAATGCCAGCAGGCAGCCAGGTGGAGCCGAGCGCTTCTGTCTGCTGGTCATTGTCGTAGATAGCCAGCCAGCTATCGGCTTCCACCACGACCAGAGGCACGGTAACGGCCGTTCCCGCACCCTGATCCCGCGTAATCACATAACTGCCCGCATCCGTGCGGAATGGTTCCGGTGGGTAGAAACGGCCGTCCACAAACAACGGATTATCCCCATCAGGATAATCAAACTCGCCCACCTCATTCGTATCCTCATGCAGCTTCACATACATCTGCGGCGTAATCGTATTCGCCAACAGATCCACCTCCACCTGCTCATTCACACCCGCTGCCAAATAAGTAAAGCCAATAATTAGCCCTGGCTGCCCACCTTCATCAGGATGCACCACCACCCAACCCGGTGCCCGCATCGTAATGCGCTCAATCACCACCTTCCCATCGAGTACGGGCTGATCCAACACATAAATATCCGTCGGCAAACTGGCATCAAACGTCACCATCACCGGTGCGCCAGCCACCAGCACCGGCACATCTTCGGCAGCGTCATACAGGCCAGCCTGGCCGCCATCCACTGCCAACAGCGCGTGTAATTGATTGGTCGCTTCGCGCCAGGGAATCTGCACGGGGACGGCACTATTTTGCCCCGCCGCCACCTGAGCCAGGCCCAACAACGGCCCTAACGCCCCCTCATCATCATTGTAAACCAGCAGCCAGCCCGCTTCCGTCGCCGTCACCTCGCGGATGAAGAGACGGCCGTTCTCCGTAATCACCTGATTCGTCACCACAATTTCGGGCACAGTAAACTGCGCCGTGATGGCAAACTGGCTCATCACCACACCCGCATCCGTCTCCACCGGTTGGTCGTCCCCTGGAAATTCATACGTGCCTACCTCACCCGCATCCCTATGCAGCACCACCACCAGCGTCTCGGTTGCTTCCAGCGGGTCAATTTGCACGGTCACATCATTCATGGTGGGGGGCACAACGGCCGTATGCCCCAACACCTCGGCCACCGCCCCCTCGCGCCAGGCATGAATCACCAGCCAGCCCGGTTCCGGCAGTTGCACACTGTCTATGGTGAGACGGCCGTCTTCGGCCAAAACCTGGTCACTCACCGTCAGCATCGGTTGAAGGGGCGTGGGGGATGGTGTGGGTGTAGGCGGGGGCACTGTGGGCGTGGGTGGGGATGGCGTTGAGGTGTGGGTGGGAACGGCCGTTGCCACCAACGCCGTCGCCACAATCGCCGGCGTTGCCGTCGGCTCCTCCTCCTTAGAACAAGCCGCCAAAAACAGCAGCAGCAAACAGCCAAACAAGCGAATAAATAAAAAACCTCGTCCCATTGCGCCTGATTGTAAGCAGTTACCCCTAAAAACCAAAATAGTTGGAGATGGGAGATGAGAGATTATTTGAATCTCTCATCTCCCACAGAGGCCATAATGCTGTCCAGTGTAAGCCTTCGTTATATAATCCAGGCACTTCATCTTGCATTATTTACACAGGAGTACCCATGTTATCGGAACTAAAAAACAGGCTCCAGAACCCCTCTAGCTGGACAATGTTTGTTTTTGGCACGCTGGCCGTTTTGCTCGGTGCCATCGGTTTGTTTATGCCCGACTTCTTGTTGGCGCTGTTGGGTTTCGAGACGGTTAATTCGGCCACACGCGCCGCGCACGATTACACAATTGGCTTTTTGCTGGCCTCTTCAATGGCCTCTTTCAATATGGGCATGTACTATGTTTTTGCCTCGTTGAGCAATATGAAGCGGTTTTATTGGTGGACAGTTCCGTTTCGAGGAGTGACATTTATTGTCTTCACAACGGCCGTTATCACCCGCATCGTCCCCGTAAAATTTATCGGCATCGCCCTGTGGGAACTACTAGGCGCACTAGCCACCGGCGCAGCCCTCATGCGCGAGAGCAAGCTTGGAGATTCAGCAGATCAAGAAAACTTAACGCAAAGGCGTAAAGAGGCAAAGAATTGAAAGAAAAAAAGACCAAAAAGCCTTTGCTTCTTTGCATTGAAAATGTTGGATTTTTAATCAACTGAGATTAGAGCTTCAAACAATCTCCAATCCCCAATCTCTCTCACACCAGGTCGGAAGCAAACTGCTCCGCAAATGGCTCCGCTCATCAGTACCAGCTTTCGCTCAACGTAGGCACAACCATGTCAGCGGCCCGATCCGACCGCAGCGGCACAGCCTCCGGCAGCAGCAGGGCCACCGCCGCCTGCCACACCCGCTCAAAATGCACCTGCCGCGCCTCACCGCTCTTCTGATTGGCCTTCACCAGGCGGAAAACCGTCTCATACAACTCGTCCAGGCGGGGGTCTGGGTGTGACCAGGGATAGACAAGGGTGGCGGGGTCAAACGGCCGTATCCACCCCTGCACATCCGCCCGCGCCAACAGCCGCGATCCCTCCGGCAGCAGTAGCCGAATCGCATACTGAATCGGGGCCACATGCGCCACCAGCCCCAAATTCGCCACAGTCGCCAGCAGTTCCGCATACCCCTGCACCGTCGTCCAGGGCGTAAACGTCACAAACGTTGGATTCAGCACCAGCCCCACCTCGCGGCACAGCTTCACCACCTCAGCAAAATCAGCCCGCGTGTGCCCCTTCGCCAAAATCGCCAAAATGGCATCATCCACCGCCTCCACCGCACTCGTCACAAACAGACAGCCCGTGTCCCGCAAAACCGGCAAAAGCCGCTTGTGCTGCAACAGATGCTCCACCTTAATCGTGACATCATAGGTCACTTCGGGAAATTCCCCATGCAGTGCCTCAACAATAGGTACAGCGTGGCCTGGCCCATTCAAAAAATCTGGGTCGCCAAAGGTAATGTGCTGCGCCCCGGCTGCCACCTGCTGCCGAATGTCGGCCAACACGATGTCGGGCTGAATGATGCGGAAACGGCCGTTATACACCGGCACAATCGGGCAGTGGTGACACGTATGTTTACACCCCCGCGAAGCCTCCGTATAGCCCACCAGCCGCGTCCCCTCACCCACCTGCACCTGCGCATACTCTGCCAAAGGCGGCAAATCTGCGCGATCTGGCAGTTGAAATTGCTGCCGCGCCAACGAAACCGTTTTGTGATAGACCTCTGAGGTTTTAGAAACCTCAGAGGTCTGTTGTGCTGCCAAACTATCGTACAAATCCACCAAACCCTGCTCAAACTCCCCACCCAAAATCGTCTGCACCCCCACCTGCCGCAGATACGCCTCATTCAGCGGCGCATACAGCCCATAGGCACACAAATGCGCCGCCGGATTTAGCCGTTTAACACGCTTAATGGCCTCAAGCGCCAGCCGCGTGGCCGTGTGCATAGGCACATAGAAGGCAATCAGGTTGGCCTGGGTGATGAGCGAATGGGCGGTGGTAAACAGCCGTATCGCCAAATCCACACAATCCACCACCGCCCCCGCCTGCCGCAGCCACCGCGCCGGCGAAGCCAGCCCAAACGGCTGATGCCCCAAATCATACGTCGAAAACAAAAGTACACGCATCGTCAATTCACAAATTCTGACTCAAGACTTCTCGCACATTCTGGATAAATTCCGCAGGTGTTTGCATGATTAGCCCCGCAGCCGCCGCTACTTCAGGCGTAAAATCTTTGCTGTTTAGCGTGAGAAAATAGTTGGGCGAATGTTGAACGGCCGCTGCCAAAATCGGGGCATCCTTCGCCTCAATCACAGCCAACCAACGGCCGAACTCAGAAGGGTGCGGATCAGCCACAATCTGGAGATTAAGCTGAACCAACAGTTCAGCAAATATTGGCAAAGCTTGGGGTAATTTTAGACGGATATTCCGTTCCGCCTCATCTATCACTTGCTTACAAACCACAAGCTGGATCAACCCCATCTCCCCCAAACCTAAAACGGCACGACTGGCCCCTGTCCGTGAAGCACTCCCCGCAATCAAAATATTGGCATCTACAAACACCGTCGGAATCATTCACCAGAATCTCCATACTTCTCTCGATAAATTTCCTGGCGTATTTGCGGCAAATCACTCAAGATGTCGGCCAACGTTACCCCCTCCTCAGCCATCATATCGGCCAATTTATCGGCCAATTCAAACGTGCGCAACGATTTTGGCGACACTAAAATATTGTCGCCCACCTGAATCAGCGTCACCGTGTCACCGTCCTGCATAGCCAACGAGTCGCGCAGCTTTTGCGGAATTGTCAACTGCCCGCGCTGGCGGATTTGCGCCGTAAATTGCTGTGAATTAGAGATGGTGGTTGTAGTCGTCATTATCCATTTCTCCTGCCAATATTCAGAAATTCAGAATTTCATACCAGTATACCACACACGCGCCATCTATCGCACCGCCTGCCACCACATGGTGTGCCCATCAGTGATGACTTCAATCGTGCCAAGTTGATCCGTCCGCAAAACGGCCGTTCCCACCGCCGCCGCCCGCTCCAGCAGTTCAGGATGGGGATGCCCAAACCGATTATCCAACCCCGCCGAGACCACCATAATTTGCGGCCTCACCGCTGCCAGAAAGGGCAGCGTACTCGACGAGCGCGAGCCGTGATGACCCGCTTTGAAGACCAAAGATTGCAGCGGCAAACCAGTCGCCAACATCTCCCGCTCCGCCGCTTCCTCCGCATCCCCCGTAAACAAAAAGGCAAAATCCTCATACACCAGCCGCATCGAAACCGAGTTTTCATTCCGGCTTTCACTGTTCAATCTTGCCCCAGGATGCAGCACTTCCAGCCGCACCCCTTCATCCAGGTAAATGACTTCACCCACCTGAGCCGGATGAATGGGCGTACCCGCCGCTTCCGCCGCCAGCAGCACCTCATCATAAATGGGCGATTCGCCCAAGCCTTCCCCATCGGTGATGAGACGGCCGATTGCATACCTGTCAAACACCTCCACCAGCCCCGCCACATGGTCGGCATCGGGGTGCGTCGCCACCATGAGGTCAATCTCACGATCCCAAAAGGGCATTTGCCGCCCCAGTTGGTCATTTAACACACTGGGATAAAACCCGCCGTCTATGAGGACTTGACGGCCGTTGGGCGTGGTAATCAACGTCGCATCCCCCTGGCCCACGTTCATAAACGCAATATGCAAACGGCCGTCTGGCTGACTGGTACTCCAACTCACCGTCAAAACGGCCGCTAACAAACTGGCCCCCACCGCCAGCCGCTGCGTCAAATTACGCCCCACCACCGCCCCAATCCGACGGCGCTGTTCCTCATCTTGCTGGGCATACCACGTCACCGCCGCAATCACCCCATAAATCAGCACAATGCCCGTCAGCGAAATCTCCACGGGCACCGTCGCCCCCGGCACACGGGCAAACAGCCGCACCAGCCAGATGGTGTAGGAGAGAAAAAGCCAGGCCACCCAGGCAAAAATCTGCCCTATAAAAGGCACAAACAACCCGGCCAGCGTCGCCAATCCCCCCCACAACATCACCCCTGGCTGCGCTGGCAAAATAAAAGCATTAGCGGCCAGACTTACCAGCGACAACTGTCCAAAGTAGGCCATCATCAAAGGCAGCGTCAACACCTGCGCCGCCAGCGTAATCAGCACCGCCTCCGACAGCAGCCCCATGACACGATTGACGATACCCACATCCAGCCAGCGCAGCAGTTGGCGGCGCGTCCACTGGGTGAAGGGCGTGCCATAGAGCATCAACCCCAATGTCGCTGTAAAGCTGAGTTGGAAGCCCACATCCCACAAGGTAAAAGGGTTCACCAGGGTCATGAGTAAAGCTGACAGAAAGAGTGAAGCGTAGGCGAAATTCGGCCGTCCCAGCCAGCGATTGGCGATGAGGTAGATGCCCCCCATAATCGCCGCTCGCACCACCGAGGCATCGGCCCCCACCAGAATGGTGTACAGCACAATGCCACTCACGGCAAAGATAACTGCGCCACGCCGCGACAAGAAGTTTTCGGCCAGCCCCACCAAAATAGCGATGAGAATGGCGATATTGAACCCCGATATGGCGATGATGTGCGTCATGCCGGTGGTGCGGAAATCTTCTGCCAGGTCGGGCGGCAGGCCATTGTCGTTGCCCAGCAAGATGCCTGTTAATAAGCCAGCCTGCGGGTTGGGAATGAGTTGGGTGATGGTGTTTTGGGCGCGGCTTTTGAAGGTGTAGATGGCCTGGTAGAAGGGATTGCCCTGTCCTTCGGCTAAAACGGTGACATCGGGTAAGGCCATGAGGCTGTGGACATCCTGCCGTGCCAGATAGGCTTTGTAATTGAAGTCTTCACCTTCGGGCGGGGTCTCTAGCTGCCCGGTGATTTGCAGTTCTGTGCCATATTCGATGAGGGGAAAGCGAAAGGTGGTGACGAGGATATCGCCGGTGACGGGGATGGTTGTGCCATCGCTGAGGGTGGCTTGCTGCACAGCGACGCGCAGATTGATGGAGCGGTCGCGCACATCGGGTTCATCGGTGACGACGCCAGTGAGGGTGATGCTGCGGGTGCCGTTGTAGGTGGCGATGTGGGCTTCGTTGAGGGTGGGAACGGCCGTTACATACCGTGCACTGCCAAAGGAGACGGCCGTTAAACACACCAGCCACAATCTAAAGTTGATGTGATTGCGGACAATAAAGCTCCCCACCAACCCTAAAATGCCCAAGATAACCCAAGTAGAGATAGGCCAATCTATATTGGAAGCCAACCAAATCCCCATCAACCAGGCCACGCCCAGATAAACGATTGTCATACTGACAAAAGATACACATTTGCTTGGTCACAGGCAAATCTTGTTATCTCTTTTGACAAGAGATAGTTGGATCAGGTGGTATATGTGCAAAATGAATACAATACCGTACTCTTTTTGCACAAAAGGTTCGTCTATGAAATTCGAAAAGGAAAACAAACTATACAGAATTGCCGAAGAGCAAGCCGGATATTTCTCCCTTATTCAAGCAAAAGAACTCAATCTCCATCGCAGTCAAATATATCGTGAGATAAAACGTAACAAGTTTGAAAAGGCGGCCTGGGGTGTCTACCGATTTACGCAATTTCCGGCCAGCCGGTTCGAAGAAGTCCATGTGGCGGTATTGAGTGCTGGGAAAAATGCTTTGGTGGGTTTTCAAACTGCTCTATATATCTATGACCTTTCTGATGTTCCCGTACTTTCGCCAAAGTTGTCATTCTGATTCCCGTTCGGTATTTTCTGAATGATAGGCAATTTGCACGGCCGTTTCCGTCACCACATCATAGCCCTTAGTCAGATAACGATGGGCTTCTGGCAAAAAATCTGGATCGCCCAACCGTTCCAGCAGCGAATAGGGACTATCTGGTGAAGCAATATGCACGGCAAACCGATCCAATTCTGCACCGATTTGCCAGAAGTTGGGCAGCGATTCGGATAGGGGTGGGGCTGGCGTGTATTCAGGAGTAACGGCCGTATCCCCACCACGCTCGCCCGTCCCCAATGCCGCCAAAATCTCCGCCTGTGTTTTGCCACGCAAGCGGAACAGCAAGAACGGGTCTTCATCAAACCGCTCGGCCAAAATATAATGCACCGCCGCCAAATGTTTGCAGACATCGGCCCAATCGGGGCAATTGCAGTTTTGTTTTAGCTCTTGTCGGCTGGGAAACAAATCTAGTCTTACCGATTGAAAAGCTTCCTCAATTTCCTGCGGCATCTCGCCAGCCAGCAGTTGGGCCACAAAATACGGCCGTTCCGCCAAAGCCATTGTCACCTTTCGCCAACTACTCTCAGCCAACGGTGTCAATTCAATCGTAATCTTGTAGGGTGTACGCCGCGACCCTTGCACTTTGGCCGTAATTTTCCCCTTACTCTCCTCCAGCGATAAGACTTGTCCCCGCCGCGCATAACTACGACCACGCTGTAAACGGCCGCGATCCATCACTCGCTCCATCGCCGCTAACCAGCGCGTGGCCCACCAATTCTTCACAAAATCGCCCCGTTTGCTTTTGGCCTTAATGCCCTCATCCGTGTCAATTGGTCGTGTTGGTTTGTAATACCAGTCCATCTTTTACCTCTACGCTCGGCGCAATCGGACTAATTCCCGTAAATCAGTCGTACTCATTTCCGTCAGCCAATTTTCGCCACTGCCAATGACGCTTTGCGCCAGGGCCTTCTTCTCTTCAATCATGGCATCAATTCGCTCTTCCAAAGTCCCCAAACAGACAAACTTGTGCACCAATACATTTTTTGTCTGCCCAATACGAAAAGCCCGATCTGTGGCCTGATCCTCCACCGCTGGATTCCACCAACGGTCAAAATGGAAGACATGATTGGCGCGAGTCAGATTTAGCCCCGTGCCACCCGCTTTGAGTGACAATAAGAATATCGGCGGGCCATTGACCTCTTGGAACTGTGCCACCATCGTGGCTCGTTTTTTAGCGGGAACACCGCCATGTAAATAAAGGGTTGGCACGCCAAAGCGGTTCCGAATGTATTCCTGTAACAATCCGGCCATCTCCGTAAACTGGCTGAAGATGAGCATCCGGTCGCCTTCGGCCAAAACCTCGTCGAGCAGGGCATCGAGCCGTTCTAGTTTACCGGAACGGCCGTTATCTTCCCCTGGTTGATACGCCTCTGTTTCATGCAAATATTGCGCCGGATGGTTACACACCTGCTTCAACTGCATCAACATACTCAGCACCAAGCCTTTGCGGGCCATGCCACCTTCTTCCTGTTCCTCAATGGCTGCCAGGGCATCCTGCACCACCGCCTCGTACAAAGTGGCCTGCTCTTCGCTGAGGTGGCAGTAAACCTTCATCTCTTGCTTGTCGGGCAAATCCTGGATAACAGTGGGGTCTGTTTTGACACGGCGCAGCAGAAACGGCCGTGTTAACTTCCGCAACCTTTGCGCCGCTGTTTCGTCTCCATATTTTTCAATCGGCAGCGTAAAATCTTGCCGGAACTGCTTCTGCCCGCCCAAAAAGCCAGGGTTCAAAAAGTGCATGATAGACCACAGTTCTGACAGCCGATTTTCAACCGGTGTACCAGTGAGTGCCAGACGGAAATCGGCCGTTAATTTACGGATAGTCTGCGCTTGTTTGGTATTGGCATTTTTGATATTTTGTGCCTCGTCCAGCACGACCCCCAGCCAGTTGATTTGCCGCAGTGTCGCGCCATCACGCCGTACCAGCGCATAGCTGGTCAGGACGACATCGCTGGCTTGGGCGGCCTCAACCAGAGCCTCATCATGCAATCGCTCTGCTCCCTGATGCACCAGCGTTTGTAAACCAGGTGTAAATTTGCGTTTTTCCAGCTCCCAATTCGTCACCACTGAGGTAGGGCAAATGAGCAAAACTGGCGCGGGCAGTTGCCCCCTCTCTTCCTTGAGTTGCTGGATGAGGGTGAGTGTCTGGATAGTTTTGCCCAGGCCCATATCGTCAGCCAGGATAACGCCCAGCCCCCACCGCCGCGCAAAGTGCAGCCAGGAGTAGCCATACTGTTGATACGGCCGTAAAGTTGCCCGTAAGCCCTCAGGTGGGGACATCTGCGCCAGTTTCTCATCCCCTTGTAACTGCTTGAGCCAGCTTTGTAGCCAATCGTCCATCTCCACCCCTTCCACTTGGAGGCCGTTGTGCTGCTGCTCTTCACCGCCCACGCCCAGCTTCATGGCCTCATAGAGCGACAGTGTGCCGGTCATGTCCTGCTCCTGCCAAAAGTGGATGGCGGCTTCAATTTGTTCCGCGTCAAGCTGCACCCACTGTCCCCGAATTTGGACGAGTGGTGATTTGAGGGCCACCAAGGCCTCAAACTCTTCACGGCTGAGTTCGGTGTCGCCGAGTGACAACTGCCATTGATACCGTACCAGGTTATCGAGGCTCATGTGACCAGTGCCAACGGCCGTTTGCCCCGTCAACTTGGAGGTGCTATTCAATTTCAAACGTACACCTAAGCGTGTGCCAGGCTTGTTCCACCAGGGCGGCACCAACAAGCCAAATCCTGCTCGCTGCAACTGCGGTGCACATTGGCGCAAAAATGTATAAGCCTCATCTGTAGTCAATTGGGTATGGCTAGGGCTGCGCTGCTGCAAGCTGCGTTGGATGGGCTGGAAAAAGCGGGCGGCATAGCCTAAACCAGTCAACAGGCGTTCCTGCGGCCGTTCAAATTGGCGATCTAAAGCAGCCAATACACTGCCTTTGCTCTTCCATACCTCTGCGGCTGGCACCAGTAAACTGACATCGTCTCGTGCTTGCAGTAAATAGTGCAACTGCCAGACAGTTTCTCCGGTTTTTGTCTTTTTCTGTTCTTGTTGGGTTGGTGCTTCTAAGCGTAGTGCGACTCGATACTGTTTATCCCCAGCGACTGTAAGGGTACGCTCCCAGGCACGAAAGCTGCTGGCAAAATGTTGCATTTGTCCAGCACTAGCCTGGACAGTAGGTTCAGTCGCAAACAAAGCTCTCAGCCAAGCAGCACCTGGATTTTGGTCAGCAGGTAAATACAGCTTTTGCCGCATTGTCCATTGGCGCACGGCCGCATCCGTCAGATGGTTCAAGAAGCTGTCTAAAATGGCGCGTGAGGGGATGGTTTCGTCTGGATTATCCGCGTCGGCGCGGCTAATGGCGGGCATGGCGGCAGCTAACTGTGCCGCTCGTCGTGCCTCATCCTCACCGTCTAGCAGAGGCTGCCAGCGTGCTTCATAATGCAGGTCACGCTTGCCCCGCACTTCAACCAAAGTGGGGCGATATCGTTGTTGCGCCAGTAGTTCGAGGGTGAAGAAAAATGTGGTTTGCCAATAACGGCCGTCCTGCCCTAATGAGAGTGTTGGCGGCAAATCGTATTGGTGCAAATAAGTCAATAATGACAAGGCGTGGATGGATTTCAGCCCTAAGCCTTGCACTGTCCAGGGCATGAGTTGGGGCGGTTTATCATCCGTTTCCCAGTTGTGCAGGAGATCTGGTGAGGGCACTGGCCCAAAGCGATTGGTTGGCAGCCAAAGTGTCACCGTTTCAGCAGGCAATTTACCCGCCCACCCCATTTCTTTTAATAACTGTTGTAGTTCTTGGAGGCTGCTTATAAAGGGATGGGGATGCGCTGTTTTTTTGCGACGGGCACGAGAGGGTTGGTCGGCTACATTTGTTTCTGCCCACAGGAGTAAACGGCCGTCTTGTCCCGGCTGAATGGGCGTGAGCCAGTGAAGGTGTAAAACATGCATAATAACCTCAGGTGATGATTCTCTCAGTAGAGAGTATCACGCAAGTGCCTTTGTCATCAAATTTGCCAGGGGGGGGATGAACGATTGAACCCAAACGGGGGGTTATTACGCGGGCCGTGCGCCGCCGCAACGGCAGCAGTGCCAGGTACTCAGGAAAGCACCTGGCACTTATTCGTTATTAAGGGGACGGGGCCTCTTCCGCCGCTGGCGTAGGCTGCTGCACAAAATCATCTAACGTGGCAGTGGTAAGCTGCTCCAGACTAAACGAGGAAATGGTGACATAGTAGTCAGAGCCAGAGTATTTGGCTGTGTAGGTATCTGTCTCGTCATTTTTGGCCCCAACAGTGAGGGTTACAGTGTCGTCGTTGGTCATAATGGTGACGGTTGCCTGGGGTGCATTGAGACCATAACCAGCCTCGGCCACTTTGCCCAGTGGGGTCGTCATGCGTAAATTAGCCAGGCGATTGAGCAGAGTGGTGAAGGCGGTTTGGTTGAAGACATCAGCAGCATTCAAACCGGCCAGTTCCCATTCTGTATCGGAAACACGGGCGAATTCCAAACGGCCGTTACCATTCTCCACCACCACCCGCTGCACATCCCCCGTCGTCAACGCCATATAACTCGTGTCAATCCAGCTTGATAACAGCGGATTCAGTTCCCAACTTTGAATACTGCCCGTCAGATACGTCTCATCTTCGCCGCTGCGCCGCACATGCGTGCCCTGCGCATTGGGCGATGAGCCAACAAAGAGGGTTTCTACCGTGCCATCACTGCGCGTCAAAGAGACACGGCGCAGAAAAGCATCATCAGCCACTTGCAGCCGTTTGTGGCTGGCCTCGGTTTGGGCAATGAGACGGCCGTTCTGAATACCCGCCATCTTGCCCAAAATCTCTGCCACCCGCTCTCCATTGGCCGGAAAATCATCAGCCGACGGCAGCACCCAGCCCTCCCCCTGGCGCACCAGCTCGATACTTGCCCCCGTGTCATCAGCGATGGTCATGCGCTGAATATCATCAGCCCCAATATTAGTGAGCAGCGGGCCAGCTTCACTAACGGCCCCCGCCCCACGCGGCCAAAACACAGCCACCACCAAAGCCAGTTGTACCAAAACAAAACCAGAAAGTATTTTTTGTAACTTGTTCATACGTCATAGAGAGATTGGGGACTAGAGACTCGGCCCCCAATCTCCAGTCTCTAGTCTCCAGTCTCCACAGTAACCAGCACCAACGGCTTCTCATTCTTCGTGTGCCGCCGCCAACCGGCGTAGATAACAACCAGAGCCACCAGCGCAATCACATAATTGGCGATTTCCCACGAAGCTTGCTGCTGCTCAGTAAGCGGGAACAGCACCCGTGTGGCTGTGCCTCGCCCCCGAATGGACAACAGATCGAGGTCTTCTACCGACCAATCCACCACGTTTTGCATAAATTGCAGGTTGTTGGTGACGTTGCTCTGGTTGAGAAAACCCGCCAGATTCAACACATCATCCTCCACAAAAGCAGCACTGCTGATGACAACAAGGCGGCTGGAATCGGGAGATTCGGCAATGGTGCTGAAGGGCTGTGTCAGGGGCGGTTGTTGTAAACCGGTAGCCGGATCAATAACCGGGGCCTGGTTCTCGAAGGGGGAAGGTTTGTCGGTGAAGTAGCTGGGAAAACGGCCGTTCAAAGACACCGCCATCACCTGCCGCTGCCGCTCACCCGTCACCTCAAAACCCGTGTTGGGATAAAGATCAAAATTGGGCAGCACATTCGTCGTCGCCTGCGTCCACGAGTCGGCACTTGAGCGCAGCAGCACCTCCGTCTCGCGCCCCTCATTCAGCCCCCCATTGGGGGCCTCATCCAATGCCAGGGGCGAGGCCCAACTGAGCATCACCGACGGCAGATTGGCCGCAATGGGATTATTCGCGGCCATGCCATTGCTGCGCACATCCACAAAGAAGGGGTAATCCACCGCCTGCACCTCTTGCACCGCCGCGCCGCCATTAATGGGACGTGCCGACACAACCGGAAAAGGCTGATTCTGCGTATCCAGCACCAGCGAATTCTGCAATGTCAGGCCATAACTCGCCAACCACGCCGTTACATTTTCCAGGCTGTTGGGGAGGAGGGCGATGCCGCCAGACACTGGATCGGCATTGAGTTGGAAGGGACTGACGGCCAGGGTGATGGAGCCGCCGCGCATCAGATATTGATCCAGGGCGAACAGTTCAATGTCGGTCAGGTCTTGCGGGGCCAACACCATGAGCATATCTATGCCCGGTGGAACCTGTCCTGTAGACAAATCTACATCTTGCACCTCGTACTCGGCCGCAAGTTGGTTGCGGATGAGGCTGTAGTTGGTGAGGGCCGTCTGCTGACCACCAAAAGGATCAGTAGGGTCGGGGGCGGCCGGCGGCGGCGACCAGATGCCAACTACTTTGAGGAAGCCGCTGGCGGTGCGCTTGAGAGCCGCTTCAATGGTCGTCCGCACATTGCCTTCGGTGGCATCGGCGGGTGGGTAGAGCAGCTCGGCATTGTCGCCGTTTTCCAGGATCATGTGGGCGTAGAAGGTGTCGGCGGAGAGGAAGGAGACGGCCAAGGGCTGCAAGCCATAGGTCTGCTGCAAAAAGGTGCGATCTACTGGGCTGTTGGGGTCGTCGAGATCAATCACCTGGTACACAAATTTGCCGTTGGCATCGCTGCCAATCTGTTGGGCCACCTGGCTGATGGTGCTTTCGGCGGCACCCAAATCTGGGGGCAGGGTGTTGGAGGTGATGTAGAAGGTGAGCCGCACAGGTTCGGGCAGGGCGGCGAGTACAGAATCTATGCTTTGGAAGCCGAAGACGACTTTTTTGATGCTGCTGGTAAGGTCGTATTCCAGGTTTTTGAGGCGGACGCTGACATCGCCTGTTGCCAGTTGGTTCACTTGCACGATGTCTTGGAAGCTGAGGACGACGCTTTGGTCGCCGTAGCGCACCAAGATGTGAAAGTAGGCGTTGATGACGGAGGTTTCGTAACGGCCGCTTGCCTGAAAGGGAAATGGTTGTATGCCATAGGTCTGGTTGGCTTCGGCTTCGATGGCCGGATCGGTGGTGGGGTCAATCACTTCGGCAGTAAGACGGCCGTCTGCGGTAATCTCATACTCCCGCAGCATATCCCGAATTTGCGGAATGAGCGGCGTGAGCAGCGGATGGGTCTGTTCACTGATGTAGGCCCGAATGAGCAGCGGCTCTTGCAAACTGACAAACAAATCTTCCGTTGTCTGCGACAGGCTGTACTCCTTCTGCTCCGTCAAATCCAGCCGCAAACCATGCAGCGGATAAAGCCACACATTGAGCAAAATGAGATTGGCAATGATGAGGCCAACAGTGCGCATCACCCGTTGGCGATATTTTGTCTGCTTCTGGCTCCACCGAATGCGGTCGAGGGAGATGGTGTTGAGTGTGAGGAAAATGGCCGTGAGCGAGAGGTAGTAAACGAGATCGCGCAGGTCAATCACGCCGCGCTGAATGCTCTCAAAGCGGCTGCCCGTGCCAATAGCCCACAAAATCTCGCTGATGCTGCTGCCAAAAAAATGGGTGATGCTTTGTGTGCCCAGCACATAAAAGAGACCACCCAGCAAAACAGTGGAGATGAGGGCCACAATCTGGTTGTCAGTGCGGGAGGAGACAAAAAGACCGATGGCGGCATAAGCTCCAGCCATGAGCAGTGCCGCCAGATAACCGCCAAACACTGGCCCCCAATCCAGGTTGCCCAGCAGGGAAACGGTGATGGGCAGGGGGCGCGTGTCAGCAGCAGGGCGATGAGGATCATGACCATGACGGCCAGGAATTTGCCCAACACCAGGGCGTAGGGCGGCACGGGTAGGGTGAGCAGCAGTTCTTCGGTGCCGGCCCGCTGTTCTTCGCTCCACTGGCGCATGGTGAGGGCGGCCAGAAGGAAGATGAGGAGGATGGGCATCCAGCGGAATAACGGCCGTATATCTGCAATCCCCCAGCGCAAAAAAGGTGTCAACCGTGAAGAAAATAAAAAGCACGGCCGCCAAAAACGTGCCAAGAAAGATGATGGCTAACAGCGAGCCAAAGTAGCTGCTGAGTTCTTTTTGAGTGATGGAGAATATTTGTCGTTTCATACTATTATTGGGGACTAGAGACTGGGGACTAGAGATTGGACAGTCTCCAGTCTCTAGTCTCTAGTCTCCAACCTGCCTAAACCGCCAGTTTATTAAACACACTCTCCAACGTCTGCACCTCGCGGCGCAGTTCGCGGACGGGCCACTGGTTGTGGGCGGCCAGTTGGTAGATGGCGGGAGTGAGGTCGGTGTTTTCGTCGCCGGTGATGTGATAGGTGTGGGAACGGCCGTTTCGCCCACCCACCAACGCCACATCCACCACCCCAACCAAACCCCGCAAAGCCGTTTCCACCCCCTCTACCGTGCCATCCAGCACCAAAATCGCATCATTGGTGCTGGCAAGTTCGGCCAGGCGGGCATCCACTTTAATTTCACCATTGATGAGGATAAGCACACGGTCACACAAGACTTCCACTTCGGGCAGAATGTGGGTGGAGAAGAGAATAGTGCTGTGCTGTGCCAGGCGGTGGATAAGGCCGCGAATCTCCACAATTTGGGTTGGGTCCAGGCCCACTGTCGGCTCATCCAGAATGAGCAAGCGGGGCCGGTGTAAAATAGCCTGCGCCAACCCCACCCGCTGGCGGAACCCCTTACTCAACTGCCCAATAGGGCGCGTGAGATGCTCCTCTAGCCCTGTCGCATACACCGCTTCAGAAATGCACGATAACACCTCATCCGGTGGAATCTGGCGCAGACCAGCAATCATCTTGAGATAGGCTTGCACGGACAGTTCGGGATAAAGCGGGGCATTTTCGGGCAGGTAGCCAATGCGGGATTGGACGTTTTGGGTGTCGTTGAGGACATCCAGGCCATCTACGAATACTTCGCCGCTGTCGGGCTGCAAATAGCCGGTAAGGGTTTTGATAATGGTGGTTTTACCCGCTCCATTTGGCCCCAGCAGGCCAATGATTTCGCCCGCAGCAATGTTGAAGCTGACCCCGCGCAAGGCTTGCACGGAACCGTAGGATTTTTCCAGATCAGTGACTTGGATCATGGAGTGCCTCCTTAATATTGATGACAGGTTGTGAAGTTTGTGTCTACTTTGGTTTAACAGAAGATTAGTAGGCAACTGCCTGTTTCGCAACTGGTTTTTTAGCGATTCTGGCATAAATTGTCAAACATTCTAAGCTGTAATTTAGACCCAGATAAGTTGTAGATAAGGTTGATAAGCATTTGCGGTTCTGGGGGCTGGAGACTAGAGACTGGAGAGTAACGAGTCTCTAGTCTCCAGTCTCTAATCTCTCTTAATGTATACAGATATGGACAAACGATTAGTTAGGTCAACAGGCGAATGGCATCACGGGTGCTGGCAAAGGCGAGTTCGGGCAGGTTGTCTAGAGCGAAGAAACGGGCATCGTCGGCATCATCGCCAGCTTGCAGTTGGCCGCCGAGTAAGGTGGCACGGTAGAGGATGAAGATGGAGGCTCCGCCTTGTTCGGGCGGGTTGTGATAGACATCGAGCAGGCCCGTGATTGCAACGCGGAGATTGGTTTCTTCCAGAGTTTCGCGCACGGCCGTTTCTTGCGGGTCCTCGCCCTGATCCAAATAACCAGCCGGAATACTCCATTTGCCGATTTCCGGTTTCATGGTGCGGCGCACCAGCAAAATTTTGCCCGCCTGCTGCACCAATACGCCCACCCCCACCTTGGGGTCGGTGAAGTGGACAAAGCCACAGTTGGGGCAGGCACGGCGCAGCTTGCCCCCATATTCGCGGGTAATCATGGCTGTGGCACAGCGCGAGCAGTAGCGGATGGAGTCGGGAGCGGAGTGGAGCATGAGAGATTGGAGACTAGAGACTGGAGACTGGATAGTCTCTAGTCCCCAGTCTCCCACTAAACAGTGAAGTTATTTGCAAACGTTCAGTTAAGAATTGCGGCGGACATAGAAGGTGAGTCCACCAAAGATGATGAGTAGAATGCCGAGACCAACCTGGGCAAGGCGCAGGGGATTGGCAGTACCCACGTCGGCTGGTTCTGGTGTTGATGTTGGCGGTGATTGCTGTTCATCTGGGCTATCGGCCGTTGTGTTGGCTGCTGCGTCATCGTCAGCGGCCGTTTCGGTGGCCTGCACATCCAGGCTGCGATTTTCGGCCGTTTGTGTAGCCGGACGGGGCAGTTCCGAGGGTGTGGCGGTAGGGGCAGGTGTCGTCGTGGGGGCTGTGGTGGCGGTGGCCGCAGCTTCATCGGCGGTGAGGGGGGCGGGGGGAACGGCCGTTGCCTGTGGTGCGGATTCATCTGCAGCCCCACTGGTGGCAGCTTCACCCGCGGCCTCTTCTTCGGTCGTCTCCACCTCAACCATCTCTTCCTCTTCAGCGGGGGCAGCTTCGGCCATCGGTTCTTCAGCCATTGTCTCTGCCTCAGCGGTGTCATCCTCGGCCGTTTCTGCCTCAACCGCTGTCACTTCTTCCGTAACTACCACTTCATTGGCCGCCGATGAAGCGGCGGCCGATTCATCGGCACTTTCTTCTACAGCAAACGTGTCAGCCTCAGGAGCCGCACCTGTTTGCTCCTCGCTCATTGCCACTTCGGGCACAGCGGCTGTAGATTGTGTGGCCGAGCGCGACGGTTGGAAAAGGGTTAGCGAGAGTGCCAGGATAAAGAAGAGGGCGGTTAAGACAGTGGCTCCTTGCAGCACAGGGTAAAATTGGAAGAGAGGCTGGCGGGCCGGACGGCCGTATACAGCCGGGTCTAGTGTAAAGTTGCGGGGCACAGGGCGGCGGGGCAAACGGCGCATCTGCTGCTGTAGCTCACGCGAATTGTCTAGCTGCGCTTGCAAAACAGGGTCTCGTTCCAGCTCCTGCTCAAACTGCTGACGTTCGTGGGGCGTGAGGGCATCATCCAGGTAAGCCTGAAGCTGTTCCTGGCGTTTTTCCTCAGCAGATTTCGTCAAATTTCGTAAAAAGTCAAACATGATAAATAATTGCGTAATTGCGTAGTTACGCAATTACCTTTCCTTATCTTTCAATTCCATCAGCTTCAAGACGATAGTTTGACGGCAAAAGTTCCCTGAATCCTTGTAAACAGTCACGCAGTTTGGAGCGGGCGCGGCTGATGCGGGATTTAACTGTGCCTAAGGATATCCCCTCAATGTCGGCAATTTCGTTGTAATCGTAGCCTTCTACATCGCAGAGAACGGCCGTTACCCGCTGCTCATCCGGCAAACCCTGTAGACAGTCCTCAATGGCCCGCACCAACTCCACCTGCTGCTGATATTCCTCCGGCCCCTCGGCTTTGCTGCGTAAAAAGGCAAAAGATTCGTTGTCTTCTGTTAGTTCGTCCAGCGAGGATTGGGGGCGGCGTTTGCGGCGGCGTAGTTCGTCATAGCAGCTATTGGTGACAATGCGCATGAGCCAGGATTTGAAGCTGCCGCCACGGAAACGATTGAGGGCTTTATAGGCCGAAATGAACGCCTCTTGCGTGGCATCTTCGGCCGATTGCGGTTCGCCCATGATGCGATAGGCGACGTTATAGGCCAGTGATTGGTAGTGCAGCACCAAACTATTGTAGGCGGTCACGTCGCCGCGTTGGGCTTGTTGAATGAGTGCCGGTTCGTCCACTTGCTTGAGATGGAGATTGGAGACTAGAGACTAGAGATTATGCCGCTCCGCTAACCAAGTCTCTAATCTCTAGTCTCCAAAATTTCAAAATTGACAGAAAATGCGCCTTGTTTTATACTCCCGCTCATTAATGCCGAAGTGGCGGAACAGGCAGACGCGCACGACTCAAAATCGTGTTCCTTCGGGAGTGTGGGTTCGATTCCCACCTTCGGCATAAAGCAAGATTATATGGCTCTGCCAGAGGCAGGGCAAATGACAGAGGGGTTGCTTGTCAAAAGATAGGCAGCCTTTTTTTGTGTCAAGGGTCAGGTGTCAAGGGTCACGTGATACCTGGCACCTGACTCCTTCTTATGCTTCGCTGGTTACGCAATCTTTTTTTGATTTTGGTGGGTCTGACTTTGGGAGCGGGGTTGGGGCTGTTGGTGGGTTGGGTGATCTGGCCGACGGAGTATACGGATGCCACGCCTATTATTTTGCAGGATGCCTATCGCCAGGATTATTTGCGGATGATTGCGGCGGCTTATGGGGAGGATGGGGATTTGGAGACGGCCGTTTCCCGCCTGGAAAGCCTCGGTGCCAACGGAGCCGACCAACTCTTCTCCCTTATGCTGGATGACATTTTGGCAGGTAGTGATGAAGCCGAAATTCGGCAGTTAGTCAAATTAGCCGCCGCTCTTGGTTATACCTCGCCCGCCATGCAGCCCTATTTGCCGGAGCCAGAGTCATGAACCAGCGTCGCCCTGGGCCAAAAGAACTGCGGCCAGAACGGCCGTCTCTGCCCGCTATCAGTCTCATCTTATTGGGACTGTTATTGGGACTGGGTGGCGCATTGTATTATGCCTGGGTGCTGAATCCTGTGGTGCTGGTAGATGCCAGCCCCGCCCGCTTTAGCCCTGAGTACAAGGCCGAATACATCCTGCTGGTGAGCCAAAATCTGGCGGCGGATGGTGATGTGGCGCGAGCCGAACAGCGGCTGGAGGCTTTGGGGGAGGCCAATGTGACGCAAACGGTGTCGGCTTTGCTGGAACAGTTTGTGCGCGAAAGACGGCCGTCTGCCCACGTCACCGCCATCGCCAATCTAGCCCAAAAGTTGGGCGTAGAGTCGCAAGCAGTGGCCCTGTTTGCCCCCACGCCCAGCGGCGGTTTGCCACCCACACCAACAGCGACGGCAACGGCCGTTATGCCCACCCCAACCATCGCCCAGGCAACTCCCCTGCCCTCACCCACCCTGATGCCCACAGACACACCTGCACCCACACTAGAGCCATCTCCCACGCCCCAACCCAACTACCGCCTGCTCAATCAGCAGCGCGTGTGTGAGGATGGGCCAGCACCGCGCCTAGAGGTGGTGACGTTTGATGCGCTGCTGGCTCCACTGGCAGGCGTGGAAGTGCTGGTCAATTGGGAAGGCGGCAGTGACCATTTTGTGACCGGCTTTAAGCCGGAGCAAGGTGAGGGCTATGGCGATTTTACGATGACGGCCGATACGACTTACACCGTGCAGTTGGCCGATGGCAGCCCGACGGTGGGCGATTTGCGGGTAGAAACCTGTGAGGCGACGGGATTGCCGGGGGGGTGGCGGTTGACGTTCCAGAACCTGGTTTTGCGCTCACCCTAAGGGCTGTTTATACTTTGCCCATGAATATAGAGGGCAATTTTTATCTAGGACGTGTTGTTGAGGCAGAGACGGGGGCGGTGGGAGAACGGCCGTTGCACTACGACCCCAATGATCTAACAACCCATGCGGTGGTGGTGGGCATGACGGGTTCAGGCAAAACAGGCTTGTGCCTGGATTTGCTAGAAGAGGCCGCCCTGAATCAGATTCCCGCGTTGATGATTGACCCCAAAGGCGATATTACCAATGCCCTGCTGCACTTTCCCCACTGCCAGCCCGCCGATTTTCTGCCCTGGATGAATGTGAGTGAAGCGCGGCGTTCGGGGCAGACCATAGAAGAAGCGGCGGCCGCCACCGCCGATCTGTGGCGCAAGGGGCTGGCAGATTGGGACATCGGCCTGGAGCGGGTGCAAGCGCTGCAAGATAGTGTGCAATTTGCCATCTACACGCCCGGCTCCGATGCCGGGCTGCCCCTCAGCATTTTGGCTTCGCTGCAGGCACCAGCCATCCCCTGGCAAGAGAACCGCGAGATTTTGCGCGAGAAGATTGCCAGCACAGTGACGGGGCTGTTGGGATTGGTGGGCTTGAAGGATATTGATCCGGTGCGCTCGCGGGAGCATATTTTGCTGGCGAATATCTTTGAGCAAGCCTGGAGCCAGGGGCAGGATTTGGATTTGGCACAGTTGATTTTGCAAACGCAGTCGCCGCCGTTTGCCAGGTTGGGCGTGTTTGAGGTGGATACATTTTTCCCCGAAAAAGACCGCTTTGAGTTGGCGATGATGCTGAATAATATTTTGGCCGCGCCGACATTTCAGGCGTGGATTGAGGGGGAGCCGTTGGATATTTGGCGATTGTTGTGGACGGAAAACGGCCGTCCGCGCCACACCATCTTCTACATTGCCCACCTCTCTGATGCCGAGCGCATGTTTTTTGTAACGCTGCTCTATGGGGCGGTAGAGACGTGGATGCGGGCGCAGCAGGGATCGGCCAATTTACGCGCTCTTGTCTACTTTGATGAGATTTTTGGCTATTTGCCGCCTGTCAGCAATCCGCCATCGAAGCCGCTGCTGCTGCGCTTGCTGAAACAGGCGCGAGCTTTTGGCGTGGGTTTGGTGCTGGCAACGCAAAATCCGGCCGATATTGATTACAAGGCTTTGTCGAATGCGGGAACGTGGTTTGTGGGCAAATTGGCCACAGAACAGGATAAGAATCGGCTGTTGGATGGGCTGCTGAGTGCGGGGGATGCACTGGATAGGCGGCAGTATGATGAGTTGATTTCGCGGCTGGATAAGCGGGTGTTTTTGCTGCGCAATGTGCATGAGGCACAGCCGCAGTTGTTCCACACGCGCTGGGCGATGAATTACCTGGCTGGCCCGGTGACGCGGGCGCAGATTGGGGCGTTGAATGAACTGGGGAGTGTGGAAAGTGGAGGGGAAAGTGTGGAGAGTGGAGGGGGGAGAGTGAAGAGACAGGAAGAGAGTGAACCTCTCTCCCCTCTCCCCTCTCCCCTCTCTCCTTCCCCCGCTTCTCGCCCTGCCGTGCCGCGTGGCATTAGCGAATACTTCCTGCCCGTGAATCGGCCGTTTGCCGATGAGGTGGCTGAAGTCATTTACTATCCGGTGCTGCTGGCGCAGGCGGAGGTGCGGTTTAGCCATCGCAAATATGAGCTGGATGTGGTGCGGCGGCAGGCGGCTGTGGTGCTGGAGGTGGCGGAAGGGGAGCGGGTAGCGTGGGATGACTATGCGCTGGCTTCGTTTGATGGGGCGTTGGTTGTGGAGGATGGGGGGGTGAACGGCCGTTTCCAACCCCTGCCCCCTGCGCTCGAAAACGGTCAACTCCTCCGCTCCCTCAAGAGCGATTTTGAAGAGTGGGTCTATCGCACAGCCGAAGTGCGGGTGAAGGCCAATGAGACACTGAAGGTGTATGCCGCACCCGATGTCAGTGAGGCTGACTTTCGCCAAAAGTGTGTGGCGGCGGCGCGGCCATTGGCCCAAACCGAGATCGAGAAATTAGAGGCGCAGTTCGACAAACGCGAGGCGGCCATCCAGCAGAAATTGACCAAAGAGGAGCGAGAGTTGGCGCAGGATAAGGAGGAGTTGTCTTTACGCAAGCGGGAGGGGACGTTGACCCATGCCGAGACGTTTTTTAGTCTCTTTTCGCGGCGGCGGCGCAGTTTGTCTACTTCGATGAATAAACGGCGCATGACGCAGCGGGCCAAAGCGGATGTAGAGGAGTCGGAGGATGTAATTCGGGAGTTGCAGGCAGAGATGGAGCGGCTGGAGGCGGAGGAGGAGACGGCCAAATTGGAATTGCAGCGGAAGTGGGTGGCGATTGTGGATGAGGTGGGTGAGGTGGTGGTGAAGCCGTTTAAGAAGGATGTGCAAACGGCCGTATTTGGTATTGCCTGGTTCCCCTACTGTGTGGTGAAGGGGGAAGAGGTTGCGGGGTTTATAACGGAGTAATATGGAACAACAATCTTCACGAGAATTGCGACGGCGGCTGCGGAAAACGGCCGCTATTTTGGTGGAAGACAGCAGTGTGCGGGCTGAATTGACGGATGAGCAGGGCAAGGAGCTGATCAAGTGGGGCATGGATTTGATTGAGGCGGAGGCGGCGCAAACGGCCGATCTGCCCGACGAGGGAGCCATGCCCTTGTTGGAAGAAAAGACAACGGCCGTGCGTACCACCATGCTGCTCGTCAATAAACTGGTGCGCCCCGGCGACAGTGAAGAGGACACGGACGATCAACTGACGCGCTTGCTGAAAAATTTGACGTGGGTGACAAAACGGCCGTCAGGTCTGGCCCATTTGCGTCGTGTCGAAAAGTTCAAGAAACACCGAGAGGCCATGAGTCAGGAGGAAGCCTTTCGCTTGCTGATGGATATGTTGCAATTAGACGTTGTAAGCGACGAAGAGGAGTGATGCGATAAACTCCTTTTCAGTCGGAGTCGAGGCTTTAGCCGGAATGACCCGGCTAAAGCCTCGACTCCTTTATGTGCTAATACATGAGGAAACAATTGAGCCAAATCACCCTGTATTCATGGAACGTCAATGGCCTGCGGGCGGTGCATCGCAAGGGCCTTTTTCTGGAATGGCTGGAGCAGACCCAGCCCGATATTTTGTGTTTGCAAGAGACCAAGTGCCATCCAGACCAACTGCCCCCTGAACTGCGCCAGCCGCCAGGTTATCACACCTATTGGGCGTGGGCCGAAAAGAAGGGGTACAGTGGTACGGCTCTCTACACGAAGCAGCCGCCCAACTCGGTGCAAATTGGGCTGAACCTGCCTCACTATGACCGCGAAGGACGCACCATCGTGGCGGAGTATGACAACTTTGTGCTGTTGGGGGCCTACTTCCCCAATGGCAGCCGCGACCACAGCCGTGTGCCCTACAAAATGGCCTATAAAGCTGATTTTCTGGCCTATTGCCAGCGGCTGCGGGCGCAGGGCAAGGAAGTTGTTTTTTGTGGTGATGTGAACACTTCACACCAGGAGATTGATCTGGCGCGGCCGAAGCAAAACCAAAAGACGACGGGCTTTTTACCGGAGGAGCGGGTGTGGCTGGATGAAGTTGTTGCGACGGGGTATGTGGATACCTATCGGGCGACTTATCCCGACAAAGAGGGAGCCTATAGTTGGTGGACGGCAATTGGTGGAGCGCGGGCGCGGAATGTAGGCTGGCGGCTGGATTATTTTTTTGTGAGTGAGGGGTTGTGGCCGCAGGTGATTGGTGTGGACATTCATGCCGATGTGATGGGGTCGGATCACTGCCCGGTGAGTTTGACACTGGCCTGGTAGGTATGGTGTATTTGTGTATTTGGTTGACGGTTATACGAATATACCACTGTACCAATACACCCAAATCCAACTCTAGCTTGACAAGTGCCAGTCGCTTTCTATAATTCGCCCTCAACTTAACATGTGTAAAACGATGATCGGGACGAGTAACTGCTGCAACCGGTGTTAGAGAGCGAACGGCCGATAGGCTGAAAGCCGTCGCCACCAGGACAACAGCCAAAACCCCCCGTGAGTGATGCCCTGAAAGATAGCGAGTATGGGTGTTCGGTTGGCTCCGTTAACGGCCGTCTCAAAGGGTTATCCGTCGTCGGTAATCCGTAATCGGTAAACAGTAAACCGATTACCAATCACCAACTACCGATTACCGAAATTGGGTGGAACCGCGAATATCGGTGTAAACACAACGCCATCGCCCCATGTGGACGATGGCGTTTTTTATTGGGAGATTGGAGATTAGAGACTGGAGACTAAATAGACTTCAATCTCTAGTCTCCAGTCTCTCGTCTCAAAATTTGGAGATAATGATGAGTAAGAAAATTCCTGTAGGTGTGTTGGGTGCGACGGGGACGGTGGGGCAGCGATTTGTGCAGTTGTTGGCGAACCATCCCTGGTTTGAGGTGGTGGTGGTGACAGGTTCGGACCGGACGGTGGGACGGCCGTTTGGCGAAGGTGTGAATTGGAAGTTGAACGGCAACCCGCCAGCCGCTATTGCCAATATGATCGTGCAGCCGACGAAGCCAAATCTGGATATTCCAGGCGAACCGCCGCTGGTCTTTTCAGCGCTGCCGACGGATTTGGCGAAGGAATGGGAGCCGCAGTTTGCAGCGGCGGGTTACGCGGTGGCGACCAACGCCTCCTCTTTCCGCATGACACCCGATGTGCCGCTGCTGATTCCAGAGGTGAACCCGGAGCATACGGGACTAATTCCGGCGCAGCAGAAGAACCACAATTGGTCGGGGTTTATTGTGGCCAGCCCTAACTGTTCGACGACGAGTATTATTTTGCCAATGAAGGTGTGGCAGGATGCGTTTGGTTTGGAAGCGGCCGTTATTACCACCATGCAGGCCATCTCTGGCGCGGGTTATCCGGGCGTGTCTTCGATGGATATTTTGGACAATATTGTGCCGTATATCGGCGGTGAGGATGTGAAGCTGGAAAATGAGCCAAAGAAGCTGTTGGGTGAGGTGCGTGAGGGGCAGTTGGCACTGGCCGACATGCGGCTGAGTGCGCAGGCCAACCGTGTGCCTGTGTTTGATGGGCATTTGGCGAGTGTGAGTGTGAAGATCGGCCGTTCGGCCACCGTAGCCGAGGCGATTGCGGCTTTGGAAGAGTGGCAGCGTCCAACCATCTGCAACGAACTGCCATCCTCACCCCATGAATTACTCATCTATCGGCATGAGAAGGACCGACCCCAGCCCCGCTTAGACCGGGATTCGGGCGAAGGGTTGGCCTGGACGGTGGGCAAGGTGCGCGAATGTGGTGTGCTGGATTTGCGTTTTATGGCGATTACGCACAACACGCTGCGGGGCGCGGCCAGCGGCTCTATTTTGAATGCGGAATTGCTGGTGGCACAGGGGTATGTGAGGCGGTAAGGAAGTAATTGGGTAATTGGGTAATTCAGTAGCAATTACCCAATTACCCAATTATGTAGGGGTTTATGGCGTAGGAATGGTTAACGTCTGGCCGACGTAAATCATGTAGGGTGCGCCAATGTTGTTGGCTTGGGCCAGATAACGCCAATCCATGTTGTAGGCCAGGGCGATGCGGAACAGGTTTTCGCCGGGCTGCACAATGTGGGTGTTGGGAACGGCGGGTGGCGGCGGCTGAACGGGGGTCACGGGGGCAGCCGCTGGGATGAGGATCTCTTGCCCCACTTCGAGGTCGTTGGGGTCGTCCAGGTTGTTAATGGCCGCGATTTCGGTCCATTGCAGGCCGTAGGGCAGACCGATGAGGAAGAGGTTGTCGCCGGGCTGGACGATGTAGGTGATGGTGGGGCCGGTGATGGTGGCGGTTGTCTCGGTGGTGGTGGTGCTGGTTTCTTCGGTGGTTGTCTCGGTTTCGGCCGTTTCCTCGGCCGTTTCCTCGGTCGTGGTTTCGGTTTCGGCGGCTGTTTCTTCAGCTGCTTCGCTTTCTTTTTCGGGGGATTGAGTTTCTTCGGCCGTTTCGGTTTCGGTCGTGGTTTCTTCGGTTACTTCGGTCGTGGTTTCACTGTCAACGGCCGTTTCCTCTTCAGCCATCTCCTCCTCAGTTGTCTCTTCGCGGGGGGTATCGGCCGTTGCCGTTTCCGTCTCCGTGCTGGTCTCCTCCGTCGTTTCCGTTACCTCTGTCGTGGTCGTTTCTTCCGTAGCCGCTGGTTCATCGCTGTCACTGCGCCGCTGCAAAAAAAAGATGACGACAAATATGAGTAGGACTACCAGTAAAATGAGTAATAGATTTCGCCTTGATCGCATCTCTGCCTCCTGGTGGGCTTGAATGTGGGAGGATCGCCACAACGCTCATTCAAAACCCGTTTGGTTAAATGTGGATGCCTCATTTTAGCACACTATGAGAAGAGTTGTCGCCTATTACGCTGGAGAGGGATCGGCAATAGATTGTCACAGGCTTGCCCGTTCTGAGGTAAACGCCATTAAAAAATCGGCCTTGACATATAGACGGACATCTATATAATAAACATATAGACGCGCATCTATATATTCAAAAAATAAATTTACAAGGAGGTAAAACCTGATGGCTTATTCACAGCGTAATTCTGATTGTTGTGGCGGTTCTGGCTGTTGTGGCGGTTCTGGCTGCTGCTAGTTGGCAGCGGGTGAACCTGACGAAAAGAGCCATCTCTTGCGAGATGGCTCTTTTCATTATTTCCGGCTAAAGCCTCGATTCCAACTGATATGGTTAGGCGGGAACGGCCGTTTGCGTAAACTGCGCCTCTTCTGTCGAGCCGTTCATAGCGGCGGTGCTGGCTAAGCCACCCGTTACCGCCATCTGCACCTCATCAAAATAACCAGCCCCCACAAAACTTTGGTGCTTCACCGCCCGGAAGCCAAATCTATCTTCCAGGTCAAACTCCTTCTCTTGCAGGCGCGAGTAAGCCGCCATGCCCTCGCTCTTATACGCCTGTGCCAGTTCAAACATGCTCGTATTCAGCGAATGGAAGCCCGCCAGCGTCACAAATTGGAACTTGTAGCCCATCCGTCCCAACTCCTGCTGGAACTTGGCAATCGTCTCATCATCCAAATGGCGCTTCCAGTTGAAAGATGGCGAACAGTTATAAGCCAGCAGCTTGCCAGGGAACTTCTCATGGATGGCGTTGGCGAACATCTCCGCCTCGTGCAAATCGGGGGTAGATGTTTCACACCAGATCACATCGGCGTAAGGGGCATAGGCCAGGCCACGCGCAATGGCACTTTCAATGCCGCCCGTCATCTGGTAGAAGCCTTCGCTGGTGCGTTCGCCCGTGAGGAAGGGCTGATCAGCCGGGTCAATGTCGCTGGTGATGAGGTGCGCCGAATCGGCATCGGTGCGAGCGATGAGGACAGTGGGCACGCCCATCACATCGGCGGCGAGGCGGGCGGCTACTAATTTTTGGATAAATTCACGGGTGGGAACCAAGACTTTGCCGCCCATGTGTCCACATTTTTTGGCCGAAGAGAGCTGGTCTTCAAAATGAACGCCAGCCGCGCCCGCTTCGATCATCATCTTCATCAGCTCAAAGGTGTTCAGCGAACCGCCAAAACCAGATTCGCCATCGGCCACGATGGGGGCGAACCAATACACGCCATTTTGGCTGTTCATGTGGTAGGTCTGATCGGCCCGCAGCAGGGCGTTGTTGATGCGCTTGACGAGTTTGGGCGCACTATCGGCCGGATAGAGGCTTTGGTCGGGGTAGGTGTGGGCGGCTTCGTTGGCATCGGCGGCCACTTGCCAGCCGCTCAAGTAGATGGCTTTTAAGCCAGCCTGTACCATTTGCACGGCCTGGTTGCCCGTCAGCGCACCGAGGGCATTGACATAATCTTCGCTGTGCATGAGCTGCCACAGCCGTTCTGCGCCCATACGGGCCAGGGTATACTCAATTTGGATCGTGCCACGCAATTTGCAGACTTCTTCCGCGCCATACGGCCGTTTAATACCCGCCCACCGCTTGTCATACATCCAATTCTCTTCCAAACTCCGCGTGCTGTAACTCTTGAACATGACTCTCTCCTTAATGGGGAGACTGGAGATTGGAGACTGGAGACTGCGGTTCATTTACCTAGTCTCTAGTCCCTAGTCTCTCGTCTCAATTTAATATTTCATACGCAGGCAGGGTCAAAAATTCGGTAAATTCCTTGCCTGTCACTAACGCTGTAAATAGCTGGCTGGCTTGTTGGTACTTGCCATGCTGGTACGAGGTCTCGCCCACTTGCTGCTGGATGGTGTCGAGGACATCGGGCAGCAGTTGTTGGATGAGGGCGGAGGTGATGGAACGGCCGTCTTCCAGCCGTGCCTTGTCATTGTTTACCCACTGCCACAACTGCGAGCGGGAGATTTCGGCCGTGGCCGCGTCTTCCATCAGGTTGTAGATGGGCACACAGCCATTGCCATCCAGCCAGGCGGCCAGATATTGAATGCCCACATCTATGTTGGTGCGCACACCGCCTTCGGTAATGTCTCCGTCGGGCATAGCGAGCAGATCATCGGCCGTTACCAGCACATCCTCGCGCTTGCGGTGAATCTGGTGCGGTGCGGGCATATGTTCGTCAAAAATGGCTTTGGCGATAGGCACAAGGCCGGGGTGGGCCACCCAGGTGCCATCATGCCCATCTTGCACCTCGCGCAGTTTATCGGCGCGGACTTTGTTGAGGGCAATTTCGTTGGCTTCGGGATCGTTTTTGATGGGGATTTGCGCCGCCATGCCGCCCATGGCGTGGATGCCGCGTTTGTGGCAGGTTTGGATGAGCAGTTGCGAGTAGGAGCGCATGAAATGGGTGGTCATCGTCACCTGGGCGCGGTCGGGCAAAATGTAGTCGGGTTGGTGGCGGAAGTGGCGGATGGCACTGAAAATGTAGTCCCAACGGCCGCAGTTCAAACCAGCCGAATGGTGGCGGAGTTCGTACAAAATCTCATCCATCTCGAAGGCGGCCAGAATGTTTTCGATGAGGACGGTGGCGCGGATGCTGCCCTGGGGAATGCCCAACTCATCTTGGGCCAAGACAAAGACATCGTTCCACAGGCGGGCTTCGAGATGGCTTTGCAGTTTAGGCAGGTAGAAATAGGGGCCGCTGCCGTTGTCGAGCAGGTTTTGGGCGTTGTGGAAGAAGTAGAGGCCAAAGTCAAAGAGAGAAGCGGAGAGGGAACGGCCGTTCATCGTCACATGCTTCTCATCCAAATGCCAGCCACGCGGCCGCACCATCAGTGTGGCCGTCGCCTCATTCAATTGGTAAAACTTGCCGTTATCGGGGTTGGTGTAGGTAATCGTGCCGTCTATGGCATCGCGCAGGTTCAACTGCCCCTGAATGGTGCCTTCCCAGGTGGGCGAATGGGAATCCTCGAAGTCGGCCATGAAGACGTTGGCCCCAGAATTGAGGGCGTTGATGATCATTTTGCGGTCTACTGGGCCGGTGATTTCCACGCGGCGGTCGCATAAATCGGGGGGGATGGGGGCGACTTGCCAGGGCGTGGTGCGGATATCGGCCGTTTCCAGCAAAAAGGTGGGCATGTCACCCGCATCCAGTTCGGCCTGCCGCTCTTCGCGGCGGCGCAGCAGTTCGCGGCGGCGGTCGCCAAAAGCAGTTTCCAGCTTGGCGACAAAGGCCAGCGCCTCAGGGGTTAAAATTTCAGCAAAATCGGGGGAAATGGGAGCGGAGATTGTCAGTTCAGCTTCTTTCATCATCATCTCGTGCCTTCTCCTTTAGTGGGAATCAGCTTAAAGCGCATCTTTGTTATTAGCGAATATTCGCTACTTGTGAAGAATGGTACAATGACGCACTGCGTTTGTCAAGAGCATTTTCGACTTTTAGCGAATATTCGCTAAAATCACGTGTAGGCGCGGTATCCCTACCGCGTCCACCACAGAACGCGGTAGGGATACCGCGCCTACAATTGAGGCAATTTGATGAGTATAAATCTGGTAAATGTAATTTTTGGCATGAAGGTGCGGCAGGCGCGGACGGAGGCGGATTTGACGCTGACGGATTTCGCGGCGCAGTGTGATTTGTCGCCGTCTTATGTGACGGACATTGAAAAGGGGCGCAAATATCCGCGAGCGGACAAGATCATGCGCATCGCGGAGGTGTTGGGCAAGGAGTATGACGATCTGGTCTCGATTAAGCTGCCACCTTCGTTGACCTATCTGGAATCTACGCTGTCGTCGGCGATTTTGCGCCGTTTTCCTTTTGCGGAGTTTGGTTTTGAGCCGGGCGATCTGGTGACGATGTTGACGCGGGAGCCGGACAAGGCCAGTGCGCTGCTCCATGCGGTGCTGGATATTGGACGGCGTTATGATTTGCAGGAGGCGGAGTTTTTGCGGGCGGCGCTGCGCTCTTATCAGGAGATGAATGAGAATTACGCGCAGGAGTTGGAGGATGCGGCGTTGGCTTTTACGGCCGAATTTGCCGACCGCTATAGCCTAAGCAGCAATCCGCCAGTAGCCTTGCTGCGCCAGATTTTGACCGAGGTGTATGGTTATGAACTTGATGATGACACGATTGCCGAAAGTGCCCAATTGCAGGGCTTTCGCTGTGTGTTTGTGCCGGGGAAGAGGCCGAAGTTGTATGTAAACGGCCGTCTCACCACCACCCAAATCAAATTCCTGCTGGCGCGGGAAATTGGCTACCAATATTTGCAGCTAAAAGAACGCTCTCTCACCTCCACCCCGCATGAGATCACCTCGTTTCAACAGATTTTGAATGATTTTCGGGCCGCCTATTTTGGCGGCGCACTGCTGATGCCGCGAGCGGAGATGCTGGCCGATTTGCAGCAGATTTTTGCGATGAGTGCGTGGGATGAACGGCCGTTTCTCGACATGCTCACCCGTTATGATGTCACCCCCGAAATGCTGTTCTACCGCTTTAGCGAACTCATCCCCGAATTCTTTGGCATCAAATTCCACTTCTTGCGCTTCCACAAAGTAGACAGCAAATATCGGCTGTACAAGCAGTTGAACATGAATCGGCTGCCCATCCCCAGCGGCATTGGCCTGCACGAACATTACTGCCGCCGCTGGCTCTCTATCCGCCTGTTGGAGGATTTTCCTCTGGGCAATGGTTCTGAGGAATCGTTACGGATTGGGGTGCAGATGTCTGAGTTTGTGGAATCGGGTGATAAGTTTTTGTGTATTGGCTTCTCACGGCCGTTGCGCATGATGTCCGACGTGGGCAGCAGTGTCATTGTCGGTTTTCGCGTGGATGCGGAGTTGGGCAATATCATTCGTTTTGCCAATGACCCGGCCATCCCCCAACTGTTGATTAATGAGACTTGTGAGCGCTGCCGGTTAACGGCCGATCAATGCCAAGACCGCGCCGCCCCTCCCACCATCTTACAAGCCGAAGCACAAGACCGCGAAATCAAAGTCGCTTTGAACCAGTTGATGGGCTGAGAGCTACCCGTACACCCCACGATTTTCCGGCGGCAGCAGTTCTGCCAAATGGTGCATCATCAGATCGCCCAGTTCATCTATGCGCTGGCGGCGAGCCACGCCATGCAGATCACCATCCAGAGTCACGGGGCCAAAGGGACGGCCGATTATCATCAGCACCTTCGTCCGCCGCCACCGCTTCATGTTGGCCGCCAATTTCTCTGTGCCTAAAAAGGCAATGGGCAAAATCTGGGCTGCCGACCGCGCCGCCAAATAGCCCACACCCGGACGTGCCTCTATCAACTGGGCACTGGCGCGTCCGGTATCCTCAAAGGGCACATCATGCACCTGTTCACCGGCATTGATGGCCTCCATCCATTCGGGCAGCACCCCCCCTTCGGGCATAATGCCCACCACACCGCCATCGGCTAACACTTGCAATGCTTTTTTCAAAGCTTCACGATCTACCTGCCCGCGCCAGATGGGAATGGCATCATAGGCCTGTATGACACGGCGCACCAGCCAATGATCCTGCAATTCAGCGGCCGCCATGTAGACCGGCACATAGGGCAAAGTCAGCCCGGTGAGTGGTGGTTCAAACAAACTAAAGTGATTGCTGATGACGATGAGCGGCCCTTTTTCGGGCACATTTTCGCGGCCAATGACTTGCAGGGAGACAAATAGTTTCGTGACGATGTAGGCAAAGGTGTAGAGAAATGCGCGAAGGATGTAGCGGGACATGGTGATTGGCCCTCCCCCAGCCTCCTCCAAAGGGGGAGGCTGGGTGGGGGCTGAATAAATACTACTGTTTACGAATTACCGAAGCGTCGCCCCCAATTCTTTTTGCAGTTGGCTGATGATGCGCTGCCGGTTTTTGGAGACGTTTTTGTCGGTTAAGGTTTTATCGGGGGCCTGGAAGGTGAGGTGATAGGCCAGGCTCTTTTTGCCAGGGGGAAGCTGCGACCCCTCGTACAGGTCGAAGAGTTGGACTTCTTGGAGGAGGAAACCCCCAGCGCGGCGGATTGTGGATTCAACGGCCGTTGCCGCCACATCCTTATCCACCACCACCGCCAAATCCTCCCGAATGGCAGGATAGGGTGAAATCGCCGCAAAGGGATAAGCGAAGGGGATGTTGCTGATAATCGTGTCCACATCTAGCTCCGTCGCCAGCACCGGCTGGTCATTCTCCAGGCGCATATCGAACTTCTCCACGACCAGTGGGTGCAGTTCACCCATCACACCTAGCTGCTTATCGCCCAACATCACTCGTGCCGTGCGCCCAGGGCGATAGGAAGGATGGGTTGCGGCTTCATAGCTCACCGCCATGTGCAAAGCTCCGAAGAGACCTTCCAAAACACCTTTCAAATCGAAGAAGTCTAGCAGGGCGGGTTCGCCATCCTGCCAGGTGGTTACGCCGCGCTGGCCTGTCATCACCATCGCCAGGCGTGTGAGTTCTTGCGGCAAAATGGCATCTTCATCCACCAGATAGACAAGGCCCAACTCAAAGAGGGCCAGCCGCTCTTGGAAGCGGCTGTTGTTGGTGGCTATGTCCATGACGGAGGCGAGCAGGGAGTGGCGCATGACGGCATGTTCGGGCGAATTGGGGTTGGTGATGGTGACATACGGCCGTTCATCCACTGGCCCTTGCGCTAACAACTTCTGCTCCAAACGCGCCGAACTAAGGCGGTAGGTAATAACCTCATTTAACCCCTGCTGCACCAAAATATCCTTAATCTGCTCCTCGCGCTCCAACTTGGGGTTGCCGCGCTGGGGCGGCAGCGTGTCGGCAATCACCGTGGAAGGGATGCGGTCGTAACGGTAGAGGCGGCAAATCTCCTCCACCAAATCATGCGGCCCTTCAATGTCCAGCCGATAATCTGGCCCGGTGACGATGAGATGATCCTCATGGACTTCGGCTTTGAATGCCAGCCGTTGCAGCAGTTCGGCCATCGCGGCGGGGGTGAGATCGAGGCCGCTGAGGCGGTGGGCATAGTCCACATCCAGGCGCACAACGGGTGTGGCGGGCGGGTTGGGGTAGTAGTCAATCACCCCTTCGGCCACGGTGCCGCCAGCCAGACGGCGCAGCAGTTCGGCAGCACGTTTGGCTCCCAAAATGGCCTGGCTGGGATGCACGCTGCGGCTGAAGCGGAAGCTGGCTTCGGTGTGCAGCAGCAGGTGGGTGGCGGTGCGGCGAATGTTGATGAAGTTCCAGGCGGCGGCCTCGACGAGGACGCTGGTGGTTTCGGGTTTAATTTCGCTGTCGTAACCGCCCATGATGCCGCCGAGGCTGAGGTTGCCCGCCGGGTCGGTGACGAGAATGGCATGATCGGGCAGTTCGTGGCTTTCGCCATCGAGGGTGGTGAGGGTTTCGCCTTCGTGGGGCAGGCGGGTGTGGATGTGGATGGGGCCGTGGGGGGCATACTCATCGGCGCGGCGGCGCAGGAAGTCGTAGTCGAAGGTGTGGTTGGGCTGGCCCATCTCTAGCATGACGTAGTTGCTGATGTCTACGACGACGTTGATCGGCCGTTGTCCGACCAAGCGCAAACGGTATTGCATCCAGTAGGGGCTGGGCTTCTGCTCTACGCCTTCCACTAGCAGGGCCACGAAGCGGGGGTTGAGTTCGGGGTGGTCGGTGGTGATGGTGACGCGCTCGGTGACGGGTGCGCCTTGGGCGACGACGTTGTAATCGGGATAGCGTATCTCTTTTTCAGTGAGGGCGGCTAATTCGCGGGCCACGCCGACCATGGAGGCGCAGCGGGCGATGTTGGGGATGATGTCTATTTCGAGAACAGCATCGCCCAGAACTTGGGTGAGGGGTGTGCCGGCCACGTAATTGGGGGAGTAGTCGTCTTGTTGGATGAGGATGATGCCTTCGTGTTCTTCGCTGATGCCGAGTTCTTTTTCGGAGCAGACCATACATTTGTTGTGGATGCCGCGTAACGGCCGTCCTTTGAGCTTCATCTTCTGACGGCCGTCTTTGTGTCCGTCGTACACGGTGGCTCCCTCTAAAGCCAGGGGCGAGTAAATTCGCTGGCTGCTGATGTCGCCCTGGCCGAGGAAGGGGAACAGGTTGGGGGCGCCGGTGACGACAACTTCGGGTTCGGCGGCTCCGTACTCGACGGTGGCTAACACGAGCTTGTCGGCATTGGGGTGCTGTTCTACTTTGAGGATGTGGCCGAGGATGAGTTTGTCATCCTCCCACTCTAAATCTGCCCCCGGCAAGCCGATGTATTCGATGGTTTTGACTTCGAGACCGGCGTTGGTGAGGATTTCGGCCGTTTCGGGGACGGATAAATCAATGTCTACATATTCTTTGAGCCATGAAATGGGTACGCGCATAACTTCCTCTCTTGAATTGGTGTAATTTGGTGATTACGCCATTGTGTTTGTTGATGAGTTCGGCCGTCAATTTGTAAAAATTGTCTGACCAGCTTAGTTTTAGGGTTGGCGAACCTCCCAAAAAAGGCGGGGGGTTTCCCAGCCGGCCCAATCGCCAGTGCCGTCGCCAGCGGGGCCAACCTCTGTTTGCAGGGTGAGGGTAACGGTTTGACCCGCGTAAGCGGCCAGGGAGACGGAGACGGGATGCCAGGTTTGGTCGGCCTCGCTGTTGCCAACGTGTTGACGTAATAACTCGACGGGGGCGCTGCCTTCAGGTTGAATGGTTACGATGAAGGTTGCCCCATCGCCGCCCCAGTACCAGCTTTCGGGGTGCATTGCCAGCCGGGTTTGCAGGCTTACGGGTTGGTCGGGGAGGTTGAGTTGGTAGGAAACGGCCGTTGGTGGATGAGTAAAAATGACATTACCCCAATCACCATTTTGCGGCATTTCAAACCTGTCCACATGCGCCGGGGCATCGGCCGCCTCATTAGAAATTTGAACATCCCCGTCCGCAAACCGCCGCAACAGATTTTCCACTGTCAGAATCTCTAGAGCCATCGCGTTGCGTCGGTCAATCTTCCATAAATTCATTGCATTCTCGCGCAGCAACTGCTCATCTCCTGCCTGGCGATATTTTTGGATAAGACCTTTGTAAACGGCCGCTCGCAAAACGGCCGGTGATTCCCCTTGAGTCGGCGGATCCGGGCACAAAGCAACTGCCTGTTCTACCGCCTCCCCCGCCTTCTCATACGCTCCATCCGCAATATACAACACCGCCAAACTTTGTTCCAACATACAGGCAGGCAAGGGGTCATCTGCCATCGGGATCAGTAATTCATACAGAAAAATCGTTTGTGCCAAAGCATCCCCCTGCGCATGAGGGTAATGAATAAAGAACAAATTAGGTTCAAAGAAGCGAACCTGTATCGGCAACCCCTCCACCTTAATCCCCCCCCATCGGCTTATGACAAACCAGCTATTTCCCGGTGCTGCCGCCAATGCCTCCGCATCCTTCAAATCAACTCGATAACCAGATATTAACCGATATTCATGTTCTGATTGGTTAAGATAATAAGGTAAAGAAATTGTCACCCCATTAAAACCCGTCGGATTATCCAGCGCAAAACCGACCACAAAATCGTTATCTACAGCTCGCGCATCAAACTCATTCTTAATTCCCCGCCAATCAGGTCGCGTTTCATAGCCATTGGCAATTAACGGCCGATAAACCACACCCCCACCCACAACAAGCAAAACAAACAGCACCCTTTGCAGCCATTGCCAACGCGCCAACAAATTCAAACCATGCTCCAATGCCACCCCAACCGCCAAGAAAAAAAAGGGCAGCATATAAATAACATACCTGGGCTGAGGTATCCGCGATATTTGGAAGAGCCAAATAAAAAGCAGAGGCAAAATCAGACCCGTAATAATAATGCCCAAAGTCAGCAGCTTGTGTTGATAGGCCAGAATAACCAGCCCACAACAGCCAAGTCCCAACAAAATATAAGGCAACAAGCCGTCATTTGTGCCAAAGGCATAAAAAGTGTTAGCAACCCAATTCATAATGGGCACCACATGGCGATTGGCATGATTGACATCCTCTGTATTGACATTGCGCGACAAAGCCAACAACAAACGGGGCAGCCAGGGTAGATAACACACAGCAACAAGGCCAGCAGATGTTAGAGGGTAAAGCCATTGCCGATACTGCTTGCGGCGCATCTGCACCAGCATCCAGACCGCAATGAGTACCGACTGCGTTGCCAGCACCAATAAGGCTCCATAATGCGTGTACAAATTCACCACCGTTGCCAGCGCAAAAACAAGCCAGATCCGCCATGTTGGTTTTTGCAGAGCTTTATAAAGAGAGAGAAAAGTTAACAGCGCAAAAGTCATCAACACAGCATAGTGCCGTGCTTCTTGTGAATACCATATATGAAAAGGTGAGAGAACAAGCAAGAAAGCCGCCAATAAGCCAATACCCGATTGTTTAGTGGCTTTCCCTAAAGCGATCAATAGAGAAATAGACAATGTACCAGCCATCAAGGACATAAAACGAGCCGTAAACTCGCTTTCACCAGCCAGAGTAACAGGTATCCAGGTGAGGGCATAAAAAAGAGGGGGATGATCATTCTGGTTGAACATGGCCTCTGCCCCATTAGCAACGACACGCAAGGTCAACATTTCATCCAGCCACAAACTATCACCGTCTAATTGATGTACACGTAGAGCAAAGCCTAAGAGGACAAGCAAAAGGCTGCCAATGAGTAACAAGGAGCGTCGTGAAAGATAGTTATTGCTGGTGGTGGACACGGCGATAGGAACAGGGGGCAATTGCTCTAGGAATTGCCCTCTGTCTTAATTAGAACTGCTGCAAGAAGCGTAAATCGTTGCCCCAGAAGAAGCGAAAATCGTCTATGCCATGTTTGAGCATGGTCACACGGTCTGGCCCCATGCCGAAGGCGAAGCCAGAATATTTCATGGGATCGTAGCCGCCGTTGCGCAGGACGACGGGGTGTACCATGCCGCAGCCGAGAATTTCGAGCCAGCCAGTATATTTGCAGACCTGGCAGCCTTTGGCATCGCACAGATAGCAGCTTACGTCCATTTCGGCGCTGGGTTCGGTGAAGGGGAAGTAGCTGGCGCGGAAGCGGGTTTGGCGGCCTGCCCCATAGAGGCGGCGGGCGAATTCGGTGAGTGTGCCTTTCAGGTCAGCGAAGGTGATGTTTTCACCGACGGCCAACCCTTCTACCTGATAGAATTGGATGTCGCTGCGGGCGGTGATTTGCTCGTTGCGCCAGCACATGCCGGGCAGGATGATGCGGATAGGTTCGGGGCAGTATTCGCGCATGGCGTGAATTTGGCCGGGGCTGGTGTGGGTGCGCAGGATGACATCGGGGGTTTCGGTGTAGAAGCTGTCTTGCATTTCTCGCGCTGGATGATGGGGCGGGAAGTTGAGCAGGCCGAAGTTGTAGTCGTCTGTTTCTACGTCGCGGCTGCGATAGACTTGGAAGCCCATGTCGCCGAAGATGCGGTAAATTTGGCGCAGGACTTGGGTGGAGGGGTGCAGTGTGCCACGCACCTGGCTGCGACCAGGTAGGGTAACATCGAGGGCGTTGGCGGCGATTTTGGCTTCGAGTTCGGCCGTTTTCAATGCCGCTTTTTTGGCTTCGTAGGCATCTTGTAGTTGGGTTTTGGCTTTGTTGACGTGCTGCCCGTAAGACGGCCGTTCTTCCGCGGGCAACGATCCAACCTGGCGTGTCAATAGTTGGATAGAGCCTTTACGCCCTAATGTTTCACTGAACCACTCCTGCAAAGCATCCGTCGCGCCAATTGCCTCCAGTTGGTGCAACGCTTCCGTTAGCTTGTTTTCTACTACCTCATAAACATTCTCTACTGCTTCCATGATTCCTCTGGTTATCTGGTATTGGTATACTCATAAACCAGTATACCAATACACCCATATAAACAAAAAAAACGCGGCCTGGTGGCCGCGTCTGGGTGTCTGTCTGCTTCTTTGCCTTCTTTCAGGCAGAACAAAGCGGCACGCCTGCGGCCGAGGTTTTGTTCATAAAAAAGAAAGCAAAAAAGATGTGTGTTTTCATCGTGAGGGGAAGGTTAGCATGATGCTTTGGCTCTGTCAAGGCGCATAAAACTGTCAGGGGTGCTTATCTTTTTGTGTATGGACTTGAAAGACTGGAGCAGTTTTAAAAACTGCTCCAGTCTAGGGATACACCACATTTTATCGCACCCAAAACTGTCCTTGTTGTCATAGGGGGGATTGGGTATGATTGCAGTTATGGGTGAATTGGCTCCTGTGGAGCAGAAGCAAGTGTTGTTTTATGAGGATGAGGTAACGGCCGTTCGTATGGCAGATGGCACGGTGTATGTGCCGATACGGCCGTTGTGCGACTATTTGGGCGTGTCCTGGCAAGGGCAGCATCGGCGTATTACTGACGATCTGGTCATGTCTGAGGTTGTCATGTCTGTCAACGTAACGTTGACGGACATTGAACCAAACAGCCGCCGTCCGCATAGCAGCGAGATGCTGTGCCTGCCTCTGGATTATCTAAATGGCTGGTTGTTTGGCATTAATCCCAAACGAGTGAAGGATGAGGCGCGAGAACAGGTGCTCCGTTACCAACGTGAATGTTATCGGGTGTTAGCAGATGCCTTTCAGAATACGGCCGTTGTTTCCTCTGCCTCCTCTTCCCTGGTCCACGTGCGGGAGATGGGTCTAGCCATTGTGCGCATGGCCGAGGAGCAAATGGCCTTTGATCGGCGGCTGGACGCGGCTGAGGGTCAGTTGGAAATTGTGGGACAATTGGCGGAGAGGTTAACGGCCGTTGAAGAAAAACTAACACCCTCACAATTAGTTACAGAAGAGCAAGCCAGCCAAATCAGCCAATCCGTCAAAACCGTAGCCATCGCCCTGGGCAAAAAGAGCCAACGCAACGAATTCGGAGCCGTCTATGGCGAGCTTTATCGTCGCTATGGCATCACCAGCTACAAAAGTTTACCCGCCCATAAATTTGAAGATGCCCTAAATTTCTTAACAGAATGGCATCAAGAAATCGTAACCGGTACGGCTTTTTAGGTTCTTTGATAAATTCTAAACAGGGCGCGGCCTTGTGCCCGGCCCCGCAATGCCGCACACCCCAAAGAACAACTTTGTGAGGCAATTGAGAAATCATGCAAGGTTTTTCTGGCTTCCCCGCAGGCAAATTACGCCTGACACAGATACCCAACCTATTTTTTAGCGACCTGCTACCCATCATTGATAATCTGGCCGAGCTAAAGGTAACACTTTATGCGTTCTGGGCCTTAAACCAGAAGGATGGCAAGGTACGCTATATGCGCCTGACAGATTTTTTGAATGACACGCAGTTTGTAAAGGGGATGGGGCCAACACTGGAACTAGCCACAGAAGCTCTACTAGATGGCGTTGAGCGGGCCGTCGCCCGCGGCACGTTTTTGCATGTGAATGTAGAGAGTGCCGATGGCAAGATGGATTTGTACTTTTTGAATACAGAGAAGGGACGAACGGCCGTTGATGGCATCAGCAAAGGCGAATGGCGACCCACACCCAGCGATGACGAACCCATCACCCTCCTCATCGAACGGCCCAACATCTTCGTCCTCTACGAACAAAACATCGGTGCCCTCACCCCCATGATCGCCGACGAACTCCGCGATGCCGAACAAACCTATCCCATCCGCTGGATCGAAGAAGCCATCCAAAAAGCCATCGAAAACAACGTCCGCAAATGGCGTTACGTCGTCAGCATATTAGAGCGATGGCGGCAAGAAGGAAAACAAGATGGAATCTCTCAACGAGACTCTCAAAAAGGCTTACAACAACAAATCCCCGATGACCTTAAAAACATCATCAAACGATAACGACGACCTGAATAATGGCGGCATAGGGCAGCCCGACTGCCCCCACTGCGGCGGCTTAGGTTACGTCATCCCCGATGTGCCGCCCGAACACCCCTCCTTTGGCCGCGCCGTCACCTGCACCTGCCGCGCCGCCGAGCAAGAAATGGCACGGCTGGATCAACTACAGCAGATGAGCCAGATTGGCATGTTACAACACAACACCTTCGACAACTTCTTGCCCGAAGGCATCGGCCTCACACCAGGCAAACAGCGCAACCTAAAAATGGCCTATGACCGCGCCCTGACCTACGCCCAAAAACCAGAAGGTTGGCTGGTGTTGAAGGGGGGCTATGGCTGTGGCAAAACACATCTGGCAGCGGCCGTTGCCAACTACCGCCTCTCCCTCGGTCATTCTGTCCTATTCGTCAACACCCCCGATCTACTCGACCATTTGCGAGCCACCTACAGCCCCAGCGCCACCACCTCCTACGACCGCCGCTTTGATCAGGTGCGCAACAGCCAACTGCTCATCCTCGATGATTTTGGCGCACAAAGCAACACCGAGTGGGCGCAGGAAAAGTTATATCAGATTTTCAACCATCGCTACGCGGCCAAACTGCCAACGATTATCACGACCAACGAAGAGCTAGAAGCCATTGAAATGCGCATGCGCTCACGACTGGTTGATCCCAGTTTAGTGCAAATCATCACCATCACCGCCCCCGATTTTCGACGGGCTGGTGTGGATCAGGATCAGTCGGATTTGTCCTCATTGAACCTGCATGGGGACAAGACGTTTAACAATTTTGATTTGCGGGCCAATGAACTGCCACGCCATCAGGCCGAGAATTTGCGGCGAGCCTATGACACGGCGTTGGAATTTGCCAATGAGCCAGCCGACTGGCTGGTGCTAAACAGCATTGGCTATGGCAATGGCAAAACCCATCTGGCGGCGGCGATTGCCAATCATATCGTCATGGAAGGCAATCCCGTGCTGTTTATTGTCGTGCCCGATTTATTGGATCATCTGCGAGCCACATTTAATCCAGCCATGGGTGTACGTTTAGACAAACGATTTGACGAGATTAAAACAGCACCGCTCCTCATTTTGGATGATTTGGGGACGGAGAGTGCCACAGCCTGGGCACGGGAGAAGCTGTATCAGTTATTCAACTATCGCTACAATGCCCGCCTGCCCACGGTGATTACAACGGCCACGCCGATTGATGAGATTGACCCGCGTCTGGCGACGCGGATGCTGGATGGCAGCCGCTGTACCTTTTTTGTGTTGGAAGTGCCGAGTTATCGCGGGGGGATTAAGCCAAAACGAACGAGAACAGGTAAACGGTAATCCGTGAACGGTTATCGGATTACCGTTTATCGTTTATAACTTACGGTTATTCTCCCGACTGGGGAATGATTAATTTGTCGCCGACGCGGATGTAGTCGGGGTTGGGCAGGGCGTTGGCGGCGATGAGTTGTTGCAGGGTGATGCCGTATTGGGCGGCGATGGTTTGCAGGGTTTCGCCCTGTTTCACCGTGTGGGTAATGATGGTGCTGTCTTCTTCGCTGGCAGGGGGTTCTGTTTCGTCGGTGCTGCTATCAGCTTCGTTGGTTGAATCAGTGGCGGGGGCTTCGGTTTCGTCGGTGGTGGCTTCTTCAGCCGGGGTTTCGCCTTCGTCTGTGGCGGGTTCTTCGCCAGGAGTTTCAGCCTCATCTGTTTCTGCTTCATCACCTGTGGTTGGGGCAGGTTCTGTGTCAACTGCCGTTTCCCCCTCATTCTCCTCCGCACCTGGATAACCTTCCGCGTCCATCGCATCTTCACCAGTCACCTCGGCTGGCTCCGGCGTGGGCAAAGCAATGTCGTCCCCCATTACAGCGGGCACAATTTTGCCGAAGATTAACGGCCGTGTTAAAGCCACAATCGCCACGGCCCCCAGCAAAACAATCACCAAAACAAGAAATTTCAATCCTTCCCGTGCGGCACGGGGTTCTTCTTGCTGCTCACTCATCTCCAAACCTCCTTGGCGGTAATCGGTAATCAGCTCACGGGTTACGGACTACCATTAAATTGTGAATTGCCTCATCCAACGGCCGTTCCGCCGATGAGTCCTGGGCTATCAGCCAATCAATCACAGGTTGTCGCCAATCAACGGCCGTATTGTAAGCCAGCGGGTCAAACTCAGCCAACAACTCATAACCGTCACCACCCGCATACATAAAATCATTCACCAGCAAACTGTAAGTTTCATTGGGGTCAACCGGTTCGCCCGTGTCGTTAAACCGCCACGTTGCGCCATCCAAATGCACCCCGCCTACAGCCGCATCCCCAATGGCAAAGGCCAGAATACGCAGCAGTTGTTGGCCGGTTAGCTGCACATCCACAATCACATTATTAAAAGGCATCACCCCAATCACATCACCCAATGTAAGAGCACCCGGAGCCAATGCGGCCCGCATCCCGCCCATGTTGGTGATAGCCACATGTGCCGTCGGCATGGCTTGCAGCCAGGACTCCACAATGAGGGCCTGCATTTCGGGGCTGCGCCGTGCCAGCCCCTCGTCGGTGTAGCCGATGACTTCGCTGAGTTCGGCATCGGCCAGGCTTTGCCACTGGTTGACGATGGTGGCGATGGTGGGATCGGCCGTTCCACCCATATTCGTTTCCACCCCATAAGACACATCTACCACCGTATCTGTAGCCGTATCAAATTGGAAAGTAGCACGAGCATAGCTGGTGAGATGATAACCACCTTCCAGCACCACCATGCCATTTATCTCTTTGGCAAAAAGTTCATTACAATGCCCCCCACCCAGCAAATCAACCCCCAAATCGCCAATCTTTTGTGCCAATGCCTCCAATTCGCCCTGGCATATGTGCGCCGGAACCAGGATCAGTTCGGCCCCGGCTGCCGTTACTTCGGGCACAATTTCACGCAAGGCTGTCTCATAATCAATAAACTCAAATTCGGCGACATTCACAGGGTTGGTGGTGCGTGGGGTGCTGGTGGTGGTGAGGCCGATGATGCCCACCTGGATGCCATTGGCGGTGACGATGGTGTAGGGCTGGATGCCCAAATCGGTGGGGATGGTGCCATCGCTGCGGCGGCGGATGTTGGCACTGAGGAAGGGGAAGTCTGATTGAGCTTCACGCGCCTGCAAACCATCCAGGCCAAAGTCGAATTCATGGTTGCCAACGGCCGTTGCCGCATACCCCATCTCATTCATCACCGCCGCCATACTCTCCCCGGCAAACCAGGTAGAGATGGCTGGCCCCGTCCACATATCGCCACCACTGAGCAGCAAAAAGCTGTCATCATCTGGCGCATAACCTTCCCGCTCCTGCCACAGCCCCACCAGGTTAGCGGCCCCTTCATCGGGTTCCATGCCCGCCATCCAGCCATGTTCGTCGTTGGTGTAAAGGATGGTGAGTTGGCGAATGGAAGAGGCGGTGGCATCGTCAATCGTCAGTGGAGAATCCTGATTGGCAGCATCAGGCTCAATCGTCAAGGTGGGCGGAACGGCCGTTACCGAGTCAACAACAGGGGTTGGGGCCGGCGGCTGAGTACAGGCAGCCAACCAGAACAAAATCCCCAACCCCATAAAGCACCATTTACGCATCCAAGTTACCACATTTCCAGAGTAGCAGGGTTGGGTAGAACGGTCAAGATTTGCCGAAAAGGCCCACATCTGGTAAATTTTTTGCCTGTAACGATTAAAATGGAGCATTGGTATGCCTTTGTATGAGTATATGTGTCAGGATTGTGCGAAAGTCTTTGAGTTGAGACGACCCTTCTCTGAAGCAGATAAATCGGCCGTTTGCCCCTCATGCGCTACTACCAATACTCGGAAACGCTTAACTGTTACCCATGTCATCACGCACACAACCAGCATTCCCGTCCCCTGAACAATGGTGGCGGCTGTGGTTGTGGTGGTCAGTGTGCTTATCAGCATTAGACGTAGGTAGGTAAGAAAACGGCCGTTTCTGCATCCCGTTACGCGAGACAATTTATTGGTTAGGCGCAGCAAGTGATCTTCTTCCGCTTGTCTGCGGGTTTGGTATCTAAGGAGATTTCAGAGAAATGGCAGAAGAAATTAACATTTATGTTGGCAATTTGTCCTATCGTGTGACCGAAGACGAAGTGCGCGAGCTGTTTGAACAGTACGGCAATGTCAGCCGCGTCAGCCTCATCACAGATCGTGACACTGGCCGGGCACGCGGTTTCGGTTTCGTCGAGATGGAACGCGAAGGTGGCAATGCCGCCATCGCCGCGCTGGACAGGCAAGACTTCCAGGGACGTAACTTGCGTATTAACGAAGCACGCCCCCGCGAAGAACGCCCCCAACGCCGCGACAGTCGTTGGTAAAAAGAACCGTAATAAGGTCAAAAGGCGTAGAGCATCTCTACGCCTTTTTGTTCTCCTTCACATTAATAATATGAACTATCTTGCCAACCGTAGATGACTTGACGTTCAACAAAACCTTCATCTTCGGTCTGGAGTTCTCCCACTTTTGTCCTCCACGCCTCATATAAAACCCACGCGCTGGCATAATTGTTAGCCAGACAACCAATCACAAGTTTAGTCAGGCCAAGTTGGGCCAGATGGTGAACGGCCGTCGCCAACAACCGCTTACCAATCCCCTGCCCCTGCCTATCGGCCCGCACATACAGCACATAAATCTCGCCGGCATCAGCCCATGACCCCGCCCGCGCTGCACCACCCATCACCAGGCCGATAATGGGCGTAGACTCTGGCTCAGAAACGGCCGTTGCCACCGCCAAATAAATACAATAATCGGGATCATCACCCGCCGCCATCGCCCGCAGCGTCTCCGCCCAACCCTGCGCCGACACCGCCGGTGTCCAATTCGCCTGCCGCGCCTGCCACTGCCCTTCAGGGATTTGCCCCTTATGCGCGGTCAGCCATGTCGTCACAAGCAGATGCCCCATTGCTGGGGCATCTGCTTCCGTTGCCGCACGAATCATCACGCGCTGCGACCAGCTTCTTGTAACACCTGCCACAGCTTTTCGGCCGTTAGCGGCATATCCACATGGCGCACCCCCAGATGGGCCAGCGCATCCACAACCGCATTGGCAATGGTGGGCGTAGAGCCAATGGTGGCCGCTTCGCCGATGCCTTTCACACCCATCGGGTTAAGATGCGTGGGCGTTTCGGTGCGATTGGTCTCGAAAGTGGGGAAGTTATCCAGGCGGGGCAGCGCATAATCCAGCAGCGAACCACTGATGAGATTGCCCAACTCATCATAGCGCGATCCTTCATACAAAGCCTGGCCGATGCCCTGAGCGATGCCGCCGTGCACCTGCCCTTCCACCAGCAGCGGGTTAATAACCACACCACAATCATCAACGGTCAGGTAACGTACAATCTCTACCGTGCCTGTTTCGGCATCTACTTCGACAACGGCCACATGTGTGCCGAAGGGATAGAGATTGCCTTCGGGAGCAAAGTCTGTGTCGCTTTCCAGGCCGCCTTGCAGCTCTTCGGGCAGATTATCGCCCTGTGCGGCGGCCGCCACATCGGCCCAGCTAAGGCCCCGCTCGGGCACGCCCACCACCTGGAAACGGCCGTCTCTTAACTCCACATCTGCCTCGGCCGCTTCCAGCAGGTGCGCCGCCAACTGCCGCGCCTTGTCGCGCACGGTAACGGAATTATTGTGGACAGAACTGCCGCCAACGGCCGTACTGCGGCTGCCAAACGTGCCAATGCCACGCGGCACCACGCCCGTGTCACCATGCAGCACCGTAATATCTTCCAATGGAATTTGCAGCGCATCAGCGGCAATTTGCGCCCAGGTCGTCTCATGCCCCTGCCCGTGCGGCGAACTGCCCGTGAGGATGGTCACTTTGGCGTTTTCATCCATGTACACACTGCCCATCTCCCAGGGGCCAAAGCCGCACACTTCTACATACGTCGCCAGACCAATGCCCATCAATTTGCCATTGCCATTGGCCCGGCGTTGGGCCTGCTCCTGGCGCAGTTGGTCATAGCCAATTAATTCGAGTGCCTTTTCCAGCCCTCGCGCATATTCGCCGCTGTCGTAGACGGCGCCGCTGGCGGTGGTGTAGGGAAAAGCATCGGGGGCGATGTAGTTGCGGCGGCGTATTTCGGCGGGGTCCAGGCCCATTTCGGCGGCCAGGGCGGTGATGGCGCGTTCGATCATGTAGGCGGCTTCGGGGCGGCCCGCGCCGCGATAGGGTTCGGCGGGATGTTTGTTGGTGAAGACGGCCGTTATCTCAGCATGAATGGTGGGGATGGCATAAACGCCAGACATCATCAGCACGGTGAGGGTAGGAATGAGGGGAGCGATGACGCTGTAGTAAGCCCCACACTCGAAGATGATTTGGAGATCGGCGGCCTGGATACGGCCGTTTTCATCCGCCGCCAACCGAATAATGTCCGTCTGGCCGCGCCCATGATAGGTAGAAACATAATCCTCACTGCGGGTTGCCACCCACTTCACCGGTTTGCCCATTTGGCGCGAGAGATAGGTGGCAACGATCTCTTCCAGATAGAGCGGGGCCTTAATGCCAAAGCCGCCGCCTACTTCGGGGGCAATAACGCGCAGTTGGCTGGCCTCTACCCCCAGCACTCCCGCCAGCGTATCCCGTGCGCCGTGCGGCGATTGGGTTGTAGACCAGAGCGTGGTAATGCCGCTGTCGGCATCGTGGCTGGCGAAGGCGGCGCGGGGTTCCATGGCGTTGGCAATAACGCGCTGGTTTTCAACACGCAGTTCCACCGTGTGGGCCGCATTGGCAAAAATCTCAGCCACATCGCCGCCCACTGGCCCCCAACGAAAGGCTACGTTGTCGTCCCACTCTTCATGGAGGATGGGTGCGCCTTCGGCCAGCGCATCTTCGGGATTTACTACCACGTCGAGTGGTTCGTAATCTACAAAGATGGTTTCGAGGGCATCGGCGGCGATGGCGGGGCTGGTGGCTACGACGACGGCGACGGGTTCACCGACGAAGCGTACTTTGCCTGTGCTGAGGGCCTGGCGTTTGGGCAGTTTGCCCTCGGCGTAGGGGGCGCGGCTAACGGGCATCCCGCTGGGGACGGTGCCTGACAGGTTGGGGTTGATGTCTTCACCGGTGAGGACGGCCATAACACCGTCCATTGTTTTGGCTTCATCACTGTCTATGCTCAAAATTTTGGCGTGGGCGTAGGGGCTGCGGGAGAAGGCCAGATATAGAGTTCCCTCCTCTTTAAAATCGGCCGTGTATTTGCCTTGACCGGTAATAAGTGCGGGGTCTTCGCGGCGGCGAATGCGTGCACCTGTAAATTGGGGAATGCCTGTCAGGTCTGTACTCATGGGTTCACCTCGTCCTTCTTGTGATTGTGGGGTTGTTAAACGGGGTGATTGTACCACGAAGCTATCTGAGGTTTCAAAAAGCTGGAGGTCGGCCCGAGGTCGGCGATTATCTTGCCGCCCCTTTACAGCCCATGTAAAATGCGCCTATGTCCACCACACCTACGGCCATTTTGTGTATGCAATGTGCGGCCCCGCTGCCTGTGGAGCAGGGATCGCAGTTTGTTATTTGTGAGTTTTGTGGCACGACGAATTTTGTGGACAAGAGTAGTGTGGTGCAGCATTATGTGGTGCGGGAGACGGTGGCGGAGCCGGATGCGGTGTCGGCTTTGCGCCGCTGGATGGCGGGGAATCAGACGGTGAAGGATTTGGATGAGAAGGCGGTGATTGAACGGCCGTCTTTCCAGCTATTTCCCCTGTGGCTGCTGCGGGTGCAGCAGGGCCAGGAGGAGAAGGTGTATCTGGAGCCAGCGGCGGCTACGTCGGTGACGGAGTTGACGGAGCTGACGATTCCGGCTTCGGATTTGGAACTGTTTGATCATACGTTGGAGGCAACGGCCGTTGACCCCACTGTGCCGCTGGATACGGTGAAAAAGTGGCTGGCGGAGCATAAGCGGATTGCGGCCTCGTCTATTCGGGAATCGTCGTTGGTGCATGTGCCGATTTATCTGTTTAAGTATTCATTTGAGGGGCGGACGTATACGGCCGTTGTGGATGCGGCCACGAGCAAGGTGTTTGCTAATAATTACCCATCTAAGTGGGAAGCCCCTTATTATGGCTTGGGGGGCATTGGCTGTGTGCTTTATTTTTTGGCAGCGTTTATCCCGTTGTTTGGCTTTTTGAATGGCAGTGTGGGCAGTTTTGGCACAGGGGTGTTGGTGTATTTGATAACGGCCGTTATCCTCGCCATCCCCATTTTTGCGGCTGCTGCCTATATCTCCGCCAAAGTGTAAAGGAGTGTCCAGTGGTTTAGCCACACCCGACACCTGGCACGTAACACATGACCCAATCTAAAGAACAATCTCAAGGACTCACCTGCCCCAATTGCAGCGGCGTTGTGCCTGTTGCCGAAGGGGCACGCATTGTCACCTGCCCCTACTGCCAGATGCGCTCTCTGGTGCAGGGGGAGCGTGGGGTGTTGCGCTGGCAAATGCCCAACCGCATTGAGCGTGAAGCGGCCCTCAACACGGTGCGCGGCTTTTTTTCTGGCATCAAAAAGGCCCGCGACCTGAAAAAAGAAGCGGAAATCAAAGATATTTTCCTCGTCTATCTGCCTTACTGGCGTGTAGAAGCCTATGTGGCTGGCTGGATGTTTGGGCGGGTAAAGTCGGGCAAGAACAGTACCCGCCCGGTTGAGGTGGAGATTGCGGAGGTGATGCACTGGAATGATGCGGCGGTGGATGTTTCGGAGTTTGGGGTGCATCGGGTGGCACTTGCCAAAAATGATTTGCAGCCTTATGACGCGGAACAACTGCACGCGGAGGCGATGGTTTTTGAGCCGGCCGAATCACGAACAGATGCGCTGGATGAAGCGGAGGATTATTTTGTGGCAAAGGCTCGAGCCAAGCGCAGTCTGCGGAGCAAATATTTTGAGAAGTTTCACCAACTAAGGCGGCAATTGGCGTTGGTTTATTATCCTTTATGGGTGGCTCGGTATGTGTATCGCGGGCGGAATTACCAGGTGGTGGTGGATGGGGTGCAGGGCAAGATTGCCTATGGCAAAGCACCGGGCAATATCTTTTACCGGGCTGCAGCCCTGGTTATTGGCCTGGCGCTGGGGAATCTGGTGTTGGTGGATGGGGCGGCTTTGATGCTGGGGGCTTTATCTGATGGTGGTGATGATGGTGGTGGGTTTGTGGGGGTGCTGATTGTGATGGCGATTGGCGCGGCCATTATTGCCTGGGGTTATCGGGCTTTTCGTTATGGGGAGGAAATTGAGGAAACGCCTAGCGAAAATCGCAAGGCGGCCACGCCCCGTTCGGCGGTTTCCCATGTGTTGGGGGTGGATATGGGGAAAAGTGATGATCCTCTGGAAATGGGGATGGATATTTTGGATGGGTTGATGGAGAAGGTGAAGTGAAGTTGTTGTTGCTGCGCTGTCCTCAGTGCCAGGCACCTTTAGCCCCAGAGCAGTGGGATGTGGTGGTGAGCTGTCGGGGGTGTTATACGGCCGTTGCTATTGATGAATCTGGCCTGGAACGTATGCCCGTCTATTATGCGGCAGCACGCACAGACAAGGTGGAACAGTGGGTGCCGTTTTGGGTGTTTAACGGCCGTGTCCACATCACCCAGCGAGACACACAAGGCGGAGGCGGATCGTCGCAGCAAGATTCGGAGCAGTTTTGGGGCGAATCCCGCCGTTTGTATGTACCGGCCTGGGATATGCCCATGCCCACAGCACGGGAGATAGGACAGCAGTTCACGCAGGAGCAAACGCTTTTGCAGGAAATACCCCAGCCCAATGAAGCGGTTCTTGTATCGGCGGCCGTCACGCCCCAAGATGCCCTTAAGTTGCTGGAGTTTATTGTGCTGAGTATGGAGGCTCAGCGCAAAGATTGGCTGAAAAATCTGCAATTTCATATTGCAGCCGACGGACCACAACTGTGGGCCATACCGGCCAGGGGGCAAGGGGGCCGTTGGCTGTTTGATCTGGCACATAAAGTGTAAAACGTAAAACGTAATTTGCCTTACGTTTTACAAAATCATTTCATTAGGAGTAAACAATGGCAAAAGAGATTATTCATTCAGATAATGCACCGGCGGCGGTGGGGCCTTATTCACAGGCGGTGAAGATTGGTGATTTGGTTTATTCGGCGGGGCAGGTGGCCCTTGATCCGGTGACGATGAAGTTGGTGGAGGGGGGTGTGGAGGCGCAGACGCATCAGGTGCTGCGGAATTTGCAAGCGGTGTTGGCGGCGGCGGGCAGCAGTCTGGCGCAGGTGATTAAGACGACGGTGTTTTTGGCGGATATGGCTGATTATAAGACGGTGAATGGGGTTTATGCGCAGTATTTTACGGAGAATCCGCCAGCAAGATCGGCCGTTCAGGTGGCGGCGCTGCCGTTGGGGGCGCTGGTGGAGATTGAAGTGGTAGCTTTAGTGGATTAGTCTGTCTGTGGTGAACGGTAAACGGGTTATGGATTACCGTTCACTGTCCTTATTCTCTCCAAAAATTCGCTCATCATCATAGCGGTGGCTCCCCAAACTTTGTGGGGACCGATGTGGAAGAAGGGCACGAGCAGGTCGTGACCGCGCAACTGCCACATTTCTTCGCGCCGGGTGGCGGGGTCGAGCATTTGGCTGAGGGGGGCTTCGATGATTTCGGCGACTTCGGTGGTGGCGGGGTGGAATGACGGCCGTTTGCCGTTCACATGCCAGGCGACGAAGGGATACACTTCAAAGTCGGAGGGCATGATGTAGAGGGGGGTGAGTTGGCCGAGGATGGTGAGTTGATGGGCAGGTACACCGATCTCTTCGTGGGTTTCGCGCAGGGCGGTGGCGGGTAGGGCTTCGTTGGGTTCGCGTTTGCCGCCGGGGAAGGAGATTTGCCCGGCATGGGAGCGCATGTCGTCGCGGCGGCGGGTGAGGACGAGGTGGAGTTCATCTAATTGGCAGTAGAGGAGGATGAGGACGCTGCCGATGCGGGGCTGGCCGGGGCTTTCGGGGGGGCGTATGTTTTGGCGGAGGATGGGGGCCATTTTGAGTTGGGCGGAACGGCCGTCAAACGCTTCCAGGTGGAGGGCTTGCTGCACAGTTTGTAGGGTGATGCTCATAAAACAAAAAAGCTGGTGATATTGGCACCAGCCTGACTGAAGGGAAGGTTGGCCGGGGCCAACTATTGTTTATTTGTTGTTACTGGCTCGGAAAATGTAGCCTGTGCCGCGCTCGGATGTGATGTAGCGGGGGCGGGATTTGTTTTTTTTGTCTTCGATTTTGTTGCGAAGGCGGTGCATGTGAACGTGCAGACGATCTTCGTAGGCTGGTTCGAGGGGCCAGAGGCGGCGAATGATGAAATCGGTGGTGACGGTGCGGCCAGCGTTGCGCATGAGGATGTAGAGGAGTTTGGTTTCGGTGGGGGTGAGGCGCACTTCTTTGCCTTCGATGAAGGCGGCGCGGTTGGGGAAGTCTATTTCCATGCGTTCGTCTACTACGGTGCGGGAGTCGAGGGTGTAGGCGAAGTCGCCCATGCGCCGCAGCACGCGCTTGACGCGGGCTACGAGCACATCGGGGCTGAAGGGTTTGACGATGTAGTCTTCGGCATGTTTTTCTAGCCCTTCGACGACGGTTTCTTCGTCACTAACGGCCGTTAACATGACCACTGGTAGATCGCTGAACTGATGGATTTCGTGGCACAACTCGAAACCGCTCATGCCACCAGGCATGTGGTAATCTACAATGGCCAGATGGGGCAACCCGCGTCGGCTGATAATTTGGAGGGCTTCCTGACCGGAAACGGCCGTTACCACTTGAAAATCCGCGTGTTCCAAAGCATGCTGCACAATACGCAGGGTATAGGTATTGTCATCTACGGCCAAAATCGTCTGTTGTTGATGAATATCTATAGATGCATCAAGCATAATAAACTCACTACCTCAATAATCCATAAGTTGTTAGTAACCGTTCCCCCTCCCGGAGGTTTTCCCCCGAGAGAGCCTCCGTAAAAGAAGCCTCCGGGAGGATTTCTCTCTCGATGAACTGAACAATTACGTTGTTAGTAACTACGAACCCTCCGGGAGGCTCGTTCCAGAGGTAACATCTTGTTTGAAACCTCCAGGAGCATCGCTTTCCCAGAGGAGTTCAGCAGTTACAATTGTTATAAATTTGGAAAGCCTTTATTGGGGTGCATTGAAAAAGGTGTAACCTGTGCCTCTCTCTGAGAGAATGTATCTAGGTTCTCCTTCTGGTTCTTCTATTTTGCGCCGTAGACGATGGACATAAACACGTAATCTATCTTCAAAGGCAGCTTCTAAAGGCCATAACCGACGTAAAATAAAATCTGTGGTAACAGTGCGCCCAGCGTTTCGCATTAAAATATACAGCAGTTTAGTCTCTGTGGGTGTCAGGGAAACATCTTCCCCATGAATAACCGCCCGCTGTCCGGCAAAATCAATTTGCAAACGCTCGTCTACTTTGGTGAGGGGATCAAGGGTATAAGCAAAATCGCCGACACGGCGCAAAACTCGGCGCACTCTAGCAACCAATTCACCGGCATTAAAGGGCTTGGTTATATAATCTTCGGCATATTGTTCAATGGCCGAAACGATGGTGGATTCTTCATTGATGGCTGTGAGCATGATGATGGGCAGATCGCAAAACTCCAGCACACGCTCGCAAAATTCAAAACCATCCATCCCTAGGGGCATATTTATGTCAACTACGGCCAGATGAGGCAGGCCACGTCGCTTAATATGCTCTAACCCTTCTTCACCGGAGAGGACTGTCGAAACCTGGAAGTCAGCAGATTCCAACGCACTCTCTACTAAGCGTAGGATAAAAGCACTGTCGTCAACTGCTAAAATCCGGTAGGCGTTACCATCAACTTGTTTCATTTGTTTCCAATTTTTTTGATCTGTGTTTTAGCTGTTAGTGGGTCCAAACGGCCGTTGTCGTCAACAAAATAACAGACCCCAGTGGGCCAAGCATAACAGGAATTAAGGAACAAAGCAATTTGAGTGCCGCATAAAGTTGCGGCCATATAAGCCGCTCATTCATGCTCACCACAGCCGTGCCGCCAATAACGGCCGTCCTTACGCAACAACTCATCCGCTTCCTCCGGCCCCCAGCTATCCCGCGCATACATCACCAGCGGAGAGCGCTGCGGGGCCATCTCCCAGCCCGTAATCACGGGATCAATCAACCGCCAGGCTGACTCGATCTCATCGCTGCGCGTAAACAGAGTAGCATCTCCATTCAAGGCATCCAGCAATAATCTTTCGTAGGCATCGGGTAACGGCCGTCCCTTAAACGACGTTTGATAATGAAACTCCAAATCCACCGACTGCGTTTCCTGAATCGAACCGGGAATCTTGGCCTCAAACTTCAAATGAATGCCCTCATCCGGCTGCACACAAATAGACAGCGTATTGGCATGAAAATCCCCATCCTCAATCTGGTCAAACATCAAGTGCGGCGGCTTCTTAAACTCCACCACAATCTCCGAATTCTTACGCGCCATCGCCTTGCCCGACCGCAGATAGAAAGGCACACCCTGCCAGCGCCAGTTGTCAATGTGCAGTTTCAGAGCCGCATAAGTGGGCGTTTGGGAATTTTCGGCCACGCCTTCGGCCTGCGGATAATCGGCATATTGGGCGCGAACAGTTTCCTCCAGCGGGATCGGCCGTATGGCCTTAAACACCTTCGCCTTCTCATTGCGCACAGCATCCGCCTCAAACGAAGCGGGTGGCTCCATAGCAATCAGGGCCAACAACTGCATCAAGTGATTTTGAATCATGTCACGCATCACACCAGCCTTGTCGTAATAACCTGCCCGATGCCCCACATCCACATCCTCTGTTACACTAATTTGCACTGAGTTGACATAATTGCGATTCCACACCGGTTCAAAAATGGTGTTCGCAAAGCGGAGGAAGAGGATATTTTGCGCCGTCTCCTTGCCCAGGTAATGGTCAATGCGGTAAATCTGATGTTCCTGGAAAATGGTGTGCAAATCCTGGTTCAACACCTGCGCCGAATGCAAGTCTGCGCCAAAGGGTTTTTCCACGACCACCCGCCGATAGCCTTCAGCCTCAGCCACCATGTTGTGTTCACCGAGATGCTGGACGATGGGCACGAAGAAGCGCGGGGCGGTTGCCAGGTAGTAGAGGCGATTGGCCGGGCCATCATCTAGATCGTGCAGATAGTCTTTGAGATTTTGGTAATCAACGGCCGTATCCAAATCCCCCTGCACATACCACACATACTGCACAAACAGATCCCAATCCTCGGCGTGGCTGGCTAACATATCAGGGGCAAACTCCTCCATCCCCTCATACAAAAGCTGCCGAAAATCATCATGGCTCCAGGGCCGCCGCGCAAAGCCCACCACATTTAGCTGCTTCGCCAGCCGCCGTTTGGTAAACGAGCTAAACAAAGCCGGAATCAATTTACGCCGGGTTAAGTCGCCCGACGCACCGAAGATGATAATAGTTGTTGGTTGGCTTGCCATGGACTGCCTCAAAAAAACGTAAACCGTAAACAGCATAGGTTTACGTTTTACACATTACGCATTATACGAAGTCGAAGTCACGCTGCCACCCTCCCCCGTCCAATTGGTGTGGAAGACCTGGCCGCGTGGCTGGTCTACGCGCTCATAGGTGTGGGCACCAAAGTAGTCGCGCTGGGCCTGGATCATGTTGGCGGGGAGACGGCCGCGGCGGTAGCCATCATAGAAGGCCAGGGCACTGGACATGGCCGGGACGGGTATGCCCAGTTCTACAGCCTGGCTCACCACACGCCGCCAGCTAGATTCGGCCGTTTCAATCTGCTCCTTAAAGAAATCATCCAACAGCAGGTTGGTGAGTGCAGGATTCTTTGCAAACGCTTTTTGGATGTCGGTGAGGAAAGCGGAGCGGATAATGCAGCCTTCGCGCCACAACAGAGCAATGCCGCCATAGTTCAGGTTCCAGCTATATTGCGCCGCGGCGGCACGGAACAGCATATAGCCCTGGGTGTAGGAGATGAGCTTGGCGGCGTAGAGGGCGTTTTCCAGGTCAGCAATGAAGGCTTGTTTGTCACCGGTGAAGTTGGCCGCAGCCGAACGGAGTACCTGGGAGGCCGCTACACGCTCCTGCTTTAACGCCGAGAGGAAGCGGGCGAAGACAGCTTCCCCGATGAGGGTAAGGGGGATACCAGCGTCCAGGGCGGCAACGGCCGTCCACTTCCCCGTCCCCTTCTGCCCCGCACTATCCAAAATCAAATCCAGCACCGCCTGCCCATCCTCATCCTTAAAAGCCAAAATATCACCCGTAATCTCAATCAAATACGAGTCCAATTGGCGTGTGTCCCACTCCTTAAAAATGGCACTCATCGCTTCGTTCGACAGGCCCAAAGCCGTTTTCATGAGATCATAGGCTTCGGCAATGAGCTGCATATCGCCATACTCAATGCCATTGTGCACCATCTTCACAAAATGCCCTGCGCCATCTTCGCCCACCCAGTCACAACAAGGCACGCCACCAGGCACTTTGGCCGCAATCGCCTGGAAAATTGCCTTCACATGCGGCCAGGCTTCCGGTGCCCCACCAGGCATAATGGAGGGGCCAAATCGCGCCCCCTCCTCACCGCCAGAGACGCCTGTGCCAATAAACAAAAACCCCTTTTGGCGCAGTTCTTGGGTGCGGCGGATGGAATCTTCGTAGTTGGAGTTGCCGCCATCAATGATGATGTCGCCCTGTTCCAGCAGAGGCAGCAGTTCATCAATGACCATATCTACCGGCTTGCCCGCTTTAACCATGAGCATGACGCGGCGCGGCGGCTTCAAATGGGAGACCAACTCCTCTAGGGAGTAAGTACCAATAATATTTGTATCTTTGGCTTCGTTGTTGAGGAAATCGTCTACGCGAGAGGTGGTGCGGTTGTACACGGCTACGGTAAAGCCGTGATCGTTCATGTTCAGTACCAGGTTCTGGCCCATCACGGCCAGACCAATGAGACCAATATCGGCCGTTTTAGACATGGTGTTCTCCTTATAACGGGGCAAGTGGCAAAGGGTAGATGGGGGGAAGAATGTTTTGCGGCTTGCCTCTGGCCACATTCTTTCTTTCACTCGAATCATGGTATTATAGTTGTCATCACAGATGGCACAAATAGAAATGGTAAACACTTATTACGACATCATATATCTTTCACCACACCTGGATGATGCTGTTTTGTCTTGCGGCGGGCAGATTTTTCAGGCAACAGCCGTTCAGCGGCAATCCGTCCTCATTGTCACCATCATGGCTGGCGATCCGGTGGAGACGGCCGTTTCCGAGTTCGCCCAAGGCCAGCACCAAAGCTGGGACTTGCTCCACGAAGCCACCGCCCAACGCCGTGCCGAAGACATGGCCGCCTGCCGCCTCATCGGGGCCGATCATGCCCATTGGCAAGTACCCGACTGCATCTACCGCCACCACCCCCAAACCGGCATCACCTTCTACAACTCCGACCCCGACATTTTTGGGGCTGTTCATCCGGCAGAATATCCACTTGTTGATGACTTGGCCGCACAGCTAACCCATTTACCGCCGCACGGCCGCATCTTGGCCCCGTTGACCATTGGCAACCATGTGGATCACCAATTGACGCGGCTGGCAGCAGAAAAAGCCTTTGGCAGCAGGTTGGTTTATTATGAGGAGTACCCCTATGCGCAGCGGCTGGGCGGGGTAGATAGCGTGATTGCACCGGATGATCCCCAGTGGCAAGCGGAGGTTATGCCCCTTAGCCCCGAGGCGTTGCAAATGAAGATTAAGGCCATTGCTGCCTATCCCTCACAGATGGCGAATCTATTTAACGGCCGTTCCCACATGATTCAACTCGTCACCGATTACACGCAAACCATTGGTGGCGAACGAATCTGGTATGGTAATTACGAAATTACGTAATTTCAAAAGGAACTCCCCATGCCCTGGATCGAAGTTATCTCTCTGGAAAAGGCCAAAGGCTTTTTGAAAAAAGAGTACGAAGCTGCCCTCAAACGAGCCGGGCGCATTTGGCACATTGTCAGCATTATGAGCCAAAACCCCCGCGCCATGAAAGCCTCGATGGATTTTTACAGTGCCATCATGTTTGGCAGTTCGCCTCTCAGCCGCAGTCAGCGCGAGATGTTGGCGGTAGTCGTCTCTGCCACCAACGGCTGCCTCTACTGAATTCGCGCTCACGCGCACGACCTCCGGGCTGAGGTTGCCAACGACTGGGGATTGACGGATGAAGCTGAGGCAGATCATGTTGTCCATCTGCTTGCCTCCGATTGGCGGCAGGCACCGCTGCAAGCTGTGGATGAGGCTTTGTGTGCCTATGCGGAAAAGGTAACGCGCACCCCGCAGCAGATGACGGCGGCCGATTTACAGGGTTTGCGGCAGCACGGTCTGGATGATCGGGCCATTCATGATGCCACGCAGGTGATCAGTTATTTTAATTACATCAACCGTATTGCGGATGCGCTGCATGTGGAACCGGAGGATTTTATTCGGCCCTGGGAGCAGAGCGCGGCGAAATGGGGTAAGTAAATAAAAACGGCCGTCTTCGGGGAAGACGGCCGTTTGACTATTCGTTAGTTAAAAACGTTCAGTCCTACCAACGGCTGCTGCCGCTGTCACCATCAGAATATTCACGACGACGTTGGCCGCCACCGCTGCCACCGCCGCCACCAGGACGACGCTGACCGCCACCACCACCACTGCTGCCGCCACCGCCAAAACGACGTTGACCGCCGCCACCGCCGCCACCAGGACGACGCTGACCACCACCGCCGCCGCCACCGCGTTCTTCGCGGGGACGTGCTTCATTTACTCGTAAATTACGGCCGTCTATTTCCATTCCATCTAACGCCGCTATGGCTGCATCAGCGGCACCCGATTCCATCTCTACGAAACAAAAACCGCGAAAACGACCCGTATCACGATCATTGATCATGGCGATAGATTCAACCTCACCATATTCTGAGAACAGATCATTAACCTGTTCTTCTGTCGCTTGAAACGACAAATTCCCTACATAAATCTTCTTTGCCAAATTACTCGTTCTCCATCTGAGTGCCAGCTTGCCATTGACGCTAATGATACAAGTCTGGTTTCTATATCATGATCGAGTATACGCATGTCTTATGCCCTTGTCCAACAATTGCTTAAACTATTCTGCAAAAGCCAATCGCCATCTACATAGATAATATTTTTACACACCGTTTTTGGCTCAAGGAGATAGAAGAAGTGGCGAAAGATTGAGATGTAACAGTTTAAGTTTCCCTTCGTTAATGATGAGTAGAGACAACCATATGGTGGCTACGGATAATGAACATGAGCTTGTTTCACGCGCCCAAGTAGGGGATGCAGAAGCTTTTGGTGACTTGTATGAACTGTACTTGGACACCATTTATCGCTACATCTACTATCGAGTACAGAATCATCAAGATGCTGAAGATTTAACGGAGATTGTATTTCTGAAGGCATGGCAAAATATGCCCGATTATGTCATCGGCAAAACGCCTTTTGTGGCCTGGGTGTATCGCATTGCTCATAACAGTGTGATTGATCATTATCGAACCCGTAAAGAAACCATCCCCTTAAGTGAACACCCACCCATTAATGATGAAAAGATGAATCTAGAAGAACATATACTCTCACAAGAGGAAAAACACACTTTATCTAAAGCCATTATGCGCTTATCACCATTGCACCAGCATGTGTTGGTGCTGCGGTTTATTAGTGGATTGAAGCCATCTGAGGTGGCAGATGTTTTGGATAGGAACGTGGGAGCGATTCGGGTCTTGCAGCATCGTGCCTTGAAAGCGCTACATACGTTGTTAACTGCTGAGGAGATCACGAATGTCTAAATTAGATGGCATTGATGTTTTAGCTGAATGTATTGAAGCGGTGGAGGACGGCCGTTTAACCATAGCTGACTGCGTCGCTTGTTACCCCGAACATAGAGAAAGTCTGCAAGCCTTGCTGCCTTTGGCAGCCACCTTGCGCCAGTCCCCAGAGGTCATGCCGGCATCAGCCTTCCGCCAGGGAGCCAGACAACGGCTGATCAGACAACTGCCGCCCCAACCCAATCAAGCCCCTTTCTGGGCGAGAGTTAGCCAGAAACTTTCCCCTTCCTATTTAGCCAAAAAAGCAGCCGCTTTGTCCTGGGTAACTATCATCGCTTTGCTGGCTTTCTTGTTGGGGGGCAGCGGCCTCGTTTATGCTGCCAACAACGCAGTTCCCGGCGATGCCCTATATAGTCTGGATCGTTCGCTGGAAGATTGGCGTTTGAGTTGGGCGGTTAGTCCACGCACGGCCGTTCGCCTGCAACTGAACAATGCCCAAGAACGGTTGGCAGAAGCGGAAGCCCTATTGGCGCGAGGCGATGATGTTCATGCCAAAATGGCACTGGAGAGTTACGAAGAGGCGATGACGGCCGTTGAAACCATCGAAAATCATAACAACCTGGTCATAAACGGCACCAACGTCAGACGGCCGTCCATGGGATTCACTTCCATCCTCACCACCACCACACCCACCCTAACGCCAACCATCACCCCCACCATCACCCTTACGCCAACGGCAACAACCACACCAACAATCAGCGTCACCCCCACCACTACCGTTACACCCACCATTACCAGCACACCAACGGCAACCCCCACCGTCACCATCACCCCCACACCCACCGTTACCGTTAGCCCAACCGCTACCACGCCCCCCACCAGCACACCAGTTCCCACCGCTACCATTACCCCCACTCTCTGCACAGGAGCCGATCCTCACCCCCACGCCACCGCCCTGGCCAACCAGGTTGGCGTACCCTATGATGAGATTATCGGCTGGTTCTGTGCTGGCTTCGGCTTAGGCGAAATCGAACAAGCCTATGAACTCAGTGCGCAGACCGGCGTACCCGTTAGTGACATCTTCGCCCTACGATCATCGGGCCTGGGCTGGGGACAGATTCGCCAACAGTTGCAAGGCAATAACAACCCCACTCCGCCCAATGGCAACAGCGGCAACAATAGCAACAGCAATAATGGCAACGGCAATAGCAACAACGGTAATGGCAACAACGGCAATAGCAATAATGGCAATGGCAATAACGGCAACAATGGTAATGGTAACAATGGTAACAATGGCAACAATGGCAATGGCAACAACGGTAATGGCAACGGCAACAACGGTAATGGCAATAAAAAGAAGTAGCAGAGGCACTTGTTAGCCAAGTTTAATGAGGTTGTATTGGTAGAAGCTCGCACTAAAACAGTGCGAGCTTTTTATTTTTCTGGTTCGGGATTATTATCTTCTGCGGCAGCATCAGGATCGGCCGTTTCCACCACCCGTTCATACTCCTCCTGGCTAATAAAACGGCCGCCTGTCATCTCATAATTCGTCATCTCATAACGGCCGTTCAAATACACCACCGCCTGCATCCGCCGAAAACAACGATTATCCACAATCGTCTTGTGCCACACAAAACCACTATCCGTGCGGTTCAGATCATGCTGCTTATCCGCCCGCACCTTCACCTTCGCACCACAATTGTCACAGACAGCATAAAAATAAAGACCGTGCGTATCCGCATAAGCCTGTTTGCGCTCACCACCACCAAAAATCTTCTTCAAGAAACCCATTTCCCTTCTCCTCAACAGATTGGCTCAATCTCCAAGATTGAGCCAATCCTCTTTCACAAAACCGAAATCGCCGCCGCCAAGTCCCGCCGCCACGCCGGGCTGTTCACATCATGCCAAATGGCCGGGAACGCAGCCACCAACTGGGTGATTTCTCGCGCCTGCACAGCCCGATAGGCAGCAACGGCCGTTTCACACCCCACCGTCTCCGCCAACATCTTCAACCCAATCGCCGCATCCTGCAACGCCCCCAAATGCTCCTGCATCCGCTCCAATGTCGCCTGCACTGGTTCAATCTCCGGCCCCAACAGCGGCGCAAAAAATTGCAGCGTATAGCGCAGCTCCTTGCCCTGAATCCGCAGCATATGCAGCCGCTCCAGCGGCGCGTTCTCCAGCCGATTGGCATACGCACGTACCCCTGCCAACCGCTGATAAATTAAAACTGGCACATAGTGCGCCGCCGACATAGGCGCAAATGGATCTGGGTTGGGCAACACATCAAGGCCGGGCGTGTGGACAAAACGGCCGTATTCCTGCCAAAATTTCTCCCGCTTCGGCTTGCCCATGTAACCACACAACGCCTCATCAATTTCAGCTTGCCTTCCTTCCCAATAAGCTGCCAAACAAGCCAAGTCGTCCCCCGATTCCTCCATATGCAATTGCAATTTTTGCCGGAAAACGGCCGTATCCCGCGCCGCCCCCAAATAACGCATCATCTTCCGCAGCCGCCGCCGATACGGCTCCAGCACGCCCGGCTCAAAAAACGGCCGAAACAGCTTAAATCCTGTAAAGGTACGGCGAATGGCTTTGCGGGTTTCGTGAACGGCCGTAACCTCCGCCGCCGCCACCAACGCCGGACGGTGTTGTTCCATAATGGATAGTTGCGCGGCCAATAACGGCCGTGCCACCTCCGCCATCTCCGTCTCCGCCGTAAACAAAAGTAAATCTTCACTCATGCTGCCATTATAAAAACAACATCTCAACCAAACAAAAAGCCCGACAAATTGTCGGGCTTTTAACTGTTCTTATTAAAGCTGTTTACTGACCAAGTAAGTAGGCCAGCAAATCAGCCATATCTTGAGGACTGCTTCCCATATCCGAAGCAAAAGTTTGGCGCATCGCACTCGGCGGGCCAGCACAAGGTCCCAAAGGACAGTCAACGGCTATATGCTCATCAGGAACAAGAATAGACCGATATACATACTGCTCGGCCGATGCACCTTCGACTATACCATCACCCCGCTCCGCAATATCGCCCAACCAAGGGCCAATCGTAGCGGAAGCCGAGTCCGCTAAACTGCCATGACAGACCACACAGGTATAAGAACCATACAAGGCTTCACCGTTGGCGGCATCGCCTTCTACAATATCCTCAAGTGCCAAATACTCTTCCACTGTCTCGGGCCACTCAAAGGTAAAATAGATACAGTTACCTGCATCATCATACCAATCCCCTTCCCAGTTCAAGATAAAAGCAGCTACATCCTGTATCTGGTCATCGCGCATGGGGCCACCAAACTCTTCAGACCAAGTGGGCATTTGAGTACCAACACGTCCAGATGCAATCGTTGCTTCGATAAACGTCTGCTTAGTTCCATCCCACCCAACAGTATCCAATTTAGGTGGTCTATCACCACAAATAAGCTGAGCACTATTCAATGGTAAGCCCACACAGTTAATAGGTTCACCTGAGCCAGCATCAAAACACTGTTGCGCTTTGCCCTCGATACCATGACAGGTAGCACAGTTACCATAGAATAAATGTGCTCCATTCTCAACGGCACGGCCGTGTTCAGCGGCCGCAAACGCCTCCAAACGAGCCGGCTCGCGCAGTGCCGCAAACCCCAAAATAATCATCGTTAACATGAACGAAATCGTACCAATTACAATCTTTACTTGCATGAACTTTTCCTCTTCCGGTTTCGGTAATCAATTATCGGTAAGCCGTAATCAGTCATCGGCTTACCATTTACTGATTACGGCTCACAAGAATACCGAATCTAGCAGTTCTTATTCACAAAGCGACACTCTTCTTCGTAATTAGAATCACGATGACGATACGAAACGGGCGCACTGTCAATAATCAATTCACCAGTGTCAGGATGATACGCCTGGAATGTCAACGTCAGTTGCAATAGATCAGGCTGCAACTGTTCAATCTTCAAAGTCGCAGTGGGGTCGGGCATCGCATCGCTGGTGAAATAGTTGCCCCAGCGACCCTCGCCCGTCTTCTCACATTCATCATACCTTTCATCACCCTTCAGCGTGCAGCTTCGTTCTTCCATTGCCTCAGCAAAGGCTTCCAAAGCACGGGTCAAATGGTGATTCCCTTCCACCTCTTGTCCTGGTGAGTATGTGCCTGGCACCAAATCATCATAAGGCACACCCAAGATGATGTTGGGGCCTTCCTGCGGCATGATGGACTGGCTTACCTCTAAGTCCGGTGAACTCTGCACCCGGAATTCCGGTGAACCCATCCAGTTAGAAACAAGCATGAAAGCCATAAACAAGAAAGCAACCGTGAGGCCCACCCGACGGTCGGCATAACGGCGGCTCTTACCCACCTCAAAGTAAGGCATGACAATAAAGGCCACCATCAACAGAGGAATAAAGCCCACAACCAACGTCTTGTCCGCCAGCTTCAACCAGCCCTGTGACCAGGAAAGATACCAGGGCGCTACCACATGCAAAGGCGTGACAATGGGGTCAGCATGATGCTCCAACGGCGCATCCCACAACCACAGTGAGCCTGCGATTAAGAACAGCGTGATGAGCGACACCCACATCAACTCGCTGGTAAGAATATCAGGTGTAAAGTAAGTACGTTCATTACGCGGCACACGTTTAGCCGTATCTTCGCCAATCTCCTCGCGGCCCGGGGGCAGCGAAAAGCCATGCAGCACCACTTTGTAATAATGAACAAAGAAAAAGATACCGACAATGAGCGGGAAGAGGAGAACGTGGAATAAATACCACCTGAGCAACCCACCGGCACCCAAAGAAGGCGCACCTTGCAAAACAAGCAAGACATTTTGGTTAAATACGTCTCCGTTAAGGCCAGGAATAGGCGGTGCGGGGGCCGCTTCTGCACCGCTCAGGAACACAGTCAACGCCCAATACGCCAATTGATCCCAGGGCAGCAAGTAACCACTAAAGCTTAGAAGCAGGGTGAAGACGAGCAAGATCATACCTGTAGCCCAGGTAAATTGGCGCGGCTTTTTATAACTACCCGTTATAAACGTTCGCAGCATGTGCATGGCTACAGCTATTACCATGACCTCGGCACCTAAGCGGTGCATATTCCGCATCAACTGCCCTAGCGGGACATTGCCTAAGATGTTCCACATATTGGAATAAGCCGCCGCGGGGCTGGGCGTGTAAAAAACCATCAGGATGATACCGGTGATGGTTTCCCAAACGAACATGAAGGTAGATAGCCACCCTAAACGAAAAGTGGGGTAGATATGGGTAACTTCTGTGTGGTAAAAGCTGGGACGAATATGGAACCAGAAACCATCAGCGTGGGGGCGAAGCCGGGGATTGGGCCGACGAGGCTCATCACCACGCAAAGCGCCACGAATGTCGCCAATGTTCATACCGGCGGTCAGACGCTCGACAGTTTCATCTACTTTGGTAATGGCGGCCTGTTTCAGCCCCATTTCTTGAACTTGTTCAAAAAAGGTAGCCATGAATTACTCCTCTTTCTCTTTTATGGACAACTATCGGTAAAGGAACAGAGCAAAGCCTGTGAGGGGCCTTTTTTACGATCCCCTGTGTCAATACGAAGGAAGGCAGTACCACTCGGTAACTCCAAGGGGGCATAAAAGTCTGTCCCTTCAATCTGAACCAAGTCGGCTTCGGCTAAAACGGTTGTTTTGTCTTCGGCCATGGCGGCGATTCGGAAGCGATCAAGTGTACGAGGGGCGGGGGATTCGACGCGACGGCCGTCTAGCCGATACTTCGATCCGTGACAGGGACACTCAAAGCGGTTGTTTGTTGGTGTCCAGGCATAAATACAACCCAGGTGCGTACACACCTTGTAAATAGCGGCTACACCTTTAATGGGTTGCGTCTCATCTTCAGCCTGGTACATCAACTCATTACTGGCCGCCGTATCCAAATTAACGAGCCAGAAACGGCCGTCGGGGAAATTCACAGGTTCCGCATTCACATCAGGCAGGGCACTGACATCCAACGTAAACGTACCACCGAACTCACCTTCACGGAAACGGGGCAACAAAAACCAAATCAACAAACCCGTAAACTGCGCCCCATACAACGCCAGTGATGCACCCCAAATATAGTACAAGAACTCGCGTCGGCTCATGCCTTTACTTTCGGCGCTAATTGCTGCATCTGCCATAGGGTTCTTCTCCTCTTTTTTCTGTACTGGTTAGGAAAATAATGTTGTTATTACCCAAAACCTCTTGCCTAAGATGCCAAAAAGTACACGGATAGTGTGTGCTTTTTATCACAATCGGATTATAGCAAAACGAGTGGGGATAGCAAAAAAAATGTAGTGGGCGCTGAGGGACTCGAACCCCCGACTTCTTCGGTGTAAACGAAGCGCTCTGACCAACTGAGCTAAGCGCCCTTACCATGAGCAAATTATAACCACACCCCTGGCAAGATGCCACTATTCAGCAGCCTATCTTTCGCCATCAGTCAATCTTGGGCAAAACAATCGTTTGCTGCTTTTGATATTTGCCCTTTTTATCCGCATAAGACGTTTCACACATCTCATCCGATTGAAAGAACAGCACCTGAGCAATGCCCTCATTAGCATACACACGGGCTGGCAGCGGCGTAGTATTAGAAATCTCCAGCGTCACAAAACCTTCCCACTCCGGCTCAAATGGGGTCACATTCACAATCAAACCACACCGGGCATACGTAGATTTACCTACACACACCGTCAGGACATCTCTAGGAATGCGGAAATACTCAATAGTTTGCGCCAAAACAAACGAATTGGGGGGAATGACACACACCTCACCTTGAAAATCCACAAAACAGCCCGGATCAAAATGCTTAGGGTCAACCACTCCATTCCACACATTGGTGAAAATCTTAAACTCATTACTCACACGAATATCATAGCCATAAGAGGAAAGACCATAGGAAATAACCCCGCGCCGCACCTGCTTATCGGCAAAAGGCTCGATCATGCCCTGTTCCTGTGCCATCTGGCGAATCCATTTATCTGATTTAATCGTCATAAGGTTCTTAAGTACGTAATTACGCAATTACGTAATTACATCACTTCAGGCGCACTCATGCCCATAAGGTCCAGCACACGGGCAAAGAGTGTTTGGGCAGCGCGATAGAAGCGCAGCCGCGCCAACTGTAAGTCATCGGGGACATCAGGATGGATGACGCGGCAAGTTTCATAGGTGGGATGGAAAACGCCCGCTAACTCATACGCATAAAAAGCCATGTGATGCGGTTCATACGTCGTCGCCACCTTCTCCAACACCTCCGTCAACTCCATCGCCTTGCGGAGAAAACGCAATTCATTCTCATGCGTCAGCAAACTCACATCAGCATCCTTATCTGCATCCAGGTCGCGCCCCGCCTCCGCCCACTTGCGGAAAATACCCGCGCAGCGCACATGCGCATTTTGAATATAGTAAACCGGATTCTTATCCGAATGTTCCACCGCCAAATCCATATCAAAATCAATCTGGCTGTTACCAGAGCGGGAAATCATAAAATAGCGGATGGCATCTGCGCCCACATCCTCAATCAGATCATCCAGTGCCACAAACGTACCCCGCCGCGTGCTCATCTTCACTTCCTGCCCATCGCGGATGAGGCGCACAATTTGGTGCAAAACAGTTTGCACAAAATCGGGGCTGTAGCCGAGGGCCTTCACACCCATGAGAACTTGGGGCGCGGTGGCATGGTGATCCGGGCCGAAGATGTCTACCACAATGTCGAAGCCGCGCTGCGCTTTGTGCCAGTGGTAGGCAATGTCCGGCATACGATAGGTCAATTCCCCATCTTTTTTAACCAGCACCCGATCTTTTTCATCACCAAACTCGGTAGATTTGAACCACTGAGCATCATCTTTTTGGTAGACATAGCCCCGCTGTTGCAAATCTTCCAGTGCTTCCCACACCCGCCCCGATTCATAGAGACTTTGCTCGTTATAGTAGACATCAAAGACGATATTGATGTTTTTGAGCGTCTCTTTTTGGGATTCGGCGATTCGTTTTTTGGCGTAATCGCCGAAGAAGTCAGCCGACTCATTGAGCAGGGCATCACCATGCTGGTCTTTGAGTTCTTGGGCGATGTCTATGATGTAGTTACCCCGATAATGGTCAGGGCCTAAGTCCACAGCCTGACCAAACAACTGTTGGTAACGGATTTTGGTGGTTTCGCCCAGCATGGTAATCTGACGGCCGGCATCGTTGTAGTAGTATTCCAGGGTGACATCATAACCAGCGGCACGGAGGGCGCGGGCGAGGGTATCGCCCATCACACCACCCCGCGTCCGGCCAATGTGAATGGGGCCGGTGGGGTTGGCACTGACACACTCGACCTGCACCTTTTTGCCCTGCCCCAAGTTGAAGGAACCAAAACGGCCGTCTTCCTCAATTATCTCATTAGTCAAGTCAGTCACCCACTCTGTTTTCAGGCGAAAGTTAATAAAACCTGGGGGGACAACCGTCACTTCAGCCAGATAATCCGGCTTGACCAGATGTTGGGCAATGGCTTGGGCAATTTTGAGCGGAGCCATACGCGCCAGACGGGCCATTTGCATGGCAGCGGGAGCCGCGTAATCGCCATGCGCGGCATCACGCGGCCGTTCGACGCGGATGTCGGGTATCTCGAATTCAGGTAAGTCACCAGCGGTTTGGGCATGGGCAACGGCCGTTTGCACCACCGCTTCTAATTCATGATGTAACTGCATATCTTTCAATCCATAAAATAAAGGTCGGGGCATTTTAACATGAGAACAGAAAACAGAAAACGGCCGTATAAGAAACGATCACCCCAAACACCCCTAACACAAGATTTATCGCAGAACCGAAAACACAGACAACTTTCTTAAAAACCTCCTCTATCGGACGGATTGGACGGTTTTTGGACAGTTTTCGGACGGCCCCCTCATAGAATAAAGCTTAATTATCCATACAGCAACCCACCTCTGGCAATTCTATTGCGGCGTTGACGCAGTGGTGCGTTACAAAAGATATGTGATGAAAAAATTAACCAATATTCCTTTGGGGTAACTGACTGCTTTGACCGCAAAGGATTGAATGCCATGAAAATACGCTTTTCTTTCTATTCGCTCTTCTTCATTCTTGTACTCGGCTTGCTTGTGGGGACAACTCACCCGCCAACGGCCGAAGCCACTACTACCCCAACACTCTCTCCCGCAGGCTTCTTAAATGCCGATGGCAGCCTAGATCTCGATGGTCAATTCAGCGGTAGTCTCGACTTGAGCGGGTATGATGTGCGGTTAGATTCACAGCGCGGGCCTGTTTTTACGGCCGTTCAGCCCAACCAACTAACCGGCTCCTGGGATTCTCTAGGTGGAGGCGGCAACGCCATTAATGAGGAAGTTTTTGCCATTCTGGTCAACGGCACAGACGTTTACGTGGGTGGCTTTTTTGAAAACGTAGACAGCATCCCCGAAGCCGATCGGGTAGCCAAGTGGGATGGCAGCCATTGGTCAGCCCTGGGCGATAATGGGGCAGGCGAGGGAGCTTTGCATACCACCTTCCCTTTTACTATAGTAACAGCTCTGGCGATAGATAGTAGTGGTAATCTATATGTGGGTGGCTCGTTCAGCTCCGTCAACAACTATGGCAACATTTTGGGAGCCGCCGACAACATTGCCAAATGGGATGGTAGCAATTGGATGTCTTTGGGCAGTAATGGGGCAGGTGATGGCTCGATCCAGGGCATCATTTATGCTCTGGCTGTCAATGGCTCCACTGTTTACGCTGGCGGCGGGTTTCATCAGGTCAACGACAATGGCACCGTGCTAACGGCCGCTAATTACATCGCCCAGTGGGATGGCAGCCATTGGTCAGCCTTAGGCGGCACGGACACCAATGGTAGTTCACTCAATCAAGTCGTAAGCTCTCTGGCTGTTTCTGGCAATGATTTATATGTCGGGGGGTCTTTTACGAATGTCCAAGATGGGGCTACGGTTCTCACCAAGGCTGATTACATTGCCAAGTGGGATGGTAGCCATTGGTCAGCCTTAGGAGGAAGCAGTGCCAACGATGGGGCACTTAATGCGTCAGTATATGGATTGGCGGCAGATGGGAACGGCAATATCTACGCAGCGGGGGCCTTTACCAATGTGCGGCAGGGGATATTTACGTTGACAACGGCCGATTACGTTGCCAAATGGAACGGCACAGGCTGGTCGGCGTTGGGCAATAATGGCGCAGGTGATGGCTCATTCTCGTTTCCAGTGAAACGTATTGCAGCGAACAGTACGGGCGAACTGTTTGTGTCCGGAGACTTGGGAGATATCAACAATCATGGGACTATTTTGGAAGCGGCTCGTTACATTGCCCACTGGGACGGCTCCGATTGGGCGAATTTGGGTAGTGATGGCGCAGGCAACAGCCCTGTTAAGGTCACAACAGGCATTGGGACCCTAGCCGTTCATGATGATCATCTTTATATAGGCGGTGGTTTTGCCTACGTCTACAACGATGTCACACTAGTCGGCAAAACCGCCAATTTTGCTCAATGGGATCATACCAGTTGGTCAGCCGTCGGTGGCCGCAACAATGGTTCTTTATCAGGCTCTGTAGATGCCCTGCTCGTAGACGGCACTGACGTTTATGTGGGCGGGAGTTTTACCAACGTCACTGATGAGGATACGGTACTAACAGCCGCCGATTATATTGCTAAATGGGATGGACACCATTGGTCAGCGTTAGGTAGTAGTGTCGCTGGCAATGGTGCGTTAAACAGCTCAGTTTTTGCCCTGGCAAAACAGGGCAATGATTTATATGTCGGCGGGGCTTTCCTCGATGTCAATGATAATGGCACTACCCTAACAGCGGCCGACTATATCGCCCGTTGGGATGGCAGCCACTGGTTTGCTCTGGGGGATAATGGCAACGGTGAAGGCTCATTGAATAATCATGTCGTGGCTTTAGCCGTCATCGGCAATACAGTTTACGCTGGGGGGGCATTTGCTGATGTCAACAATCATGGCGTACTGCTAACCACAGCCGATTACATTGCCCAGTGGGATGGAACAGATTGGTCTAGACTGGGACATAATGGGGCTGGCAACGGTTCATTGAATGGCACCGTTTGGTCTCTCGCCACCGCTGGCTCCACCCTTTATGTCGGTGGCGCATTTACTAATGTCCAGGAAATTGGCAATGTTCTGACAGAAGCTGATTATGTAGCGCAATGGGACGGCAGCCATTGGTCAGCCCTGGGGGATAATGGCAATAGTGATGGCTCATTAAATTGCCCGACATCTGCGTTAACGTTCAGTGCCCCTTATCTCTATGTGGGCGGCTGTTTTACGGATGTCAATAATCATGGCACGGTTTTGCCAACGGCCGATCGCCTAGCTCGTTGGGATGGCACCAATTGGTCTGCCTTAGGCAGCAATGGTAACAACGACGGGGTTATCCCTGATTTTGTAGAAACAATAGCAGTAGATGGAGAGAATATTTTTGTCGGTGGTTACTTTTCTTATATCAACAAAAATGGCGTGGATTTAGCCGAAGCCGCCCACCTTGCCCATTGGGATGGCACAGAGTGGTTTCCTTTAAGCGGCAATGGCGCAGGAGGTGGCTCATTGTCTTGTAATGTCTGGAGCCTAGCTGTAGATGAGGCCCATAATCTATACACTGGCGGCTGTTTTAAGGATGTCAATGATAATGGCACGATCTTGCCCGAAGCTGATTCTTTAGCGGTTTATCGTTATGGCAGTACCTTACAAACAATTTATTTGCCTTTTATCACAAAGGATTAAGCGTGGTGCATGGTGCGTTTTCTTATCACGCACCACACACCACGAAATCAAAAGGATTCTTACCCATGAATGACGAACGCTTGATGAATTACTTCGATTTTACGAGCGGCGATTTGCGGGCGAATCAGAATGGGGAGTTGAGTGCGCGGCAAACGGCCGTTCTCCGGGCCGAAAGCAAATCCATCAACCGTACTATGAAAGGATTGGGCATCATCCTCATAGGCGGGTCACGGCTTTTCCTTCTCTTCTTTTGGTATTTAGGTCTTTTCAGCCACAGCTATTCCCTGTGTGGCTCAATTGGTTGCCTGGTTCCCATTTTAATGGGCGGCTTCTTCCTTCGGACTGGCTTGCGACGCACGGGACTAACCCTGAACAAAGCTACAGGCATCGTCAACATCGTCTTGCAAGAAAGTTATGATTCCGAGCGTGGCAGCGAAACCTACCACGTGCTCCATGTAGGTGAGGCCGAGTTTCGGGTTGGCTCAGAAGTAGCCAGCTTGCTCAGGCAAGGTGAGCAGATCACTATTTATTACATTGACGAGTGGGACAGAATCATCTCTTTAGAGCGCGTAAGTATGTAGCTCTTGTCCAACCACTTGGTTAGCCGCCCTGCAAAATTTGGACGAGAACGGCCGTATCCACATTCCCCCCCGACACCACACACACAATCTTGCCCGAACCCGCCTTGCCACTCAGCGCGGCGGCCACAGGCAGTGCCCCCGCCCCCTCCGCCACCACACGGTTACGCTCCACCACATGGCGGATAGCGGCTTTCACCTCCTCCAATGTGACCACAATCGAACCCGCCAGCGTCTCCTGCACCAGCGGCCACATCTCCGGCAGCACACTGTTGCCACCCGCGCCATCTACAAAACTGGGCGTGTATGTCACCTGCTGCACGTCACCAGCGGCCAAAGAGGCCGCCACCGGTTGGGCCGTTTCCGGCTCGGCGGCGTAGATTTTGGCTTGAGGGCGTAGGGCGTGAACGGCCGTTCCCACCCCACAACTCAACCCACCACCACCAAACGCCGTAATCACCACATCCACATCCGGCAAATCCTCCACAATCTCCAGCCCAATCGTGCCATTCCCCGCTACCACTTGGGGATCGCTGACGGGGTGAATGAACAGCCCATCCAGCCCATCATACCGATGATTCACAATCACCTGCCACCACTCGTTCCAGGGCACTTTGATAATCTCACCGCCCAGCCGTGCAATGGCTGCCAGCTTCGTCTGCGGCGCATGGTCGGGTACAACCACGCTGAAAGGCACACCCAAGCGCCGCGCCCACCAGCCCACGCCCTGGGCCATATTACCCGCGCTGGCCGTGTACACCCCCTGCGCCAACTGCTCCGGGCTGGCCTGGGCGATGGCATTGCCCGCCCCGCGAATCTTAAAGCAGCCAATCGGCTGCAAATTTTCCAGCTTCAAATAGATTTCGGCCTCACTGTCCACGTTCAAACGGATCAGCGGGGTACGCACGGCCGTTCCCCACAGCCGCTCCTGTGCTGCCCGAATTTCCTCAAGTGTTGGTGCATCAATTCTCATCATTCCTAATTCATCCTTCCTAATTTTCATGCCGCTCCCCACCTAATTCCACCCACGTCCCCTTACCCATCACCACCGCCTTTTTGTAGATGTGGTAGGCCGAAGCCACATCCTCCACCGCCAGCCCCAGCGATTTGAACAGCGTCATCTCCTCATCATTTTGCCGCCCGGCCACTTTGCCCAGCAAAATCTCGCCAATCTCGCCCACAATGTGGCTGTCATCCACCGCCCCTTCTTTCTTGGGGAAGAGGAAGTCGCCGGCTTCATTGACGGTAGATTCGCGGCGGTCTACGTAGAGGCGGGATTGGACGACAACGGCCGTCTCCAATTCCCGCGCAAAAGCCACACTCGACCCCACCGCATTAATATGCACCCCCGATGATAACCATTCCGCCTGTAAGATGGGTTCAGGCGCGGCCGTTGTCGTGCAAACAATATCCGCTCCACGCACAGCCTCCGCCACCGAATCGCTCACCTCAATCGTGAGGCCATGCTTTTGGGATTGCGTTTGGGCAAAATGGCGGGCATGTTCCCCGTTACGGCTCCACACCCGCACCCGCTGGATGCCGCGCACGGCCAACATGGCCGCCAGATGGCTCTTGGCCTGCACCCCCGAACCCAAAATTGCCAGATCGTGGGCATCGTCTCGCGCCAGCAGCCGGGTAGCCACACCGCTGACAGCAGCAGTACGGGTAGCCGTGATTTGGCTGGCATCCATCAGGGAGAGGAGACGGCCGTTTTTCGTCTCAAACAGCAGCACCGTCCCCTGGTGCGAATCATACTCGGTGCCATGATTACCCGGAAACACACTCACTACCTTCACCCCCATCGCCTGCATCTCGCCGCCAATATAACCGGGCATCATGCCCAACGCGCCAACTCGCTCTGGCAGCCACATGACGGGGCGCAAAGGCACAATGGCTTCACCCCGTGCCAGCGTCGCCAGGGCTTTGGCCATCGTCTCAATACATTCGTTCATCGGCAGCAGTTCAGCCACCTCGCTTTGGTTGATGATTAATACTTTCATGGGATCACCTCTCTTTGTAGAAGGGGAGCAGAGGAGCGGGGGAGATCGCCCTTCACCCTTCGCCCATTGCTCTTATTGTCGCACACATTGTCCGAACCGCCAGCCCTGCTTTATACTACCACCATGTCTGACACTTTCATTTGCCCCCACTGTGGCGCGGACGTGCCGCTGGATGCTGTTGTTTGCCCCGAATGCGGCTCGGATGACGAGACGGGCTGGTCGGAGGAGACAGCGTATGACGGGCTGGGTTTGTATGACGATGAGCCAGTGCCGCAGGGATATTCGCCGCAAGTGAAGTGGGTGGTAACGGCCGTTATCCTCCTCACCCTCTCCGCCTTCATCGCCGCCACCTTTCGCTGGGGCATCTACCTCATCCCGCTGGTTCTGTTAGGTGTGGCCTACGCCTACTACCACGCCAACATCCGCCCCCACACCGCCAGCCACCGCGAAAAGCAGCTTTACGATGATCTCCTGCTCAAAGCCCGCGGCGACAGAGCTTTGGTCGAGCGCTGGATCGGCTACGAATGGCAGCGCACCCCCCACGCCAACCGCCTGGAATTGCTGGAAGATGCTCTACAACGCTGGTATCGAGACAATCGGTAAATGGGTGTATTGGTCTATTGGTGTAATGAGGTGAACTTTGTCTTTTTCAGAAGCAGATTGCCATTTCATGCAAATTGCGTTGGCCCAAGCCGAAGAAGCTTTGAACCAGGGAGATTTTCCCGTTGGTGCAGTGTTGATGATTGAGGGGCAGTTGGCAGCGCAGGAGCGCAATCATATTTTTAGCCAGCAGCGTTCTGCGGCTCATGCGGAAACCACTTTGCTTGTCGAGCATTCGGCTGTGGTTCGCGCCGCTTACAAAGCGGGCAAGGAAGTGGTGTTGTACAGCACATTGGAGCCTTGTTTAATGTGTTTGGGCATGACGCTGGTTCATCACATCCCCAAAATCGTAGTCGCTTGCCCTGACCCAATGGGCGGGGCAACCCGCTTAGACCCACAAACGTTGGGCGGCTGGTATGTGAACAGTTGGCCGCACATTGAGATGGGATTGTATCGGGAGGCATCGTGGGCTTTGTTGATGCAGTTTTTGCGGAAGGCAGACGGCCGTTGGCAGCCCATGCTTCATCTCTTTGAAAAAATGTACACACAGTGGCAGGATAATCCCCTATGACCCAAACACTCATCTCCATTTTTGTCATTTTTCTACAATTTTTGGCCGGGCAATATCTTGGTTTTGGCGTGGCCTTAGCCTGGGGCGTGGGGGGCGGTTGGGAGCTGCTGGTTATCCCGCTGGGCAACACAGTAGGCGTGTTTGGCGTGGGTGCGGTGGCCCTGTGGCTGCGCGGCGAGCGTTGGCGGCGGTTGTATATGATTCGGCTGGGGGGAACGGCCGTTGGCAGTGCCCTCGGTGCGCTCCTCATTCGCATCACCCCCGGCACGGGCTACAACCAGGTACTTTATCCCCTAGTCGGGGCCTTGTTGGGATTTTATCTCATCCTGCCGCTGCTGCATCGTTTGTATGATAGACAATAACCCCAAACCTATGCCCATTCTAACCGTCGAAATTGTACTTTTGCCTACGGAGAAAATTAGCGAAGATTTTGCCAAGCAACTGGCGCAACGAGCAGGCAAAATATTGGCCTCTCGTGCTGGTGGTACGTGGGTGAAAGTATATCCCTTACCAGCAGTATATTACGCGGAAAATGGAGATGTGGAAACGGCCGTTTACCCCATCTTCGTCTCCATTCTCACGGCATCCTTGCCCAATAAGGTAACGATGGCTAGACAGGTGGGTGAGTTGACAACGGCCGTTGCCCAACTGAGTAGTCGTCCACCTGAGAATGTCCATATTATCTACTTGCCAGAGGGCAACGGCCTTGTGGCCTTTGGTGGCACTATCGTTGGTCGTTAACTGTCTGTAGACAATGAAAAGGAAGCTAGGTCTTGCAAACGCGGGTGCGCCGCATACACACCATGATAACGCGGCGGCAGCAGCGCCCCAATGCGGCACATCATCTCATCCGTCTGCGCCTGAAGATAAGCATCCTTATTTTTGCGCTCAATCGGGGGCAGCATAAACGGCTCACCCACTACAATCTTTACCTTGATGCGCCGCAGCCGCTTCAGGCTGGCCCGCACCACCGCATCTTCCGTCCCCATGATGGCAAGGGGCAAAACCGGAACTTGGGCTTTAGCCGCCAAAAAAGCCGCGCCCGGTTTCCCTTCTAAAAGCGTCCCCGCCTTACTGCGCGTGCCCTCCGGGGCAATTGCCAAAATCCCGCCCCCTTTCAGCCGCTTCACCACTTCGCGCAGGGCATGAAAATCAGCTTCAAACCGGTTGAGCCAAATGGCATCAAACCGCCGCGCCCAAAAGCGCCAAAAGGCATATGCCTGGTACTTTTCGGCAATCATCATGATGATGTCATCCCGTTCCGGCAAAATGAGAGCCAGAACGGCATCTAAACGGCCGATATGATTCGACACCGCCACACACCCCCCCGAACGCGGTACATTCTCCATACCTACCATCTCTACATCAGCCACCAGGCGCAACAACAATCGAGCCAGCAAGCGTAAAATCTTCAATGACATGCTCTTTCCTCTATGTGATCATTCACAAATGTATATACGGCTTGGGAATGAGTAGAGATGGGAGACTGGAGAGTGGTTAGTCTCCAGTCTCCCATCTCTTATCCCTATCAAACTCCTTGCACTCCTGCTTACGTTTTTTTAATAGTTTTCCATTGGGGGCCAAGGTTCCCCACCAGGGCTAAACCTAAGGCTACCAGACGATCGGCCGTTATCCAATCCCCCAAATAGCGCACCCGAATCTCCAAAGCATCATGACTCCAGGTTACCTCTTCCAGCGATCCCGGCAAAGGCCAATCCGGCCAATAGCTGAGGGCCAGGGCCACATCGGCCGTTAAAAAGCGTTCGCCCAACTGCTGGTGCGAGGTATACAGCACATAGTCAGCCAGGGCCGGATTTTGCCAGCGTTCGTGCTGCCAGATGGTCAGCCGCATCAGCGATGGGTCTTGGCGCAAAGCCGACATGCGGCGTGGCAAGATGCGAATTGTGCCATAAGGCAGAGGGGCAAAGGTTGTTGTCCACACAAAAAACAACATACCTTTCCGCTGATTGCGCTGCAGCTCCCAAACAATGCCGTTGGGCGAAGTGCCAGCAATGATGTAGGCGGAGCGGAATAAGGATTGCACGTAGGTGTTTGTGTAGCGCCAGCCGCGATCGGCCGTTTTTTGCCGCCGTTCTTGGTGGGTTCGCCAGCCAGAAATACCCCCATAAACAGATACCGCGATCAACAAACCCGCCAGGATGACAAGGAAAGTATAATTTTGCACGCCGCCTGCCTCACTGCAAAAAGTTGCCCCGAATTATAACGGCAAACTGCTGGCGGGCATAAGGTAAAGCCAGCCGTTAGCCCCACCGCCACAACACAAACCCCGATAGCAGTCGGCTGGCCGCTGCCACCAAAATCGCCACCGTCAGCCCCAGGCTGTCGGCTAAGATGGGGCCGAGCAGCGAGCCAACCAGCACGCCCGCTTGCAAGGCGATGTTGTACCAGGCCAGGTAAGTCGGCCGTTTATCCTCAGGGATCACCTCTAAAATGTAGTTGGCTAAGGCTCCGCCTGCCTGCGACCAGGCCAAACCACCGGCAATGGAGGCGATGATATAGAGGCCAGGTGTGTAGGTGAAGACGATGAGAAGCGGATAGAGACAGGTTAAACTCATGCCAATGGCTAAGTTGCGCCGATGCCCCCAGCGGTGGCTTAATTTGCCCAACTGCATGGAACCTAAGAACAGGGCGATGTAGAAAAAGGCATTGCCCCAACTCAGGGCCTGATCCGAAAGCTGGGCGCGTTGGACGAGGTGGATGGGAAAGAGGGGGTTGCTGAGGTAGAGGGCGACGTGAAAGAAGGCTACACCGAGGAGGACAAAGCGATAACGGCCGTCTCGCGCCAAACGCCACAAACCCTGCCGGGGCAGCCGTGTCAGGCTGCGCAAGCTGATGACGGTTCGCAGCCCCTGCCAGGTGCCGGTTAGGCCGGGCTGCGCCCAGTCACGCAGGGGACGACGCACACTATCGCTAACGGCCGTTTCCGTCTCCGCCCGAATAAACCACAGGTGCAAACTGCTCATGGCCGCCCCCAAAAAGCCGATGGCAAACACCACCTGATACCCTTGCGGAAAGGCCATGCGGTTCAACAGCCAGCCGCATAAGAGCGTCACCAGTGTGGAGGCCAGCGCATAACCGGCATTACGTACTCCGGCAATTTGGCCGCGCCATTCGGGGGGCACGGCGGCGGCGAAAAGGGCGTTGAAGCCCACCGCCAAAATGGTGCCGGGAATGGTGAGCAGAAAAGAGAGCACGACGAGGGTGGTGATTTGGGCAGTGGGGGCCAGCAGCAGGGGCAGCACCACCAGCACGGGGTAAAGCAGCCGATGCCCAATGGAGGCCCAGAAGACGCTGCGGCCAATCGGCCGTTTTTGCAGCCACCGCCCCGCCGGTAAGGCAAAAAAGAGCGTCATCAATGCCGGGCTGGCACTGAGCAGCCCCAATTGCAAAGCCGACGCATTTAAGCGGGCCACGTACACGGACATGAAGGCAATGGCACTGCCATTGAGTACACCAAACCAGGCGATGTCGAGGACAAGGTGAACGAAGTTGGAACGATGCTGCGCCGGAATGGCCTGCATCCGAGTATTGAGCGAGAGGATGTTCATAAAACCACCTACAAATAAAGTTTGGTGATTTTATGAGGGTGTGGGTGGGGCGGTAACGGCCGTTTGGCCTATCTCCTCTACGTCAAATGATGTAGTTCGTGGGCGTTCACCAATCACACGAAAGAAGTTGAACTTCTAAATGGGAATCCACTCAGATGAATATTTGTCGAGGATCAATCCACAGAGTACCCAGTTTGGTTAGAATTTGTGGTTAATTTTTGTAAGGAGAGAAACATGCGAAAAAAGTTACCTTTGTTCATCATTATCCTCGTTGTGTTATTAGGGGTTATTTTTAGCCGCAGCCGGGAAGCGGATGAGACAGCAACACCTATAGCTACGGAAGTAATCGCAACGGCCGTTCCCCTCACACCAACACCCAAACCAATCCCCCCAGGTCTAGAACAAATCTACTACAACAACGAAGGGGATTTTTCCCTGCTTTTACCCCCCCATTGGGTGGTTGGCGAGGCGGAGGAGACACCGTTAGGCCATCAATTTACACTTGGCCCCGACAGCCCAGGGGGGAGTTTTATCCTCTTGGCACAGCCCGATACAGCAATTGAGACCGCCCTGGCCCAGGTTATGTGTGAAGGTTGTGTGGTGAAAGAGGAAAAAGAAGTCACCTTGCAAAGCAGCCAGATGATGGTGCAAAGAATCACTTTAGACAGCCCAAATCTAAGCCGTGACCTGGAGTGGTTTTTCATCCCTACAGACAAAAACTTAGTTGTCCTTATGATCAACAATCCTCGCACGAATGAATCACTGGAGGCGATCATTCACTCCTTTGCTCAGGGTGAATTAACGGACATTGGCATCGAAGCGTTGCCGGCTGTTCAAGCCAGCCGTGAACATCTAGCCGGCCAATTTGGGCTTGATCCATTGAATGTTGTGGTGCTGAGCATTGAACCAGCGGAATGGGATAACAATTGCATGAATTCCCTGTTACCCTATCTCCAATGTGAGAACATTCCGACAAAAGGTTATGCGATGGAGTTAAGATTGGGAGGGCAGATTATTCCCTATCATGCCACGGAAGATGGGTCCAAAGCCCTACCAGCAGAAGGAATTTAGACTTAATCCACGTGGGGCAGAATATGCCCCATTTTGTGTTTTTTGACGGAGAGGTAGGTGCGGGCGGCTTCGTGGGGCGGCTCGATGAGGAGAGGCACGCGCTCGCTGATGGTGAGGCCGTGTTCTTGCAGGCCGTTTACCTTTTTGGGGTTGTTGGTCATGAGGCGGATGGGGTGACGGCCGTTCACGTCGGTGATGATATCAGCGGCCGTTTTGTACTCACGCAAATCCAGGGGCAAACCCAACTGGTCGAACGCCACGCCCATATCCACACCTTGCACCGCTTCCACCTCAATCGCCTTGATTTTTTGGAACAGCCCCAGGCCGCGCCCCTCCTGGTTGGTCATGTAAACCAACAAAAAGGGCGGACTTTCGGCCCCAATCCGTAAGGCTTCGGTCAACTGCGCCGCGCAATCGCAGGAATTTACCCCGAAGGATTCGCCAAAGAGGCAGGCAGATTGCACGCGCACCAGCAGGTTGTCTTGTCCCATCTGGCCTTTGGTAATGGCAAAAATGAATGTCCCGTCTTTGTTGTAGTTGATGATGTTGAACTCACCAAAGACGGTGGGGCGGGTGAATTCGGCGATGCGTTGGATGTTGGTCATGTGGTACTCCTGGAGGGGTATATTTGTATAGTAGTGTAATGGTGTAGTGACCAATATACAAATACACCAATGCACCAATATACCCCTACGTTGTCGCTCCCAATGCCTTTAATGTAGCAATCTGTGCTTCGCTGAGGCCGGTGACACCTTTGAGGTTGAGTCCTTCATACGGCCGTTTGGCCCGCCACACCTTCTGCAATGTACTCGTCTCGCCATGCCACAGCCGAATTGTCTCATCGCCGCTGCCTGTGGCCAGCGTTTGGCCGTCGGGCGAGAAGGCGACGCTGTGAACCCAACTGGTGTGGCCGGATAGGGTGAGACTGGAGACTGGGGACTGGAGACTGGAAATATGCCAAAGGCGGGCGGTGTTGTCGCCGCTGGCACTGGCGAGTAGACGGCCGTTGGGCGAGAAGGCGAGGGCGTAGAGCCAGCCGGTGTGGCCGGAGAGGGTGGAGATTGGAGACTGGAGGCTAGAGATTGGAGATTCACCCAATCTCCAGTCTCCAGTCTCGAGTCCCCACAATTTGATGACGTTGCTGCGGCTGCCGCTGGCGAGCAGTTTGCCATCGGGCGAAAAGGCGAGGCAGGTAAATAGCTCGCCTTGGTCGCCGGGCAAAGTGGCGAGGCAGTTATGATTTTGCACATCCCAAAGGCGTACTGTGCCATCGAAGCTGGCGCTGGCGAGGGTGCGACCATCGGGGGCGAAGGCGACGGCGTAGACTTGGGCGGTATGGTCAATGAGGGTGACTATGCTCTGATGGGTGGCGACATCCCATAGTTTGATGTTGCTGTCGTTGCTGCCGGTGGCGAGGAGACGGCCGTTAGGATGAAAAGCAATTGACCAGGGGGTGCTGTCGTGTTCAGCTAGTACTGCCAATTGCTCACCTGTTTTCGTTTGCCACAAATAGGCGTTGCCGTCCCAGCAGGCGGTGGCCACAAGCTGCCCATCGGGGCTGAAGGTGGCGGCGTGAACCTGGTCGTTGTGGCCGGTCAGGGTGGTGATGACCTGTTCTGCGGCCACGTCCCACACCCGCGCCACTTTGTCGGCACTACCGCTGACAAGGTAGCGGCCATCGGTGCTAAAGGCGACGGAGCGTATCCAGTCGGTGCGCCCTTGCCAGGTTGCCAGACAACGGCCGTCGCCGCCCTCGCTCACATCCCACAACTTGACGGATTGATCGGCACTGCCACTCACCAGCGTTTGCCCATCGGGCGAAAAGGCCAGCGACCAGACCCAACTGGTGTGGCCGAGCAGTGTGGTGCGCAGTTCATAGTGCCGTGTGCCGGGGATGCGCTGCCATAACTTGATGGTCATATCCTGGCTGCAACTGGCAAGAAGTTGGCTGTCGCGGCTGAAGGCCAGGGCGTGAACTTCGTTGGTGTGGCCTTCGAGAGTGGAGATTGGAGACTGGAGACTGGAGATTGGGAGATTGTCAGAGTCTCTAGTCTCTAGTCTCCATAATTTGATGGTGTGGTCGGTGCTGGCACTGGCGAGGAGTTGGCCGTCGGGGGAGAAGGCGACACAGAAGATGCCGCCGTCGTGAGACTGGAGACTAGAGACTAGAGATTGAGAGATTGAGAGATTGGAGTCTCCAGTCTCTAGTCTCCAAATTCTGATGGTTTTGTCAGCACCGCCTGTTGCCAGGAGGGTGTTGTCGGGGGAGAAGGCGGCGGCGCGGACGTAGCCGGTGTGGGCGGTGAGGGTAATGGGAGACTGGAGACTGGGGACTGGAGAGTGTGCTAGTCCCCAGTCTCTAGTCTCTAGTCTCCAAATTTTGATGGTTTGGTCGTAGCTGGGGGTGGCGAGATAACGGCCGTCGGGGCTGAGGGCCAGGGCGCGGATCATGCCGGTATGGCCGGTGAGGGTTTGTTGGAGACGGCCGTTGGTCGCATCCCAGACACGCACGGTTTCATCATCGCTGCTGCTGTAGAGGCGAGAGCCATCAGGCGAGAAGGCCAGGCCCCAGACGGGGCGGGTGTGGCCTTGGCAGGTGAACAGCTTTTGGCGGTCGGCTAGATGCCAGACGTGAATGTCGCTGGCGTAGTCGCCCATCGCCAGCAGTTTGCCATCGGGGCTGAGGGCGACGCAGAAGATGCTGGGGAAGGTTTCGGTGAAGATGGTTTTGCTGATGTCGGCGTAGGCGAAGTTGACGGCGTGGAGGTCTACATCGCGCAGAAAGGCTTGCCAGATGGCGAGGTTGGCATAGTCGTAGCCGGTGAGATCGGCCTGCATGTGGGCCAGGAGGTTGATGATGTTGCCGCCAGCGTAGCCGCCGCGCAGTCGGGGATTGGCGATGGTGGCGCACTCGGCTTTGAGGCGATCCAGAATGAGTTTGAGTTGGCTTTCGACGGCGTTGGCCGTGCTGTAGTAGTCGAGGAGGCGGTCGCTGAGGGGTTTGAGGATGAGGCGGATTTGGCTGGCGCGGACGTAATCTTTGGCGGTGGCTTTGATGAGGGCGTGGCTGTTGAAGAGGGCGGTGTTGCTGTCGAGGGGGTGGGTGAGCAGGAATTTGGGGGCTGGGCCGGGTGGTGAAGCGGTGCCGCTGATTTCGTCGAGGACGTGTTCGATGAGGCGGTCGGTGAGATATTCCATGATGACGTTTTGCAGGGTGAAGCCGGTGGGGCCGGGTTCGATGAGGCTGCGGCGTTCGAGGGAACGGAGGCTCTCGAAGAGGGTGCGGGGGGAGACGGCCGTTATCATATCCCCGCGTAGTTCGGGCAGAGTGACGGGTTCGCGGTAGATGGCCAGCCAGTGGAGGATGCTCATTTCCAGGCCGAGGACGCGGCGCATTTGCTGATTGAGTACGTCGCGGATGTCGTCGAAGAGGATCATGCCATCGGCCAGGAAGTCGTCTATGCGATCCAGGTACATCTCTTGGATGGTGGTGGCGACGAGTTTGAGGGCGAGGGGGTTGCCGGCGTAGCGGTTGATGAGTTCGGTGGTGGCGGCTTCGCTGCCATGTAAGCCTTTGGCGGCGAGGATGGAACGGCCGTCATGCTCGTTTAGCCCGTCCATATCCCAGACGCGCACAGGCAGGTGTGGCCCTTTGAGCTTGCTGAGTTCGGTGGGTTCTTCGCGGCTGGTGAGGAGGAGGCAGCTTTGGTGGCGGGTTTCGCCGACCTGGCGCAGCAGTTCGCCGTACCAGTGGTAGCCGTCGAGGTAGTCGCCGGGGTTTTTGGGGTGGAGGATGGTTTCCAGGTTGTCGAGGATGAGGAGGATACGGCCGTTGCGCAAATGATTCAACAGTTCGGCGATGGCCTGACGGGGTTCTTCGGGTGGTTGCAGTTCGCTGTTGTGCGTGAAGAAGCGGATCAGTTCGGCGAACAGTTCGGCGGGGGGCGGGGCGTTGCGCAGGCTGCGCCAGATGACGGCATCGAATGCGGCATTCGATGCTTGGAATTGGTCGGCGACTTGGTGGGCCAGTTGGGCGGCGAGGGCGCTTTTGCCGATGCCGCCCATGCCGAGGATGGCGACGAGGCGGCAGTTATCGCTGGTGAGCCAGTTTGTCAGTGTGTTGAGTTCTTGTTGGCGGCCGAAGAAAACGGCCGTATCAGGGGCATCGCCCCAATCCAGGCGTGTGCCAGGGGAAGAATCATCACTGGTGGTGGGCAGGCTGGGCCATTGGACGTGCGGCCGTTCTTGTTGGCCGAGGGTGAGGAGTTGGGGTAAACGGCCGTGTCGCTGCAAATAGGCGACTAAATCCCGTGCTTTGTTGGCTTTGCCTGCCCCTGGTAGGCTTTCATAGTCCACACCCAAATCGAAGCAGAGGGTGATGAGTTCTTCTTGATCGAAGTAGTCGAGCAATATCTGGCGCAGTTGGGTGAGGATGGTGGGTGTCATGGGGGATATTGTAGGGGAAATGGGGGGGGAGGGGCAATAGACAGGATAGACAGCTATGCTATAGTTTCACGTAATTGTGTGGTGCAAAGCTTTGACCACATTCAGCTAAATCAATATACAGAAGTAAATCATGAACAATTTGTACTTTGGATGCCTTGAACACAAAAAGTATGTGGGTGCCGGCTACCGTTGGGCATATTGGATGCTTGAGGATAAAGGTGTGGTCAAGCGCGATGAGGATGTCAATATAGACTCCGTTCTGGAAGCAGTAGAATATTGGAATCCCCCAGAAGATGGAAACAACCCACAACTTCAATCAGAGATCTTACCGACTGTCAGACAATTTTTAATTGACCACAAAGGGGACAATGTTAAATTTTTTGACGAGAATTTTCTTTTTGAGAGGTGGGAGTTAGGCCATGAATGGAGAGAGATGAAGGCAAAATAACTACAACTTTCGATTTGTATTCTAACCAAGCAATATCTGGCGCAGTTGGGTGAGGATGGTGGGTGTCATGGGGGCTATTGTAGGGGAAATGGGGGGTGGCGGGGCAAGATGAAGGGGACGGCCGTTTGGGAGTGGTTAAAAGGCGTTGGGCGTAACGGCCGCTTTCATCATCCTACCAACGACGAGGTGGTGAAACGGCCGTATCACGTTAAAGTACACCACCCCCGTCCACTTGTTGTAATGCACCACCGTGACTACATGGAACCGTTGGCGAACGGCCGTTAATGGCTCCGCGACCACGCCCAACTTGGCTGTCAGATGGGCTTCGGCGGCTTCGACAAACCAATATTGCTCGGGGACGGCAGCGACGACCTTGAAGAAATAAGCCGCCTCGCCTAGCTGCCAGGGAACATCTGCGGGGTTCAAGCGGGTAGGGCGTGGCACGCCCTGCTGCTTCATCCCCAACAAACGCACAAAGGCCCAGCGCAGCCGGTATAAAAAGGTCATCCAGGCGGGTTGATAGGATAAAAAGCCCGCAATGAAGGCCGACAAGGGCAAATCACCCTCAATTGTCTTGACGTCAATGTGATCAGCGTTTGCGAGAAGGGGGGCAATGGCGGTTAGGTTTTGAACGGCCGTTACTATTTTCATCTGTTTTCTTGTGGGGTAGATAGGCTCAAACTTACAAAATCATGCAAGCCATACCATTTAGCAAAGGTTATGGGCAGCTACATCTTCTTGTTCGTCTCCACCTCCTCATATCGCCAGGCTCCACCCGAAGCCGCCACCAAGCGGTTGGCGAGGGCGGGGCTGATAGACATGGGGATGTGGGGGATGCGCTGGAAGCGGAGTTCTACATCGTTAATGAGAAAGCGGCGGCGTTGACGGCCGTTTATCTCCACCCAGGGCACAGAAAAAGGGGCGTGTCCCATCGAAAAGAAGATGATGGTGGCCACGTGAATGCCTTCGGCATCGGCACAAATCTTCAAAATGCCGCTGTAATTGGCGAAACCACGCAGTTGCGCACTTTGCATGTGCCAGCATGTTGCGCTCCAGGGCTGCCGTGCGGGATATTTTTCGGCTATTTTCGCCCAGCCACCCAATGAACCAATCAGCCAGATGATAGCGATCCAAAGGAGGGTAAAGGCCAGGAAACTGCCAAGAATGAGGAAAGAGGTGGGGAGTGATTCCATGTGTTTTTTAGGGGAGTGTGGGGAACGGCCGTTACTATTTCTCGTACTGCCAGGCTCCACTGGCGGCCTCAACTAGACGATTGGCCAGGTTGGTGGTGATGTGGATGGGGATGTTGGGTGCTTGCTGGAAGCGCAGCTCCACACCATAAATAAACCAACGTGTTTTTTTGACACCACTAATCTCGTGCCAGGGGATGGACAAGGGTTTGTGGGCAATAGAGAAAGGGAACAGGACGGAGATGTGTAACTTCTCACTGTCGGCACAGAAACGCAGAACAGCCCGGTATTGCGACCAGCCACGAACGAGGGCACTCTGCAAAGACCAACATTGGGGATTCCAGGGTTCGCGGGCGGGATATTTTTCGGCCAGTTTGGGCCAGCCCGCTACTTGGGCAATGAACCAGACGATAGTCAGCCAAAATATGACAAAAGCGAAGGCTGCGCCAATGACGATCAAAACGATACTGGGGGGTTCCATGTTTATTTGCTCCTATTGTTTTGTGTGAAGTTCAGAACGAGGTTGGCGATGTGAAACGGCCGTTCCATCACCAGCATATGCCCGGCCTCTTCAATCTGTATGAACTGCGCTTGCGGCTGCATCTGCTGCCAAAGCTCCCACGACTCCGACCAAAAGGAATCGGATTCGGCGGCGCGGATAACGAGGGGAAGATGGCGAAGTTGGGGGATGGTCTCCCAGGCGGGATAAGGGGAGAGGCGATAGCAGTGCGCTTCCCAGTCGCGGCTGTAGGTGAGTGTAATTTCGCCGCCATCTTCGTGCATCCCATAATTGACATAATCCCAAATGGATTGATCGGGCCAACGGGCAAAGGCGCGTTTACGGCGAAAGTAGGTGAAGGCCGCTTCACGGCTAGGCCAGCGATCCTGCCGCTTTCGGGCCTGGGCGATGATGGGGACTTGATCGAGGAGTTCGGGCTGGGCGATGGCACCGGCAATGAAGGCAGGAGGCAAGACGACGGGTTCAATGAAGATGAGTTGGGTGAAGAGAGACGGCCGTTTCACCGCCGCAAACATCGTGGCCACCGCGCCCATAGACATGCCCACGCCAATGACCTGCTCGATGGCCTGCTCCTCAAAGAAGCACAGCATGTCGTCGCCTAACATCTCCCAACTGGTCAGGTCTGTTGGTTGGGAATGGGGCCATAACGGCCGATGCAAGGCACTGATGACGCGGTAATGGGGCAGCAGGGGGTTGATGAACTGTTGGAAGCAGGCGGGGGTGTAGGCGTTGGGGGCAGCGAAGTGGAGGAGGGGTTTGCCTGTGTCACCACCAAAGTCGTGGAAGGGGATTTTCATGAGGCACAATCATACAAGATAAGACAAGTTTGGGTAGGGGCGTGACCTTGTGCCCGCCCTGCTTTGGGGCGACCACAAGGGTGCACCCCTACGATTTGTGGTAGAGGATGGAACGGCCGTCTTTCCCCACCGCCTCAATCACGGACATCTTCTGCAAACAGTAGGCCATCTTCTGCGCCAAAGCCCGGGGGATGGCCATGGCTTGGGCAATGTGAGCAGTGGTAAAGGCTGAGGGCAAATCGGGGGGCAGCAGGGCCAGCAAATCGGCGGGGGTGTGGAAGGTGTGGCTGGATGTGACAGTGAGCAGGTGGCGTTCTTGCGTCAGCCAGCCTTTGCGCCGCCAGCCGCGTGAGCCATCAAAGTAACGTGTTTCCTCCTCTTGGATGAGCAGCAGTTCCAGAGAGAAGTTGTCGTGCGTCATGAGATGGGGGATGGCGACGAGTTCACGGAAGAGATCGGCCGTTGTGCCTTGTTTGGGCGATTTGCGACGGCCGATTTGTTTGCCATCGGGTGACAGTTTGACGATCCATTTCTCTTGGGCGATGGGATGAACCAGATGGACGGGGTGATGAGTCAGTAGCTGGCTTAATTTGCGCTTCATCGCCCCAAAATTGCGCGTCTGAATCTCAATCAGCCGCTCGCCGCGCACGATGTCAATCACAAAGCCATCTACCGCCACCTCAAACTGGTCATCGGGTTGTGCCAGCCACTGTTTAAGGTCAGCATGGAGGGATTTTTCGTTCAAACGGCCGATGTGAGGCTGTTCTGGATTCATACAACGATCTCATCAGCGAGGCAGCAGCACTACATTTAGGCAGCAGATAAGATGATCTTCTCGCCTATCTGGTGCAAATCAGACACAAATTGGGCTGGGTTTGGTGGGTTTAGCCAGCGAATTAGCTCCCAGTCCGATTCGGTAGCTGAGAGCAAGATCCTGGCAAAATCGGGAGGAAAAATACCAGCAGCTTTTCCCTGTGCCCCTGTAATAGCCTCGTGAATGGACAGCCCCATTTGCGTACAAAACCCCCAAATATCAGCTAAATCTTTGGGTTCCTCGCGGCCAAGTGCTGCTGTAACCTTGTTAGCCAGAATATTTTCGGCCGTATCAACTTTGCCCAGAGTAGGGTGATCGGCCACCTCGCCCACACGAAAGGGAACATCATTAACGAACTCTAGTTTCAAAGTGGTGTTGGCTTGTTTAAGCAATATGCGGACGAAATATTCCTGCTTGGACAGCACATTGGTTTGCCAAACTGTTTGTTGTGCAAGGGCGCGAATTATCTGCTCAATCCAGTGGGCAAAGCGATCATCGTAGTTGACAAAAAGATCTAAATCTTCTGAGAAACGGTGATGGAGATAGGCGCGGGATGCCGCCGTGCCGCCAGTGAGATAGAAGCCCGTTTCCAACGAATTGATGAGACGCAAAACCTCATCTTGCAAAAGGTAAAGAGCATTGATAAAAAAGTGGGAATCCACGCTAGAGCCTTTGTAGCAATTCTGGATGATGTTGGGGTAGCCAGACAACGAGGAAATCAAAGGCGCGTTTGCGATTATCAGCACGAATTTTGTCGCGCCAACGCGGCCAGCCTTGCATGAGTGCCGCAAAACCCAGCCGTTGTACAATCTCTTCATAGGGTGCGTACTCTAACAAACGCACAGCCGCCCAATCCTGCCCCAAGCGGCCTTTACTGAGTTCCCCAGCTAACATGGCCTGGAATTCTGACTCGCTTATTTCATAGTCCCATAAATAGGGTAATCTTGGTTCGTGGCTGTTCATCAGCTTAAGTATATCACTGTGTCAGGTTAACGTGGAGGGATTTTTCGTTCAAACGGCCGATATCGGTTTGTTTAGCACTCATATCATGTGATTCTCTGTGCTATCATAAAAGGGATTTTTATTATACAAAAAAACAGATTTCGACAAATGGCTGTTCTTTTCTTCAATTCTAATTCGGCTTCGTTTGAAACTCCGACAGATATTGTCTTTGAGAGACGCATTCGGGATAGCAACTTATACAAGGTTCGTTGCTTTTGCTATTCTTGGGCAGTTCGTGATCTTTACCAAGAATGGGGTGTTAGTGATTTCCCTAATCAATCTGCTCTGAGGGTTGCCCATTTTCAAATGCAGCCTGCCCCTGATGAGCTACTAGATTGGGCAAATCAAAGATTAAAAAACGAAGGGTTGTATAGGGTTCTGTTGTATCCAGAAAGCAGTAATGATGAGCCCATCCCAGTTCTTTGCGACAGTGTAGACAAACATTTTTTTGGGGTTGCAATTGACCATGAGTCTGCAAAACAACTTATAGAAGCAGAAGGTAAAGAAGTATGGATAACCGTTGTAGTGAAGACGATTACTTTTGGAGACGACAGTTGGCCAGAACTTGAAGTTTACCGCCAGAGGTCAGACAGTTGGGCAGAGGCAACAGTGGGGTTTGCTCAGAGCTAGATGCATTTTGATAATTGAATATTTGATGCGCTCGAATCCCTCTACACTAATGATTTCGTCAATATCTCTAGCAACTGGCGTGTGACGGCCTTCGTGTTGGGGCCAATCTCACCAGGGGGGCCAACGCAGGCAGGGCAGCCGTCGCGGCATTGGCAGTCGGTGACGAGTTCGAGGGCGGCGGCGAGGAGGTCGTGGTGCAGTTCAAAGAGGCGTTGGCTGAAGCCGACACCAGCGGCGATGGTTTCGTAAATGACGACGGTGGGAGCCTGGGTGAGCGGGCTGCGGCTTTCGGCACTGACCTGGATGTCGTGGGGGTCGCACATGAGGTAGAGGGGAGCCAGGTTGCGCAGCACGTAGGCTAATCCACCCAACGCGGAGCGGGCTTGCTGCCCGGCTTCGGCGCGGCGATGGCAGCTAGGGCAAAGGGTAGCCAGGTTGTCTAGTTGATTGGCTTCACGGGAGTTGGTGTATTCGCGAAACGGCCGTATATGATGCACATGTAACAAGCCCTCCGCGCCACAAGTGCGGCAGCGATGGCCGTCGCGTTCTAAGGCCAGTTGGCGCTGCTGCTGCCAATTGGGGCCATAGTCGTTGGGCTTAAGCAGAATGCCTAGATCATACAGTTGGTCGGCTAATGTTTCGCTGAAAATAAGCCAGTAGCCGACGGTTTGCAATACTTGTTCGGGCAGATCAATCTCGCCGAAGCCCAGCGTTTCGTGCGTGTACCGCTTGATTTTGCGGTAGCCAGTAGCCTGGGTGACGACGGTGACATCGCCATGGGCATAGAGGATGCCAGCCGTGTGCCGCTCTTCCTCCGGCTGGAGCTTGCGGATGGTGCTGCCGATGCTGGCGCGGGTGTAGTAATCTACCTCGATGGGGCGGACGTGGGCCAGACGGCCGTCCCAATCCAGCGCATCCACCAAGAAGCTCTGGGCCTGGTGCATGTAGATGGCGCCTTCGTGCAGCATGGCGGGGGTGCTTTCCAGATCGAGTTCGCCGATGGTACGGCCGTTTTCGGCGTCGTGAATCACCACCGTCTCGTCGCCGTTGGTGCGCAGGGAGACGCGGCTGGCAGGTGTGCCCTCGCCCAGCCAATGGTATTGCTGGCGCGTGTGATGGAGCGTGCCTTCGGCCGTTAAAATCTCCAATAACTCATCCACCGGACCAAAGCTGCCGTAAGGCTCGCCCTCGCGGAAGGGCAGTTCAAAGGCAGCACAGAGCAGGTGCTTGACCATGATGCGCAGGTTGTCGGGGTTGGTGAGGGCATGTTCGGGGGATTGGCCGAAGAGGTAGCGGGGGTGATGGCAGATGTATTGATCCAGTGGGCTGTTGTTGGCGATCATGAGGGCGACGGAGACATCGGCGCGGCGGCCAGCACGGCCCGCCTGCTGCCAAGTGGAGGCGATGGAGCCAGGATAGCCCGTTAACACGGCCGCGCTTAATTGGCCGATGTCTATGCCCAATTCCAGGGCATTGGTGGCCACCACGCCGCGTAATTCGCCTGTGCGCAAGGCACTTTCAATGTCGCGTCGTTCGAGGGGGAGATAACCGCCACGATAGCCGGTAACGGCCGTTTCCCCCTTCCCTTCATAGGCCAACTGCTCCTGCAAATAGGTGAGCAGTAGTTCCACCGTTTGCCGGGCGCGGGCAAAGACGATGGTTTGGATGTCTTCGGCCAGGAAGGTGATGGCGGCATCTTTGGCAGCCATGATACTGCTGCCGCGTAGGCCGAGTTCTTCGTCAATGATGGGCGGGTTGTAGAGGATGAAATGTTTCTCACCGGAGGGTGCGCCGTTTTGCGCTTCGTCAATCAGCACAAAGGGGGCCTCGACGAGGCGTTCGGCATGTTCCTGGGGGTTGGCGATGGTGGCCGAGCAGCAGATGAACTGCGGATCGCTGCCGTAAAATTGGCAGATGCGGCGCAGGCGGCGGATGAGGTTGGCGATGTGGCTGCCAAAGATGCCGCGATAGGTGTGGATTTCGTCTAGCACAACGTATTCGAGGTTGCTGAAGAGGCCGCGCCAGGTGGTGTGGTAGGGGAGGATGCCGCTGTGGAGCATGTCGGGATTGGTGATGATGATGCCTTCGCTTTGGCGGATTTGGCGGCGTTTGTTTTGGGGGGTGTCGCCATCGTAGCTGTTTACCTGAACAGGGAGTTTGCCGGCGTTGATGAAGCTGGCGGTTTCGGCCGTTTGGTCGTGGGCGAGGGCTTTGGTGGGAAAGAGGTAGAGGGCGCGGGCAGACGGCCGTTCTAGCAGCCGCTGTAACACAGGGATGGTGTAACACAATGTTTTGCCGGAAGCGGTGGCGGTGGCAACGACGACGTTTTGGTGATTGAGGGCGTGTTGGATAGCGGCCGTTTGGTGGGTGAAGAGGTTGTCAATGCCCTTGTGCTGTAAGGCGGACAGAATGGCATCTGAAAGTGATGCGGCAGCGATGGCTCTTGTTTTAGCTGCTCTTTGGGGAAATTTTTCCCAAGCGACAGTATTAGACATAAAGTCTTGGTTAAGGCGTAAGGCGGCTAATATGGGGGCCAGAGAGTTCACGGGGTCTGCTCCTGATGAGCCTAGTCATCTGTCAAAATCTCGTAATGTGGAATTTAAGTGTTTTATATTTTCCTACTACTAGACTATTGCGTCAAAGTAGGCTACTCTATAGTTGTTGGTGATTTTAGTAGGTGTAATTGCGATGGGTGAACAAAAAAAGAAAAAGCATACCGGATTAGTGTCCCATCTTTGGGGGAGATGGCAGCGTCAGTCTGCCGACAATAAGCAAAACCAAGAACACAACGGCCATGAATCGCCGCCTCTTAATATTTATTGTCCCCCAAGAAAGAATGCGGTGGCAACTGTTGTATTAAACGGTTATAACATCGAGCAAGATATGTCGTTTGGATCATTGGGGACGATGCGCAGTTTTAAGATTGTGGCTGGTGATCTGTGGGATGAGTGGAATGAGCAAACGGCCGTTGTGTTAGCTGATGAGAATGGGCAAAGAATGCTGGTGCGTGTGGCGGCTCTGCCCGCCGATGATGATAGTTTCGGTCTTATCGAATTTGTTTCTCTTGGCAAATAGTTGTCAATCCTGCCTCCCCTAGAAAGTAATTAACTAGTTATCCACCTTTTCAGTTGGATTTTATATTCTTTAGTAGTTTTGTAGTAGGGCTTGTGGAATTGTTTATTCTTTTCTTTTGCCCCCATATATGGGGGCAAAGGGCTGGGATTTCCAGGTATGCCCCTGTTTTTGCCATTTAGGCTATTGCCTGTTGTTAGTTATATGGGGATTGTTTGTCGTCGTGGGTATGGAGGCTAGATGATGTACCATGTGGGTTGACCCCATATGTGGTAAGAAGGCGAGCGAGCACCCCATATTTGTTGATGGTACAAAAGTAGGAACTGATGGTAGTCATAAAGTTTTCCACAAAACAGGGGGTTTTTCCACAGATTTTGGCAAGTTATCCACAGGTTGTGCTTTCTTTGATAGCTGGGGAATTTGGGTTGCTTGACAATTTCCTCTGGAATTAGCTAGAATTCACTCAAATTTTTAGTACTAGGGTACAACTCTATGACTCACTTGGAGGCCAACATGAGTGTTATTAAGGTTTCTGCTCGTTCTCGAACTGCTGCTGTGGCTGGTGCGATTGCGGGCGTTATTCGAGAATCGCAACGAGCAGAAGTTCAGGCTATTGGGGCCGGTGCTGTAAACCAGGCAATAAAGGCGATTGTGATTGCGAAAGGTTATCTTGAAGAGGAAGGGGTTCATGTAGTCTGTGACCCTTCCTTTGTGGAAGTTGCTATTGATGAACAGGAGCGAACGGCCGTTCGGATTGTTGTGGAGCCGCGAAGATAGAGTTTGTAGGATAAAAAAAGCGCAGCCAGGGCTGTGCTTTTTTTTTGCAAATCAAGTTGACATAAAATGGACTAGGTAATTGGCTCTTTGAAGTTATAAAGTCCATTCTCAACGGCCCATTGTAATTGGCAGTGGGGATTGGGACAGGTTAGACGGCCGTTGTCTACCTTGCCCAATGGTGTTAGACATTCGGGGCAAGCAAAAAACTCATTGCCAGATAATGGAGTAGGGCTGCCTTGAAATCTATTTTTTACAAATACACTCGGGGAAAGCTGCCACCAATTGCCCGTCCATTGGAAAAAACTGTCCAAGCTTACCAATAACCTGGTAGGAAGTAACCTTTTGAGCGTGGACAATCGGTACCTGGAAACCGTCAACATTTGTGAGGGCAAAAAATCTGCCATCTGCAACTGTTGACTAATCCATTGGGGATGGAAATTGAAATTTAGCTCTACAAACTCAATTGGCTCGTGAGAGAAGGGCGACCAAGTTTGCTGTTTGAGTAGATAACGTAAAATGGCTTTTAAGTTGTGTTTGTTGGCAAATTCCAAAATATAACAACTGTTAAACTGGGCGATTCGATGTAGTTGTTGGAATAAGGCGGGTACATCGGCGGCGTGGTGTAGGGTGCGGACTTGCACCAAGGTTGAAAACAGCCCAGTCACGAAGGGCATTTTGTACCAGTTGCCGGCGACGTAGATGAAGCGGGGATCGGTGCCTAAATGACTTTGTGCCTGGCGCAGCAAAGATCTCGAATAATCGAAGAGTACAACTTTTTCGTAGCCTCGATATTCTTCTGCCAACCGACCAAACCCGGCACCTATTTCGATGAGGGTGGACCCTGATGCTGGCATGAGCCGCCTAAGCGCAATGCGTTCTACGCTATCTTCGTAACTGCGTTCTTGCCCTTCCCAAAAGCGCTCTCGATAATCAGAGCCTTCATAGTCACATACTGGAGGGGTATCTGAAGGCATGGGGGGCTATTATTGATCGGCCGTTCCTACAACCGTCGCCTGAGGATTAGGCCCAATCATTACTCGGTCAATCAGTTCATCATTCGTGGCTGGTAACTTCAGAAGGAGGTTATTAAGTGGCTCAAATAATCCCCGTAGCGTATTGAAGGGTTGCCCCAATTCTGTTTCATCCAGGGGTATTTCCACGTCTACATTCAAGGCGACGGGAATTTGCTCTTGCACGGGCACTTCCAATTTTAGCTCTACAGGCAGTATTAATCCCTGCGGCAACTCAATTGCTACCTGCCCATTGATTCGTCCGCCGTTGCCTGGTAAGTTAAATTGGGCGGGTACATTTAGCGGTACAGACTCCGCGAGGACAACATCTGTCTTTGTTTCCAGGGGAAGGGTAAATTCGATGGGAATCTCATCTTCCACGGTAATAGTACGCACGATCTTGGCTTTGCTCATATCAACGAAACTGCTTGTAAGCCCGCCAACAATGGGTTTCGCTATACTATCTACAATAGGTATGATTAACGGAGCAGCTAATAGCAAGACAATAATGACAACAATATTGACTGTGAAGGAAAATAAAATAGCAAAGGTCTTAAATGCCTGCCAGGGTTTCCCACTCCAAAATGTATTTTTCATTATCTACCTCCAATGAGAACAACTATCAAGTTGACATATTGTTAAGCTGATATGGTAGCATGATTTACATAAATAGCAAGAGTGCTGTCTGATGAATTACCTTCTGATTGGTGATGAGGATGGGAGATTGATGGGATGGATCATTGCGATAATGGTTGAATCAAGTAGAATATTTTCATGAGTAATATTTAAGAGGCTGATCATGGGCGATATAGCTCTATTTCTGGATTTAGATAATTTTGCGATTGGTGCCAAACATGCCAATTTGAATTTTGATATTGATCTGTTGCTAAACTATCTGGAGGAAACGCTTGAGGGCCGCGTGGTGCTGCGTCGTGCTTATGGTGATAGTCGGCAAAATAACAAACTATTGCGACAACTGGCTACGGCTGGATTTATTATTCAAACGGCCGTTGATGTGAGTGGCTACGGTAAAAATCTTGCCGATATGCAAATTGTTGTAGATGCTATCAGCACGTTATTGGCTAACCAACCCTACGACATTTATGTGTTAATTACTGGTGATAGGGACTTCACCCCCCTTGTTCAATGCTTACGGCAGCACGGCAAACAGGTAATTGGCATTGGTGTTAAACACACTGCCAGTTACAGTCTGGCTCATCTGTGTGATGATTACCTTTATTACAAAGATATTACTACCTTTGTTCAGCAGCCAGCTTTGCATGTGCGCGATTTGCTGATTCATGTGCTTGATGAATTATTGCATGATACGAATCGTATTCAGGCAAGCGTTGTTAAACAACGGCTCAATGATTTGAGTAATAATAGATTCGATCACTCCCAGCATACAGATGGCAATTTCACCCAGTTTTTAAAAGGGTATCCTGATTTAATTGATATTTATCACGAAGATACGACCACATATGTTTGCCGCCCACAAACAGCACCCACAGAGACTTTACTCCATGAAAAGTACCGTACTGGGCTGAAGAAGATGAGGCTGCGTGTTGTCTTGGCCGCCGACTTGCGAATCAAAGTGATCAAGGACATGATCAAAATACTAGAGAAGAATGAAGAAATGGAGTGGCGCGAACTGCAATCTTCACTTGCTGATTATTATGCTAAGCAAAATGACGTTGAAGTTTCTAAGAATGCCATCAATGATGTTCTTCTATTAAGCCGAAAAGCTCAGGTTATTCGCACCGCGAAGGCTGCATCGTTAGCTATGGCTCCCGTAAGTTTGCAGATTAATTCTAGCAAACTTGTTAGGGGCGCAGTGGTTCAATGTGATGCTGTTTATTTACAGGCAATACAATCTCTAGAAGAGCGATTTGATATTGAGGAAGCAGCCTTAGCTCTCTATGAATCAACAGAATATGTTCCTTATTTGCAGGTGATTCTGCAAAAAATTGAACATGGGTTTATGAAAGTTGACTGAGGTGCTTTAGAAGGTTGATAGGGATGTTTCACGGGAAACATCCCAGCCCCACTGCTCACGAGCTGCGAAGGGGATTCCTCGGTAGATGTTTCCTGCTTGCCGAGGTGGGCGTTCAGTTATACTCAGTAGATCGAAACAGATCACGAGTGTGTTGTGGGGTAATTTTGTAAATCGTCTGAGCGATTTGCAAAATCGCCCCACAAGGATTTCGATCTACTGATACTCTTTGTTTATAAACAATATACGGTCAGTTACGCTATTGAGTATATCCCTGGTGGATTTGAAATCATGTAGGAGTAACACAAGAGGTTTCAAGTGAAAACAAAATTTATTTCTTCTTTGAATGTGGGTGATGAGTTGATTAATGAGCCATTCTTGTTGCAAGATGTCGTGCCAAGAACCACCAAGGACGGCCGTCCTTATTTGCTTTATACTTTGCGTGATAGAAGCGGCCAGGTTGGTGGTGTTTTTTGGGATGTTCCAGACTATGTTCGCAGCTGGGTGAAGCCGGGGGTGGTGGCTTTGGTTTCGGGCAAAGTGAACAGCTATAAAGAAACGACGCAGATTATGGCCACAGACTTGAATCATGTTGCCAATCCAGATATGGGTGACTTCTTGCCATCTAGCCAACGCCCCCGTGAGGAGATGGTGACAGAGCTATATGATCTCATCCAAGCCCTGGCCGAACCCTGGCAAAAGCTTGTGTCGCATCTCTTGTTGCAGGAGGATTTTTTACCTCAATTTGTGAGTGCGCCGGCAGCACGGGGGATGCACCATGCGTTTATCGGGGGTTTGCTAGAGCATTCACTCAGTATGACGAAGCTGGCTCGAATGTTGTCGGCGCATTATCCGTTTGTGAATCGGGATTTGTTAATGGCTGGTGCTTTATTACATGATATGGGCAAAACGGCCGAATATACCGTCGAAGGCTCTTTTGCTCTTTCATCAGACGGCAAGCTGGTGGGGCATATTGTGCGGGCCATTGTGATGATTGAACGGGCGGCCGCAGAGATTGATTTCCCAGAGGATTTGTTACGCCAGCTCGTACACCTGGTGGCCGCCCATCATGGCACACGTGAATGGGGATCGCCGGTAGTGCCAAAGACATTAGAGGCGGTTCTGCTGCACCAAATTGACTTGCTAGACAGCCGCGTGCAAGGCTTTTTTGACCATGTTCGTGAGGATGCCGGTGAAGGCGAATGGACTATTCAGGATAGCAAAATGTTTGGGACGGCACTGATACGGCCGTCTAACTTCAGCTAACCACCACAATTAAGGTATCGAAGCAACGTACAACTGCACCAACAAATGCCCCTCAACCGGTGAGAAATAATTGATCAGGTTGCCATTGGGAAAGGTTTGCTCCACTAATTCTAATTCGTCGGAGCGTTGGGGCAGGATGACAAAAACAGCATCTTTATCCAGCGTGATCAAATCCTGGCTGGCTGCTTCGGCATAATGGGCCGTCAAATCTAGGGCATCAGCCTGGGGGACTAAATAGGGCAATGTGGCAAATCCCCAATACATGGCGGGGGCACCCATAAAGTAGATGCGGTGATTGGGCGCTAATTCACGCAGTTTGGGGGCGATTTCTGTAGCCAGTTCCGCATGGGGGCCACCATAGATTCGCTGTGGTGTGTAATCGGCAAAATAGGTGGTCAAGCTGATGATACTAAACAGAAAAGCCCCCAACCCCAACATCCCCTTTTGGGGTATCCGGTGAAATGACTTCCCCATTAGCTGCACCACTTCCCAAATAGCTAAGCCAATAAAAAAACAGGTTGGAATGGCTAGAGTGATGAGGCGTTGGCTGGATGGAGGGCTTTCGGTTAACATGCCGCCCAGTAGCATCCCACCCCACCACCAGGCTACCATCCCGGCCGAACGCGGATCGGCCGTTTTCCCCCACAATCTCAATGTGCTAATGCCCAATCCCAATAAAAACAGTGCACCAAAGAATGGGTCTAAAAATGGCTGACGTAAGCCATACCACACGGTGCGATCTTGATAATAGTTAAAGGCCAAAAATGATCGGCGAAATTGATCGAATAAAATAGATGTAACAGGTTCCTGGCGGATTGACACTTCGCGTTCGAGCCAGTTACTTTGGATAATGCCCACAGCGTTGATGCGGGCATTAAAGTCATCGGGGAAGCTGGCATATTGGATGATGGGGCCGCTTATCAGCAAAAACCACCGAGTAAAATAAGACCCCACCTGGCTGCCCCAAAAAGCGGCGCGGCTGGCGAATGAATTCATAAACAATGACGGCGAGCATGACAACGGCCGTTAACCGTGCCCCCACATAAATAAAAAGCCAAACCCGCCACGCCGCCAGCCAAAGCCCAATCTAACCAACGATGTTCATCCAGGGCGCGGTACAAAACAGCAACGATAGAGCCATAAAAAGGGATCAGCAATTTGATTAGAACAAGCCGAGAGAAGTGAATATGGTAGTGATAGGTGGCTGCCAGAAAAGCGATCACCACAGCCGTTTAGTGTTTTTAGCCGTTTTACAAGTAAGAATGTGATTCAAAACGGCCGTTGTTTCCACCAATGCCCAGGCAAACGCAGCCCCAAAATTGTGGCGCCCCCAACAGCTTGATCATGCACACTATTAAAGAAAAAACTCATCACGTGGGTACACCCAGCCAGCCAGTGGCAAAGGGGTTACGAATCTGCCCTTCCAACACACGAATCGCTTCCAATCCTTGTGAGCCTTCATCGCCCGCCAGCGTAAATGGCAGCGTCTCCAATCGCCATACCCGCAGGGTGAGTGCTGATAATGTTAAACCGGTGGCAGCCGTGATGTGCCATTTATGCGCTTCCCACCACTGTCCGTCAGGCCAATTCCAACTGCTTAACGGCGGTATCAAGGCCACCAGATACAAGACAAAGGCAGCTATCCAGGTGAGCAGCAAACCATCAAACTGATTATCCGGCAGCACCATGTTGGGGATGCTGTATAACACAAAAATGACCAACACAACGGCCAATGTGATGGTTAGGAGTCGGCCATAACGATCTGCCAGCCCCAAATATCGCTGTGCCCATCTTGGTAAATAGCGCATTTGCAGCTTTGGCACTGCCTGACTTTCATTGCTTTCTTGTTGGCTCAGTAGGAGTGCTACGATGGTGATGAAGATAACACCAATAGCCAGCCAGGGGGGATTGTCAAACGGCCGTTCTTCCACCGCCTCCTTCAACATCGTATACCCCGTTCCCACTCCCACTATCAAAACAAGCAGCCAGCCCATGGCACGGCCGTTTTTTATCCAAGAAGAGTTCTCATCCATATCTCACTTTATGTCAATAAAAAGAATAGTCTGGCAAATTACTTTATGTCAACTTTTGCTTCCAGCCGCCGTGTTACCCACTGCAACAAACCAGGCCAGTAACGCTTCAGCATGTGCATCTGCCGCGCCGTTTTATCAGGAAAAATATGCTGTTTATTCTGCTCAATGCCCCGCACAACTTCACCAATGACATCAGCCGGATTCGTCACCATTTCATCGGGCAGAGGGCCGCGCTGCATCACACCAAAACGAGGCGAATCGAGAATGGGCGTGCGGCTGAAGAAGGGATACACGGCCGTTACCCGCACCCCATACGGCTTCAACTCCTCACACAATGCTTCACCAAACCCACGCAGCCCATACTTGCTTGCCGCATAGGTCGCCAGACCAGATGACCCTACCCAGCCAGCAATCGAAGACATATTCACCAGATGCCCGCGTCCCCTGGCGATCATATCCGGCACAAAGGTGTGAATCAGCCGCATCGGGGCCAGCAAATTAACGGCCATCACCTGCTCCCAACGTTCAGCCGGTGTTTCATCAAAACGGCCGTAAACTCCCAGCCCCGCATTGTTCACCAACACATCCAACGGCAGCGCCAACGACTGGCAAAACGCATACAACTTTTGGCAGCCAACGGCCGTTGCCAAATCCGCCGCCACACAAGCCACAATCTCCCCCGAACCAACCTGCTGCTGCACCGCGTGGGCCACTTCCGTCAGCCTCGCCTCATCCACATCCGTCAGAATGAGACGGCCGCTCTTCCCCAAAAACTGCTTAATCATCTCCCGGCCAAACCCGCCAGCCGCCCCCGTAATCAAAATCGTCGCCCTATTCAAATTCGTCATAATACACACCCTGCCGTTGTTATAAACCGAAACCTCCAGAATGTAAAAACATCAAAGCGTCGCCCGGCCACCCAACTGCTCCTCAAGATTCATATTCGTTGTCAGCACCACAATCCGCTCCCCCGTCCTGCTGCTCATATCCGTATGCAGACTCACCACCGCCGCCCCCGTCACCTCCCGCACAATCGCCTCCAACAACGGCCGTGACGACTCAAACAACTGGCGGCGCGTCTCCTTCACCAACGTCCGGCTGTCCTTATTCTCCGCCAGCTTCTGCTCCGCCGGAGTCAACACCCCTTGCAAACGGATAAAAATCATATCCCCAATAATGTATGTCCGCGCATCCTTAGGCCCGCGCCCCAAATATTCCTTCTCAAAACGCACAATCGCCTTCGTCAAATCTGCTTCCACTTGCCCAATCGTTCTTGGCATCATCACTACTCCTTATCAATACCCATCATAGTACCCCCAAACCGCTTTCCCGAAAACAGAAAACGCCGCCCCAAGATCACCATCCACGTTAGAAATATCTAAGAACCAAATAACCCCATTGATCTCCCCCAAAAATTATGATATTTTGTACCCGTCAAGCAGACAAAACAAAGAATCAAAAAGATTAGTTGTAAAGTAGGCTGACACTCAAACAAACGTATGCTTGGGTGTCAGCCCTTTTTATTTCTGGCGGATTAGGCAAACAGTACGCCAAAGCGGACTGGTTGCAGAATAAGCCGACGTTTTTACCCAGGAAATGAACTCCTGAGTATTCACGTCGGCTTTTTTGTTTTAGGCAAAACATGAGACAAACAGTTCAACTCTTCAAAATATGGAACATCCCCGTCGGGGTGAACAACAGTTGGTATCTAATATTTTTCCTTCTCACCTGGTCATTAGCCACAGGCTACATGCCCACAGCTTATCCCGACCTCACCACCGCCCAATATTGGGTATTGGCCCTCCTCACCAGCGTCTTCTTCTTCGGTTCGGTCATCTTCCATGAACTGGCCCACGCCTACTTTGCCCTGCGCTATCACATCGGGGTGCGGCGCATCACCCTCTTCATCTTCGGCGGCGTGGCCGAGATGGCCGACGAGCCAAAGTCACCCTGGTCAGAATTCGTTATTGCCCTCGCTGGCCCCCTTGCCAGCCTCCTGGCCGCAGGCATCTTCTTTCTGCTCTACCAACTTGATCAGCAGATACCCTGGCTGGCGGCCCCCACCGAATACCTGCTGCGCATCAACCTGCTGCTGGCCGGTTTCAACATGATCCCTGGCTTTCCCCTGGATGGTGGCCGCATCTTCCGCGCCATCGTCTGGCACTTCACCGATTATCGCCGGGCGACAAAAGCCGCCGCCTTTACGGGGCAGCTTATGGCCTATGGTTTCATGGGGTATGGCATTTTCCAAATGGTGGGGGGCGAGTTCTTTGATGGTTTGTGGCTCATCTTCATTGGCTGGTTTTTGTACAACTCGGCCACCGCTTACAGCACCGAAGTGAACATGCGGCAGGCATTGGCGCAGGTGACGGTGGAACAGGTGATGCAGCAGGAGTGGCAAGAAATCGAAAGCAATCTGCCGGTGAGCAGGCTGGTGGATGAGCTGATTGTGCGCGGCGGCCCGCGTTACTACTTTGTGCGGCACAGTGGTTACGGCTATGAAGCCTCAGCCCACCCCGATGGTATGTTGACGATGACGGACGTTTCTGCGCTGGGGCGGGACAAGTGGCGGCTGACTGCGGCGGCGCAGTTGATGGTTGCCTGGCCGGAGTTAATTACGACCGAGCCGACTGTGCCGTTACTGCAAGCGCTGCGCGAAATGGATGAGCATCATGTTAATCAACTGCCAGTTCTGCGCGATGGTGCGCTGGTGGGGGTGCTGACCCGTGAAAATGTGCTGCATTACATTCGGATGCAGGCTGAGTTGACATAAGGGAAGAGGGCTGGGATTATGACGTTTCTTGTGGCGATTTTTATTTTGTGGCTGGCGGCTGTGGTGGTGTGGGGCATGGGCAAATGGCTGCCGGTAACGGCCGTTCGCGGTTGGCTCCTCTCTCTTTTTCCGGCGGCGAGTTTTGGCTTGTTACTGTGGCAAACGGGGGGATTGGGGGAAACGGCCGTTACCCACACCATCCCCTGGATCAGCCCACTCAACCTGAGCCTAAGCATCTACTTCGATGCCCTGGCCGCCCTCTTTGCCCTGCTGGTAACAGGCATCGGCACCCTGATCATCATCTACGCAGGTTACTACTTCGCTCAGGATAGAGAAGCCAATCGCTTCCTGGCCTACCTCTTCCTCTTCATGGGCATGATGCTGGGCGTGGTACTGGCCGGCGACGTGCTGACTCTGTTCATCTTTTGGGAAGGCACCAGCATCACCAGCTTCTTGCTGGTGGCCTACAAATACCAATACGAGGCGGCGCGGCGCGGCGCGTTCAAGGCCCTGTTCATTACCGGCGGCGGCGGCATTGCCCTGCTGGCGGGTCTGCTGTTCGTCAGCTTCATCGCTGGCGGCACAGACTTTGCCACGATTTTAGCCAGCGGCGAGACCATTCGCGCCAGTGAGCTGTATCTGGTGGCTCTGGGGCTGGTGGCTTTTGGGGCCTTCACCAAATCGGCGCAAACGCCCGCCCACATCTGGCTGCCAGCGGCCATGAGTGCGCCCACGCCCGCCAGTGCCTTTTTGCACAGCGCCACGATGGTCAAAGCGGGCATTTATCTGCTGGCGCGGCTTAATCCCGCCCTGGGGCAAACGGAAGCGTGGTTTTGGCTGCTCAGTCTCTTTGGCCTGCTGACGATGGTGACGGGGGCTTACTTGGGCACAAAGCAGCAAGATTTGAAGGCCCTGTTGGCCTATTCGACCATCTCGCAGTTGGGCATTTTGATGATGCTGATTGGGCAGGACACAGAGATTGCGTTTAAGGCGTTGGTGATTGGGGTTGTGGCCCATGCGTTTTATAAATCGGCGTTGTTTATGTTGGCGGGGGTGGTGGATTTGGCGGCGGGGACGCGGGTGGTGGGGCGGTTGGGCGGCTTGCGTCAGCGGATGCCGCTGACGTTTGCGCTGGTGGTGATGGCGGCCCTGTCGCTGGCGGGGCTGCCGCCGCTGTTTGGTTTTTTGGCGAAGGAGACGTTGCTGGCAACGGCCGTTCATCCCTCTTTACCCACCGTCATCTCCTGGCTCTTCACCGGAGCCATTGTGGTGGCGGCTGCCTTTAAGCTGGTGCAGGCTGGGCTGGTGACTGTAGATGTGTTCATGGGGCCGCCGCGGGGGGCCAGCCTTCAGGCGCAAGAGGCGGCGTGGGGGATGCTGCTTATGCCGGCTGTACCTGCGCTGCTGTCGCTGGCGTTGGGGCTGCTGCCAGAGCCGAAAGTGGTGGCGGAATTCCTGGGCGCGGCGGCGGCGGCCGCGTTTGGGGCTAAGGTCAAGGTGTCGTTGGCATTGTGGACGGGGCTGAATGTGCCTCTGCTGCTGTCGCTGCTGGCGATTGGGCTGGGCAGTTTGCTCTTTTGGCAGCGGCGGCGGCTGGTGGCCTGGCAGCACCGCCTGCCCGATGGGTCGTTTGACCATTTGTATGAGGGTGTGCTGGGGGCGCTGGATAAGGCGGCGTGGGGGGTGACGCGGCTGCAAACGGGGCAACTGCGCCATTACCTGACGGTGATGATGGTGGCGATGGTGGCGTTGGTGGTGGTGGTGAGCGGCGGACAGTGGCCGGCTTTGGCGGGGGATGGGCGGGTTTTGTCGGGGCTGCGGGCGGAGTTTGATGTGATTCGGCTGTTGGCTTTGGTAACGGCCGTTGGGGCGGCCCTGGCCTCGGTGGTGATTAAGCGGGATTTCTTTGCCATTTTGGCGCTGGGCGCGGCTGGGTTGGGGGTGGCTGTGTATATGGCGGTGGAACCGGCCCCGGATGTGGCTTTGGTGCAGATTGTGGTGGATGTGTTGGCGACGGTGATTCTGGTGTTGGCAATCGGCCGTTTGCCGCGCCGCCAGCGGGAAGCGGCGCAAAAGCTGAATGCGGGGGTGCAGTGGCGTAATCTGCTGGTGGCGATGTTGGGTGGGCTGCTGGTGACGGTGCTAAGTTTGAATGCGCTCATTTCTCGGCCGCGTGTTAGCGCGGTGACTCCTTTTTACAATGAAAATGCCAGGCCGCTGACGGGGGCCAGTGATATTGTGGGGGCGATTATTGTGGATTTTCGGGCGTTGGATACGCTGGTGGAGATTGCTGTTTTTAGTCTGGCAGGGCTGGGGGTGTATACGCTGCTGCGGTTTGCGGCACGGCGGCATGATGATCATGGGCAGGCGTTGGCGGAGGGGGCGTGGTGGGGTAGACGGCCGTTTGCCACGCAAGGCATTGGTGGTGAACAGGCATCCCGCTATATCCGCGCTGTGGCGGATGGGCTGCTGCCCATTGCCATGATGATTGCGGCCATTCACATGCTGTACGGCCATGATCAGCCGGGCGATGGGTTTACGGCGGGGGTGATGATGGGGCTGGCGATTGGGTTGAAGTATGTGGTGTTTGGCTTTCGGGAGACGCGGCAGCGGTTGTGGTGGCTCTATCCGCGCCAGATTATGGGGGTGGGTGTGCTGCTGGTGGTGGTGAATGGGCTGGCGGCATGGCTGCTTAATGGCTTTTTCCTGGCTCCCGTTGATTATGGGGCACTGCTTCATTTGCCGCTGCCAGCGGGGGTGAAGCTGAGTTCGGGCTTTTTGTTTGAGGTGGCGATTGCGCTGGCGGTTTTGGGCAGTGTGAGTGTGATGCTGGATACGCTGGGGCGGCCAGCGGTGGATGTGGAGACATTGACTGGTGATTGAAGTCACCGTTGTGAATGTTTTGACCGGAGTGTGATATGGAACTTTTAACGGCGATAGGTATTGGGGTTTTGTTTGGTGTGGCGTTGTATCAGATGTTGCAGCGGAATGTGATTCGCTCGGCGATGGGGGTGATTTTGCTGGGCAGTGCCATTAATCTGTTTTTGCTGGCGGCGGGCAGTGTGAATGGGGTGGTGCCGGCTTACAGCACGGTTGCGGGGCTGCGGGCGGATGCGTTGCCACAGGCTTTGGTGTTAACGGCCGTTGTCATCAGCATGGGTGGTCTGGCCTTTATCTTGTCTATGCTCTACATCAT